>CAVXMB010000001.1:0-361643 GCA_963762745.1 uncultured Actinomycetota bacterium
GGATACGCTGAGGGACATGGATCTGACCGATTGGATCGAGGGATATCGAAGGGCGTGGGAGTCCGGCGACACCGAGCTCGTCCTCACGTTGTTCACGGAGGATGCGAGCTACCGATCGAACCCGTTCGAGGAGCCGCACGTCGGCCATGACGGGATCCGGGCTTACTGGGATGGCGTGACCAGTCAGCAGCGCGACGCCAAGGTGGCGATGGGACGACCGTTCGTCGACGGCAACCGTGTGGCGGTCGAGTGGTGGACGACGATGATCTCCGAAGGCGAGGAGGTCTCGCTCCCCGGATGCCTGCTCCTCCGGTTCGAGGCGGACGGGCGATGCAGCGACCTCCGCGAGTACTGGAACTTCACTCTCGGGAGGCGCGAACCCTTCGAGGACTGGGGAACCTAGCTATCGGCGGAGGTACTCCGCGACGGCGCTCATGTCACGGCCGGAGAACCCGCCGACGAGCGCCCGCTCGACCACCTCGCGATTGCGTTCCGCCTGTCCCATCGGGGCGTCCACCTCTCGCGCGAGGGAGAGGATCAGGTCGAGGTCCTTCGCCATCAGATCGAGCGTGAAGGTGAGGGGCGCGTTATCGGGGTCCTCGAACGCCGGACGCTTGTAGAGCACGAACGGCGCGGCAGCTGCTCCAGCGGCGAAGACGTCGTAGGCGGCGCTCCGATCGACACCGGCCTTCTCCGCGAGCACGAGCGCTTCAGAGAGTCCCACGTCGATCGCGTGGACGAGGGCGTTCACCGCGAGCTTCACCGTCGCGCCGGCGCCGAGCGCGCCGACGTGGAAGACCTTCACGGCCAACGCGTCCAGGACGGGCCGAGCGCGCTCGAGCGCCGCGGCATCCCCGCCGACCATGATCGTGAGCTCGCCCTTCTCGACGGTGGGGACGCTTCCGGAGACGGGGGCGTCGAGGAAGGCAGCACCGGACGCCGTCACCGCCTCCCCGACGCGTCGGACCGTGTCCGGCGCGATCGTGCTCATCTCGAGGACGACGTGGTCGCGGCCGCACGCGCTCGCCGCTCCCTCCTCACCGAGGTAGGTCGCGAGCACGGCCTCGTCGTCGGCAAGGCTGCTCAGCACCACCTCGGCATCGCCGAGGGCGGCGGCCACCGTCGGCGCCGTCGTCCCGCCGTGTGCGTTCGCGACCGACTCGGCACGCGACCGCGTGCGATTCCAGACCACGACGTCGTGCCCCGCACGGCGAAGCGTGCCGACCATCGCCCCCGCCATGTTGCCGGCGCCGAGGACGGCAACGCGTGCCGTCATGTGAGCGACCAGCCCCCGTCGATCCGGAGCTCCGTGCCGTGCATCGAGGGGTTCTCCAGCAGGAAGACCGCCGCGTCCGTCACGTCGCGCATCTGGACCAGTCGGCCCGTGGGCGTCTTCGCCTTCGTCGCCTCGAGCGCCTCCGACTTCGGGGCCCAGAACGGGCTGTCGCCGACGATCCCCGGATGCAGCGCGTTCACGCGGATCGGCGGGAGCTCCGCCGCCATCGTCCGCACCAACCCGTCGACGCCGTGGTTGATCGTCGTGATCGTCGTGGAGCCCGGATACGGTCGCAGCTTCGCCAAGCCCCCGTAGAGGAGGACCGACGCGTCGGGGGTGAGTCGGTCCAGGAGCGCGTGGACCACCTCGGTGTAGCCGACGAGCTTCAACGTGACGAGCCGGATCGCCGCCTCGATGTCGTAGTCCTTGATCGTGTTCAGGTCGCGGTCGAGCGCGGCGAGCGCGAGCCGGTCGACGGAGCCGAGTCCCGCGAGGGCCGGTCCGATCGTCGTCGGCTCGGAGAGGTCGAACGCGAGCCCCTCGACGGACGCGCCCAGTTCCGCGGCGGCCGCCGCCGCCCGCTCGGCGTCCCGCCCCGTCACGACGACGCGGCGCCCGCCCTCGGCGTAGTGCCGCGCGAGATCCCTGCCGAGTCCCTGGGTCCCGCCCACCACGACCACTGCCGCTTCAGCCATCCGTGTCCATCCCTTCCTCGCTCGACGTCGCTTCCTTCAGGTACTCCCAGTCGCGGGCGAACCGGTAGGAGTGGCGATGGGGCGGCTGTGGGGCCTGCGTCTCGAGCCACCGGACGATCCCCGGGCCGGGGTTGGTGAACGCGTGGATGCAGCCGACGCCTGCCCATGCCACATCTCCGGGCACGAGGTGGTACCGCTCGCCGTCGAATTCGGCGTCGACCTCCCCTTCGAGGATCAGGTAGGTCTCCTCGTACGGGTGGTCGTGGCGCCCGGCGACCCCACGCGGCTCGTACTGCACCATGAACATGGTCAGGAGCTGCGCACCGAGATCGGCGTCGACCATCATCTTCACGGTGATGCCGCTGTAGACGAGGAGCGCCGTCCGCATGCTCGCCGACACGGCCAGCATGTCCTGCGTCTGCTTGTCCACCTCCATGTTGGCGGGGTCGATGTGCCCGAACGAGCGCGTGCGCGGATCCCGCACGTCGATCGGGGTCGGCTCGCGCTCCGGCAGCCCCGGGACCGGGTACGTGTCGCCCTGCACCCGCGAGCGTGGCTGCGGCGCCCACATCGCCGCCCATCGAACGGGCGCCTCGGAGACATTCCGAAGCGCGTGCGGTGCCCCCACCGGCGTCACCCCGTAGTCGCCCGGTCGAAGGAGATTCGCGCCGTCGCCGGTGTCGACCACGACCTCGCCCTCCAGGACATAGAGGCTGTCCTCGTAGCTGTGGACGTGCCAGGGGATGTGCCCGCCGCCGGCGAGCTCGACGATCGCGAACCCCGTGTGCACCGCGCTCGGCACCTCCTCGTCCACGACCGACCAGCGACGGAGGCCCTCGGCCCAGGTTCCCGGTGGAGCGGTGAGCTCGAGCTCGCGCCCGGGGCGGACGAGGTGACGAGAGGTCATGAGTCGCCCCTCATCCCAGCGAGCGCCGCACGCCGTCGACGATGCGATCGACCGAGGGGATCGCGGCGTCCTCCAACACGTCGGCCGACGGCAGCGGCAGGTGCGGTGTCGTCACACGAACGATCGGACCGTCCAGGGCGTAGAAGTTCTCGTCGGCGACGATGGACGCGATCTCGGCTCCCCAGCCGCATAGCCGTGGGTTCTCCTCGACGGTCACGAGGTGCCCGGTCCGCTCCACCGAGTCCGCGATCGCGCGGACGTCCAGCGGGACCAACGACCGCACGTCGATCACGTCGGCCGCGACCCCGTCGTCGGCGAGCCGTCCCGCCGCCTCGAGCGCCTTGGGGACCATCGCGCCGAGCGCGCAGATCGTGACGTCTCCGCCCTCTCGCACGGTGCGTGCCACGCCGAGCCGGTCCACGATCTCCCCGTCGGGCACCTCGCCCTTCGACGCGTACAGCACCTTGGGCTCGACCACGATCACCGGGTCCGGGTCGCGCACGGCGGCGGCGAACAGACCGATCATGTCGACGGGCGTGGAGGGGACGACGACCTTCAGTCCCGGGATCGCCATCATCCACGTCTCGACGCTCTGAGAATGCTGTGCGCCGAATCGCACGCCGCCGCCGTTGGCCGTCCGGATCACGATCGGCAGCTCGACCTGCCCGTTGGTCATGTACCGGGCCTTCGCGATCTGGTTCGCGACCATGTCCCAGCACACCGCGAAGAAGTCGCTGAACATCAGCTCCGCGATCGGCCGGAGCCCGTTCATCGCCGCACCCATCGCGGCCCCGATGATCGCCTGCTCGCTGATCGGCGTGTCGCGGACCCGCTCGGGTCCGAAACGTTCGAGCAGCCCTTCGGTCGTCTTGAACACGCCGCCCGCCGCCGCGACGTCCTCCCCGAGGAAGTACACCGAAGGATCGCGCTCCATCTCCTGGCCGATGGCACGAGCGACCGCCTCGCGGTACGTCAGTTCCGCCATGCGGCGCCTCCGTCGGCCCAGAGCTCGGTCTCGAGGGCGCCGGGATCGGGGAACGGTCCTTCGCGGGCCTCCTCGGTCGCGCGGTCGACCGCGTCCCGGACGTCGCGCTCGATGCCCTGGAGCGTCTCTTCTTCGGCCCCTGCGGCCAGCAGTCGCTCGCGGTACAAGGGGATGGGGTCGCGGCCCAACCACTCCTCGACCTCCTCGGCGGGTCGGTACTTGCCGGGGTCGGCTCTCGAGTGCCCGCCGTGGCGGTACGTGACCGCTTCGACCAGGGACGGTCCTTCGCCCGCTCGCGCCCGCGCCACGGTGCGGACCGCGACCGCGTGGACCGCGTCCGCGTCGTTCCCGTCGATGAGGATCGATTCGAGCCCGTAGGCGGCCGCACGATCCGCTGCCGGATGCTCGACCGCGGTGACGTCACGGATCGCCGTGTACTCCATGTAGAGGTTGTTCTCGCAGACGAACACGACCGGGAGCTCCCAGACCGCTGCCATGTTGAGCGCCTCGTGGAACGTGCCGATGTTCGTCGTTCCGTCGCCGAAGAAGCACACGGCGACCTGCCCCGTTCCGCGCGCCTTCGCCGCCCACGCCGCGCCCGCCGCGATCGGCATGTGCGCGCCGACGATCGCGTAGGAGCCCATCGCACCGTGAGCGACGTCGGTGAGGTGCATCGAGCCGCCCTTGCCACCGCAGATCCCGTTCGCGCGACCCAGCAGCTCCGCCATCAACGCTCCCATGGGCGCGCCGCGCAGCAACGTATGCACATGACCGCGGTAGGTGCAGAACACGAGGTCCTCGGGTTGGAGCGCGGCGGCGAAGCCTGCGGCGACGGCCTCCTGACCGATCCCGAGGTGCGAGGTCCCTTTCACGAGGCCCTCGAGGAACAGGTCCTGGGCGCGCTTCTCGAACAGGCGGCCCTCCTGCATCATCCGATAGATCGACAGCCTGGTGTCGAGGTCCGCGCCTTGGATCGTGTCCACCATCTCGTCCCGTCCCTCTCGTCCTAGTACTCGTTCGCGACCATGAGCTCGTCGCACGGGAACAACGTGATCACGCGACAGCCGTCGGCGGTGACGACGACCTCCTCCTCGATCCGCGCCGCCGACCTCCCGTCGGTGGCGGGACAGTACGTCTCGAGCGCGAAGAGCATGCCCTCCTTGATCTCGAGCGGGTCCACGAACGAGTTCAGTCTCGTGATGATCGGTCGCTCGTGCAGGGCGACGCCGACGCCGTGGCCGAACTGCAACCCGAACGCGTCCATCTCGTCTTGGAACCCGAACTCCTCCGCCTTCGGCCACACCGCCGCGATCTGGTCGGTGGAGACGCCCGGCTTCACCAGGTCGATCGCGGCGTCCATCCACTCGCGCGACCGGGCGAACGCGTCGCGCTGCGCCTGCGTCGCCCGGCCGACGACGAACGTGCGGTAGTAGCACGTCCGGTAGCCGTTGAAGACGTGGATGATGTCGAAGTAGGCCTGGTCGCCCGGACGGATGATCCGATCGGAGAACACGTGCGGGTGCGGGCTGCAACGCTCGCCGGCGATCGAGTTGATGGCCTCGACGAACTCCGAGCCCATCTCGAAGAGCCGGGCGTGCGCGAGCGCGACGATGTCGCTCTCGCGGACGCCCGGCTTGAGCGCCTCGAAGATGTCCTGGTAGACGCCGTCGACCATCGCGCAGGCCTGCGTCAGCAGCATGAGCTCGTCGGGACTCTTGATCTCGCGAGCATCGGCCATGACCTGCTGGCCGTCGCGGACCTCGATCCCCGCCTTGGCGAGCTCGAGGAAGATCGACGTCTCCGCGACGTCGACACCGAGCGGCATGTCCCCGACGCCCTCCTCGGCCATGATCGACTTGATCTCCTGCACCGCGCGCGTCTGCAGGCCGACGCGCGGATGGATCGCGCCTTGGAGCCCCGTGTTGCCGCCGACCGAGTTGGTCTCGTCGTACAGATGAGGGAGCTGCAGGCGGTGCGCCTTCGCCGCCGAGCCGAAGTCGAAGATCCGCGGTCGTCCGGTGCGCGTGAGCAGGGCGTAGCGCTCACCCTTGTTGAAGGCCCAGTAGCCGATCTGCGTCGCGGTGACGTACCGGATGTTGCTGGTGTCGAACAGGAGGAGGGCGCCGAGGTCGGATGCCTCGAGCGCTTCCCTGGCGCGATCCAGGCGGTACGTGCGGAGACGCTCGAAGTCGACGCGGACCTCCCAGTCGACACCGGCGATACCGGGGGCGGGGGTCGTCGCCACCGGGAAGCCGTCCGTCGTCATCGTCATATCCCTCATCTCCTCTTCCATCAGATGCTCGGAAGCTTGAAGCCCGACTTGGCAACCACGAAGTCCCTGGACTCGGCGGCCATCCGTCGCACCGCCGGCCAGTCCACGTGGAGGAGCTCGCCGTGCCGTTTCATCACCCGGCCGCCGATCAAGACGGTGTCCACGTTGCTCGTATCCATGCCGGCGACCACCGCGGTCGCCGGGTCGTTCAACGGTGTCACGTTCATCCGATCCGTTCGCAACAGGATGACGTCCGCCTTCTTGCCCGGCGTCAGCGATCCGACCGTCGCGTCCAGCCCGTTCGCGCGAGCCCCCTCGATGGTGGCGCAGGCGAGGACCTCACCCGGGGGAAGGGGCGGCTTGCCTTCGGCGGAGGCGAGCGAGCGCTGGAGGGCCAGCACGGAGCGCATCTGGTTGAACATGTCGGCCGGCACGTTCGTCTCCACGTCGACGCTCAGGCTCGGGCGAAGGCCCCGGTCGAGGAACTTCTGGATCGGGGGCATCCCGTGGCCCATCATCATCTCGACCGGCGAGGCCAGGGACACCGTGCCGCCGGTGTCCACGATCATCTGGATCTCGGTGTCGTTCAGCGTGGTGCAGTGGATGTACGTCGTGTCCGGGCCGAGCAGTCCCGCCTCGCCCATCTCCTGGACCTTGGAATCCTGTCCGTAGCTCCCGACGCCGACGTGGGTCGTGATCCGGGCGTCCGCTTCGCGGGCGAGCTTCCAGTGATCCCGCGAGACCTCGAAGTCGGTGAACTCGGGCCCGGGTGCCGCCAGGGCCAGCGTCAACATCTGGTCCTTCGTCGAGAAGTGCTCCGTCGCCGCGCGCACGAACCAGCTCGGCTGGCGCTCCTCCCACTTCCCCCACCAGGGGAACCCGTAGGCGAAGACGGCGCGCAACCCCGAGTCCTTCAGCGCCTGGATCACCGCGTCGGTGTGCGCGGGCGAGCCCTGGATGTGCGACCAGTCGAGCAGCGTCGTCACGCCGGCGTCGATCGCGCCGAGTGCCGAGATCAGATCGCCGATGTACGCGTCTTCCGGCCGGAAGGCGGGCGCCAGCTTGTGCAAGACGAACGAGATGTAGCTGGACCGTCCCTCCAGGGGGACGTCCGTCCCGATGTTCCGGAGCAGTCCTTCCCAGATGTGACGATGGGAGTCGACGAACCCGGGCATCACGATCATGCCCGATGCGTCGATCGTCTCGACCTGGCCGTTGGCCAGACCGGGGCCGACGGCGAGGATCGTGTCTCCTTCGATCAGCACGTCCCCGGTGGTGAAGTCGCCGAGCGCGGGGTCAAGGCTGAGGACGGTCCCGCCCTGGATCAATGTCTTCCCGGACGGCGCCACGCCGAAATCGGTCCCAGCCGGATAGAAGGCGGGAAGGCGGGCGGCTTTCGGCGGGCGGCTCCCGACCACCAGACGCCTGGCCCGCTTGTAGTTCCGCTTGACGAGCTCCTTGATGTCGCCGAGCTGGAACAGCACGATCCCGATGAGGACCAGGAGGCCGATGATCATCGGTCCGTCGTTGGGTGACAGGCCGAGGTACGGCAAGACGGTGAGGATGAGCGCGAGCAGGATCGCCGCCACCGTCCCACCGATGAACGTGGTCCTGCCCCCTGCGAGGGACGCGCCTCCGAGGACGGCCGCGGTGATGCTGTTCAGCGCGAACGTCGAGCCGACCGATGCGTTGCCGATCGGGGATCTGGCCATGACGAAGAACGACGCCACCGCCGCCAGCACGGCCGACAAGAGGAGGGCTCGGACCCGAAGCCAGTTGGTGCGGACGCCACCGCGTTTCGCCGACCGCTCGTCGAACCCCACCGCGCGCAGCCGGAGTCCCGACCCCGACGCATGGAGCCAGACATCGGCGAGAGCCGCCAGGGCGACGACGACGATGAATGCCACGGGTATCGGTCCGACGCTCGTCGTGAGCACCGAGACGAAGTCGGGGTTGATGACGCCCTGGGCCGTCGGCCGCATAGTCAGGGAGATCCCGTCCAAGATGCTCAACGTGGCGAGCGTGGCGATGATCGAGGGAACCTTGAGGCCTCGGATCAGCCCGGCGTTCGCGAGGCCGAGGACGACGCCACTGAGCAGGATGACGCCGATCCCGATCGCGATGTCGGAGACGGAGGCCTCGGCGCCGATCAAGAAGGAGGCCGTGACCACCCCGAGGCTGATCATGCCGCCGACGGAGAGATCGAGATACCCGACGAGGAGCGCATGGTTCTGCGCCATCGCCGCCACGATCAGGGGAAGCGCGAGGATGAGGATCTGCTTGATGTTGGTGGCGTTGACGAAGCCGGGGAACCGCCAGGTCGTGTACCAGAGCAGCGCCGCGACGAGCAAGATCTGGAGCACCACCGGCATCCAGAGACGGAACCGGACGATCTTGCGCCACTTGTTCTTGTCGCGAGCGTCGCGGAGGACCTTCCGGACGGCGCGTCGGGCGGCTTCGGTCCGCTCGCTCATGGATGCCCGTTCGCCGACGGTGCCTTGGGCATCGCGATCCCGAGGGGCGACCGCCCTGCTTTGGACAGACCGGGTCCTCGCACCATCGCCTCGACGATGCGCAGCTCGTCCAGTTCGTCGCCCGGGATCTCCTCGATGATCTGGCCCCGCGACATCACGAGCACGCGATCGCACAGCCCCGCGAGCTCGATGGGATCGCTCGACTTCACGAGCAGCGCCGTCCCTCGATCGGTGCGGGTGCGCAGGGCCCTGTAGATGTCGAATCGAGAGCCGACGTCGACTCCTTGCGTCGGCTCGTAGGCGAGGATCACGGACGGCTCCTTGAGGAAGCTGCGCGACACGGAGACCTTCTGCTGATTCCCGCCGGAGAGGAACTCGACGGGTTGCTCGAGCGACGGTGTCCTGATCTCCAGCCGTTCGACGAGGTCGGTGACGGCGCGCCGCTCTGCCCGCCTCCTCAGGAGACCGAGCACGGAGAATCGGCGCAACGATTGGATCGTCGCGTTCACCCTGACGCCGAGCACGGGCATCAAGGCCTCGTGCTTGCGATCACCGGGGAGCAGCATCACCCCCGCTCCCACCGCCTCGTGGGTCGAGATCAGGGACAGCTCCTTGCCGTCGCAGACGACGCGTCCCGCCTTCGGCGGCTGGCGGCCCGCCAGGCAGTCGAAGAGCTGGGGCTGACCGTTTCCTTCGGCGCCGGCGACCCCTACGATCTCGCCGTTCTCCAGCGTGAAGCTGACGGGCCCGAAGGACTGGCCTTGGAGGCCGTCGACCACGAGCACCTCGCGAGGATCGCCCACCTGGGGGTCGGGGGGCGGGAAGGCGGCCTCGAAGGGACGGCCGACGATCAACTCGACGAGCGCTGCCTCGGTCGTGCCCTTCGAATCGAACGTACCGCGGTTCCTCCCGTCGCGAAGGACGGTGATGCGGTCGGCGATCTCGAGCACCTCCGGCAGACGATGGCTCACATACACCACGCCGACGCCCCGACGCCTACAGGCGACGACGACCCGGTGCAGTGCCGCCACCTCGTCCGGTCCCAGCGCGGTGGTCGGCTCGTCCAGCAGGAGCACCTTCGGGTCGGTGACGAGCGCCTTCGCCACCTCGAAGAGTTGCCGGTCGGCCAGGGAGAGGAAGCCGGCCGGGGCATCCGGGAACAGCTCCAGATCGAGGTCGAACTCGGCGAGCAGCTTCCTCGCCCACTTCTTCCGTTTCCAGAACGGCGGTCGCTGGTCCTCGGGCGCCGCCAGGAAGAGATTGTTCTTCACGGGTTCGGGCAGGATCAGCGAGGTGTCCTGGTAGGCCATCGCCAGGCCCAGCTTCCGGGCCCGCGCTGGGGAATCCCGGCGAAGGGGTTCGCCCCCGATCTGGACCGTGCCCAGATCGGGGTCGACGAACCCACTCGCGATCCCGAGGAGCGTCGACTTCCCCGAGCCGTTCTCGCCGACGACGGCGTGTACCTCACCGGCACGGCAGTCGAAGCTGACATCGGTCAGCGCTCGAACCGCCCCGAACTGCCGCGAGACGCCGCGCAGCTCGAGGACCCGGCCGCCGGGGGCCGACGCTCCTCCGGTCTCGCCTCCTTTCATCAGCCGCCGAACATGAGTTGCAGGACCGCGTCCGGCGCCAGCGAGGTGCCGGACACGGACGGAGCGACGCGATCGGGATCGCAGTCATCGGCCGTCACCTCGCGCATCACGTGTGGCACGACGACCTCGGCCGGGATCTCGGCGCCCGCGAGCGACAGCATCGCCGCGGTGACGCCGACCCGTGACTGGAAGTTGCCACCCGCCGAGTACCAGATCTTGTAGGTGGGTTCGTTCCGATCCGCCCAGTCACAGAACAGATCTTGCTCGTCGGTGCGCAACGCGACGGTGAGGTTCTCGACCGGGATGCCCAGATCCTCATACGTCTGCAGACCGATGTTCATCCCGTCGGCGTACTCGTACGCCCAGCCCTTGATCTCGGGGTTGGTCGTCAGCAGGCCCTGATACACACCGGGGATCGCGGGCGGGTACCAACTGGTGTCGCCGGTCGTGCTGTTCTCGTTGGCCGGCGGGTTGACCAGATCGATCCCACTGGCGAGAGAATCGACGGTGCACCGTTGCCAGCCGAGGGACAGGGCGTTGCCCGGGGTCCCGCCGAGGATCGCGACCTCGCCGTCTCCGACGCCTTCGTTCAGCACGTCCGCGAAGCTGTTGCCGAGCTCACACAGGTCCTCACCGACCACCGTCAGATAGTCCTCACCGGGGGTGAGGGCACCATCCTGATCGGGAAGGCCGACCCAGCCGGCCGAGAACGAGACATACGGGATGCCCGCAGCGTCGGCTTCCTTGACCGCATCGGCGAGGGCCACCCCCACGTCCGGGTAGCCGACGATGAAGTCGACCCCTCGCTGGATCAGGAACCTGATGTCGTTCGCGTGGACGGCAGGATCCGGGTTGAAATCTGCCTCGGTGGACACGATGGTCCCGATCTCGTCGTAGGTGAGTGCCTGGAGGATCGCCTCCATGTGGCTCACCGCGCGCCAGACGTTCACCGTGTCCCCGCCGCCGTCGGCGTAGCCCATGACCGTTTCACCACCGGTCCCGGTGTCACATTGCTGGTTGCTCCAACACTCCATCGCCTTGTCGATCGTGGCTTGATCGAGGTCTTGCTCGGCCCGCGCGATGGAAGCCAGGATGATGTTCCAGCTCGCCTCATCGGACGGTTCGACGGGCCCGAGGGCCTTGTCCACCAAAGCCGGGTCGGCATCGGTGCTCTCCCCGTAGTCCGACAGTGCGCCGCTCCCGGTGGCACCGGTCGGGGTGGGTGTGCCGCCCGGTGTCTCCTCGTCGCCTCCGCATGCCGCTGCGACCAACGCCAGCACGGCGATGAAGCCGATGATCCTGAACCGTTGCATGTTCCTCCTCCCATCGAGTCGATCACTCTGGTGTTCCCGGATCCGTGAGACCGTCACATACCCTCCTCCTTCCAGGCACGTTCCCCTGCGGAACCGGGGAGGGTCGGCGTGCGCGAGCGATCCGGCCGTCTCCGCTCTCGGATCAACTGCTCGACGGCCCGGACGATCCGGTCGCCCGACACCAACATGCCTCCGATGATGACCACACCGAACACGACGAACTGGAGGGCGGTCGGCAGTCCCATCGTCCGTAACATCTGGTTCAGCCCCGTGAGGAACAGGGCAGCCGCGAACGTGGACAACGGACTGGCCAGACCTCCCGTCAAGGATGCGCCTCCGATCACCACCGCCGCGATCGGCCCAAGGAGATACGTCGAACCGACGGCCACCCCGGGGGTGCGAAGGAGCCCCGCCAGTGCGACGCCTGCGATCGCGTACAGGACCGCGGCGACCACGTAGACGAGGATCTGGTTCACCGTCACGCGCACACCGACGACCTGGGAGGCCACCGGGTTGGCGCCCACCGCTTGGAACCTGCGACCGGCCCCCGTATAGCGAAGGCCGACGACCAGGAGGCTGGTGAGTGCGACGCCGATCCAGAAGATGGGGCTGACCCCGAGGATGCGGGCAGAGGTCCACTCGGACAACCCCGTCGGCACCGGGCTCTGGACGGGGAAGGTGCTTCCGTAGCGATTCACCACTCCGACCACGATCAGGCCCACCGCGAGCGTGATGATGAGCCCGTTCAGCTTGAGCCCGCCGATGAGGATGCCGTTGACGAGTCCGACGATCGCGGCGGCGACGAGCGCCGTGGCGATGGCGATCCAGATGCGCTCGTCCGATCCGTCCCCGACACCGACCATGATCACCGCAGCCAGGCTCATCGTCCCGGGGACGCTGAGGTCGATCCCCCCGGTCATGATCACCAACATCTGGCCGAGGGCGGCGATCCCGAGCACCGCCCCGTAGGGAGCGACGGCGCGCAACGCGACACCACTCAGGGTTGCCGGCGCCCAGATGGACGCCACGATGACGAGGAGGAGGAGCGCGATGTACACCGGCAGGTAGCGAGAGCCGACGACGAACGAGGTCAGGGCAGAGGAGGGCGCCCGTGCGACGCTCATGCGCCCCCCGCCGACACCGTGTCCGAGGTCGCTTCGGATGACTCGTTCATCCGTCGACGAGCGACCGTCGCGAGGTTCCGGGCGCGGGCGACGTCCGCGTCGAGGACGCCGCCTCGCATCACAGCGCGTCCCGAGACGAACACCCGGTCGACGTTCGACGTGTCCATGCCCCACACCACTGCGCCGATCGGGTCGTTGATCGGGAAGATGTTCGGGCGGTCGGTCCGCAGCATGACGATGTCGGCGTGTTTGCCCGGCTCGAGGGATCCGGTGACCGTTCCCAACCCCGCCGCGCGGGCGCCGTCGACGGTGGCGTGGCGGATCACATCCCGCGTACTCATCAGTCGCGGCACGCCGGCCTTCCCTGCGAGCTTGCGATCGAAGACGGTTGCGTGCTGCATCGAGATCGTGGCGCGCATCCGGGCGAACAGGTCACCCGGGGTCAGCCGTTCTTCGTCGACGCCGAGGCCCGGGCGGATGTCCCGGTCGATCAAGGATTGGATCGGCGGCGACCCGCGTCCCGGTCTCTCGCTCAACGGCGCGAGAGACACCGACGCTCCGGATGAGGCGATCGCATCGACGTCCTCGTCGCCGAGCGAGGAGCAGTGCACGAGCGTCACGTCCTCCCCGAGGAGCCCGCGCCCGGCGAGCTGCGCGATCGCTCCGGGTCCGGAGGTCTCCCCATCGACGTGTGCGTGGATCCGCAGTCCGAGCTCACGGGCCATCGCCCACTCGAGCTCGACTCGTGTGAGGTCGTTCGCGTCGGACACTTCGGATCCGAACGCGATGGTGGTGAGCGGCCCGGCGGCGTCGGTCAGGCGCGCCAAGAGCCGCCGGATCCCGGGTGCGGTCGATCCCTGGTCCTGCGCGCCGCCGTGCGGGGCATGGACGAACACCGTCCGCATCCCGGCATCCACGTGTGCCTGGAGCGCGGCGTCCGCGAGCGCGTCATCCGTCGGGATCGCCGACCAATCGACCACGGTGCTGATCCCGGCCTCGATCGCCCCGAGCAAGCCGATCAGCGTCGCGGCATAGACGTCCTCGGGCCGGAACACGTCGCTCGCTCCCGCCGTCTCGCCACCCGGTGGCCATGCGCCGACGTTCCGGGAGAGTGACTTCCAGGCATGACGGTGGGTGTCCACGAAGCCGGGCATGACGATCGTGTCGGTGGCATCCACGTGCTCGGCATCGCGGGCCCGGATCCCGGCGCCGACCTCGGCGACCAGGCCGTCGTCGATGAGGACGTCACCCCGTATGAGATTGGGGGTCTTCGTGCCGAGCGTGAGCACACATCCACCGCTGAGCAGGATCTTCGACGTCACCTGCCACCCCCGAGCTCGACCGACGGACTCGGCGTCCGGTGCCCCGGCCCGCGCCCCTCGACCGAGCGACCGACGATCACTGCCACTCTTGCGGGAGCCCCCTCACCGTTCAGGCACACTACATACCTTGCGAGGGCTTGGCTAGGCAATCCCGCCGAGCACACAGAGGCGCGCGAGATCGTTCAGCGACGCTTCACACCAGGATCCACCATCGAGTAGTCTCAGTGAGACTGAACGCTATCCTTCGGCCGACGAGAGCGTCGAGGTGCTGTGGCCGGCGAGTTGGAAGACATCGGGACGAGGCTTCGAGAGGAGCGAGATCGCATCGGGATCAGCCAGCGCGAGCTTGCTCGCCGGATCGGTCTCTCGGCCAGCATGATCTCGCAGATCGAGTCGGGACAGTCCAAGCCCTCCGTGAGCACGCTCTACGACATCGTCACGGAGCTCGGCGTCTCGGTCGACGACATCTTCGGAGGTGGGAACGGCTCCACGGCGTCCGGCATCGAGGACGGCACGGACCCCGGCGAAGCCCCTCATCACGGTCCGATGGTGCGGTTGGGGGATCGACACGTGATCGACCTCGATTCCGGGGTGCAATGGGAGCGGTTGACGAGCCATCAGCACGAGCACGTGGACTTCCTCCACGTCGTGTACGACGTCGGGGGCTCTTCGGCCTCGGACGAGAAGATGATGCGCCATCCGGGACGCGAATACGGCGTGGTCTTGGAAGGACGGCTGGGCGTTCAACTCGGTTTCGACGAGTACGCCCTCGGGCCCGGAGATTCGATCGCGTTCGACTCGACCCGACCCCATCGGCTGTGGAACCTCGGCGATGTTCCGGTCAAAGGGATCTGGTTCGTCGTCGGCCGCGAAGGCTGATCTCGGAGGTTTTCGCGTTCGGTAGTAGCCTTCGCAGCCGTGACGGTCGCGGTCGGAGAGACGCTCACGCTGGCCGACGTGGCCGCGGTCGCGGCGGGCGCCGATGTGTCGTTCTCGGCCGCGTCGCGTGACCGCGTCACCGCCGCGCGCCGCGTGGTCGATGAGGCCGTCGCGTCCGGCGACGTCGTCTACGGGGTCACCACCGGCTTCGGCGCGCTCGCGAACGTGCGGGTCGATCCAGCACAGGCATCGGATCTGCAGCACGGGATCGTCCGCTCGCACGCCACGGCGGTGGGGCGTCCGCTCTCTCGGCCCGAAGCGCGCGCGATGCTGCTCCTCCGCGCCCACGTGCTCGCCCTGGGCCGCTCCGGCGTGCGACCCGAGCTCGTCGACCTGATGGTGCAGATGCTCAACGCCGACATGATCCCGGCGGTGCCGGAGCAGGGGTCCCTCGGCGCGTCCGGCGACCTCGCGCCGCTTGCCAACCTCGCGCTGCCGATGATCGGCGCGGGCGAGGTGCTGACGGACGTCGGCACAGAGCCCGCGGCGGCAGCGATGCAGCGTGCGGGGCTCTCACCGCTCACGCTCGAGGCCAAGGAAGGGCTCGCCCTGGTGAACGGCACCCAGGGGATGCTGGCGATCGGCGCGCTCGCGGCCGAGCGGCTGTCGACGCTCGCCCGGACCGCCGACGTGGTCGCGGCGATGACGATCGAGGCAGCGCTCGGGACGGACGCACCGTTCGACGACCGGCTCCAGCGCCTGCGACCCCATCCCGGCCAGGCCGCGAGCGCCTCGAACCTCCGCCGGTTGCTGGAGGGATCGCCGATCCTCGCGTCACATCGGGAGAGCGAGCACCTCGTGCAAGACGCCTACTCGCTCCGATGCGCGCCGCAGGTACACGGCGCGACACGTGACGCGCTCGGGTTCGCGCGCGGCGTCCTCGAGATCGAGCTCAACGCCGTCTCCGACAACCCGATCGTGCTCCCCGATGACGGGGACATCGTGTCGGGAGGGAACTTCCACGGACAACCGGTCGCGGTCGCCATGGATCTGCTCGCCCTGGCCACCGTGGGCATGGCCAGCATCAGCGAGCGCCGGCTCTATCGGTTGCTCGACCCGGCGCTCTCGAACGGGCTCCCCCCGTTCCTCGTTCCGGAAAGTGGTCTCAACAGCGGGTTCATGCTGGTGCAGTACACGGCGGCGTCGCTCGTCTCGGAGTCGAAGTCGCTCGCCCACCCGGCCTCGGTCGACTCGATCCCCTCGTCCGCCGGTCAGGAGGATCACGTGTCGATGGGGATGACGGCCGCGCGCCACGCCCGGGAGGTCGTCTCGAACGCGGAGATGGTCTTCGCGCTCGAGGCGCTCGGCGCCGCGCAGGCGCTCGACCTCAGGGCGCCGCTCGAGCCCGGTCCCGCGACCGCCTCCGTGAAACGGGCGCTCCGCGACGCGATCCCCTTCTTCGAGGCGGACCGGGAGTTCGGTCCCGACATCGCTGCCGCGGTCGACCTGGTTCGATCCGGCGGGCTGGTGTCGGCCGCCGAGGCCGTGCGCGGCCCCCTCGACTGAAGGAGCTCAGGGCGTCGGTTCGCCGCCGATCACCGTGGCGACGACCGGGTTGTGGCCCGGCCGGTACGGCACGTGGGCGAACGACGGCGCGTCCAGCAGCACGAAGTCGGCGCGCTTGCCCCGCTCGAGGGTGCCGACCCGGTCGTCGAGCCCCAGCACCCACGCCGGGTTCGCCGTCGCCGCCGTGAGCGCCTCGAGCGGGGTCAGCCCGTAGATCGAGCACGCCATCGAGATCGTCTCGGGCATCGAGCAGACGGGGGAGGTGCCGGGATTCAGGTCGGTCGCGATCGCGAGGGCGGCGCGGGCGTCCCGGAGCGCAGCGACGGGCGCCGGCGACGCCCGAAGCGTGAAGGTCGACGCCGGGAGCAGGACCGCCGCGGTCTCGCCGCCGCCGAGCGCTGCGATCCCGGCCTCGCTCACGTGGTTCAGATGGTCCGCGCTCCGAGCGCCCAGCGCAGCGGCGGCCTCGGCCGCACCGCTCGGCCCCAGCTGGTCCGCGTGCACCCGGAGCGGCAGACCGGCGGCCGAGGCCGCCGCCCCCACACGAGCCAGATCCTCGAGCGAGAACGCGATGTCCTCGACGTAGATGTCGACGGCGTCCGCGAGCCCCTCGGCAGCGGCCGCGGGGATCAGCTCGTCGCACGCGGTCGTGACCCAGTCTTCCCGCGCCCACCCGTCGGGGATCGCGTGACACGCGAGCAACGTCACCGCACACGTCTGCGGCACCGCGTCGGCAGCTCGTCGGGCGAGCCGCAACTGCCGAAGCTCGCCCTCGACGGAGAGGCCGTATCCGCTCTTCAGCTCCATCGAGGTGGTGCCGTGCGCCGCCATCTCGACGGCCAACCGTTTCGAGAACGACAGGACCGCTTCGTCGTCGGCCTCGGCGAGCATGCGGGCCGAACGGAAGATGCCGCCTTCGTTCCCGTGGATATCGCGGTAGGACACCCCCGCCAGACGGGCCTCGAACTCGTCCGCACGCCAGCCGACGAACGGTAGGTGCACGTGGCAGTCGACGAAGCCGGGGACGATCGTCCCCTCGTCGACACGGCCGAGCGAGACCGGCTCCCAGGGGAGGTCGTCGGCGGGGCCGACGAAGACGATCGTGCCGTCGTCGTCCCACGCCACGCCGCCCGGGGAGAGCACGGAGGCGGTGGCGGCGACGCCTCTCGCGGGGAGCGGACCACGGGCGGTCGCGAGCGTCGCCGCCACCGCCGCCCCGCGCGCCATGCGGGAAGCCTAGCTTCGCGTCGGCCGGCGGACGCCTGCGAGACCCATCAGCGGGAAGGCGGTGGCGCGACCACCACGAGCACCACCGCCGGCTCATCCGAAGCGTTCCGCAACGTCAGCTCCATGCCGGCGGGGACCTTGACCGTCTCCCACTGCTTCATGCGGGCCCGACCCTTCCCGACCTGGGTCGCGACCTCGCCGGCGAGCACGACGACGAGCCCGTCGGCGTCGTCGTCGCGGATCGGACCCACCCCCTGAGACCCTTGGAGGCAGACGATCTCGGACCACAAACGGTCGCCGTCGAGCAGCGTGCGCCGGTGCGGATCTTCCTCGGAGAAATGGACGAGCGTTCGGATGTCGAGCGTTCTCACAGACGCCAGGGTACCGGTGTCCCCGGTTGCGTCTCGTGGCTACACTGCTGCTTCTGCCTTAGGACCGACGAAGGAGGCTGCACCCGGTGACGACGTTCTCGTTCTCCACGGACACACCCCCGGCGGTGAAGGCGGGCGTCCTGATCCTGCCCGTCTTCCAAGGGCCGGACTTCGGTCCCGGCGTCAAGGAGATGGGCCTCGAGCAGGCATATCGCGATGCGAAGTTCACGGGGAAGAAGGGCGAGTCGCTGCTCGTCACGAAGCGGAACGGGGACCGCTTCGCGGCGGACGCCGTCCTCCTCCAGGGCGTGGGCGCACGGCGAGAGTTCGACGTCGTCGCGATGCGCAAGGCGCTCGGGCGTGTCGCGTCGTCGGTCGGGCGCTTCGGGCACGCGGCCACCACGTTCCCGCAGGCCGTGAAAGGCGATGTCGGCGAGGTGGCGCAAGCGGCCGCGGAGGGTCTGGGCCTCGGCGGCTATCGCTTCGACCGCTACAAGTCCAAGAACGAGCACAAGGTGCTCTCGAAGGTCACGGTCGTCGGGAGCGCCAAGGGCGACACGAAAGCCGGACGGAAGGCGATCAAGAGCGCCGAGGTCGTCGTGGATGCCGTCGCCTGGGCGCGCGACCTCGTCAACACACCCGCCGGCGACCTCCCCCCGGCGCAGCTCGCGCGCGAGGCGCAGGCGATGGCGAAGGCCGAAGGTCTCACGTGCAAGGTGTGGACGGAGGCGGACCTCAAGAAGCGGGGGTTCGGCGGCATCCTCGGGGTCGGCCAGGGAAGCGTGAACCCGCCGCGGCTGATCGAGCTCTCCTACAAGGGCGCGGGTGGATCGACCCCGATCGCACTCACCGGCAAGGGTGTCGCGTTCGACTCCGGCGGTCTGTCGATCAAGGATGCGAAGGGCATGGAGACGATGAAGATCGACATGGGCGGGGCGGCGTCGATCCTCGCGACGATGAAGGCGATCGCCCGGCTGAAGCCGAAGATCAACGTGATCGCCGCGATCCCCTCCGCCGAGAACATGCCCGGCGGAGCGGCCCAGAAGCCCGGCGATGTGATCACGCACTACGGTGGCAAGACGTCGGAGGTCCTCAACACCGACGCGGAGGGGCGGTTGATCCTCGCCGACGCCCTCGCGCTGCTCGCCGAGAAGAAGCCCTCGTGCATCGTGGACACCGCGACCCTCACCGGCGCGTGCATGATCGCGCTCGGGACCGACATCACGGGTGCGATGGGCAACGACGACGCGCTCGTGGAAGAGATCGTCCAGGCCGGCCGATCGACCGGCGACTGGATCTGGCCGTTGCCGTTGCACAAGGAGTACCGGCGGTTGATCGATTCGAACATCGCCGATATCAAGAACATCGGTGAGCGCTGGGGCGGCGCGATCACGGCGGCGTGGTTCCTCGCGGAGTTCGTGGGCGACGTGCCGTGGGTCCACCTGGACATCGCTGGCCCGGCGTTCTCCGAGAAGGGCAACGATCTCGGTCCGAAGGGCGCGACGGGCGTCCCCGTGCGCGCACTCGTTCGCTTCGTGCTCGACCGGGCGGCGTGACCGAGGAAGAACAGGCCCCGCGGACCGGGCCGGTCCTGGGCATCTTCGCGCATCCCGACGACGCCGAGATCTGTGCGGGCGGCGTGCTCGCGAAGTGGGCGGCGGCCGGCCGTGAGGTCCATCTGCTGATCCTCACGAACGGCGACCGAGGGTCGCAGGATGGCGCGAGGGACAGGGCCGAGCTCGCGGCGACGAGGCTCCGCGAGAGCGAGGAGGCCGCCGAGCTGATGGGGCTCGCGAGCCTCCGCGTCGGCGCGATCTCCGACAGCGAGCTCGAGAACACGCCCGAGGTGCGAGACGGCGTCGTGCGCCGGATCCGGGAGATCCGCGCCGAAACCGTGGTTGCGTGTGACCCGACCGCGGTGTTCTTCGAGGGCAGGTACTACAACCACTCGGATCATCGGGCCTCCGGTTTCGTGGCGTTGGACGCGTGCTACCCGGGAAGCGGGAACCCCCATTTCTTCCCCGAGCAGCTCGCGGAGGGCCTCGCGACGCAAGACGTCTTCGACCTCTGGCTCGGTTGGACGAACGAGCCCAACCACGTGGAGGACATCACGGGCTACTTCACGACGAAGGTCGAGGCCCTCGCGAAGCACGACAGCCAGCTCTCAGAGGGGATCCGGTTCTACGAGGACTTCCTCGGCAAGGACGCCGTCGCGGCCGGCCAGAAGATCGGCGTCGAGCACGCCGAGGAGTTCCGGGTCCTCGACCTCAGCTAAGGCAGCGTGGCGACCGCGACGATCACGTCGTGGAAGTCGTTCAGCGGGTCGGGGAAGCGATCCGCGAACGTCGTCCGCGCGCGCTCGAGGAACGATGCCCAGCTCGACTCCCCGAGCATGTTCCGAGCGAAGCGACCGACCGCCCACGTCCCCAAGCCCTCGACGAGGTCGTCCCGCGGGTAGGTCCATTGATAGCGCTTCCGCTCGGTCCGGATCTGCCGGAACCCGGCCTTCCGGAGCGCGTCCTCGATCGCCTGTGGGTTCTTGAATCGATCGTGTCCGGGGGCGGCTCCCGCGTACGCGGGCGCGAGCATGTCTCGGGGGATGACGCCCTCGATCAGCTCGACCCAGGTGTCCTGGAACGCGTCCTTGCCGTCCGACCAGGTCGTGAAGCCGATCCTCCCCCCGCGTGTGAGTACCCGCGTCAGCTCGAACAGCGCGGTCTCGACCTTGGCGAAGTGCGCGAAGACGAAATTCCCTGCAACGACGTCGAACGTCCGGTCGCGGAAGGGGAGATCGAGCACATCCGCGGCGACGAAGGGCAACGACGGACGCTCGCGGTGTCCGACGGACAGCATCTGCACGGAACGATCGACCCCCGCGACCCTCGCGCCGATGCGCGCGATCTCTTCCGCGGCGGCGCCCGTCCCCGTCCCGATGTCGAGCACCCGCTGCCCTTCCTCGATGGCGAGCGCGCCGACGAGGTCGCGTGCCGCCTCCGCGAACCGAGGCGCATGCACCCGTTGGTACGTCTCCGCGACGCCGTCGTAGGAACGCCAGTCCTCCATCGGCGCAGCCTACCCGCGCCCAGTCTGAACGCGGGGCACCGTAGACTCCGCGCGATGCGACGGGGCGGAACGTGACCGGGGTCGCGGGCGTCATGGCCGTCGTCCTGGCCGAAGCGGTCGCCGGCGCCACGTTGTTCCTCTGGTTGAGCCCGCTCTGGGGCGAGGTGAAGCGAGGATTCTTCAAGCTCCTCGGCGCGATCCTGACGATCCTCGCGGTGCTCACCTGGCTCTCGGTCGACGCGGCCGTGGTCGGGCGGTTCCCGAACGGCGACATCCTCCGCGTGACGACCGTCGTGGCCGGCGGCGCGACGGTGCTGTGGACCGTGTTGCTCTTCGCTCGGCAGCAGGCCGCCGCCCGGGTGGTGGGGCTGCTCAGCGTGCCGGCCTGGATCGCCGTGCTCGTGTGGATGGCCGGCGCCGGCCGCCAGTCCTGGGTCCTGGCCTTGTTCCAGTTGGCGGCCGGGGCCGCGTTGCTCGGGGCGGCGACGGATGGTCTCCTGCTCGGTCACTGGTATCTGACGGATCGCAAGCTGCCTCGCGGCCCGATCGACAGGATGACCACGATCTTGCTGGTGTCCGTGGCGGTCGCGGCGATCGCGGTGATCAGCGCGGGCTTCTCCGGCGTCGAGACGTCCGCGTCGATCAACCCGCTGCTCACCGCCGGCGCGTTGGCACCGTGGATCGCACTCGGCATGGTGGTGGCCACGGCCCTGATCGCCGCGCTCGTGAAGGCCGTGCTCAAGGGCGAGCGTGCCTCGGCCGTGCAGTCGGCGACGGGGTTCTACTACCTCGCGGTCGTGACGGCGTTCACCGCGGAGGTGGCGGTGAAGACACGTTTCCTCGGCACGCCGGGTGGGCCGGTCACTCCCGGCTGATGCGCGTCGCGGTCATCGTCGTGGGAGCGCTGGCGCAGGCCGTCGCGTGGCGGCTCGTCGCGAGCGGTCGGCTCCCCTTCTGGCCCGTCGTCACGACGACGTTCGCCGTGCTCGGGGTCGTCTCCCTCGTCGTCGGTGATGCCTCGTGCTGCCGTGAGACGACGTCGGCGACCGCTTCAGTGGTCGGCGTGGCGTCGGGACTCCTGCTGTTCGGCGCCACCCGAGTGGTGGTCGATCTCGCAGCGCGACACGAGGTCATCAGGCGATCCGTGGTGGCCGTGTATCGGCGTGAGGAGGAAGTGAGCACCCTCGCGGTCACCGCGCTCACACTCGCGATCGTCGTTCCGGGCGAGGAGTTGTTCTGGCGAAGCCTCGTCCTCACCGAGCTCAGCGCGGCCACATCCGTCGCAGCGGGCGCGCTGCTCGCATGGGTCGCCTGGGTGGTCGTGGACGCCGCGTGGGGGAGCATCCCGCTGCTGGCCGGCGCGGTGGTCGGCGGCGCACTCTGGACCGCTCTGGCCGCGTGGACGGGAGGCATCGTCGCCCCGCTCGCGAGCCATCTCGTCTGGACGGCGCTGATGATCGCGTGGCCGCCGCTCGCCGCCCGTGCGAAGGTGACGGCATGAGCTTCCTGTCCACCGCGGTCCAGTCCGTGCTGGAGCAAGGCCAGTTCTGCTACGCGGCGACGTCCGCGCCGAGCGGTCCGCACTGCACGCCCTTGGTGTTCGCCTACTCGGGTGGCCGGTTGTGGCTGACCACCTCCCGGCGTTCGGTGAAGACGCGGTCCTGGAGGACGGATCCCTCCGCGGCGGGCCTCGTGCGCCACGGCGAGCTGGCCGTTTCGTTCTCCGGCGCGGCCAAGCTCTACGACGCTCTCGATCGCAGCACGTGGGGGGACGCGGTGGCGGGGGCGACCTCGATCGCCCGAGCCACGGGCGCGTTCAGCAAGAAGAACGCCCGGTTCTTCGCCGGCTACGCCTTCGACGCGAAGCAGGTGCCCTTCGCGTGGACACCGCCCGGCAGGGTGTTCGTCGGCATCGAGCTCGAGCGGACCGCCCTCGTCGACGAAGACGGCGTGCAGGAGGGAAGGGGTCGATGGGGCGGCTCGTCGACGTCGCATGAGACCTTCCGGCGATCCACGAAAGGGGACGACCCATTGGCGGCCCTGCCGCCCGAGGTGAGGCAACCTCTCGGGACGGACGGCATCGGTGCCCTCACGCTCGTCGGGGAGCGCGGTCCGGTCGTGGTCCCGGCACGCTGGCGCGCGGACGCGCACGCGCTCTATGCCGCCCTGCCGGCGGAGACGCTCGCGCTGACGGCTGCCGGCCCGGATGCGCCGGCGGCGCTCACCGTCGACGAGGCCTCCGCGTGGCGCGCCCGCGACATGGTCGGCGCGATGGTGCAGGGCACGGGATCGATCCATGTGCTCGACGACCTCGGGAGCGGATCGAAGTCGGCTCGGACGCTCGCGACGGAGATCGATCCGGACGCCGAGGCGCTCGTCCGGCTCGCTCCGTCGCGGCTCGTGTGGTGGCGCGGCTGGGCGAGCGGCAGCGCCGAGGTCGGATGAGCACGGCGGAGTTCTCGGTCGAGGTCGACGCTCCTCCCGAACGCGTCTGGGAGGTGGTGAGCAACCCCGGCAACATCCCGCACTGGGAGCGCCACGTCGTGAGCGTGCGGGTCCCGGACGGAGGGCTCGGCGTCGGCTCCACGTACTCGGTGGTGATGTCCTTCATGGGTGTCCGGGTCAAGGTTCGCGGCGAGATCCTCCGATGGGAGCCTCCCTCGCACGCGACGATCAGGCTCCGGGGCCCGCTCGATGCGACGATCGACACCTCGGTCGGCCGGCTGCCTCGGGATCGAAGCGTGCTGCGGCACGAGGTCAGCTACACGTTCCGCGGACCCCTCGGTCGCGTCGTCGCCGCCGGCCTCAACGCCGTCGGCGGGGCGCAGCTCGGGATCCGCCACGGGACCCTGGGACAGAAGCGCCAGATCGAGGCGGGCGCCTAGAGGTTCCGCTTGGCGCGCCGCCGGAGCCAGTTCACGCTCCAGCCGATCACGAACCCGAGTGCGGCGGCGATCCCGATCGGCAACGCGGTCGCCACGTCCCAGTCCCAGAACAGGAAGTCGATGTTCGCCTCGTCGAGGTTCTGGAGGATGAAGATCACGAGGAGGAGCGCGGCCGTGCCGAGGGCGACGGACTTGACCCCCGTGTTCTCCCGCCGGTACTCGAACGATGGCTTCCCTTCGGGGATCGCGTCGTTCGGATCTTCCTGCTCGCGTCGCATGATGGGATCTCCTGAGCCGGCGTCGACCCTGACGGGTTCAGGAGATTGTCGCATGATGGGTCGCTGATGGAGCTGGGTCGAGGACTGGGCAGGATCGCGTGGGCGGCCGTGCTCGCTGCCGGGGGAGCCGCCATCGGACACGCGGCGCTCCGGACCGCGGACGGCCGGGAGCTCGACGAGAACCTGTTCAAGGCCGCCAACGCGGAACACGGCGAGGCCGCCGATCGCTTCTTCGCCGGCGTCACCGAGCTCGGATCGCTCTACGCCGCCGCGGCGGCGGCCGGCGCGCTCGCGCTCGCCGGCCGCCGCCGCGAGGGCGCCCGCGCCCTGGCGGGCGCGGGCGCCACCTGGGCCCTCCTCCAGGGCGCGAAACGCCTCGTCGAACGCCCTCGGCCGTTCCTCGCGGCCCCGGAGAGCACCCGTCGGATGATCGCGGAGCCGCACGGGACCTCCTGGCCCTCCAGCCATCCCGCGGTCCTCACCACGTTCACCCGTGTGGCCGCTCGAGAGCTCGGCGTCGGCGCCCTCGCCCGGGCCGCGCTCACCGCCCTGGATGTCTCCGTCGCCGGGTCCCGTGTCGCTCTCGGCGTCCACTATCCGAGCGACGTCGCGAGCGGGCTCCTGTTCGGGCGCGCCGTCGCGCGGCTCTGGCCGCGCGCGCGCCGCACGACTCGCGGCTAGCGTCCGCCACCTCGTTCCGCGAGGCCACCGATAGACTCGCCCGCGATGTTCGACACCCTCGCATCCGTCGGCTGGCCCGTCCTGGACCGATTCCGGTTCGGGGACTCGATCGCGATCTCACCGCACGGTCTCGGCATCGCCATCGGGTTCATGACCGGGGCGTGGCTGTTCACGAAGCTCTCCGAGCGGCGTGGCATCCCCGAGGGCCTCGCGAGCTCCATAGTGTTCTGGTCGGTGGTGGGCTCGCTCGTCGGCGCCCGCGTCGCCTACGTGATCGCACACGTCTCCGAGTACGCGAGCCCGCTCGACTGGCTCAGGATCTGGGAGGGCGGGATCTCGCTCCTCGGTGGCATCGCAGGTGCGACGATCGCGAACGCGATCAACATCAAGCGGCAGGAGTACCGGTTCCGGTTCTTCCAGGTGGCCGACACGATCGCACCATGCCTCGCCCTCGGCATCGCGATCGGGCGCAGTGGCGATCTGATCATCGGGGATCACCTGGGCAAGCCGACGTCGTGGCTGCTCGCCTGGACGTACGAAGGCGGCAGGCTCGCCCCTCCGTTCTCGTGCCTGAACGACACCTGCACGGCCACGCTTCGCGGCGGATTCGTGGAGCGGATCGACCGTGCGGGGGCGACCTTGACCGACGCCGCCGGCAACCTCGTGGCGCGAGGTGTCGGCGTGCATCAGACGGCGCTCTACGACATGTTGCTCGCCGCAGCGCTGTTCGCCTTCCTCTGGTGGTTCATCCGCTCACCACGCCGGGAAGGGGTGGCCACGCTCGCGTTCGGCCTCGCGTACGGGTGCATACGCCTGCTCGAGGACTCGGTTCGGATCGACAAGCGTTTCGGCCCGCTCACGGGTTCGCAGTGGACTGCCCTCACGGTCGCGATCATCGCGACCGGACTCCTCATCTATTGGGCCGTCACGAAACGCCCCGGTCCCACGACGCCCGGTCGTGCGGCGTCGCTCCCGGGGCCGAGCGAGGTCACGATCGAGTCCTGAGCCCAGTTCCGCGCCGCTCTCGATCAGCCACCATCGAGGTACGACCGTGCGATCTCACGCATCTTCGTGTGCGTGCCGCCGTACGCGTCGGCCCGGGGGAGGTACGCCTTGGCCACCTTGGCGAGGAACGTGTAGTTCGGATCCACGACGTTGGCTACCGGCGACTCGCTCACCTGGGTGAGCAGCTGGTACGCGTCGAGCGCCTCGAGTCCGTACTCCTCGCCCATCCACGCGATGAGGTCCGCGTGCGCGATCCGGAACGCGTCCTCCAGCGGCCGAGCAGAGCCGGTCGACATGATGTGCGTGTCGCTCTCGATCCGCGGCCAGGGCGTGACCTGTCCTTTCACGAGATCGATCGCGATGACGGTGTCCATGGCTGCCTCGACGGCGACGCCGCAGGTTTCCCCTTCGCCCTGACGGCAGTGCCCGTCGCCGATCGAGAACAGCGCGCCCTCGACGTTGATGCCCAGGTAGCACGTGACGCCGGCTCGCATCTCCGGGGTATCCATGTTGCCCCCGTGGGAATCGGGAACGAGCGACGATCTGGCTTCGAACGAGGCCGGCGCGACGCCGACCGTCCCGTGCATCGGATCCAGCGGCAGCACCGCGACATGGTCGCCTTCGGTCGCTCGGTACGTGACGGTGCGAGCGCTCCGGTCGACGTCGTAGATCCAGACCCGCTCCGAAAGCGGTTGGTGGAGCGTCGCGGTCTGGTGGGTCGTCGAGAGCGCTCCGAAGAGGTCCACGGTGCACGACGAGGCCCAGTCCCTCGACGGTTCGATCGAGATGAAATGGATCGCGAGGGTGTCACCGGGTTCCGCGCCGTCGACGAAGAACGGGCCGGTCTGTGGGTTCACGAACGGGAACTCGATCACGCGGCTGATCAAGTCGTCCGGCCCGCGAACCTTGCCGCCGAACGCGTCCTCGGTCCAGAGCTCGAGGATGTCTCCCGGCTTCACGGTGCGAACCGGAGGCACGCCGCCGAACGTCCACGCGAACTCCGAGGGGTCCGGACGATAGGACAGCACGTCCACGGCGCGAGCATACGGGGAACGGAGACGAGCGGGAGACGCTAGCGCGCCATGAGTTGGAGCGGCTTCCCCACCTTCGACTTCGTCGCGCGCACGACCGCCTCGGCCGCCTCGGTCAGGGCGAGGGCGGCGGGGGAGTCAGGGTCGGACACCACGATCGGCACGCCCTCGTCGCCGCCGGCGCGGAGCGCCGGCACCAGCGGGACCTGTGCCATCAAAGGGACGCCGAGGGTCTGGGCGGCTTCGCGACCGCCGCCCTCGCCGAAGATGGCCTCGCGCTCGCCGCAATGCGGGCACACGAACCACGACATGTTCTCGATGACGCCGAGGGGCCGCAGGTTCGTGCGCTCCGCCATCTTCCCGGCGCGCTCGGCGACCTTGCGGGCCGCGTCCTGAGGGGTGGTCACGACGAGCATGGAGGCGCCGGGGATGAACGATGCGAGGGAGATCGAAACGTCGCCCGTCCCAGGGGGAAGGTCGCAGAGGAGGAAGTCGAGGTCGCCCCACCAGACGTCGCCGAGGAATTGCTGGATCGCCTTGTGGAGCATGGGGCCGCGCCAGATCACGGGTGTCTCCTCGGGGACGAAGTGGCCCATCGAGATCACCTTCACGCCGTGGGCTTCCAAAGGCAGGATCATGTCGTTGAACCCGACCGGCTTGCCGACCGCGCCCAGCATGCGCGGGACGCTGAACCCCCAGACGTCGGCGTCGAGCACCCCCACCGAGCGGCCGGCCTTCGCGAGCGCGGCCGCCAGGTTCACCGTGACGCTGGACTTGCCGACACCGCCCTTCCCGGAGGCGATCGCGATGATCGAGGTCTGCGGCGGGAAGGAGATGGTGGTCTCCGGCGCCGCGGGGGCACCACCGCGGAGCCCGGACACCAGCTTCTCCCGCTCCTGCGTGCTCATCGGGGTGAGCTCGACCTCGACCCGCTCCACGCCCTCGAGCGGCTGGACGGCGGCCGTCACGTCGCTCGTGATCCGGTCCTTGAGCGGGCACCCCTCGATGGTGAGGAGGACGTGGACGCGGACGACGTCACCGTCCACGACGACGGACTTGAGCATCCCGATCTCGTCGATCGGACGGCCGATCTCGGGGTCCTTGACGCCCTTCAGCGCCTCGCGGACCTGTGCCTCCGTGGCCACGGGCTCTCCTCCCAAGGGGGTCTAAGCTCTGGTTGACACGGTGCGAACCGTGCAAAGCCCATCGTACGAGATGCGTGGATGAACGAACCGGCCCCGATCGAGATCCACAAGGCCCTCGCGGACGACACCCGCTACCGGCTCTTCCGGTACCTGCGCCTGTCCGGAAGGCCTGTTCCCGTTCGCGAGCTCGCGACGCGCCTCGGACTCCACGCCAACACGATCCGCCCGCATCTGCGGCGTTTGGTCGATGCGGGGCTCGTCGCCGCGGAGACGCGACGAGGCCCGTCGGCGGTCGGCCGGCCGCAGACGGTCTACACCGCCGTCGCGATGGACAATCGAGAGGGCCGCGACTATCGGCTCCTCGCAGACATCCTCGCGACCCTCATGACAGGAGCGCGCGCGCGAGCCGGTGCGGAAACCCTCGCGAGGGAGTGGGGCGACTACCTGATGACGAGGCACGCCCCGCCCCCGGGCGCGCGGCGCCCCGGGCCCAACCTCGCCGCGCTTCGCGATGCGCTGGCGGAGGCCGGCTTCGATCCACGGTTCCGTCGCCGGGGGAACCGATCGGTAGAGATCGCGTTGCGGGGCTGTCCGTTCCGCGATCTCCTGGAGGAGCACCGCGAGCTCGTGTGCACGGTACACCGTGGGCTCCTCGAAGGCATGTTGGAGGGATCGCGTCCCCGGCTCCACCTGCGCTCGTTCGAACCCCTCGCGGACCGCGGTTCCGTGTGCCGGGTCGTCGCCGGCGGGTGAGCTCTTCGCGAGGTCCGCGGCCCGGCTGAAGTTCCGCCTCCGAACGACCGATGGGAGGGAACGGGTGTGTTTCGCACGCCCATCGATGGATGTGTGGCCAAGGATCCACTCGAGACGAGGTGTGGCGCAAGTGGAGAGCACGGATTCCGCGGTGGCGGAGTTCGACGGCTGGCTGAAGGCCCTGATGGAGGGTCAGGGCTCCGACCTGCACGTGAAGGTCGGCTCCCCGCCGATGATCCGGCTGCCGAACGGACTGCAGCGGATGGATCGTGACCCGATCACACCGGTCGAGACGGCCGCGATCGCCGACTCGATCATCCCCCCCGACCGCAGGGAAACCTTCGACAAGAACGGTGAGATCGACTTCGCGTACTCCCTCAGGGACGTCGGTCGCTTCCGCGCCAACGTCTTCAAGCAGCGGGGCTCGATCTCGATGGTGCTCCGCCGCCTCCGGTTCGGCGGACCGACGTTCGAGGAGATGGGTTTGCCCGACGCGGTGCGGCAACTCGCCGACGAGCACCGTGGTCTCATCCTGGTGACGGGGCCGACCGGATCGGGGAAGACGACGACGCTCGCCTCGATGATCGGGTACATCAACGAGACGAAACCGGTTCACATCGTCACGATCGAGGACCCGATCGAGGTCCTCCATCGGGATGCGATGGCCTCGATCAATCAACGTGAGATCGGCAACGACACACAGGACTTCCATGCGGCGCTCCGCGCCGCCCTCCGCCAGGACCCGGACGTGATCCTGATCGGCGAGATGCGCGACACCGAGACCGTACGAGCCGCGATCCAGGCCGCCGAGACCGGCCACCTCGTCCTGTCCACGCTCCACACCGTGGACGCCACCGAGACCGTGAACCGCGTGATCGACTTCTTCCCCCCGTACCAGCAGAAGCAGGTGCGGCTGGCGCTCGCGGGCACCCTCCGCGGGATCATCTGCCAGCGGCTCGTGACCACCGTGGACGGTGGACGAACGCCCGCCCTCGAGATCCTCGTGAACACGGGTCGGGTCGCCGAACGGATCGTCGACCCGGATCGGACGAGCGAGATCAAGGAGGTGCTCGCCGACGGCCACTTCTACGGGATGATGACGTTCGACCAGTCCCTCCTGATCCTCCTGCAGGAGGGGAAGATCACCACGGAAGCTGCCTTCCAGGCGGTGTCAAGCCGACACGACTTCGAGCTCGCGATGCAGCAGGCGGGCCTCGCCGTCCCGGCCTGACCCTTAGGCCGTCGGCCGTCTCCAGCCGAGCCGTCCGGCGCCGATCGCGAGAGCGGCGCCGACCGCGAGACCGATCAACCCAACGCCGGCGACGATGCCCGTCGGGACACCGTCCGGCTCGGCCGCGACCGGCGTGACGGGCTTGGGAGTGGGCTCGAAGGCTTCGACCGTGATGTCGTCGCCGCCTGCGCCCTGCCCGTCGCCCACGACGATCGCGCCGGTCATCCCGGGGTGGTAGTTACACGCGAACGGATAGATGCCGGCCTCGTCGAACGTCACCGTGAAGGCGTCACCCTCGACCATGTCTTCGAAGTGACCCCACTGGTTGCCGCCCACGTTGTGCGTGACGCCCAGGTCGTCGTTCGCGAACGTCACGGGCTGCCCGGGATCGACGGTGGTCACCGTCGCCGCGAAGCAGGCGTCGACCATCCGGACCGCGGCGACCTTGTCACCGGTCGCGTCGTTCTCGGTGACGCCCGAGTGGCAGCCACCACCCGCCAGGGCCGCGACGGGCACGCCCAGCACGACGATCGCCGCGCCCACGACCACGCAGAGGAGCATCCCTCGCTTCATGCCGTCCCTCCTCGTTCATCCGATGCCTCTGCTACACCGGCCCGCGTCAGGAGGTTCCCGCCGACACGCCGATCCGGAGGGCTTCCGCCTTGGGGAGCATGGTCTCGAGGCGCATCGTGTGGGGACCGTCTCGCCACAAGAGCACGTTTCCCTCGACCCGGACGTAGGCGACACCCTCGCTGGTGAGCAGCTCGAGGAGGTGCCTCCCCCTCGTCCAGTAGTAGTCGACACCGTCGACGGTCTCGAACTGCAGGACGCCCGTGTCCTCGTACAGCGTCTTCGACGCGAGGTTCGCGTCGCCCTCGAAGACCATCAGGACGGCTCCGTAGCGGGTGTCCGAGATCTCCGGAAGGTCCGGTCCCGCGCGCCACGCGAGTGTGACGCGCGCGACCTTGCCGACCTCCGTGAAGGCCTCGTCGGCCCACACCCGATCCGGTGGACCGAGACGTTCGGGGATCGGGATGTCCCGCCCGAGCAGGAGGCCCGCGTCCCGCAGGGTGATCGATTCGCCGGTGGGAGCGATCGAAGGGGTCGGGAGGAGTCCGGGCCGGCTCGGAACGACGTCGACGACGACGGCGCCGAGGTCGATCACGATCTTCGCGGCGACCGCGGCGCCGGCCAGGAGGAGCACGGTCGCGGCGGCGATGAGCATGACCCGCTTGGTGCGGGACAGCGGGAGCCGGGCGACCGACGGATGCCGCTGCGACAGCGCGCGGGCCATGACGGCAGGCGAGAGCGTCGGCGTGGGTGGCCACTCGATGTCCAGCGTGGCCAGGGCGGCGCCCAGGTCCTCGTCGCTGATCGAACGGAGGCGTTCGCTCATGCCGGCTCCTCCAACACTGCGCGCAGGCGGACCATCGCTCTCGAGAGCCGGGACTTGGCCGTGCCGAGCCGCACGTCGAGGACGTCGGCGGTCTCGCTCTCGGAGAGCCCGACCAGGAAGCGGTACCCGATCACCTCGCGGTCGGGAGGTGACAGGCGGTTCAGCGCCACGATCAACGTCTCACGGTCCTCCTGCGCGAGGGCCGCGGCCTCCGGGGACGGGGCCGCGTCCCCGTCGGAGACCGCGGCGGCGCGCAGGGCAAGGCCCTGGCGACGGCGGGTGGACCTCGCTCGGTTGCGAGCCTCGTTCGCCACGATCTTGAGCAACCATGGCCGGAACGGAGCGTCGGGCCGGAACCGCGGCAGCGCGTAGTAGGCCTTCACGAATGCCTCCTGAGCCGAGTCCTCCGCCTCGGCGCGGTCGCGCGTGACGAGCCAGGCGACACGGAAGGCGATCTGCCCGTACCGCTTCACCAGCTCCTCGTATGCGACGTCGTCGCCCTCGCGGGCTCGCCGTGCGAGCTCGGCATCCTCCAGTGGTCGGCCCTCCACGGGAGCTCTTCCCTTCACGATCGCTTACACCGCTCGCTGCATCGCGGTTCCCTCCCTCTCGCCGGAGGGGTCGATCGAGCGTTCGCTGAAGAGAACGTGCGCGCCTTCCCGACGGGCGCTATCCGGTCGACGGCCGACCGTCGCCCTTCGCCTGATCCGCGACTGCGACGATCCCGGCGACGAGGCCGGAGAGCTCCATCGGCACGACGATCTTGGATGACGCGGAGCCGCCGATCTGCTTGAGCGCGTCCAGATACTGCAGGCTCATCGTTTTCTGATCGGCCGTCATCGCCTGGTCGTTGATCGTCTTGAGGGCCAGGGCGAAGCCCTCCGCGCGGAGGATCGCCGCCTGCCGCTCGCCCTCCGCCGTGAGGATCGCCGACGCCTTGCTCCCCTCGGCGTTGAGGATCGCCGAGGCCTTGTTGCCCTCCGCGACGGTGATCGCGGCGGACTTCGTGCCGTCGGCTTCCAGGACGATGGCTCGGCGGGAACGCTCGGCCGACATCTGGCGGGTCATCGCCTCTTGCACGCCGGGCGGCGGGATGATCTCGCGGATCTCCACGTTCGTGACCTTCACCCCCCAGCGCTCGGTCACCTCGTCGAGCTTCTGTCGCAGGATCTGGTTGATCTCGTCACGCTTCGCCAACACGTCGTCGAGGGGGATGTCGCCGATCACGGCTCGCAACGTGGTGGATGCGAGCGCCTGGGCCGCGCCCGCGAAGTTCCCGACCTGCACGACGCTCATCGAGGGGTCCACGACCTTGTAGAACGTGATGAAGTCGACCGCGATCGGCGCGTTGTCCTTCGTGATCGAGTCCTGCCTCGGGATCTCCAGGAAGAACTCCCGGAGATCGACCTTCACGCCTTTGTCCACGATCGGGATCAAGAGGATCAGGCCGGGGCCTTTCACACCGAGCAAGCGCCCGAGTCGGAACACGACGAGACGCTGATACTCGGGCACGATCCGGATCGCGTTCGCGAGGAACAGGATGACGAGGAAGATCGCGACGGCGATGCCGATGAATGCCGGGTCGGTGAAGTCCATCAGGTGTTCCCTCCTCGGGCCGGCAGGGCGTCGCCGGTCGACGCATGCTCGGATGGAACCGGCTCGACGGTGAGCACGAGCCCGTCGAGCCTGGTGACGCGGATCTTCGAGCCTTCGGGGATGGACCCGCTCGCCGACGTCGCCTTCCATTCCTCGGCGGCCACGCGGACGACACCTTCGGGATCCAGTCCGCCGGCGAGCACCACACCCTCCCGGCCGACGACGGCCTCCGGTCCCTGGGCGGGAGGCAGATGTCGCATCGTGAGCGCCTTCGCCACCACGAACCCGAAGAACAGCGCCATGAAGGCGGCGACGGGCACGATCGCGAACGGAGAGACCCGCACGCCCCCGGAGGGGTCGAAGAGGAAGAGTCCGCCCAGGACGAGGGACACGATGCCGGCAGCCGACCAGATCCCGAGACCCGGCACCTTCAGTTCGACCACGAAGAACACCACGGAGGCGACGAGCAACGCGATCCCGATCAGACGCACGGGCAGGAGCCCGAACGACGCGATCGCGGTCAGCAGCAGGATCGTGCCGATCGTGCCGCTGAAAACGTGGCCGGGCACGATCAGCTCGAGGACGATCAGCGCGAGACCGAGCCAGAAGAAGATGAACGCGAGGTTCGGATCGAACAGATCGTGGAAGAACGCAACTCCCGGAGTCATGTCGACGACCTGGATCGCGGCCCCCGCGGTGTCCAGGGTCGTGGTGCGGCCGTCCGCCGTCTCGACGACCTGCCCGTCGGCCTGCGCGAGCAGCTCCTGTTCCGAGTCCGCGACCAGATCGATGATGTCGCCGTCGAGCGCTTCTTGTGCCGTGATGCTCTTGGACTCGGTCACGAAGCGTGATGCGAGCTCGGCGTTCCTGCCTCGCTGTTGCGCGAGCGTTCTCATGTAGGCGGCGGCGTCCTCTTCGATCTTCCTCGAGAGGGTGACCCCGCCGATGCCGACCGGGGTCGACGCGCCCACGGCGGTGGCGGGTGCCATCGCGGCGACGTGGCAGGCGACGAGGATGAAGGCGCCCGCCGACGCCGCTCTCGCACCCTCGGGCGCCACGTAGCAGAGGACGGGGACTTCGGAGTTCTGGATCGCCTTGATGATCTCTCGCATCGAGGAATCCAGGCCGCCCGGGGTGTCGATCGTCAGGAGCACGGCCTCCGAGTCACTCGCGCCCTCGATGCCGGTGCGCAGATAGTCGGCGACGAATGGGTCGACCACGCCCTCGAGGGACAGACGGGTCACCCGGGACTCGACCGGCTGGGCGGAGGCCATGGAGGCGAGCCCGGCGACCAAGAGCATGGCGCCGGCCAGCGTGCGGGCGGTGCTCGACCTCTCGATCACCTGGTCAGCGCTCCTGCGCGGATGTCGTCTCCTGTGATGCGCCAGCCTACTCCTCTCGGTTCTCCGGTCGGTTCTCAGCTCGGTGCTCTGAGTCGGCTCGGACGTTCCCGTCCCGGCGCAACCGTGCGAATATCGGGGGCAAGGGTTCGCAAAGCTCCGACCCCCGAAGGCTCCGTATACCGAGAGGAACCGAGTGGACGCTCGGCACGAAGGCCCGCTCCTCCCACGGGAGGAGCAGCAACTGATGGAGGGTCTCCTCAACGGTGACGACGATGCCATACGCGCTCTCTACGCGAGATTCGGACGCCCCGTGTTCTCCCTGGGCATGCGGCTGCTGGGGTCGAGGGAGGCCGCCGAGGAGCTCGCCCAAGACGTCTTCCTCACCGCGTGGCGCAAGGCCGCGCGCTTCGATCCGGCGCGGGGACGCCTGTCGACCTGGCTCATGACGATCGCGCACAACCTCGCCGTGGACCGCCTGCGTCGTGAGACGGGCGCTCGTCGTCCGATCCTCGTCCTGATGGACGAGGTGCCGGACGCACCCGGCGCGAACGAGGGTGATGTGGTGGAGGAGCGAGACGCGGCGACTCGGGCGCTCGCGTCGCTGACGGACGCCGAACGGCGGCTGCTGACCCGGGCGTACTTCCGGGGCCTCACGGCGAGGGAGATATCCGAGGCCGACGCCATACCCCTGGGAACCGTCAAGACGAGGCTCCGAACGGCGATGATCAAGGTCCGGCGGGCGAACGAAGGCAAGGAGATCCCGTGAACTGCCTGGCGGTTCGCGAGCGTCTCGCCGAGCACGCGCTCGGTGTACTGACCGACGGCGACACGTCCTCTCTCGATCGCCATCTCGAGTGGTGCGCAGCGTGCCGGAAGGAAGCGGGGGAGCTCCAACGAGCTGCGGCGACGCTCGCCTACTCGGTAGCGCCTGTCGAGCCGCCGGCGGAGCTCGAGGAACGGGTGGTCTCGGCGGTGCGGGATGCGGCGGGCCGGCGGCGGGTGGCGGCGCCGCGGCGGAGCCGCGTCGCCGCGGCCGGCGTGCTGGCCGCGATGCTCGCCCTCTCCGGTTTGGGCTGGGGCGCGGTGATGGCCGGCAGGGCCGACCGCCTCGAGGATCAGGTGGCGATCCAGCGCCAGCAGCAGCGGCAAGCGGTCGCGAACTTCCGCGCGCTGATCTCGGATCTCGAGGGAGCGGACCCTGCGAACATCGTGGAGGTCGCCACGCTCATGTCCCCGCGGCTCCGGACCGGTGGGGGAGATGCCTTGGTCCTCCTGTCACCCTCGTCCGACGATCTTGCGCTCGTGGTGCTGAGTGGTCTGACCGAGCTCCGGGAGGGGCAATTCCCGCTCGAGGTGCGTCTCCTCAGCGATCGCGCCGGGGCCCAGGTCGTCGGCCACATCCGGGCGTTGGATGCCGGCGGCGGGGGCGCCGTCAGCAAGTGGTTCGTGGGGAACCTGAACGCGTTCTCCGCCGTGGTGGTGCGAGACGCGCGCGGCGACGTCCTCCTGAACGGCGGCCTCGGCGTTCAGGAACCGGTGGCCTGACCGACACTATCCTCGCGGGATGCGCTTCGGGCTGACCCTGCCGCACTACGGCTTCTCGCTGCCGACCGGGCGGATCGGGTTCGCGGACGCGGCCGAGTGGGCTCGCAAGGCGGAGGCGCTCGGGTTCGACTCCGTCTGGGTCTCGGACCACTTCTTCTATTCCTTCGCGCGATACGGTGCCGATCCGTCGCCCATCGCGTCGCTCGAGCCACTGGCGACGCTCGCCGGTGTCGCCGCGGTCACCGACCGCGTCCGGCTGGGGACCCTCGTCCTCTGCGCCGCGTTCCGGCACCCGGCCCTGCTCGCGAGAGCCGCCACGTCGATCGATCTGCTCTCGGGCGGGCGTCTCGATCTCGGACTGGGAGCCGGATGGATGGCGGAGGAGTTCGACGCCTTCGGATACCCGTTCGGGTCGGTGGGGGAGCGATTCGAGATCCTCGAGGAGACGGTCGAGGTGCTGTCGCAGCTCTTCGGCGGGGAGGCGGTGACCTGCGACGGCCCGAACGTGACGTTGCGGGAGGCTGCGCTCCGTCCCGCCCCCGACCGGCCGCCGCCGCTGTGGCTGGGCGGCAAGGGGGGTCCGCGGCTGCTCCGGCTCGCTGCCCGCCTCGCCGACGGGTGGAACGTCGTGTGGCGGATGTCGCCCCGGGATTACGCGCAGAAGGTCTCAGACGTCCGGGAGGCGTGCGAGACACAGGGACGCGATCCGGCCACGGTCCGCCTCTCGGTCGGGCTGTACTCCCTGATCGGCGAGGACGAGACTGCGGCGCGAGCCGCATTCGAACGCGGCCGCGCCGCCGCCCCGGGGAACGCGATGGCCGACGACGATCACGACGGCTGGCGCGCCGACACGCTCTCGGGGACGCCCGAGCAGATCCTCGAGCGTGTCGCCGCGTTCGAGTCGCTCGGCGTGGAGGAGATCATCGTGTCGCCGTGGGTGCTGCCGTTCGCGATCCACGAACCCGAGCAGGTCGAGCTGTTCGCGGAACGCGTGATCGCGCCGTCGCGAGCCGGATGATGGAGCCGCGAGCCGCCGTCCTGGCCGTTCTGACCGAGGAAGCGGCCCCTTTGCACTGGACCAAGATCCAGGACCTCGCCCTCCGGAGGGGGTACCTGGATCCCTTCGAACATCCCGACGTGCGCAAGCAGGTACAGACGACGCTGCACGCATTGGCGCACGAGGGCACCGTCGAGAAACAGGCGAAAGGGGTGTACTACTTGGCGGAGCGCGCGGAGGACGCCGACTGAGCCTTCCTCCGGCCGCCGGCCGCCTTCTTCCGCCCGGCCGTCTTCCGAGGACGTCCCGCGGTTTTCCGTGGCCGCCCTCGGCGCTTCGGCGTCGCGGCCGCCTGGCCCGATCCCGCCATCTTGCGTGGACGACCCGGTCGCGGCCGACGAGCGCCCGCGACCAGCTCCGTCACGTGCGTGGCGCAGAGGTCCTTCGCGAAGTTGCCGCGGGCAACCTTGATCGTCACCGTTTCGGTGGCGGGTTTGCCGCACACGTCGCACACCACGATCGTTCTTTCTGCCATGGTCGGATCCTCTCGGTCGGGAGGCGCGAGCATAGCCGAAGAACCAGATGGGGTTCCGGTGCGCGAGACGTCAACGTCGATAGGTGGCGCCCGAAATCTCCTCGAGTTTCTCGAAACGGTGTTGGGCTTCGACCCAGCGCATCGTGCCGGATCGAGACCGCATCACGAGCGAATACGTCGTTGCGCCGTCGGGCCAGTACCGCACACCCTGGAGCAGCGACCCCTCGGTGATGCCGGTTGCGGCGAAGAACACGTCCTTGCCGGACACGAGGTCGTCGGTCATCAGCACGCGTTCCGGATCGAGCCCTGCGCCTTGGAGCTGTTCGCGCTCCTCGTCGGTCCTCGGTGCGAGACGTCCCTGGATCGCACCTCCCATGCACTTCAACGCGGCGGCGGCGATGACCCCTTCGGGGGTGCCGCCGATCCCCATCAGCAGGTCCACGCCGGAGCGGGGCGCCGCCGCCGAGATCGCTCCTTCGACGTCTCCGTCGGTGATCAGGAACACCCGGGCGCCGACATCCCTGACCGCTTCGATGATCGCTTGGTGGCGGGGTCGATCGAGGATCATCACCGAGACCTCCTCGGGCTTCATCCCCTTCGCCTTCGCCACCTGCCGGACGTTCTCCTCCGGCGACGCGGTCACGTCGATCACGTCCGCGGACTCCGGCCCCGTCGCCACCTTCTCCATGTAGACGGCGACGTCGGGGAAGAACATCGTCCCGCGTTCCGCGAGCGCGATCACCGCGACCGCGTTGGGTTGTCCCGTCGCGGTGAGGCGCGTCCCGTCGATCGGGTCGACCGCGACGTCGACCGCCGGCCCCGACCCGTTCCCGACGGCCTCGCCGTTGTAGAGCATCGGCGCTTCGTCCTTCTCGCCCTCGCCGATCACGACGACACCGTCCATCGAAACCGAATCGATCATGAAACGCATCGCGTCGACAGCCGCTTGATCGGCCGCGACCTTGTCGCCGCGGCCGATCCAGCGGCCGGCGGCGAGCGCGGCGGCCTCGGTCACGCGCCCGAGCTCCATCGCGAGGTTGCGGTCGGGACGGATCCGGTTCGTCATCGGAGCACCTCCAAGACCTCGAGTGGGCGGGCGCCGTCGAACAGCACCCGGTGGATGGCTTCGTGATACGGCAGCTGCACGCCGTGTTCGGAGGCGAGGCGTCGCACGTGACGCGTCGACTCGACGCCCTCGACCGTGAGCCCACCGGCCTCCAGCTCGCGGAGCGTGTCCTCGGGAGGATCCCCGGTGCCGACCAACTCCCCGTAGAGGCGGTTCCGCCCACCGAGGCTCGTGACCAGCTGATCGCCGATCCCCGCGAGGCCCATCGCCGTTTCGGACCTGCCGCCCAGCTCCGTCACGAGCGCAACGATCTCCTGTGCCGCCCTCGTGAAGAGCGCGGCCTTCGCGTTCTGGTAGCCGATCCCCGTGCTCTTCCCGAGACCGTCCAGCAGGCCGAGACCGATCGCGGCGACGTTCTTCATCATCGAGCAGAGCTCGACGCCGACGACATCGTCCGAGTACGAGAGCTGATAGTGACGGTCGTCGAACGGCTTGCCCGCCTCCTCGGCGATCGCGACGAGGCTCGAAGCCCAGACCGCCGCGGTGGGGAGGCCCTCCGCGAGCTCTCGGGCGAGGCAGGGACCGCCCACCACCACGACGTCGACGCCGGTGAGCTCCTCGCCGTAGACCTCACTCATCCGCTTGCCCGTCGTGGGCTCCAGCCCCTTGGCAACGGAGACGGCCGTGCGCGCGCCGGCGACGTGCTCGCGCACCATCGACGCCAGCGAGCGAGCGCCGGCGGAGTTGGCGGCCAGCACGGCGATCTCCACGTCGCGCGCCGCCGCCTCGAGCTCGTTGGGCCCGAGCAGGTCGACTCCCTCCGGGAGGTGTTCGGGGAGCAGCGGATGCTTCCGGTCCTGCCGCATCGCCGCATACGCGGCGAGATCGTGCTCGTTCGCCCATAGAGAGGTGGGAAGGCCCGTGCGCGCCGCATGCATCGCGAACGCGGTTCCCATCGCTCCGGCCCCGAAGACCGTCACCCTCGCCACGGGCTCACGATAGCCGCGAGCCGACCGAGCCAGCCACGTCGGATACGCTTCCCGGCATCATGGCCGAGCCGCGGTATCTCCAGGTCGACGACTACGAGCCGGTCGCGAAGCAGAAGCTCCCGTCCGACGTGTACGACTACTACGCGGGGGGAGCGGGCGACGAGCGAACGCTCGAAGAGAACCTGAGGGCGTTCGACAGGTGGATGCTGCGCCCTCGGTTCCTGCGAGGCTCCGGCTTCCCCGATCCCTCGACGGAGCTCCTCGGCACCCGCGTCGAGTTCCCCGTGCTCGTCGCGCCCTGGGCCTATCAGGGGCGAGCGCATCCCGACGGCGAACGAGGCACCGTGGTCGGCGCCGCCCGAGCAGGGACGATCCCGGTGGTCTCGTCGACGGCGGTCGACACCCTCGAGGAGATCGCGGCGGCCTCCGACGGGCCGAAGTGGTGGCAGCTGTACCTCTTCGAGGATCGCGGGCTGTCGGCGGAGATGCTCGGGCGCGTGACCGCGGCCGGCTATCGGGCGATCTGTTGGACCGTGGACTTCCCCGTGACCGGGCTCCGGCATCGTGACACGCGGAGCGGGTTCGTGATGCCGTTCGGGATCGGCAGCGCCGACTACGCCTACGAGCCGAACATGACGTGGGATCACCTCGGGTTCATCCGCGAGCACGCACCGGATCTTCCGGTCCTGGTGAAGGGGATCCTCACCGCCGAGGACGCGACGTTGGCCGTGGAGCACGGAGCCGACGGGATCGTCGTTTCGAACCACGGCGGGCGGCAGCTGGATTCGTGCCCGGCCTCGCTCGACGCGTTGCCCGAGGTGGTCGACGCGGTCGCCGGACGCCTCCCGGTCCTGATGGACGGCGGCGTCCGGCGGGGGACCGACGTCCTGAAGGCCCTGGCGCTCGGAGCGGTGGCGGTGATGGTGGGCCGCCCGGCCGCGTGGGCGTTGGCGGCAGAGGGCGAGGACGGTGTCGCGGGCGTGCTGGACATCTTCCGCGCCGAGGTCGAGAACGCGATGGCGCTCACCGGCTGCCGGTCGGTCGCCGAGATCGGGCGGGAGCTCGTCGGACCGGCGCCGTAGGTCAGCGTTCCCAGACGGCCGGATCGTGGGCGAAGTGCACGCGGACGGGGGCCAGGGACCGCAACCGCTCCACGGAGTTCGGGTAGCGAGCATCGCGTGCCGAAGAGGCGCCCGATACCGAGGGTTCGGACGCACCCTGCCACTCGGCTCGCGACTGCACCGCCTGACCGGCGAGCACGACCGCCCCATCCGGGGCATCGAGCACGAGCGACTGATGGCCGGCCGTGTGCCCGGGCGTGGGAGTGAGCCGCAATCCCGGAGCCACCTCGAACTCACCGTCCAGGACCTCGTAGGAGACGCCAGGCACATCGATCCACTCAGCGACGGTGTAGTCAGGCTCGTGCACCATGGCCCACTCGGTTCGCTGGACGAAGATCGGGACCCCCGGCGGGATCCGGCCGTTCTGGCCGCTGTGGTCGAAGTGCAGGTGGCAGTTCGCCACGCCCGTGACGTCTGCGAGGGAGATCCCGTGCTCGGCGAGACCGTTCTCGATCGTGGTGACGCGCGGCGAGAACGTCGACTCGATCTCGGCGTTGCCGAGGCCGGCCCCGTTGTCGAAAAGGAAGACCCCGTTCCTGTGCACGACGGCGTGCGCGTAGGACGGCCACCACTCGCGCTGCAGGAGCTGCTGCTCGTCCTGGGGCAGCCGCAGCTCGGACACGAGGAACGGGACCACGCGAACGTCGGGCACGTTCGCAATCTAGCCGAGGGGCATCGGCCGCCGGCGTGGACGGGCTCGCCGACGGTCTGACACCCTTCCCGCGATGAGCGGATACGACCTTCACACGCACTCGAACCGCTCCGACGGCACCCTGCGTCCCGCCGAGGTGATGGTGCTCGCCGCGCAGCGCGAACTCACGGGCGTCGCGCTCACCGACCACGACACGTTCGACGGTCTCGAGGAAGCGGCGGCCACGGCGAGCGAGCTCGGACTCGATCTCGTGCCCGGGATCGAGTTCTCGGCCGAATACGACGGCGCGAGCCTCCACATCCTCGGCTACTGGGTCGACCCCGACGATGCCGCGATCGAGGCCGAGTTGCTCCGACTCACCGCGACGCGCTTCCGACGCGGCGAGATGATCGTCGAGAAGCTGCGCGAGATCGGCTTCGACATCTCGATCGAACGGATCCGCGAGCTCGCCGGCGGGGACGCGATCGCGAGGCCCCACATCGCCGAGGCGATGGTCGAAGCCGGGATCGTCGCCGACGAGAAGGAGGCGTTCGATCGGTACATCTCCGACGACGGAGCTGCCTACGTCCCCAAGCACGCGCTCCAGCCGATCGACGCGCTCCGTCTGATCGGCGAGGCCGGCGGGGCGTGCGTGCTCGCGCATCCCGGCATGTGGCGCGGGAGTGAGACCGTTCCCGACGAGCTGATCGAGGAGATGGCGGCGAGGGGGATGGTGGGACTCGAGGTTCGCCATCCGGACCACGACGAGGCGATGCGAGCGAAGTATGCGGCCATGGCGCAACGGCTGGGTCTGGTGGCAACGGCCGCATCGGATTGCCACGGCGAGCGCTACGGCTTTCGGATGGGATCGGAACGCACGGATGGAGAGTCGTTCGCGGAGTTGAAGCGGCGAGCAGGTCGCTGAACTCCGCTGGGATCGAAGGGGAGTCTCGCGCGATGACGATCGAGATGGTCTTCCTCGACATCGGGGGCGTGCTCTACGACGACACCGTATATGCGCGCGCCTGGCATCGCGCCCTGCGCGATGCCGGCGCGCGCTTCACCGACACCGAGTTCGACGAGGAGTACGGCCGAGCTCGCACGGAGCAGTCGGGGTCGTTCCGGCGGCGTCTCGTCGCGCGGTTCCTCCCCGACGGCGATCTCCGTGAGCTGGAATCACTCGCGGCCCGCTACTGGCACTATCCGCCGTCCGCCCTCTACGAGGACGTGGTCCCGTGCCTCGAGGAGCTGCGGGGCCGCTACCGGCTCGGCGTCATCGCCAACCAACCGGGAGACGTCCGCACCGCGATGCGCCGCGACGGTCTGGATCGGTTCTTCGAGGTGTGGGGTGTCTCCGACGAGCTCGGTGTCGGGAAGCCCGATCCCGCTCTCTTCGAGCTCTCGGTGAAGACCGCCGGGGTCAGTCCCGGAGCGAGCGTCATGGTCGGCGATCGACTCGACTACGACATGCGCCCCGCCGCGCGGGTGGGCATGCGCACCGTCTGGATGCTCCGCGGCGAAGCGCCCGACGACCCCACACCCGAACAGCTCGCAGAGACCGACGCCGCGGTCGGGGGCCTCGCCGAGCTGCCCGATGCGCTGGAACGGCTGTCGTCGGCATGAGCGCCAGCGAGGCACCTCGCCACATCCTCGTCGTGGGTGCCGGCTTCGCCGGGCTCTACGCGGCGATGGGGTTGAAGGAAGCCGTCGCCGCCGGGCACCGCGTCACGGTCGTCAACCAGGAGAGCTTCTTCCAGTACCAGCCGTTCCTGCCGGAGGTCGCGTCGGGGACGATCGACCCTCGCGCCGCTGTCGTGCCGCTCCGACGCGTCTTGCGCCACTGCCGGATCGTGATCGGCGAGGTCACCCGCGTCGATCATGCCGCTCGCGAGGTGGACGTGCGAACCGCGGGCGGGACCGATCGGACGATCGGCTACGACATCGTCGTGTTCACCCCGGGGTCTCGGTCGCGCGTCCTTCCGGTGCCGGGCCTCGCGGAACACGGGATCGGCTTCAAGACGGTCCAGGAGGCGATCTATCTCCGCAACCACGTCTTGGCGCAGCTCGACGTCGCGGCGTCCGAGGAGGACGCCGGGCGCCGGCGAGCTGCGCTCACCTTCGTCTTCGTAGGCGGTGGCTATGCGGGTGTCGAGGCACTCGGCGAGCTCGAGGACCTCGCACGTGACGCGATCGAGAACTACCCCGACCTCGACGCCTCCGAGATGCGCTGGATCCTCGTCGACGCGGCGGACAGGATCCTGCCCGAGCTTCCCCCGGAACTCGCGTCCTACGCGCGAGACCTCCTTCTGGAGCGCAAGATCGAGATCAAGCTCGACACCCGGCTCGACTCGGCGGAGGCCGGCGTGATCCGACTCTCGGACGGGGATGCGTTCCCCGCCGAAACGCTGGTGTGGACAGCGGGCGTGAAGCCGTCCCCCCTCGCTCGCGAGTCGGGATTCCCGGTGGACGAACAAGGCCGCCTTCGCGTCGACACATCCCTCCGCGTCGAGGGAGTCGACGATGCCTGGGCCGCCGGCGACGCGGCCGCCGTGCCCGATGCGACCACCGGGGGACTCTCGCCGCCCACCGCCCAACACGGGCTCCGTCAGGGCAAGCGCGTCGCGGCCAACATCTCGGCCACCCTCGCCGGCGATCCGCTCCAACCGTTCGTGTACGCGAACATCGGCGGAGTGTGCTCGCTCGGCCGTTACAAGGGCGTCGCGATCGTCAAGGGTCTCAAGTTCCGAGGATTCCTCGGTTGGTTCCTGCACCGCTCGTATCACCTGCTCGCGATGCCCACATGGACGCGCCGCGTGAAGATCGCGATGGACTGGACGGTGGCCCTGCTTTTCCCACGGGACCTGGCGCAGCTCGGGTCGCTCGGGCGACCTCGGGATCCCTTCCAACAGGCGTCGGGCGGCCAGCCCGGCTGAGTTCCCGGTTCAGGCGCCGCGCTTGCGCTGGAGCTGGCTGGCCGCCTGGAGGGCCGCGTGGGACCCGGCGATGTCCGGCATCTCGTGGCCTCCGGACAGCTCATCGGCCGCCCAGCGGGTCATGTCCCGGATCGACACGATCCCGACGACGTTGCCGCCGTCGACGATCGGCAGGTGACGGATGTTGTTCGTCACCATCAGGTCGGCCGCTTGGGAGAGCTCGGTTTTCGGATCCACCGTGATCAGGTCGAGGCGCGTCATGCGTCCCTCGACGGTGGTGGTGTTCGGGTCTCCGCCCTCGGCCACGAGGTTCACGATGTCGCGCTCGGTGACGATGCCCTGGAGCTTCTTGCCGTCCAGCACGACGACCGAGGAGATCCCGTTCGAACGCATCATCTTGGCGACGTCGGCGAAGGAATCGCTCGTGCTGGCCGTCTTCACGTCCGAGTGCATGATCTCGCCGACGAGCATCCAACTCCTCCTCGCGCCGCTGGGGGTGTGAGCCTACTACGGGGAGCCTGTGCACACTCCCGGTGGCATGATGCCGTGATGGCGAAGCAGACTTACGTCGCGAATGTGACGCTGTTCGACGGGCGAGCCGTGAAGAGGCGTCAGGGTGTGCTCTTCGGGACGGACGGCATCACGTGGGTCGGCGCACACACACGTGCACCGAAAGAGGCGAGCGCCGCCCGCGACGTCGACGGCGCCGGCAAGACCCTGCTGCCGGGCCTGATCGACGTCCACGTCCATCTCCAGTTCGACGGCAGCGCGGACTTCGAGAAGGAGTCGAAGGAGCTGACGACACCCGGTTTCGCCGCCATCAAAGCCATGAACAACGCGAAACGGAACCTGGATGCGGGAGTGACCACGGTCCGCGATCTCGGTGGGATGGGCGGCGCGAGCATCGACGTCGCGCGGGCCGTGGCCACCGGCCTGGTCCCGGGACCGCGGATCCTCGCGGCGGGTCGGGCCCTCACGGTCACCGGCGGCCACGGCCACAACATCGCGCTCTCCCGGCAGGTCGACGGTGCCGACGCGGTGCGCGCCGCCGTGCGGGAGGAGATCCGAGACGGCGCGACCGCGATCAAGCTGATCGCGACCGGCGGGGTCCTCACGCCCGGCATCCCCGCGACGTTCAGCGCCTTCACCGCGGAGGAGCTCGAGGCCGGCGTCCGAGAAGCGCACGAACGAGATCTTCCCGTCGCCGCGCACGCGATCGGCGCGAACGGGATCCGCGCGGCGGTGCTCGCCGGCGTGGACTCGATCGAGCACTGCAACCAGCTGACTCCCGCGACCGCTCGGGAGATGGTCGCCCGTGGCACGTTCCGGTCGCCGACGATCTGCGCCGTCCGGGGGATCCTCGATCACGCGGACCGCGTGCCGGACTACGCCGTCGAGAAGGCGCGCAAGATCGAAGCAGATTCGAAGAAGTCCCATCGAACCGCGATCCGAGCCGGCGTCCGTCCCGTGTGCGGAACCGACGCCGGCACCCCGTTCAACCCGCACGGCAACGCGCCGCAGGAGATCGTCTACATGGTGGAGTGGGGGATGGCACCGGTCGACGCACTCCGCGCGGCGACCGCGAACGGCGCCGAGCTGCTGCGCATTCCGGACGTCGGCACGATCGAGGCGGGCACGCGTGCCGACCTGCTCCTCGTCGACGGCGATCCGATCGAGGATCCCCGCGCGCTGCTCGGGCGGAGGCAGGTGTGGCAGGCCGGGACGCCCGCCTAGCGATCGCGCAGGATCCGCTCCAGGACCTCGACGCCGTCTCCGAGCGCGGCCAGCTCGGTGGGGGAGAGCGCCGCCAGAGTCGTCTCGAGGGTCTGGACGCGTCTCGCGCGGCCCCGCTTGAGCGTCCGCGCACCCGTCGGTGTGGCGCGGACCCGGACCGCTCTCGCGTCGTCCGGGTCGGCCTCACGGACCGCGAGCCCGTCCCGGACGAGGCCGTCCACCAGCCTCGTCATCGTTGGCGGCTCCACCTGCTCGATCCGGGCGAGGTCGCCGATCCGCTTCGGACCGGCGAACACCAGGACCGACAGGACGGAGAGGCGCGGGGCAGAGATGCCCAGCGCCTCGTCCTCCACGCGCAGGCGACGCAAGAGGTGGATCGCGGCCGAATGGAGCCGGTCCGCCACCCGCCCCACCTCTCGCGTCGGGGAAGTCCGCCTTGACGTGGTCATCTTGACGACAATATCGGTATTTAGTTAGGCTACACAAATAATAGCGAGGAGAGTAGCGATGGCAAGCATTCCGGACGAGCTCTTCGAGGCGATCGAAGCGGGCGATGTGACAGGGGTCGACGCGATGCTCGACGCGGACCCGTCGCTCGCGTCTTCGCGGGACGCGAGCGGCGTGTCCGCGCTGATGCGGGCGCTGTATCGCTTCGACAAGGCGTTGGTCGAAGCCGTCAAGAGGCGGGTCGACACCCTCGACGTCTTCGAGGCGGCGGGCTTCGGCGACGTCGATCGCCTCACCGAGCTCCTCGAGGCCGAGCCGTCGCTCGTGAACGACTACTCCGGCGACGGGTTCACCGCCTTGCACTTCGCCGCGTTCTTCGGCAGGCCCGACGCGGCGTCATTGCTGATCGAGCGGGGCGCCGAGGTCGACGCCTTCGGCCGCGGGTGGATGACCGGGACCGCGATCCACTCCGCGGTCAGCCGTCTGCACGGCGACATCGTCCGGATCCTCCTCGACGCGGGAGCCAACCCGAACGTGCGCCAGTCGGCGGGATGGACGCCGTTGCACGCCGCCGCGATGAACGGCGACCGGACCAGCGTCGAGCTCCTCCTCGCCTCAGGGGCGGATCCCACGGCGACCAACGAAGAGGGACGGAGCGTCGCCGACCTCGCGAACGAGAGCGGCGACGACGCGACCGCGGACCGGATCCGATCTGCGCTTCAGGCGGCTCCGTAGCCGGCGAACACGTACTCCTGATCCATCGAGTCGCACGGGTTCCCCCGACCGAACAGCACGCGGCCGGTGGTCACGTCGGCGATGCACCAGAACACGGTCTTGGACGTGGGGTGGCCCCACTCGGGATGACGGCAGACCTCGTCCGGCTGGTTCTCGTGATCGGAGAGGATGGCCTTCAGGACCTCGGGCGTCACGGAGCCCGCCGACTGGCCTGCGAGAAGATCGCGAGCTCGGCAGAACCGCACGTCCGATCGAACCGCGTAGTCGGTGTCGCCCTCGTACGGGCGCATCCGCTCGCTGACGTAGTGGTTCGTGTGCGTGAGGTGATCCTCCTCGTCCAGATGGGAGATCTCGACGTCGGTGGCGCTGCCCTCGATGTTCGCGACGTCTCCGTAGCGGTCGGCGAGCACGTTGTTGTACGAAGAGGCCCGGTCGGCCCGGATCGCCATGGCGACCATCTCGTGGAGGTTGCGCGCCCTGAGCATCTCGAACACCTGGTGCGATCGCGAGATCCCGACGCGCTCGTCGTTGGGACTGAGCTCGTTCCCGGTGAGGGAGAGGCCGGCCTGGTTCCAACCGACGCTGATCCACGGCACCCCGCCGATCTGGAGGATCCCCGGCTCGTCGTCGACGGTCTTCTCGATCGCCACGATGTCCGCCTCCATCTCGGGGCGGAGATCGTTGTTGTGACCGACCCAGAGATGCCCGTCGGCCGTCGCCGCCGGACCGGCGACGACGTCGCTGCAGCGGCCTTGGGTCTGCTTGGGATACGGCGTGTACCAGAGCTCTTCGATCGTCGTCGCGAAGAACTCCGAGGGATCCACGCCCGCGCCTTCCGCGCAGCCGTCGAGCTCCTCGAGCAGCCAGGGGAGCGAGGGCTCGGTGGCGTCGCGGTAGGCCTTCGCCAGCAGCAGCTGTGCGTCGCGCGTCCGGCCCTCGGGGAGCTGGTCGTCGAACGTCTCGATCCCGCGACGGATCTGCTCGGCGCCGAGCTCACCCATCTGGATGCCCACCTCGCGGTGGGTCCCCGAGACCCGGTAGAGCTCGATCGGATGAGGGGTCACCCGGGGATGGTATCCCGTCTCCTCGCACGGCTCCCAGGTCTTGTCACTCTCGGGGGGTACGGTTGCCCCATGACCCCCTCCGAGCGTCAAGGGAAGGTGACCGGATGATCGATGACGTCCTGATCGCGGCGCTGGCCGCGTGCGTCGGTGTCGCCGTGGGTGTGTTGGTGGTGCTTCGCCGCCAGCAGCCTGAAGCGGAAGAGCCGGAGGCCCTCGACGCGCTCAACGCCCTCGGGGCGCTGAACGCGCAGCTCCACGCCGAGCTGACCGCTCGGTTGGAGGTACAGGCGGCCGAGCTCCGTCGGATCGCCGACGCCTCCGGCCAGCGGGACGTCTCGGCCGAGCATCTGCGGTCCGGCCTCGAGGCGACGCGTCAGGTCCTCGAGCAGCTCCAGGTGCGGGACGAGGAGCGGCGCTCGTCGGATACGGAGAATCGGGAGGTCGTCCGCCGGCTCGCGACCGTCCTCGCCGGGGGCAGTACGAAGGGCAGGGCCGGCGAGCACGTCCTCCGCGAGCATCTCGGCCAGCTCCCGCCGTCGATGCTCGCGTCCGATTTCCGCGTGAACGGCAAGGTGGTCGAGTTCGGTCTTCGCCTTCCGGACGGGCGACGCCTGCCGATCGACTCCAAGTGGTCGGCCGTGGCGGAGCTCGAGGCGATGGAGGCGGAGGAAGACCCGACCCGGCGAGACGCGTGTGCACGCAAAGTCGAGAAGGCGGTCGCGGCGCGGGCCAAGGAGGTCGGGCAGTACATCGACACCTCGGTGACGGCGCCGGTCGCCGTCGCGGCCGTGCCGGACGCCGCCTACCAGGTGCTGTCCCGGGCGCATACCGAGGCGTTCATGCGCGGCGTGGTCATCGTGCCGTATTCGAGCGCGTTGCCGATCATCATGTTCTTGTACGCGCTCGTGGAGCGCTTCGGCGACGCCGCGGACGTACAGGCCGCGCTCGCCGAGGTCGGAACGCTCCTCGATGCCATGGATGCGATCGTCGAGAACAAGTTCTCGAAGGCCGGCACGATGATCTCCAACGGTGCCGACGAGTTCCGGTCGAACCTCGGCAAAGCACGCGGTTCCATCGCGAGAGCTCGCCATGCCGAGCAGCTCCAGCTCGCGGACGTCGCCGCGGACGAGGAGGTCCTCTCGATCGTGCGCTAGCGGGCGGCGGATAGGCTCACCGCCGATGCAGTTCGACGAGGCTCTCGAGCGCTACGGCTTCCGTCCGCGGGAGGAACGCGGCTTCGGGAGAGGTGCGCAGCTCTTCCTGGCCAACCCCAACCGCTATCTCACGTACACGGTGCACGCCTACCCGGACGGCACCGCGATCTTCAGCTGGGAGTTCGCGCTCGGCGAATACCTGCTGACCAAGGGCATCCAGGTGGGATCCGACGAGACGTTGAACCAGTTCGCCTACCCGCGAGAGGAGCTCCGCGGCCAGCAGGACGGCACGTGGCTCACGTCCGCGATCGAGCGGACGGAGGCGATGCTCGCCGACGTCCGGCTCGATCGCCCCGACGACTGAGTCCGGACATGCGAAGGGGGCGGCGCGCTTCGCGCGCCGCCCCCTGTCGCGTCATCCAGGTTCTCGGTTCAGACGAGCCGGACGTTCTGGGCTTGGGGGCCCTTCTGTCCGTCGACGATGTCGAACTCGACCGCCTGTCCCTCCTCGAGGTTCTTGTAACCCTCCCCGGTGATACCGGAGAAGTGCACGAACACGTCGGGGCCTTCGGACTGGGTGATGAAGCCGAACCCCTTCTCGGGGCTGAACCACTTCACGGTGCCTGTTGCCACTGGCGTTCCCTCCTTCCGCGGCCGGTGCGGACGTATCGGCGAAGCGTGTCCGTCGGCCTACCCGGCCTCGGCCGGGGAGGGAACTGCCAGAACAACGGTGGCACAAAAACCGGTGCTGCATGAACCCTCGAACTGGAGGGTACTTGATACTGCCGACACGTGCCAGCGCCGAGCACGCCCTCACGGCCGCGTGGCGCTCGTGCTGCTTGTCCTCACGTGGCCCGGGTCCCGCCGACCAGCCCGAGGTATTCGGCCCGTCGCGCGAACGTCTCCTTCATCTGCTCGGCGATCCGTTCGACGACCTCGTCCCGATACGCCTCGTCCAACTGGGTCGCCGCCGCGTAGTACAGGGCCGCGAACGATGCCATCCCGGTGGCGACCCGAAGCAGCTCTTCCGTGATCACGACCACGGTGTCCGCGAAGAACGGGATCCGCAGGAGCTCGGTGCCCTGCTGCCCGAGCCAGGCTTCGCGGACCCCCGCGCTCACCAGGAGCGATCCGAACACCACGAAGAAGAGCCATACGGCGAACGCGACGAACACCACCTGGAGGAACTGGCTGAGGAACATGACCAGTCCGACGTTGATGCGTTGCGGCCTGCTGAGGTGCTCGCCTTGCAGCTCGGTCTCGCGCTCCAGGCCTCGGACGCTTCCCGGGAGGCGCAGCAGGAGGAATCCGGCGGCGAGCAGCACGAACAATGCGGTTGCCGCGACGAACTTCGGCATCCGAGGCACCGTCCAGATCTGCCACGTCTCCGTGGTGAAGAAGATCACCAACAGGAAGAAGAGCAGGAGCGAGAGCGCTCGAACGAGCACCGTGAGCGAAGCGGCGAACAGGCTGACGAATCGGCGCACCGCCCACTCGAGGATCGAGACGGCGCCGAACCCCAGCACGAGGTACACGAGGCCGAGGAGCGCGGTGTTCCCCACCAGCGTGATGCCGGCACTCTTCTCCTGCCCGCCGAAGAGCAACGGGAGCACGGAGGGCACCAGCACGAACACGATCATCTCCGAGAGTCCCACCCGCCGCGGCACCGAGAGGAACGGCTGTCCACGGGCCAGGTTGAGCACCCCGATGATCCCCAGCGAGATCGCGATGCCACCGGCCAGGAACCCGACGTTGGTCCAGAATCCGAAGGCGAAGTTCAGCGCGTTCAAGATCTCCAGCACGAACACCACCGTGAGGAGCGGCAGTGCTTTCGCGAAGGCCTGTCGAGCCGAATAGCCGCGGATGAAGGTCGGGAGCCCGGCCCTCCGGAACGACCGTTCCAGCTCGTCGACCCGGCGATCGTCTCCCATCTCGCGTATCGAACCACAGGGTTCGTCCAGGTTCGAACGACGCGACTAGGCGGGGGTCATCTCCTGTTGCTGGGGGTCGCTGCTGCGGACGGACGCCGGAACGGGGATCGTCACGGTGAACGTCGTCCCGCGATCCACCACACTGTCCACGGCCACGTCGCCACCGGAACGGCGGGTGAGCTCACGGACGAGGTGCAGCCCCAGACCCACGCCACCGTGAGCTCGGGTCGAGGACTGGTCGATCTGTGTGAACCGATCGAAGATCCGCGGGAGGTCTCCGGGCGAGATCCCCGCGCCTTCGTCGCTCACACGGATGACCAGCGAACCGTCCCGGATCCGCGCATCGACGAGGACGGGTGCCCCCGGTGTCGAGTACTTCAGGGCGTTGTCCACGAGGTTGGCCACGATCTCGTGGAGCGCCACCGGGTCCAACGCCAGCGTGGGGAGATCGCGTTCGACGTGGAGCTGGATCCGATCGACCGATCCCGGGAATGCGTCACGGACCTCGTCGAGCACATCCGCCACCGACGTCGGTTCCGCGTTGGTCTCGGGATCGCCGTGTTCGAGCTGCGCCTCCCGCAAGAGATTCCCGACGAGGCGTTGCAGGTGGGCCGTCTGTCGCGCGATCGCCTCGACCGCGTCCCTCGTCGCGGGATCCGCAGAAGGTGCCTGGTGCTTCAGGAGCTCGGCGAACCCTCGGATCGTCGTGAGCGGCGTCCGGAGCTCGTGCGAGGCTGCTGCAGCGAAATCGCTTTTCAACCGATCGAGCTCACGGAGCTCCGCGACGGTCTCTTGTTCCCGTGCCAGCAGGACACCGAGCTGATCGGCTTGGTCGAGGAGCTGGGCGTTCTGACGCCTGAGGGTCCTCGTGGTCCCGACCATCACCGGCACCAGTAGGACATAGAGCGCGAGGAGACCGATCCCCAGGGAGATCTTCAGCGTGTCGTTCAACCCGTCGAGCTGTCGCTGGATCGCGGAATAGTCCTGATACACCTCGATGACCGCGTCCACCTCATCGGACTCCGTGTCGCTCGAGAGGTTGATCGGCACATAGGTCTCGAACAGCTGGTCGGCCAGGGCACGTTCGCTCGCGTTCTCGGCCTCGTCCAGATCGGAGATCTCGCTCTCCACCTCTCCCTCGAACGCCTCGTGGAGGTCCTCCTCGATCTCGGGCTCCAGGCCCACCTGTTCCGGGTCGCTGGAGAAGACCACCATCCCGTCCGGACTCCAGATCTTCACCCGTTCCACCCCGGCGTCTTCCATGGCGAACTCGTGGATGGCTCGATCGAGCTCGTCGTATCGAGTCCCGCGGACCGGCCCGGTAAGGTCTGACGGTCTGAGCAGGGGAGCGATGACGCTGCCCGCGATGAGCTCAGCTCGCACCTGCGCCGCCTCCTCGGAGCTGGCTCGCAGATCTCCTGCTCGGAGCGCAGCGATCCCGACTCCGATCAGCCCGAAGACGATGAAGGTCGTGATCGCGAACCGCCAGACGATGGACGTGCCTCGGAGGCGCTCGCTGGGCATATCAACGGTATCGGCGTGCTGCGGAACCGGGTAAAGCCTCCCTCAGGTGAGAGGCGTTACCCTCCTTTCGTGGCCTTCTCCACCGCTCTCGTGCTCTTCGCCCACCCGGATGACGCCGAATTCTTCTGCGGGGGGACGGTGGCTCGATGGGTTCGAGAAGGGTGCGAGGTGCACTACGTGTGCATCACCGACGGGTCCGCCGGCTCGAATGAGCCGGGGACGACGCGGGAGGCGATGCGGCCCGTGCGGGAACGAGAGATGCGTGCCGCCGCGGAGATCCTCGGCGTCGCTTCGGTCACCTTCCTGGGTGAGCTGGACGGCTTCCTCGAAGTGACGCCCGAGACGAGGCGCAAGGTGACCCGTGAGGTCCGGCGGATCCGGCCCGACGTGCTGATGGCGCCAGACCCTTCGCGCCTGTGGTACGGGAGCGGCTACATCAACCACTCGGATCACAAGGCGGCCGGCACGCTTGCGCTCTCCGCGGTCATGCCGGACGCGCCCACGCGCGTCATGTTCCAGGAGCTCGAAGCCGAGGGCCTGGAACCCTTCGAGGTTCCCAACCTGTACCTGTCGATGGACGAGCCGGATACGTTCGTCGACATCACGGAGACCCTCGATCTCAAGCTCAAGGCGTTGTTCGCGCACGAATCGCAGCTGGGCCCGGAGGTCGCGGAGCGGGTCACCGAACGGGCACGGAAGGTCGGAGCGCAGGCAGGATGCGAGTTCGCGGAAGGCTTCAAGGCCTTCCGATTCGTGGACGACGAGGACTAGATGGAAGACGAACGCAGCGAGCCGGACCAACCCTACGAGCTCACCGCCGAGGAGCGGCGAGACATCCAGGCCGACCTCGACGACCTGGCTTCGATGCGCTCGGTCTTCTCCACCCAGGCGGTGAAGGGCGTCGTGATCGCGTGTCAGGAGTGCGGTGCGAACCACTATTACGAGTGGGAGCTGCTCCGGGACAACCTGGAGCACATGCTGCGGTCCGGGGAGCCCCGGATGCACGAGCCTGCGTTCGACATCGCGGAAGAGGAATACATCCAGTGGGACTACGGCAAGGGCTACGTGGACGCGCTGACGGACACGGGGCTCGAGCCCGAGCGCCGGATCGAGCTCACCCGGTGCCCCTGGTGCCAGTTCCCGTTCGCCGAAGACCACGCGTTCTGTCCCCGGTGCGGCCGCTCGATGGGCGCCGTTCGGCTCTACCAGGAGCTGATCGGGAAGGGGATGGAGGAACGAGACGTCCGAGCGCTCCTGGTTCGCGCCGGGTTCGAGCCGTTCTGATCCTCAGCGCTTCTTCCTCACCTTGTCGAAGGCCGGCGGCTCGAGCAGGCACTCGTCCGGCGTCTTGTCGGGGCGAAGGCCGCGGAACGACGGGGCGCGCATCTTCCCCGTCGACTTCGTGTATTCGAGGTACTCGACCTCGCACACGAGCTCGGGCTCGACGAACGTCGCGCCCTTCAGCTTCCGGAGCCCGGGGTCGTCGATCGGCGGATCGTCGCGCACGAGCGGCGCGAGCTGCTCCATCAGCTCCTCCAGCATCTTCTGCGTGAAGCCAGTCCCGACCTGACCGACCCATCGCAGCGTGCCACCGTCGATCGCACCGACCAGGAGCGCACCGAAGCTTCCGGCGCGACCGCCCTGCCCCGGCGTCCATCCGAGGATCACGCAATCTTGGGTCGAGATCAGCTTGATCTTGCGCCAGTCGGGTGAGCGTCTCCCGGAGACGTACTTCGAGCCCTTCTTCTTGGCCACCACGCCCTCGAGCCCGAGGGAGCGCGCCCCCTCCACGAACGCCTTCCCGTTCCCTTCCTCGTAGCTCATCAGCTGGAGGCGATGGTCCTCCTCGACGATGAGCCGGAGGAGCTCCCGGCGTTCCTCGAGGGACAGACCGGTCGTCTCACGGCCGTCCAGCCAGAGGAGGTCGAAGACGACGAACGAGACCGGGATCTGTTTCGCGACCCGCTTGATCTCCCGCTCGTTCTGCAGGTTCATCCGCTGTTGGAGGGTCTCGAACGAGGTCTTGCCGCCGGCGTCGACCGCCACGATCTCGCCGTCCAGCACCGCGTTCACCTGATCGACGAGCTCGTGGACCATGTGGATGTCCGGGTACTGGAACGTGACGTCTCGTCCGCGGCGGGTCCGGAAGACGGTCCCGCCCGTCTCCATCTCGGCGAGCGCGCGGATCCCGTCCAGCTTGGGCTCGAACCACCACGAGGGATCGTCGAACGGCTCGCCGCCTCCTTCCGCGAGCATCGGCTGGAAGCGGGCCGGAGCACCGGGGAGGGGAGCGTCCTGTGCCGAGGCGAGGAACGCGAGCCAGTCCGTCCTCGTCTTCACGAAGTGGAACTCGTTGCCGGGATAGCGGCGGCCGTGGAGCTTGAAGCTCACCTTCGTGTCCGTCCACTCGATCGGCTCGTACCACCCGTCGTCGAAGATGCGAACCTCGCCGGCGCCGTAGTGGCCTTCGGGGATCGTCCCCTCGAAGGAGCCGTACTCGAGCGGATGCACCTCGGTCTGCACCGCGAGGCGCTTGTCCCCTTTCTGGATCGGGAGTCCTCGGGGGACCGCCCACGACCAGAGACCCCCCTCGTGTTCCAAGCGAACGTCGTAGTGGAGACGGGTCGCCCGGTGCTTGTGGATGACGAAGGAGTTGCCCGTCCCCGGCGCGCCGCCGGGAGCGGGTTCGGTCGTTCCCTCCTGACCGAACTCGCGCTTGCGGACGTACTCGTAGAGTGCCGGGTCTTTCGACGCCGCCACGATCTCGTCCTGGCTCTTCTCGGTGACGCTCTTCGCCGCCGTTCGAGGCAGCCGCGCGTTCGGGCGCGGCTCGTCGTCCTCGTCCTTCACGCCGAGCGCTTCGAAGGCGTTCGTCAGGTCCATGGCTTCCGTGCGAACGCCGGCGAACAGGTCCCCCACGTCCGCGAAGCGGTCCCACACGTTGTCGACCCGGAAGTCCGGCGGCTCGAAGCCACCCTCGAACACCTCGTCCCATGTGAGCGGGGTCGAGACGGGCGCGCGCGGCTCCGGTCGGACGGAGTACGCGGCGGCGATGTTGGCACCCTGCCGGTTCATGTTGTGGTCGATGAAGACCTTGCCGGTCCGATCCGCGATCTTCCACGCCATCGTGACGCGTTCGGGATCGGCCTTCGTGATCATCCGTCCACAGGCACCCACGAACGCACGCACCTGCCCGTACGTGTACGCGCCTCGCGTCACCGGCACGTAGATCTGCAGACCGGTGGCTCCCGACGTCTTCGGATACGCCGACAGGCCCAGTTGATCGAGCAGGACCTTGATGTGCCGCGCCACCGTGAGGACGTCTTCGTATGTATAGGGCTCGAACGGATCGAGGTCGAAGAAGAGATAGTCGGGGTGCTCGACGTCTTCGCAGCGCGAATGCAGCGGGTGCATCTCGATGCAGCCCAGGTTGGCGACGTAGAGCAACGTCGACGTGTCGTCGACCATCAGGTAGTCGATCTCGCCCCGTTTCGAATCGTCCGAACGCACCCGGCAGCGATGGACCCACTCGGGGGTGTGCGAGGGCGCGGTCTTCTCGTAGAAGTGCGGCCCCTCCGCGCCGTCGGGCATGCGCTTCATCGTCAGGGGGCGTCCGTGCAGGTGGGGGCCGATCAGGTCCGCGACGTTCCAGTAATAGGCGAGGAGATCTCCCTTCGTGTACCCCTCCGCGGACCAGAAGACCTTGTTGAGGTTGGAGAGCCGGAGCTCGCGCCCGTCCACCTCGACCCACCACGCGTCGCCGTCCTTGCGCGCTTCGAGCGCTTTCGGGAGCTCGAGCGTGAAGGCGGGACCGGATGACGTAGTCCGTCGTCGTGGCGGCATCGCCCTCGATGCTACGCCCGAGGGCTCCATCCCCTGTTCGGGCGTCAACCGGGTGGGGTCGTCGACCGATACCTCCTTCCTCGAAGGAGAACGTGCCCATGGGTGGATCGGATCGAACGGACGACGAGCAGCGCTGGCGGCCCCGGCCGCTCCTCAGCTTCGCGCTCCGGCTCGTCTCGGTGCTCGTCCCGGCGGCGGCCGGGGCCGCCAGCGCGTACGGCTACGTCGTCGCGCTCCCCGCGCCGGGTGGCCTCGCCACCATCCCCTGGGCGGTCGGTCTCGTCGTCAGCTCGACGATCACGACCGCGATCGCTGAGCGGCTCGGGAAGCGATTCCTTCCCCTCGCGGTGCTGCTTCGTCTTTCCCTCGTGTTCCCGGACCGGGCGCCATCGCGCTTCGCGATGGCGCGCGGGGCGGGGAACGTGCGGGTCCTGGAACGACGCATCCGCGACGCCCGTGAGCAAGGCGTCGACGGATCGCCCGTCCGGGCAGCGGCCCAGATCCTCTCGCTCGTTGCCGCGTTGTCCGCGCACGACCGGAAGACCCGCGGACACAGCGAGCGGGTGCGTGCCTTCACCGACCTCGTCGCGGGACAGCTCCGGTTGTCGGAAGCCGACCGGGATCGCCTCCGGTGGGCGGCGCTCCTCCACGATATCGGGAAGCTCCACGTGCCGGCCAAGATCCTGAACAAGCCCGGGCGACCCGCGCCCCACGAGTGGGAGACGCTGCAGGGACACCCGGCGGCCGGGGCCCGCATCGCAGCCCCGCTGATGGCGTGGCTGGGTCCGTGGGGTGACGCGATCGAGCAGCATCACGAGCGCTTCGGCGGGGGCGGGTACCCGCGTTCGCTGGCCGGCGAGGAGATCTCGCTCGGCGCCAGGATCGTGAGCGTCGCAGATTCGTTCGAGGTGATGACCGCGGCACGGTCCTACAAGAAGCCGATGAGCGTGCCGGCGGCGCGCCGCGAGCTCGCGGCGTGCGCCGGCGAGCAGTTCGACCCGGCGATCGTCCGCCTGTTCTTGAACGTGTCGCTCGGGAGACTGTGGTGGACGGTGGGGCCGATGTCGTGGACCGGCTTGATCCCGGTGCTCGGTCCGCTGCAACGAGCGGGCGGTCAGATCGCCGCGGCCGCGAAGGGCGCGACCGCGGCGGTCGTCGTCGGCGCGGCCGGGGTCCTGCCGATGGTCAACGGCACCGCCGCGGCCTCGCCCCCGCAGACGAGGGCGAGCGCACCGGATGCGTCGTTCGTACCGAGCGCGAGCCCCTCGGGCGACGACGACGTCAGGAGCGGCGGGGCGCACCCGACCGACGGCGCGGGCGATCATCTCGACGTCCCGAAGGGGACCGGCGGGGGCTCTGGCGAGGACTCGTCCGGAGGGAACGGAGGTGGAGGGTCCGACGCCGGTGGTGGGGCTTCCGGCGGCGGAACCGTCGTCGACGACCCGGCCGGCACGGTGCACGACGCCGTGAACGGCGTGACCGACACGGTCGACACCGTCGTGGACGGCGTGACCGACACGGTGGACGGGGTGGTCGACGGCGTCACCGACACGGTGGACGGGGTCGTCGACGGGGCGACCGACGTAGTGGACGGGCTCCTGGGGACCGACGTGTCGGGTGTCCTGGACGACCCCGTGGGAGACGTCACCGACATCGTGGGTGGGCTCCTCGGGTCGGTGATCGACGGACCCGATCGGGTCCGAGCCCTGCCCACCTGGCGTGTCCTCGGGTCGGACTAGGATAGGACCCCTCTCTGAGCACGAGGGATCCGACGACCCTGGAGGACGACATGCCCAGAGCCATGTGGAAGGGAGCCATCTCCTTCGGCCTGGTGACGATCCCCGTGAGCGTCTACCCGGCCACCGAGGAGAAGACGCTTCGCTTCAACCAGCTGCACGACGACGACGGCGGCCGGATCCGGATGAAGCGCACGTGCTCCATCGACGGCGAAGAGGTCGGCTACGAGCACATCGTGAAGGGTTACGAGTACGAGAAGGACCGCTACGTGATCCTCACCGACGAGGACTTCGAGGCGATCCCGGTCGAGTCCTCCCGCGCGATCGACATCCAGCAGTTCGTCCAGCTCGATGAGATCGACCCGATGCAGTACAAGAAGTCCTACTACCTCGTTCCCGAGGAGACCGGCGCCAAGGCGTACGCGTTGCTGCGCGAAGCGCTCAACCGATCCGGCAAGGTCGGGATCGCCAAGGTCAGCTTCCGCGACAAGGAGCACCTCGCGGCGCTCCGCTTCCGAGACGATGCCTTCGTCCTCGAGACGATGTACTGGCCGGACGAGATCAGGGAGGCGGACTTCGGCGGTGTCGACGTGTCGGCCAAGGTCCGGCCCAACGAGCTGGAGATGGCCCAGACGCTGATCGACAACCTCACGGCCGATTGGGATCCCGCCGAGTTCAAGGACGAATACCGCGAGGCCATGCTGCGGATCGTCGAAGCGAAGATCAACGGCGAGGAGATCGAGATCGTCGAGCCCGAACCGACCGCGAAGGTCGTCGACCTGATGGAGGCGTTGAAGGCCTCGGTCGCCGCGGCCAAGAAGGAACCCAAGGCCGCGCCGGCGCCCAAGAAGAAGACCGCGGCCAAGAAGAAGGCAGCGCCCCGGAAGAAGGCCGTCGGGGAGTGAACCCTCCGCCGGACGGATACACCGTTCGGCCGAGCACGCGGGACGACATCGAGACGATCGTCCACCTCGTCCAGGCGATCGATCTTCACGATGAAGGGATCGTCGAGCCCGTCCGCGGCCACATCGAGGACGACTGGGCCAACCCCTTGTTCGACGCGGATCAGGACACGCTCCTGGTCACCGCGGAGACCGGCGAGCTCGCGGCGTCCGCGAGCGCCTGGGGGATCCAACCGTCGACCGCCGTGGAGGCGTGGATCAACGTTCACCCGGACCACCGCGGTCGCGGACTCGGCACGTGGCTCGTCGGCTGGGCGGAGGCTCGGTCGAGGCGATACCTCACCGAGCCCGGGGCCTCGACGCTCCTTCGACCGAGCGCATCGTCATCCGGAGACGGCCAGGCCTTCTTGGAGCGTTCGGGATACCGCCACGTCCGCACGTTCTGGCACATGCAACGCCGGCTCGGGGGGATCGAGGATGCAGGCTCGCCTCCCGCCGGGGTCACGATCAGGCCGTTCCGAGACGGCGATGGTCCGGCGGTGCACCGTGTCCTCGAAGCGTCGTTCGAGGATCACTTCGGCTTCGAGCCGATGGCGTATCACGCGTGGGAGGAGGCGATGCTCAGAGCGCCTTCGTCGGACCTGTCACTCGTCTTCCTGGCCGAGAAGGGAGGGGACCTGGTCGGGGCGCTCACGACGGCGATCGACGAGGAGGCGTGGGTGGCCGAGCTGGGCGTGCTCGAAGCGCATCGCGGGACCGGGATCGGCCGCGCGCTCCTGCGGAGAGCGTTCGCCGAGCTGGCCGCCCGGGGGTGGACGACGGTCAAGCTCAACGTGGACGGCGCGAACCGCTCGGGGGCGACTCGGCTCTACGAGAGCGCCGGGATGACCCGGGGAAGATCGTGGCACGCCTTCGAGAAGCGGATCGTCGCCGACTAGGATTCGGCCCATGAAGCTCGTGACCGCGATCGTGAAGCCGCATCGCCTCGACGAGGTGAAGGACGCCCTCCGCGAGATCGGCGTGAACGGACTCACGACCACGGATGTCGAGGGCTTCGGGCGCCAGCGCGGCCACACCGAGGTCTACCGCGGCGCGGAGTACCAGGTCGACTTCGTCCCGAAGGTCCGCGTGGAGGTCGTCGTCGACGACGGCGACGCACAGGGCGTGGTGGATGCGATCGTGAAGGCCGCCCGCACCGGCAAGATCGGCGACGGGAAGCTGTGGGTGACCGAGGTGGAGCAGCTCATCCGGATCCGGACCGGCGAGATGGGTCCCGACGCGCTCTAGCGATCCCGTGGGCACCGCGCCCGACCCCGTCGCCACGCTCACGGCCGAGTACGCGGCCCTGGAGCGCGCGTACTCGCCGGGACATCAAGGCGTGTGGGCGGCGCGCCGGCGCGCGGAGCTCGTGGACGCAGCAGTCGGGGAGCTCTTCGAGCGCGCCGGCGCGCCGCCCGGGATGGCGGTCGCCGCGGTGGGCGGGTACGGGCGGCGGTTGCTGCTGCCGCGCTCCGACATCGACCTCCTCGTCCTGCACGACGGCTCCGACGAACTCGCGGTGGCGCGACTCGCGGACGGTCTGCTGTATCCGCTCTGGAACGCGGGATACGAGGTGGGTCATGCCGTACGCACGCCGGAGGAATCCGAAGCGGCATGCGAACGGCTGGACGCGGGGGCGGCGATGCTCGACATCCGCCCTCTCGCCGGCGCCGAGAGCCTCGTGGCGGACGTGGCGGAGCGGGTCGTAACGTGGGCACGTCGAGACCCGCGAGCGTTCGTGACGGCGATCCGCGAGGACGCCGCGAGGCGAGCCGAGCGATCCGGTTCCACCGCACACCTGCTGGAGCCCGACCTGAAGGAGGGATCCGGCGGGTGGCGCGACCTCCATTCGATCTGGTTGATCGAGACCGCCGTCGGCGAACGGTTGGAGGATGCCGGACTCCTCCGCGCCCGCGAGCGCGAGGCGCTCGCGGGCGCGGAGGAGTTCCTCGCCCGCGTGCGCAGCGCGCTCCATCTCGAGACCGGGAAGCGGGGAGATCGAATGGTCCGGGATCACCAACCCGCCGTCGCGCGGGCGATGGGGTTCGAGGACGAGCCGAAGCTCATGTCGATCGACGGGCTCATGCGCGCTGTGTTCGAGCACGCGCGACAGGTGGAGTTCATCCTCCGGGCGGTGATCGATCGCTTCCTCGAGGAGGGGGCTCCGACGACCTCGCCGCCGGCCTCTTCCGTCGAGATGCTCGACGCGCTCGCGGAAGAGGCGGAAGCGGGCCGTGCACCGTCGGCAGCCCTCCTCGACTCGATCGAGGACGTCGACATCACCGACGAGGTCGTCTGGGACGAGGGCACCCGCAGGGCATTCGCGCGCCTGGTCCGGGCCGGCGATCGAGGCGCCACGTCGCTCGAGATCCTCGACCGGCTTGGGCTCCTCGTTCGATTCATCCCGGAGTGGGCCGACGTGCGGTGTCGTCCTCAGCGCGATCCGTACCACCGGTTCACGGTGGACGCGCATCTGACGAGCTCGCTCCGCGCGATGGCCCGCATCCTCGCGGGCGACGACACCGCCGACGACCCGGTCCAGGCCGAGGCGGTGAAGCAGGTATCGGATCCCGATCCGCTCCTCCTGGGTGCGCTTCTGCACGACATCGGGAAGAACGGCGAGGGGGGACACGTCCCCGTCGGCACCCGGATCGTCGAGTCAGTTCTCGAACGGATGGGCGCCGAGGAACCGGTTCGCGATCTCGTTCGCTTCATGGTTGCGCGGCATCTGCTCCTTCCCGACACCGCGACGCGCAGGGACCTTTCCGACGAGAACCTCGTGCTCGACGTCGCCGCCGCGATCGGGTCATCCGAGCGGCTGGCGGCGCTGTACTTGCTCGCCAAGGCCGACGCCGAGGCCACCGGCCCCGCTGCGTGGACGCCCTGGCGGCGCACCCTGATCCGGGAGCTCGTCGTGAAGGTGCAGCACGTCCTCGATCGCGGCGAGATGGGCACGGAGCTCGCGGGGGAGCTCTCCGACCGGGTCGACCGGGTCCGTGCCCACCTCGAGGACGAGCCCGATCCGGACGTCGACCGGTTCCTCCAGCGGATGCCCCGGTCGTACTTCTTGACCGTCGAGCCCGCGCGCGCAGCGCGGCACTTCTCGACGATCACCCCGGCGGTCGGCGCCAAGGAGGTGCGCGCGGTCCATTTCGAGGGCGTCCGTACCGGCACCTACGAGCTGCTTGTCGTCGCGCAGGACCGATCGGGCCTCCTGTCGTGGATCGCGGGCTCCCTCGCCCTGGCCGGCATGACGATCCTCACCGCCCAGGTCTTCACGACGGAGGACGGACTCGCCGCCGACCTGTTCGAGGTGGAAGGGGTCTGGGAGCAGTCGGTGCCCGATCGTCGCTGGCGGGAGTTCCGGGGGATGCTCCGCCGCGTGGTGGACGGCTCGATCTCCCTCGAGGGCCGGGTCGACGAGAAGCGGCGCTGGTACCCGGCGCCGAGGGTGCCGACCCCCGTGACGGTCGCCGTCGACAACACGGCGTCGGACTTCGCCACGGTCATCGAGGTCGGCGCGTCCGACCGGCTGGGACTGCTCTACGACATCACGAGGACGTTCGCCGACCTCGAGCTCGACGTCCATCTCGCGAAGGTCGCGACGTACGAGGGTCGGGTCGTCGACTCCTTCTATGTGCGTGACTCGGTCGGCTGCAAGCTCACCGACGACCCCGACGAGATCGATCGCGCCTTGCGAGCTCGTCTGGAGCAGTGAGCCGAGGCCGAACGACGGGGGTCCCGAGGCAGACGGAGCGACGCAACGCGTCGGCGTACGCGCTCGAGACCTGAGGAACCCCCGTCCTCCCGATTCCGGCGGTTCGGACGTGTCCCTACGCTGGAGGGTGAGGAGGTTCACGATCGTGGGACGTCATGCGCAACGCCGGAGTACCAGCAGATCTCGCCGCTGGCTGGTCGCGCTCGTGGCCGTGTCGATCGGGTCCGCAGCTCTGCCGGCATCGGCGGCGACGATCGACGATCCTCCGTATGCGCTGGGCCCGTTGGACCTGAAGCGATTGACGGCCACGAAACACGATGCGTCGGCGCCGATCCATCTCACGCTGCTCACGTACGGAAGATGGGAAGCGGATCTCCTCGACGTCACCGGCCCCAACCGGATCTTCTTCGACTTCAATCCAGATAGGAGTGGCAAGCCCGACTTCATCGGCGAGGTCAGGTTCAACGATGGACTCCTGTGGGTGCGCCTCACCAACCGGCGAGGGGACTTCATCCGGCGCGTGCGCGCCTACCACCCGGCGGGTGACGTCTTGACGACGACGATCCCCGAAGGGCTTCCCAACCCGGACGGCAACGCGTGGCTCGCGGCGCGAGAGGAATACACGACGGCCACAGGGCCGTGTGCCCGAGGGTGCGCCGACCGGATCCCCTCGGGCAGTGGCTGGCTCAAGCTGACGCCCGGTCAGTAGCTCGATCGTCGAGCGTTGCGCGCAAGCGCTTCGCCATCTTCGGACCCGCGCCGTCCTCTTCGTGCTTGAAATAGCAGAACACGTCCGCACCCGAGTCGAGAGCGGGACCGATCCGATCAGCCCACTCGCGGAGCTCATCGTCGGAGTACTCGGTCTTCCGCAATCGGAGGTAGCCGATGGGCTCCCATGACAGATCGTCGGGGCCGGGGTCCTTCTCGTCGGTCTCCGCGACGCACCAGGCGACCCCTTGGGACAGCAGGAGGTCCTTCGCCTCGACCCAGGACGGGTGACGGAACTCCATCGCGAATCGGCCACCCGGCGGCAGATACCCAACGAACGCCTCGATCAGCCCCCGGTCGTAGTGCAGCGACGGCGGGCACTGGAACAGGACGGAGCCGAGCTTGTCTCCGAGCAGCTTCGCGAGCTCGAGGAACGCGCGCACGTCCTCGTCGGTGTCGGCGAGTCGCTTGAAGTGGGTGATCCGCTGGTTCGCCTTGAGGGTGAAGGTGAACCCGTCCGCCGCCTGCTCGCGCCATGCCGTGAGCGACTTCTCCGAAGGGAAGCGGCGGAACGTGTAGTTGATCTCGACCGATGACAGCTGCTGCGAGTAGTACGTCAGCATCTCGCGGTTCTTCAGCCCTTCGGGATAGAAGACGCCGTGTTTCCAGCCGTCGAAGGAGAAGCCAGAGGTGCCCAGGTGGAGGGTGCCCGCCATCGCGTGCATCATGGCATGCGATGGCCGGACCCGAAGAGGCGCTGCGCATCGACACCGTGAAGGGGCCGGTGTCGGCGAAGTACGCCCGGCCGCGGTCGCCGTTCGCGACCATCGTGGTCGCGCACGGCGCGGGGGCCGGGATGGATCACCCCTTCATCGCCGGATTCTCGAGAGCCTGCGTCGACGAGGGGCTCGCGGTCTTGCGCTTCAACTTCCCATACATCGAGAGCGGGCGTCGCGCACCGGATACCGAGGCCGTGCTGCGCGACACCTGGCGGGCGGTCTCCGAAGTGGCGACGGCTCGACGGAAGAAGGAACCCGTGTGGGCGAGCGGGAAGTCGCTCGGGGGCAGGATCGCTTCTATGTGCGCGGCCGACGCCGAGATCCACCCCGCAGGGTTGGTCTTCCTCGGCTATCCCTTGCATCCGCCGGGCAAGCCGGAGCGGATCCGCGACGAGCATCTTTCTCGCATCGAGGTGCCGATGCTGTTCCTGCAAGGGACCTCCGATCCCTTCGCCTCACCGGACCTCCTCCGTCGGGTCGTGAAGAAGCTCGGCGGCCGTGCGACGTTGCTCCCCTTCGAGGGGGGCGGGCACTCCTTCGAGGTACGCGGACAGAAGCGAGACCCGCGGGAGATCGGCGCATCGCTCGCTCCTCACGCGGCCGCGTTCATCAGGGAACACGCCTGATGCCACGCAAGAATCGGCGGAACCCCGAGTTCTTCCAGCCGAAGGAGGCGCCGCGACCGCGGTCCGCGGCGCCCACGTGGGCGGAGTTGCCGGGCTACGACGTCCGCCACGTGGGAGGCGAGAAGGAGTATCGCTGCCCGGGCTGCGATCACATCGTGCGAGCCGGGATCTGGCACCTGGTGGTGATCCCGATCGATGCGCCCGACGAGCGCCGGCACTGGCACACCGAGTGCTGGCGGAAGGAGCTTCGGAGGATCGGCGCCTATCGGGCACCGCCTCCCGACTGACGTCGGTGGCGGGGCTAAGGTTTCCCGGATGGAGGCCGCTCCCAGCGCGGATCGTTGCCAGCCGATCGTCGAGTCGAAGCGGCTGCCGTGCGACGCATGCGGAGCCCCGATGGAGCCTGAACACGCGCACTATCGCTGTCCGTCGTGCGGGTACATCCTCCCCTGTTGCGGTTGGTAGATGAGCCCGACGGACGGCGTCATACAGCGCTAGCATCTGCCCTATGGGGCAGGAGGAACCGGCCCGGGCTCGTATGTGGGAAGCGGGAGGGCGGTGGTTCGCCCACGTTCTGGACGTGCCCGCCTATATCGAGGTGACGGGGACGAGCCGGGCCACCTGCCTCGCCGAGCTCCGACACGTGACCGGGGACGACGTCGATCTGATGATCGAGGTCATCCCCTCGGTCGTCGGGGTCGCGGAGGCGGCGGAGATCATGGGCTGGGACAAGCGGCGAGTCATCACGTACATCGATCGGGGCTCGTTCCCCGAGCCCATCAACACCCTCGCGTCCGGACGGATCTGGCTCCGGGAGGACGTCGAGGACTACGCCGAGCACTGGCGAACGACGCACCCGCCGCGGCGGACCCCTCGGGAACCGAAGAAGACGAAGAAGCCGAAGAAGGTGTCCGCGCCCGCGTGACCGGCCGCGTCCTGTACCTGATCCGCCACGGTCAGTCCGACTTCGACCGGACCGGCGATCGATGGGCGAGCGCTCGCGGGGCGCAATGGGATCCGCCCCTGTCCGAGCACGGACGACAGCAGGCCGATCTCCTCGCGCGGCGGCTCCGCGTGATGGACCTCGATCCATTCGTTGTGTACTCGTCCCCTTTGCGGCGCGCGGCCGAGACCGCCGAAGCGTTCGCGCGCGAGGCGGGCACCGAGGTCGCGTTCGACGACGAGCTCGTGGAGGCCCACATCGGGGGATGGGAAGGCAAGCCCTTCGAGGAGATCATCGAGTCGGATCCCGAGGTGATGCAGCACATCCGACATCAGCGGGCGATCTGGCATCGTGCGCCGGATGCGGAGCGGGGGGATGGGTTCCGTCGGCGTGTCCATGAAGCCGTCGAGGGCCTCCTGGGGAAACACCCCGACGAGAACGTCCTGCTCTTCGTGCACGGTGGCGTGATCAACGCGTACGTGGGCGAAGTGCTCGCTCTCGGACAGGAGATGTTCTTCCTCCCCGAGAACACGAGCGTGAACAGCGTCGACGTCGATGGCGACGTGCGGAGCGTGCGGTTCCTCAACGACGTCCTGCACCTCACCGACCCGCACTTCTTCGAGTAGGCGACGCATATACTCGACGGCACCCGTAGCGAAGACTCATCGACGATCTCGGAGGTTCGAAACGTGGCCGTGAAGTTCCTTTCCGACGAATGGGCGCAGGCGCTGAAGGCCGAGCTCAACCAGAGCGACACGTTCCGTCAAGCAGCCGCCGGACAGCAGGCGACGCTCCAGCAGGTGATCACAGGTACCGAGGGCGAGACCCACTACTGGATCACGATCGGTGACGGGACCATCGACCTGGGAACCGGCGACATCGAGAGTGAGGACGCCACCATCACCCAGAGCTACGACACCGCCGCGGCGCTCGCGAAAGGTCAGCTCTCGCCGGTCACCGCGTTCATGACGGGGAAGCTGAAGATCGGCGGGAACATGGGGATGATCCTCGGCCTGCAAGGGGCGCTCGCGCAGCTCCCGGCGGCGATGGCCAAGATCGACGTGGAGTACTAGTCCGCGGCGGGCTCGCGTCCGCTCACCGAGAAGCGCGACTGCGCTCGCGCGAGCAGCCTGCCTTCGCCGTCTTCGACCGACGCCTCGGCGAACGCGAGCGTCCGACCCACCTTGACCGCTTTGCCACGCCCGAAGAGACGTCCCGGTTTCGCCGACGCCAGGTAGTGGATGTCCAGGTCGGTCGTGATGTGAAGCCGTCCCGGCTCCATCGCGGAGCGGATCGACAGACCGCACGCGGTGTCGGCGAGTATCGCGAGCATGCCACCGTGCACGAGGCCCTGCAGGTTGACGTGACGGTCGAGCAGGTCCATCGCGACCGTCACCTCACCGGCCGCCGCCTCCGTGACTTCCATCCCGGCCCAGGTATGGAACTCGGAGGCGGCGAGGCGCGTTCGAAGCGCCTCGAGCAGGGCTTCCTCGTTAGACATCCCTCGCGACCTCCGGTCTCGTAGTCTCCCACGGGGGTACCGAGGTGGCGTTTGACGGACCCTCCCTCCGCCCGGAGAATCCGTGCGGTCGGGCTCGAGCCCGAGATGACCCTACGAAGGGGGAAGCATGCCGAAATGGCTTCGATCGCTCCTCGTGCCCCTGGCCGTGCTCGCGCTCGTCGCAGCAGCCTGTGGTGACGACGGGGGCGAGGATCCCGGCGCCGAGGCGCCTGAATGCAACGCCGATATCAGCGTCGGCGTCGCGTACGACATCGGCGGTATCGGCGACAAGTCGTTCAACGACGCGGCGAACGCGGGACTGACGTCCGCGATCGACGAGGGGCTCGTGTGCGAGGAGAACACGGACTCGCTCGAGCCCGACGCGACCGGTTCCAACCGGGACGACAACGTGATCGCACTCGCCGACGCAGGCCATGACCTGGTCATCGCCGTCGGGTTCGCGTTCTCTCCGGGCATCAACGAGAGCGCCGGCGACTACGCCGACACGCAGTTCGCGATCATCGACGGTTACGCCACCTGCGGAACCGCCTGCGGCCTCACCAACGACGGTCTCACGAATGTGACGGACCTGACGTTCAAGGAGCATGAAGGGTCGTTCCTCGTCGGTGCCGCCGCCGCGACGCAGGCCGGGAAGGAGAGCTGCGACACGGTGGGCTTCCTCGGTGGACAGACCGGTCCGCTGATCGAGAAGTTCGAGGCCGGGTTCACAGCCGGCGTCGCGCACGTGGACGACGGCATCGAGGTGCTGGTGCAGTACATCGGCGACGATGTGACGGCCTTCAACGACGCGGTGAAGGGCGAGGCTCTGTCGACGGGCATGTACGACGACGGCGCGTGCATCATCTACCACGCCGCCGGTGCCTCAGGAGCAGGGCTATTCAACGCGGCCGTCGCGGCCGACCGGTTGGCGATCGGCGTCGACTCGGACCAGTACCTGCTGGTCAGCGCCGAGCAGCAGCCGCACATCATGACGTCGATGCTCAAGCGAGTGGACACGGCCGTGCACGACGCGATCCAGCAGTCGGGCGACGGCAGTCTGGAGGCGGGCGGGCAGGTCTTCGGAATGGCGGAAGGCGGTGTCGACTACTCCAAGAGCAACACGGACCTGATGACCGACGACATCGTCACCCTGCTCGACGACCTGAAGCAGCAGATCATCGACGGAGGCATCTCCGTCCCCGAGGCTCCGTAGGCCCGGAGTCGGGATCGACCGATGAACGACGAACGAGGGGCGGGGCGCGCAAGCGCCCCGCCCCTCGTCGTGATGGAGCACATCACCAAGCGGTTCCCGGGCGTCGTGGCCAACGACGACGTCTCGCTCGAGCTGCGCGCGGGCGAGGTCCATGCCCTGATCGGAGAGAACGGGGCCGGCAAGTCCACCCTGATGCGGATCCTCTACGGGATGTATCCGGCGAGTGAGGGACGGATCCTCCTGGGCGGTGAGGAGGTGTCGATCACATCGCCGCGCGTCGCGCTCCAACACGGGATCGGGATGGTCCACCAGCACTTCGTGCTGGTCGATCCCTTCACGGTCACGGAGAACGTGATCCTTGGCGACGAGGGCTCTGCGGTCCTCGACATGGAGACCGCTCAGCAGAAGGTCGCCGATCTGGCGCTCACGTACGGGTTCCAAGTGCGACCGAGCGCCTTGATCGAGGATCTCTCCGTCGGGGAAGAGCAACGGGTCGAGATCCTCAAGGCCCTCTATCGGGGGGTCGAGGTCCTGATCCTCGACGAGCCCACCGCGGTCCTGACGCCGCTCGAAGCGAAGGACCTCTTCGCCAACCTTCGCCGGCTTCGGGACGACGGGAAGGCGATCGTGTTCATCAGCCACAAGCTGGACGAGGTGCTCGACATCGCCGATCGGATCACGGTGCTCCGTCGAGGGAAGGTCGTGGGGGAGACGACCCCCGCCGAGACCTCCAAGGCGAAGCTCGCGGAGATGATGGTGGGACGTCCGGTGCTGTTCCGTCTCGACAAGCCCGACGTGGAGATCGGCGAGGCCATCCTCGAGGTCGACGGTCTCCTGGGCGAAGGCAAGCTGAACGGGATCGGGTTGGAGGTGCGGGCCCGGGAGATCCTCGGCGTCGCCGGCGTCGAAGGCAACGGGCAGAAGGAGCTCGCCGAGGCACTGATCGGCCTCAGGAAGCCCGCGGCCGGCACGATCCGACTGGCCGGGACGGACATCACCGGCTGGTCGGTGTCGGACATCCGGAACGCGGGCGTGGCCTACATCCCGGAGGACCGCCACGAGCAGGGGCTCGTCCTGGACATGACGCTGTGGGAGAACGCCGTCCTCGGACGCGAGGACGATCCGCCGTTCTCGGGGAGGACGGGCTTCCTCTTCATCGAGAAGATCAAGGAGATGGCCAAGCGGCTCGTGAAGTTGTTCGACGTCCGGGCCCGGTCGATCAACGTCAATGCGAGCACGCTCTCGGGCGGCAACCAGCAGAAACTGGTCCTCGCACGAGAGCTGGACACGAGTCCGAAGTTGCTGATCGCCTCACAGCCGACCCGCGGATTGGATGTGGGCGCCATCGAGTTCGTGTGGCGGCAGATCCTGAACCAGAAGGAGGAGGGCCGCGGAGTGCTCCTGATCTCGGCCGAGCTCGACGAGATCTACGCGCTCTCGGATCGGATCGTGACGATCTACGAAGGACGGATCACGGGCGAGTACGGGCCCGATGCGCCTCCCGAGGAGCTAGGCGTCGGGATGCTCGGGGCCGCCGAAACGGTCGAGGCCAGCTGATGTCGTCAGCCGACGCGTCTTTGCCCGCTCCCCGCGCGCTTCCACCGTGGCTCGAGTCGGCGCTCGGCCAGGCCCTGGCGTTGCTGGCCGCGTTCGCGATCGCGATCGGCGTGGGCTCGCTGATCATCCTCCTCTACGGAGAGAACCCGCTCTCCGTGTACAGCGCGATGCTCAGCTTCGCCTTCAAGGACGTCACGAGCATCGGGACGATCCTGTCCATCGCGACGCCGCTCATCTTCGCCGCACTCGCCGTCTCCGTCTGCTTCAAGGCGGGGTTGTTCAACATCGGAGTCGAGGGTCAGTTCCTGGTGGGCATGGTCACGGCGTCCTGGGCGGCGCTCACGTTCGACTTCCTGCCGGGTCTGCTCCACCTCACCGTCGTGCTGCTGTTCGCGTGTCTGGGAGGCATGGTGTATGCCGCCGTCCCCGGGATCCTCAAGGTGACGACGGGTGCGCACGAGGTCGTGACGACGATCATGATGAACGGCATCGCCGTCAGCATCGTCGCGTACGCCCTCAACGGCCCGTTGAAGTTCACGAAGGCTCCCCCCGGCCAGAACGTGGACCTGCGCACGGACATCTTCGAACCGAGCGCCCTCGTGCCGGACCTGGGGCATCTCTTCGGCGTCGGCAGCTCGGCGCATCTGTCGTGGCTGTTCCCGATCGCGATCGTGGCGGGCGCGATCGTCTGGTTCCTGTTCCGGCGGATGCGTCTCGGCTACGAGGCCCGCGTGGTCGGATCCTCCGTGGGATCCGCCCGCGCGGGCGGGATCGGGATCGGGAGTGTGCAGATCAAGCTGTTCATGATCTCGGGTGCGCTCGCGGGGCTGATCGGGATGCAGCAGGTGCTCGCGGAGCGAGGCGCCCTCGTCCAGAACTACGAGGCGCAGCTCGGATTCACGGGGATCGCCGTCGCCTTCCTGGGTCAGAACAACCCGATCGGGATCCTGTTCGCCGCGGTGCTGTGGGCGATCCTCTCCCGGGGGGAGACCGCGCTCCAGCTCGGCACGAACCTTCCGCGAGAGTTCGTGATCATCCTCCAGGGGATCTTGATCTTCTCCGTGGTGGTCGTCTACCAGATCGCGAAGCGTCGGCTGGCCCGGCGCGAGCTTCAACGCGCCGGCGCCGAGGTCGGACTCCGGGACACCGCGACGCCCGAGGACGAGGCTCCGCAGGAGGCCTGATGGACCTCACCGACATCGGCGCCTCGGTCCGGATCGCGTTCACCTATTTCACGATCCTCTATCTCACGGGCCTCGGCGGGTTGTTCAGCGAACGCTCGGGCATCGTGAACATCGGGCTCGAGGGTCTGATGGTGATCGGGACCGTCACCGGCGCGGCGGGAGCGATGATCTTCGCCGCGCCGGCACCGGACGGGATGGGTTTGGGCGCCGGAGGTGTGGTCCTCGGGTTGCTCTTCGGCGCGGTCTGCGGCGCGCTCTTCGCGTCGGTGCATGCGGTCGCCACGATCAACTTCCGGGTGGATCACATCGTGTCCGGTGTGGTGATCAACCTGGTGGCGATCGGACTCGCCAGGTTCCTCTCGTTCGTGTTCTTCGAGCAGGCGACGCAATCGGATCCGGGCGGTCCGCACCTGGCGAGGATCGACATCCCGTTGCTGTCCGACATCCCGTGGGGACTCGGGAACGCGTTCCAGAACCTCTCGCCTGTCGTGCTGTTCGCCGCCGCCCTCGTGTTCCCTGTGTCGTTCGCCCTCTACCGGACCCGGTGGGGGCTCCGTCTCCGCTCGGCCGGCGAGAATCCGGAGGCGACGCGATCCCTGGGCGTGGCGGTGGCGCCGCTCCGGTGGGAAGGCGTCTTGCTCTCCGGCGCCCTCGCCGGACTCTCCGGTGCGTTCCTCTCCGTCGAGGTCGTCGGCAACTGGCGGGAGGGACAGACGCTCGGGCTCGGGTTCATCGCCCTCGCCGCGCTGATCCTGTCGAACTGGGATCCGCGACGGCTGATGGTGGCCGCGTTCCTCTTCGGGTTCGCGCAGGCGATCCCGCTGCGGCTGGACGACGCACCGGTGATCTCACTGCTGCCGCCGCAGTTCATCAACATGATCCCGTACGTCGTCACCATCGTGGCGATCGCAGGCTTCGTGGCGAAAGTGCGTCCACCGGCTGCCGCGGGCCGCGCCTACGAGGGAGCGGGCGGCACGTAGCTTTCGGGAAGGCTAGTCGGTGCCGTGGAGCCGATCGCCGAAATCGCCGAGCCCCGGGACGATGAACCCCACGTCGTTCAGCTCGCGATCGAGCGCGGCGGCGACGATCGGCACGCCGGGATGATCGTCCTCGATCCTCGCGACGCCTTCCGGGGCCGCAACGATGCACACGAACGAGATGGAGGTGGGCTTCGCATGCGCCTTCACGTGGGCGATGGCGGCGCTCCCCGATCCGCCGGTCGCGAGCATCGGATCGAGCACGAGCGCTCGGCGGCCCTCCATCCGCGGCAGCTTCGCGTAGTAGTCGCGCGGCTCGAGTGTCTCCTCGTCGCGTTCCAGGCCGAGGTACCCGACGATCGTATCGGGATACAGATCCGTGACGGCATCGAGGAGTCCCAGGCCCGCCCGGAGCACCGGGACGGCGACGAGCGGCTCTGCGATCCGAACGGCCTTCGTTTCCTCCATCGGGGTCTCGATCGTGAGGCGCTCGCTGAGGAGGTCGCGGGTGGCTTCGATCACGAGCAGCCATCCGAGGCGGCGGGTGAGGCTGCGGAACTCGGCGGGATCCGTTCCACGCTCCCGGAGCCGGGACAGGAGATCGAGGGCGAGGGGGTGTTCGAGCACCGTGATCGGCATCGAGCCGCATCCTAGCCCTGTTGCCGCGGCCGGGCTTGTTGACACCGGCGCCGCCCGGCGGTCACGATGGGCGCCTCATGCAGCGCTTCGACGGCGAATGGTTCTTCTACTTCGGGCGTAGCCCGGCGTAGCACCTGCAGCCGAACGAGCACAGGGGCCCCGGGCGGAAGACCCGGGGCCGTTTCGTCCCCGGGGCCGTCCCGGCGCCGGAGGAGGTCGCGGATGGTCGTCGTGATGAAGCAGGACGCGACGGAGACGGACATCGAAGCCGTTTCCGAGCGGGTGCGTGGCGCGGGCGGTGAGGCCTTCGTCTCGCGCGGCGCCGTGCACACCATCGTCGGCCTCGTCGGCGACACGGACCGCTTCCAGGCGATCGACTGGAAGCAGATGCAGGGCGTCGACCACGTCATCCGGATCGGGAAGCCCTACAAGATGGTCGCGCGCGACCTCCATCCCGAGACCACGGTCGTCAAGGTGGGGACGACGCCGGTCGGCCGAGGGACGTTCACGCTGATCGCGGGCCCGTGCGCGGTGGAGAACGCGGAGCAGACGATGGCCGCCGTGGAGGCATCGAGGGCGGCAGGGGCCACGATCGTGCGGGGTGACGTGTACAAACCGAGGACGTCGCCGTATTCGTTCCAGGGGCTCGGGAAGGAAGGCCTCGAGATCCTGCAGGACGTCAGGCGGCGCACGGGCCTGCCATTCGTGGTCGAGGTCGTCGATCTGAACCAGGTCGAGCACGTCGCCGAGGTCGCCGATTGCATCCGGATCGGGACGCGCAACGCGCAGAACTTCGAACTGCTCAAGGAAGTGGGGCTGTCGAAGAAGCCGGTGATGCTGAAACGCGGCCTCGCGATGACGATCGACGAGTGGTTGCAGGCGGCGGAGTACGTCGCGCAGCGCGGGAACTCGGAGATCATCCTGTGCGAGCGCGGGATCCGCACGTTCGAACCGGCGACGCGCAACACCCTCGACCTCGCAGGGATGGCGGTCGCGCAGTACGAATCGCACCTTCCCGTGATCGTCGATCCGTCGCACGCGGTGGGCAAGCGGCATCTGGTGGCGGCGATGGCGAGAGCCGCGGTCGCCGCCGGCGCGGACGGCGTGATGGTGGACGTCCATCCCCACCCGGAGGAGGCGATGGTGGATGGCGCGCAGGCGCTCCTGCCGCACGAGGTGGTGGAGCTGGGCGAACAGCTGGCGGCGATCGCGGCAGCCGTCGGGCGACCGATGAACCGCTAGGTCATCGTGCGCTACGGCGCGAGCCACCACTCGGGCTGACGAGGAGGTTGCAGGGCTTGATCAGCTTTGGCGAGCAGCAGCGTCAGACGATGTCGCTCGCGATCGCTGAGCGCTTCCTCGAGCTTGAGCTTGAAGTCGTGGGTGTGCTTCCGGAAGAGCCGCAAGCGCCGGAAGCCGAGCTCTGATGGCCGCACGTAGACGCGTCCGGGTTCGTGAACGAGATCGACCAGGCCGCCGAGATCGAGCTTGTGCACCGTCGTCTGCGCCGCTTGTCGGGTGAGGCGGAGGATACGTGCGAGCTGGGAGATGTGGATCTCCTTGTTGAGATCTATCGCTTCGAGGGCGCGGTACTGAGCGAAGGTGATCCCGAGGGGCTCGAGCGACTGGTCCATGAAGACCTCCATCCGATGCTGGAAACGCCGAACGGCGGTGATGACCTCCCATCCGGACGCGAAGCCGTCGTCGGTGCACATGGAGGCCTTCATACCGCCTCACGGTGACATAGGCGGTCGCTGGCGTTCCCGTGTGCTGATGTCAAGAGGTTGACTGCCTGCGACGTGCCCCGGCGGCCCTACCTGTCTAGGGGTTACCGACAAACACCTACGACGTTGTCGGTAACCCCTTGACAGGTGTCGGCGAGGCGCCCCGCGTGTCCTGCTGTCGAGGTGTTGACGAGATCGCAACCGCGCCCAGTCAGGCGGAGGTCTCGAGCGTCGCGACGTTCGGGATGAGCTCGACGATGTCGCACTTCCCGCGCCAGCGGGAGAGCGACTCGTCGGGCGGGCCGACACGGCTCCGGCGCCTGTCCACCAGCATCTTCGCCGCGGTCTCCCATTCGGGTCCTTCGAGCAACCGCTGCGCCGCCGTGAACTCCTGCAGGGACGTGTCGCGGCCCTTGCGCCGCGTCACGACCACCAGCTCGTTCGCGTCCGGGACGCCCGGAACCGTCTGCTCCTGCAGGTCCGGATCGTGGCTCGACAGCAGATAGATCCGCCCTTCCTTGAAGGCGAACCACACCGGCGCCATCCGCTTGTCGCCGTTCACTCGCGTGCCGACCCAGATGACGTCGGATTTTCGGAGTCCCTCCTCCGTCTCTTTCGGGAGCTTCTGCGCCGCAGCCTGCACGTAGACGGGGAACTCGATCTCTCCGAGGATCTCGCCTTCGAGGATGAACGAGGCGACGTAGGTGCCGTTCTCCTCCAGCACGGCATCGTCGATGCGGTCGAGCTCGGCGGTCAGGTCCATCGCGCCCTTCATCCGCCGCACCTGCGGACCCCAGCGGTAGAGCGTGCGCCCGGAGGGGCCCAGCAACCTGATCTCCTCCGAGACGAAGCCCGTCGGCACTTTCCAGGCACGGAAGATCACGAACGGCAGCGCGGGACCGGGTTGACCGACGAGGTAGATACCGTCCGGAGCCGTCTCCTGATACGCATCCCAGACGCGCTCGTCGACGACGGCCGCCGAGATCAGCTCACCGATGGTCATCGTCGGGCGATGATAGCCGACGAGCCGGCGAGCCTCGGCCCTAGACGGTGCGCGCGAGCCAGAGACGAGGTTCCTCCAGCTCGGGGAGCGATGGCATCGCGTCCGCGGAGTCCCACATCCGCGCCAGGGTGGCCTCGTCGGTCTGCTCCACGACGAGCTCGCAGAACGCCTCGCCTTTCCGGTACTGCTCGCGCTTCATGTCCACGCCGAGCAGGCGTTCGAACACGGGATCGCCGTGCTCGCCCTCGCGGTACCGCTTCATCGCCTCCTCGATCCGGGGATAGGTGCCGAGCAGCTCGGCGCCCAGGGCTTGCATCACGTGGTCGCCGTATCCCTCTGCGGCCGCCATGAACGCCTGGATCCGCCCGAGCTTGAGGCGCTGCTCGTCGTCGAGGTCCGCCCAGAAGAGGCCCTCCTCCGACCGGGCGAGCTGCTGCAACGCCTCTGGATCCGCGGGATCCATCGAGGCGAGCCGGCCCTGCATGCCTTCGACGTCCAGTTTGAGCGTCGAGAGGTAGTCATCGAGGAGCTCCTGGAACCGGGCCCGCGCCCATCCCTGCGCGAACTCGAATCGATGCGTCACCTCGTGCAGCGCCACGAGGGTGCGGAACTCCCTCGGATCGAGCGACCAGTCGCGTTCGAACGCGACGAGGTTCGGAACGACGAACAGGAGCTGTCCCGGTCCCGACCGGGGCAGCGCGATGTCGTACTGGCCCAATACCCGCTGGGCGAGCATCCCCAGGACCTGTCCCACCTGGGTGCCGAGCAGGAGTGGCGAGAGCTGGCGGAGGAAGCCGGAGAGCTGCTTCATCTCCGGCGGAAGCTGATCGCCGGCGCTGCGTTCGATCGCATCCGTCAGCTGACGCGCCGCGGGCTCGAGGAGGCCCTTCAGGCTCTCGGCGTTCGCGTTCACCCATCCGGCACGGCGGACGGCGTGCACCTGGGCGACGTCCGGGGGCGCCGGGAGCCCGGTGAACCTCCCGACGTGCAGCTCCGCGACCCGGACCGCCTCCTCCAGCAGCCGGCGATCCCCTTCCGAGGGCTCCAGGTCCGGTCCGGCCTCCACCGCGTTGGCGACGCCGACCTGCCGGGCGAGCTCCCAGTTCACCGGGCCGCTCGAGGACGACATCACCCGTTGGAGTTCCTGGAACAAGGGGGCGTCCTTGAACGCTTCGGGGTCGCCGAAGCTGAAGCCTGGTCCGCCGCTCACCGGTCCATCGTAGCGGGCCCTCCCGATACGATGTCCGCCGTGCCTCAGCCTGTCCTGGTTCGCATCTCGGCCGAGCCGCTCTCCGTCGACGAGGCGCTCGCCTTCGTCGGCGACCCGGGGGCGGGCGGTACGTGCGTGTTCGTGGGCACCGTCCGCGACCGCTCGGATGCGGGAGACGTGACCGAACTGCACTACGAGGCCTGGGACGAGCTTGCGACCGAGCGCCTCGGCGAGATCGCCGCCGAGATGCTCGACGGGTGGCCGCTGCGGAAGGTGGCGATCCTGCACCGGACGGGTGACCTGACGGTCGGCGAGGCATCGGTCGTCGTGGCGTGCTCGGCGCCGCACCGGGCGGAAGCGTTCGAGGCCTGCCGGCACGGGATCGAGCGTCTCAAGGAAGACGTCCCCATCTGGAAGAAGGAGGGCCTCGTCACCGGCGAGGCGGAATGGGTCATGGGGAGCTAGTTGGGCCGCGACCTGGCGATCGATCTCGGCAGCGCCAACACCCTCGTGTACCGGCAGGGGGACGGCATCGTCTTCGACGAGCCGACCGTCGTGGCGCTCCACGGCAACGGCGAGGTGGTCGCGATGGGCGAAGAGGCGTGGCAGATGCTCGGGGGCGACTCCGGCAACGTGCTCGCCGTTCGTCCCCTCCGCGCAGGGACGATGACCGAGTTCGATGTGACGCAACGGATGCTGGCGATCGTGCTCCGCCGTGTCGGCGTCACACGGTTCCCCAAGCCGAGGGTGCTCGTCTGCGTCCCCCCGTCCGCGTCCGCCGTCGAACGGCGCGCGATCGAACGTGCGATCCGGTACGCGGGCGGCCGGCAGGTGGTCCCGGTGGAGGAGCCGCTCGCCGCGGCCGTGGGAGCCAACCTCCCCGTGCACGAGCCGCTCGGGAACCTCATCGTCGACATCGGGGGCGGACGTTCGGAGATGGCGGTCGTCTCGATGGGGGGCGTGGTGTCGGGTCGCTCCGCCAACGTGGGGGGCTTCGACCTCGATGCGGCCGTGCAGGAACACATCCGAGTGACGTACGGGGTGTCGATCGGCGAGAAGTCGGCCGAGGAGCTGAAGATCGCGATCGGCTCCGCGTTCCCTTCGCCCACCGGGCGGGCAGCCAAGGTGATCGGCCGCGAGCTGTCGACGGGGAACACGGTCGAAGTCAAGGTCGACGAGGACGAGATCAGGCAGGCGATGGCTCCCACCGTCAAGACGATCGTCGGTGAAGTGCGGATGACCCTCGCGGAAGCGCCGCCGGAGCTCACGCACGATGTGCTGGAAACCGGCATGTTCCTGACGGGAGGAGGGAGCCTCCTCAAGGGCCTCGACATGCTCCTCGCCCAGGAGTGCGAGGTTCCCGTCCACGTGGTGGAGCGGCCCCTCGAGACGGTGGTGAGCGGCGCGGGCCGGATGCTCGAGCACCTGGACGACTACCGCACATCCTTCCAGCTGCTCAGGCGAGGGTAGACGTGACCTTCTCGATCGCCGCCGCGGATCCCGAAGCCGGGGATTGGGGCGTGGCCGTCGCATCGAGGTTCCCGTGCGTGGGGGCGGTGGTGCCGTGGGCGAAGGCCGGTGTGGGTGCCGTTGCGACGCAATCGTGGGCGAACACCGCGTTCGGCCCGGACGGTCTCGGGTTGATGGCGCACGGGACGGCGGCCGAGGAGACACTCCGCCGGCTCGTGGAGGCGGACGAGGGCCGCGAGGACCGCCAGGTCGGACTCGTCGATGCGGGCGGTCGCGCCGCAACGTTCACCGGCGCGAAGTGCATGGACTGGGCGGGCGGCGCGACCGGCGATGGGTTCGCCGCGCAGGGGAACATCCTCGCCGGCGAGGACGTGGTCGCGGAGATGGCGCGCGCCTTCTCAGCCAACGAGGGCGACCTGTGCGACCGGCTCCTGGCGGCCCTGCTGGCGGGGGACGCGGCAGGCGGCGACCGGCGCGGGCGGCAATCCGCGGCTTTGCTCGTGGTCCGAGACGGCGGCGGCTACGAGGGGCGGAACGATCGGTACATCGACCTGCGGGTCGACGACCATCCGGACGCCTCCGATGAGCTCGCCCGGCTCTTCGAGGTGTGGGACAGGACGATGTTGATCCGGAACGACCCGCTCCTGCCGTCGAGCCCGGAGCTCGTCGCAGATCTCCAGCGGCGTCTCGCCGCCCTCGGGAGACTCGAGGGCGAACCGTCCGGCAGCTTCGATGACGTGACCCGGAAGGCGCTCGCGGGATGGGCGGGGGAGTACAACCTCGAAGGTCGGATCCGCGACGACGACCAGATCTCGAACCAGCTGGTGATGGAGATCCGCGACGTCACGCCGGGGATCCCCGCACCCTAGGTCGGGCTCGTCGCCGCCTTCTCCAGCAAGCCGACCAGGGTCGAGCCCGCCAGGTAGAGCGCGAACGCGAGCGCGGCCGCTCCGAAGGCCACGGCCACCACGAGGCCCAGGCTCCCGATGATCCGATCGTGCCAAGAGAGGCTGTCGTGTGAGATCGAGAGCCGTTCGAAGTTGGTGGGGGGTGGGGGCGGCGCCTGCTGCGCAGGCGCCGCCCCCACCCACGTCTCAGGATCCTCTTGCTCGAGGGCGGGCAGGGTCGCCGTCAAGCGATAGACGCCGACGCCGACCCCGACCGAGATGGCGATGAGCAGCACGTATCCCACGACGTCTTCGAGCGTACCGCCGTGCCTCCGCCATGGCGACGACCGGGTCCGAAGTCCTCCCCGCTACCATCGACCGATGCGACGCGGCGTGCGGATCGGCGGCTACGTGCTCCTCGTTGCGGTCGCGTTCGCCGCGGGGTGGTTCCCGCTTCCGTACTTCTCGTGGGGGCCGGGCCCAGCTCGCGAGATCGTGCCGTTGATCCACGTCGAGGGGGCACCCACCTATGGATCCTCGGGCCACCTCGTGATGACGACGATCCGTTTCACCCAGGTGACCGCGCTCGGTGCGCTGGCGGCGTGGATCGACCCCGAGCAGGCGGTCGTGAACGAGGACGTCGTGTACCCGGCCGGGCTCTCGCCGTCGGAGGAGGAGCAGCGGGCGATCTCGCAGATGGACCAGAGCAAGATCGATGCTGCCGCCGTCGCCCTCTCCGAGGTCACCGACTATCCGCGAGAGCACGGTCCCGGAGCGCTCGTGGAGTTCGTGGGATCCGGCTGCCCCGCGGAGGGGCGACTCTTCCCCGGGGATCTCATCGTGCGGATCGGCGGCGAACAGGTCGATTCGCGGCGCGAAGCGTCGCGCCTGATCGACGCCGTGCCCGCGGACGAGCCGATCGAGTTCCGCGTCGAGGCCGACGGCGAGGCGCACGACGTGCGAGTGACGCGCGGGCGCTGCCCCGAGACGGATGAGCCGCTGATCGGCATCTTGCTGGTAGAGCCGTTCCCGTTCGAGATCACGATCGAGAGCGGCGACGTCGGCGGACCGTCCGCAGGGCTCATGTGGGCCGTGGGCCTCTACGACCTCCTCACCCCGGGCGACCTGACGGGAGGCCGGACCATCGCCGGCACGGGGGCGATCGACCTCGACGGGAACATCGGGCCGATCAGCGGGATCCTCGACAAGGTGGTGGCCGCGCGCGAGGCGGACGCGGACATCATGCTGGTCCCTCGGGACAACTTCGACGAGGTTCGAGACGTCGACGCCGGCGATCTCAGGCTCATCTCCGTGTCGACGTTCGACGACGCCGTCGAGGCGCTCTCGTCATCGGAACCCGCGACCTGAGCTAGGCTGCACGCGATGGCCACGACCGTCCGGATCCCCTATGCGCGGCGCCGCTGGCCCGTGGTGGCGATCGCCGTCCTCGTGGCCGGGTTCATCCTCCTGTCGTTCCTCTCGAACTTCTACGTGGATGTCCTCTGGTACCGGGAGGTGGGCCTCTCGCAGGTCTTCTGGACACGGATCTGGGCGCAGACGGGGCTCGCGGCCGCTTTCTTCATCACGTTCTTCGCGCTCCTCCTGGTCAACCTTTATGTGACTCGCCGGTTGGCCCCGACGATCGTCGCCCTGACGCCCGAGCAGGAGATCGTCGAACGGTTCCGGGAGAACATCGAGCCGTACCTCCGGTGGGCCCTCCCGCTCGGCGCCGCCGTCCTCGCCCTCTTCGTCGGCCTCGCGGCGTCGGGTCATTGGCAGGAGTTCTTGCTCTGGCGTTCGTCCGGCGGGATCGAGTTCGGCAACCCGGAGGCGGTCTTCGGCCGGGACCCGGCCTTCTACGTCTTCACGCTTCCGTGGCTGAAGTACCTGCAGGGCTGGTTGTTCGGAGCGCTGGTCGGGGTCACGGTGATCGTCGGGCTCGGTCACTTCCTCCAGGGAGGGATCAGGCCCCAAGCCGTGGGCCTGAGCGACAAGGTCGATCCGCAGGTGCGCGCCCACCTCTCGGTGCTCCTTGGGCTCGTGCTCCTGGCGAAGGCCTGGGGCTACTGGCTCGGACGCTTCGATCTCCTCACGTCGGAGCGCGGCGTGGTCCACGGCGCGTCCTACACGGACGTCAATGCGCAGCTGCCGGCGTTGACGTTCCTCGCGATCGTGGCGGTGATCTGCGCCGTGCTCTTCTTCGTGAACGCGCGGTATCGGGTCTGGAGCCTGCCGATCATCGCCGTCGGGCTGCTCCTCCTGGTGTCGATCCTCCTCGGAACCGCCTATCCCGCCTTCATCCAGCAGTTCCGGGTCGCACCGAACGAGCAGCAGAGGGAGCTGCCGTACATCGAGCGGAACATCGCCGGGACGCGACGGGCGTTCGGCCTCGACGAGATCCGGCTCGAAGAGAGACCGTTCGAGAGTCGCGTTTCGGCCGAGGACGCTGAGGCCAACGAGGCGACCATCGCGAACATCCGCCTGTGGCGCCCTTCCGTGCTCAAAGAGAACTTCGAGTCGGTCCAGCGCATCCGGCAGTACTACGACTTCGCCGACGTCGACGTGGATCGCTACGAGATCGACGGCGAGCGCCGCGTGCTGATGGTGTCAGGTCGCGAGGTCACCCAGGAGGGCATCAGCCAGACGGCGAAGACCTGGCAGAACCAACACCTCGTCTACACGCATGGGTTCGGTGCGGTCGGCGCACAGGTGAACGCAACCACGTCGGACGGCGCGCCACTCCTCACGCTCGAAGACATCCCGCCCGAAGGTGAGCCGACGACCGAGCAGCCACGCATCTACTACGGCGAGATCGATGAAGTGGAATTCGTGGTCGTCAATTCCCTCACCGAGGAGCTCGACTACGAGGGTGCCTCGGGCGAGACGCCGTTCGTGTACGACGGGCGGGGCGGGATCGAGCTCGGTGGTTTCTTCCGGCGGGCGCTGTTCGCGTGGCGCCATCGAGACGCGAACCTGCTGATCTCGGGCCAGATCGACGCCGACAGCCGGATCATCATCAACCGGAGCATCCAGGCGAGAGCCGCCGATCCGGTCCCGTTCCTCACGTTCGACAACGACCCGTACATGGCGGTGACGTCGAAGGGGTACGTGTGGATCTGGGACGCATACACCACGTCGGACGGATACCCCTACTCCCAGGCGGTGGATCTGGCCGAGGTGACCGCCGGCCTCCTCTCGGACCAGGAGGTGAACTACATGCGGAACTCGGTGAAGGCGGTGGTGGACGCGTACGACGGCACCGTCACCTACTACGCGGACCTCGACGAGCCCGTCATGCAGGCGTGGGCCGCCGCGTTCCCCGGCGTGTTCACCTCGATCGAGGATGCTCCGGATGAGCTGCGAGCCCACTTCCGCTACCCGGAGAACCTCTTCCAGGCCCAGGCGTTCCAGTTCGCCAACTATCACGTCGAGGAGCCGGCCGCGTTCTACCGCAAGCAGGACTTCTGGGAGATCCCGCCCGACCCCACGCTGCAGGGGGAGGCATCCGCTCCGGACGGATCCCCCGCGTCGGGCCCTGCCTCGAGTTCGAGCAAGCTGCTGCCGAGCTACCAGCTCATGAAGATCCCCGGCGAGCGCGTGGAGCGATTCCACCTCGTGATCCCCTTCCAGCCGGAGAACCGATTGAACATGGTCGGCTGGATGGCCTCGAACTCCGACCCGGAGGGATACGGGGAGCTCGTTGCCTTCACGCTCCCGTCGGGCCGCGACGTGGACGGGCCGGGGCTCGTGTTCTCGCGTGTCAACTCCGACGAGGAGTTCTCCGAGGTGCGGACGCTGCTGGATTCCGGGGGATCGAAGGTGATCTTCGGGGACCTGCTGACCATCCCCATCGAGGACTCGATCCTGTACGTGCTCCCCGTCTACGTCAGGGCGGCGGGGGCGTCGGCCGTCCCCGAACTCGAGCTGGTGTTGGTCGTCAACGGCTCCACCGTGACGCTGGCTGGCTCGCTACCGGAAGCGATCGCGGATGCCACGGGCGCCGTCACCGGTGAGGAACCGCCGCCTCCTCCGGACGGCGGCGAGGGCACGGTGCAGCAGCAGGTCGAGCGGCTGCTGTCCCAAGCCGTAACGCATTTCGCGGCTGCGCAGGAGGCCTTGCGCAACGGCGACCTCGCCGCGTACCAGTCCGAGCAGGAGCAGGCCCAAGCGCTCGTCGAGCAAGCGAACGAGCTGCTCTCCGGCGGCTCCGGTGAGCCCTCGCCCTCGCCCTCGGCGACCCCCTAGCCCGGCAGACGGAACTCGGGTTCGGCCTCGAGCTCCGCCGTGTCCATCTGGGCCTTCTGGAGGTGCCCCGAGTAGTCCCAGTTCATCGCCTGCCACTTGGTGAACTGGTCGAGCACCCAGAGCCCCGACTGCCGGCTCCCGTTGCCGGAGCGTCCGTTGCCGCCGAACGGCAGGTGCGCCTCCGCGCCCGACGTCGAGTTGTTCACGCTCACCATCCCTGCGGAGATCCGATCGCGGAAGCGGAACACATGGAGAGGGTCGTTCGTGTAGATGCTGCTCGACAGCCCGTAGCCGTGGTTATTGGCGAGCTCGATCGCCTCGTCGAACGTGTCGAAGGACGCGACGCCGACGATCGGTCCGAACGTCTCCGTCCGGGAGAGGTCGTCATCGAGCGTGACGCCGTCGACGATCACCGGGTGGTAGTAGAGGCCGGCCTCCGGATCGCCGACGAAGCCGGTCCGTGGGTTCGCCCGTGTGATGCGGCCGGTCCCGTCCGAGCCGGAGACGAAGTGGTGCGGGCGGATCAGCTCGAGCCAGTGTTCGAACCGTTCGCAGAACCGGGCCGAGATCATCGGACCGTAGAGGACATCTTCGGTGGGGTCGCCGATCGGCGCGTCCGTCGCGGCCTTCGTGAAACGCGCAACGAAGTCGTCGTGCACGTCGCGGTGGACGATCGCGGTGCCGAGCGACGTGCAGCGTTGCCCGGCGGTGCCGAAGCCGCTGAAGAGAGCGCCCTCGACGGCGAGATCGAGGTCGGCGTCTGGCATCACGACGAGGGGGTTCTTCCCGCCGAGCTCCAGACAGGGGGACTGCAGGTGGCGTCCGCACAGCTCGCCGATCCGCCTGCCGACCTCGGACGACCCCGTGAAGCCCACCTTGTCGAGCACCTCCTCGTCGAGAGCGCGCTCCATCCCCTCGAATGTCGGCGCTCCCTCGGCGAGCACGAGCTGGAAGACGCCCGTCGGGATCCCGGCATGCAGGATCAGCTGCGCGAACGCTTCGGCGGTCGCGGGGGTGTACTCGGCCGGCTTCCAGACGATCGTGTTCCCGCAGACGAGTGCCGGGACGATGTACCAAGACGGCACCGCGACGGGGAAGTTCCCGGCGGTCACGATCGCGGCGGTCCCCACAGGAGTACGGAACGTGAACAATTGCTTGTCGGGCATCTCCGACGGCACCGTCTGTCCGTAGAGACGCCTCCCTTCGCCCAGGAAGAAGTTGCAGGTGTCGACGACCTCCTGGACCTCGCCGCGCGATTCCTTGATCGGCTTGCCGATCTCGCGCGTGATGAGTTGCGAGAGTGCCTCGAAGTTCTGCTCCACCAACCGTCCGAGGTTCTGGATCGCTCGGCCTCGCACCGGCGCCGGGATCGACGCCCATCCGGGCTGCGCGGCCTTCGCACGGCGGCACGCATCGAGGAACGTGCCGGCGTCGCCGAGGTGCGCTTCCGCGACGGTCTCGTCGAGGTGGGCCGGGTTCGGGACGGTGAGCGTCCCTCCGGGCACGCTCTCCAGCGGCTCGCCGTCCAGGAGAGATGTGACGGTTCGGGTCGTCCCCATGCGCGAGATCGATGCTATCGGAGAGTGCCTCGAGCTGCGGTTGGCGCCGAGGTTCCTCGGGTAGGGTTGGTCCGAAGGAGTGATGACATGGCATACGTGATCGCGGAACCCTGCATCGACGTCAAGGACAAGGCTTGCGTGGACGAGTGTCCGGTCGACTGCATCTACGAAGGCCCGAGGATGCTCTACATCCACCCCGACGAGTGCGTCGACTGCGATGCCTGTGTGCCCGTCTGCCCCGTGACCGCCATCTTCCCCGAGGACGACCTTCCGGGGGAGTGGAAGCAGTTCACGGCTGTGAACGCCGAGTGGTTCGAGACCACCGGCCTGGGCTCGCCCGGTGGCGCCGCCCAAGCAGGGCCACAGGCGAAGGACCATCCGGTCGTCGAGGGCTGGCAAGCCGTCTAGTCGTCTGCGCGCCACGCCGGAGATCCCTCTGCTCCTCCTTCCCGTGGTGCAGGATGGGCGCCGGATGCTCCTCCCACGGGACTCCGAGGTCATGTTGGCCCGTCGCTTGGTCATGGTGGTCGGCCTGGCCTACCTCGTAGCGCAACTCATCGCCTTCTCTCTCGACCGACCCCCGAGCTGGGACGAGGCGATCTACCTCTCGCAGGTTGCGCCCGGCGCCGAGCCGTTGCCCTTCGTCCCGTCGCGTGCGCGAGGCGTCACGTTCCTCGCCCTTCCGGTTCTGCAGCTCGGAGGCTCCCTCGCGCAGCTTCGGCTCTTCCTCGCCGTCGCGTCGGCGGCGGCACTCATCGCCTCGTTCCGGCTGTGGGTCCCCGTCATCGGCTTCGGCGCTGTGGCTGCGGCGGTCCTCTTCGCCGGCGCCTGGCCGGTCTTGTTCTACGGGTCGGAGCTCATGCCGAACCTGTGGATGGCGTTGATCGGCGTGGCCGCGATCGCCGTCCTCGCCCGCCGGCTCGCACGTGGTGAAGGCCGCGCCGACGAGCTGGTCGCCGGCGGGCTCGTCGCGGTCGCGGCCCTGATCCGTCCGCTCGACGCCGTCGTGTTGACGGCTGCGCTCGTTCTGGTCCCGCTCGCCGCGCGCCGGGCGACGGTTTCGTGGATCGTCCATCTCGTGCTCGGCCTCCTCGCCGGGTGGGCGCCCTGGCTGGTGGAGATGACCGCGCGGTTCGGGTCCCCGTGGGAGGCGTTCGGGGCGGCCGCCCGGCTCGGGCACACCGGACGATGGTCACTCCTCGAGAATGCCCGCCAGTACCTCGCGCTCAGCGACGGCCCGTCGATCGGGCCGGTCGCCGAACCGAACATCCCAGCCTCCGGGATGCTCTGGCTGATCGGCTTCGGGTTGCTGATCGTCATCGGGGTTCGAGCGGCGGGCAGGCGAGGTCTCCTGTGGTCTCTGGTCGTTGCGGTCGCAGCGGGGCTGGCCCTCGGGGCCGAATACGTGCTGCTGACCGACGCCCAGGCTCCCCGGTTCCTGTTGCCCGCACTGGCGCTCTTGTCCATCCCCGCCGGCCTCGGACTGGCGACGATCGTCGCGGGGGTCAGGGATCGTGAGGCGCCGGCTGTCGGACGGACGGTGGCGGCCGTGGGCGCGTCGATCCTCGTGCTCGCGTGGGCCGTCGTGCAGCTCGGGATCGCAGCCAGGGTTGAAGCGGGTGTGACCGGGCAGCGCGCCTCGGCGCAACGAGTGGGCCTCGAGATCCGCGGCCTCGCGGCGGGGGAGCGGTGTCACGTCTACAGCGAAAGCAGCTTCCCGATCGTCGGCTATGCGGCCGGATGTCGCGCAGCCCCGCTCGGGAATGTCCTCGCGGCATGGAAGGACCGGTCGGGTCGCCTCGAACGACAGGGAACGCATGTGTTCCTCCTACTCCATCGGCCCGAAGGGGTCACACCGCCCGAGAGCACCGCGTTGCTCGCAGAGGTTCCGTCTGAGGGTGAGCTCACGTGGTTCATCTACGGTGTCGCCGATCGTCTTCCGGTGTGATCACCTCACGAGGGTGCGTCGCGCCGGGCTCGGTTGCGATGCCACAGCCACCGCAAGCCGGCGATCCATGCGAGCTCCGCCGCGGGAACCGCGGGCAGGACGAGCCACGGCGAGACGAACCACGCGGGCACGGCGAAGAGGATCCAGCTGATGATCCGGAGCGGCCACGCGGGCTTCCCCCGGTAGATGACGTCGGTCACCCTCCACAACCGGAACCTGATCCATGCCGTCCCGCCCGACCGGTAGAGGACTCCTTCAGAGCCCTTCATCCGCTCGGCCCGGGTTCCGGCGGGTTGGATCGTGAACGGAGACCCTTGCGGGATCCTCCGACGCTCGAGCTCGGCTCGGATAGCGAGCAAGACGGGGTTCGTGTGTTTCCCGAACCCGTAGCTCGTCGTCGTTCGGGTCACCGTCGCTTCCCGATCCCCCCAAGGGATCAAGAGGAGCTTCCGCACGGGAACGAGGTCGATCCGGCTACGCGGTAGGTGCTCGGCTCTGAGGGTCGGACGGGAGTCATGCTTCGCACCCAGCGACCATCCGGTGATCTCGTCGAACGGCAGTTCATCCACCACCCATTCGCCGCGACGCGGAGGGTCGCGCAGCGCTCGCGCATCGAGGATGCGCCGATCCGTTACGAAGGGATGGTTCCGCCTCCGTGCGACGATGCGCTCACCCGGGTCCAGCGCCGACTCCAGGAAGGCATCTCGCTCCGCGAGCCGTCGAGCCCGTTCCTCGATCGAGCGTTGTCGAAGCCGCCGCGACTCGGCGCGAGACGGACCTTCTTCGGAAGCACGCGAGATCGGCCCCGCCATCAGGCGAGGGTAGCCCTCGGCGTGGCAAGCGGAACGCGCCGAAGAGGCCCCCCGCACGTCATCTGTCATCCGTGGCACTCCTCGATATCCTGGTTCTGCGGGGTGGAGCAGTCCGGTAGCTCGCTGGGCTCATAACCCAGAGGTCGCAGGTTCAAATCCTGCCCCCGCGACGAACGGGTCGGGCGCCGCCGAAGGCGGCGCCCGACTCATCTCCATCCTCCTCGATGCCGATGACTGGCGGATGGACTCGCGTGCTCCCGTCGCGCTGCCCTACGACATCCAGCGGCGCCTGAACGGTTACAAGGCGGTCGGGGCGCTGCTCCTGATCGCCGTGTGGGGCTGGTTCGCGCTCGTGAAGAACGATCAGACGCCGATCCTCGTCTACCTGAACATCGCCGTGCACGAGAGCGGGCATGTCTTCTTCCGGCCGTTCGGTGAGCTGACGATGCTGATCATGGGGTCGGGGTTCGAGGTGCTCTTCCCGTTCGCGGTGGGTGCGGCGTTCCTCATCTGGAAGCGAGATCTCGTGCCGACCGCGGTGTGCTGGGGGTGGGCGGCCAGCGCGCTCGCGAGCGCCGCGACCTACATCGCGGACGCCGACGACGGACGCCTGGCCCTCCTCGGCGCCACGGGTCCCGATGCCGCCGGCGACTGGGAGCGGATCTTGGGCGAGGAGTTCTTCGACAAGGTCTATCTCGCTGACTCGATCGCGGGCACGGTCCGGACCTTCGGCTACGCGCTCTGGTTCGTGGCGCTCGGTCTGGCCGTCTGGGCGATCGTCCGCAACCGGCTGCAGGAGAAGGCGGCGGACCCGACCCCCCGCCCGACGGCGAAGCCCACCTCGCCTCTCCCGGTCCTCGACGGCGAGCAGATGTGGCGGTAGACGGCCCGCATCAGGTCCGTTCTCGAGTTGGAGTACGATGCTCCGGCGTCGGACCCGAGGGAGCGCCCCATGGCTGGAAGCACCGTCTTGACCGAATGGCTGCGGAAGGTGCCGTTGTTCTCCGCATGTTCGGCCCGTGAGTTGAAAGCGATCGCGGGGGTGGTGAAGGACGTGAGCCACCCCAAAGGCACCGTCATCGCCACGGAAGGAGACCCGGGCGTCGGCCTCTTCGTGATCGTCGACGGAGAGGCGGAGGTCACGATCGGCGGCAAGCGCATGGCGATCCTGCGCCGCGGCGACTTCTTCGGGGAGATCGCGCTCCTCGACGGCGGGCCTCGTTCGGCAACGGTCACCGCGCGCTCCGACCTCCGACTCCTCGGCCTCACCGAATGGGTGTTCCGAGGTCTCCTCCAGGAGCATCCCTCGATCGCGGTGAAGACCCTCGAGGCGATGGCAGGTCGGCTCCGGGCCGCGACGCAGGCCGCGACCGCGTAGGCCGCGCCGGCCGATGCCGGTCCTCACGCGCCCGGACGGCGTCGGCCTCTACTACGAGCTCCACGGTCCGGTCGACGCGCCGCCGCTGATCCTGCTGGAAGGGATGGGTGGCGACATCCCGGGTTGGCGCAGGAACATCCCGGTGCTCGCTCGTGCGCTTCGGGTCATCGCTTACGACTTCCGCGGGAACGGGAACAGCGACGAGCCGCCCGGCCCGGCGACGATGGCGACGTTCGTGGACGACACCCTCGCGCTGCTGGACGAGCTGGAGATCGATCGCGTCCATGTCTACGGCCAGTCGTTCGGCGGGATGGTGGCGCAGGAGATGGCGTTCACCCGCCCCGACCGCGTGTGGACACTGATCCTCGGATGCACCCACGCAGGGCGGCGCCATGCCGCACGGGGGAGTGGGTCGAAGGTGCCCAAGGGCGAGCCGTGGCGGGCGATGTATTCGCCCGGGTTCCCCGACCGCCATCCCGAGCACGTGGCCGAGGACCTCCGGATCGGGGCCGCGCAGCCGAAACATCCCGAGGGTGGGCGGAGACAATGGGAAGCGATGCAGGATTTCGACAGCTTCGATCGGCTCCCCGGGCTCCAGGTGCCGACCCTCGTGCTGCACGGAACGGCCGACCTCGCCGTCTCGCCGGAGAACGCGAAGCTCCTCGCCGAGCGGATCCCGGGCGCCGAGCTCGTCCTGCTCGAGGGCGCCGGGCACCTGTACCACTCGGAGCAGGCAGCAGAAGCGGACGCGGCGGTCCTCGACTTCGTCCGGAGGCACGAACATGCCTGATGCACCCCGAGATGTCGTCCGTCTCGCGCAGGAGCGTGCGGGTGCGCGTGCCTCCGGCGACTACTCGGCGGCAGACGCGCTTCGCGACCAGATCGCCGAGGCGGGATGGACCGTCGTCGACGAACCCGATGGCTACCGATTGGAGGCTGTCGCCGAAGAGGCGGAGCCGGTCGTCCGCCTGCGCGCGAGCGACGTCTCCTCCGTCCTCGAGCACGAGCCCGACATGGATGCGACCGTCCACTGGGTCTGCGAAGGCTGGCCCGAGGACATCGAACGGGCGATCGCCGGTTTCCGCGCGAACGAGGGAGGCCGGTCAGTGCAATACGTCGTCGCCGACACCACCGACCGGGAGCCCACCGCCTGGGGCACCGGGGTCGAGGTCGTCTGGCTCGAAGAAGGGACGGGTTGGGGAGCCGCCCGGAACGCCGGGCTCAAGCGCACGCGCGGCCGCACCGTGCTGGTGATGGACGGTTCGGTGGAACCCACCGGCGACGTCTTCGCGCCGCTCGAATCGGCGCTCGCGGAAGGCACCGTGGGCATCTGCGGGCCCTACGGGATCGTGACCCACGATCTCCGCCAGTTCGACGAGGCGAGCGACGGCGACGTCGACGCGATCGAGGGGTACCTGATGGCGATGCGACGGGAGACGTTGGTCGCTGCGGGCCTCTTCGACGAGAAGTTCCGGTGGTACCGGACCGCCGACATCGAATACTCGTTCCGCGTGAAGGACCTCGATCGGCGGGCGACGGTCGTCGATCTCCCCGTCACCAAGCACGAGCACCGGATGTGGTTCCACACGAAGCCCGCGGATCGGGCGAAGTGGTCGAAGAAGAACTTCTATCGGTTCCTCGACCGATTCCGCGACCGCTGGGACCTCTTGGTTGACCCGCTCCCCGACGACGAACGTCCCCACCGACACGGGCACGAGGAGCACGACCACACGGACGACGAGAAGGCGTAGCTACTCGGTGGCGGGCATCGGCGGCGCCGGCGGGATCGACACGGCGCGCGCCACGGCCGTCGGCTCGGCGGGGACCGTGTCTCGCTCGTCCGAAGGCTCGGGCCGCGAGATGGGCCTGATCGTCGCCGGGTCGGGGATCTCCTTCGTGCCCTCCGCGTAGGCCTTCAGCTCGTCCCCGTCGATCACCTCGGTGGCGATCAGCAACGCGGACAACCTGTTCAGCAGGTCGCGATTCGCCTCGAGGATCCGCTCGGCACGCACGTGCGCCTCGTCCAGGAGCCGCCGCACCTCCTTGTCGATCAGCTCGGCAGTGTGCGCGCTCACCTTGGGCATCGCGCCAGGCATCCACGCGTTCGGGTCGTCCCTGCCCAGCGAGATCGGTCCGACCGCGTCGCTCATCCCGAACTGCGAGACCATCGCGCGGGCGAGGTCGGTCGCCTTCTCGAGGTCGTTCTGGGCGCCTGTGGAGATCACGCCATCGAAGTACAGCTCCTCGGCCGCCTGGCCGCCCATCGCGAACGCCATCTGATCCTTCAGCTGGGGCTCGGTCACGACGTATCGATCCTCCAACGGTCGCGTCATCGTGATCCCCAGCGCCGCCGCGCCGCGCGGGATGATGGTGACCCGGTGCAGCGGGTCGATCTCCGGGCAATTGAGAGCGACGAGCGCATGCCCCATCTCGTGCACCGCGACGCGCTCCTTCTGCTTGTCGGAGACGACCCGTGACTTCCGCTCGAGACCCGCCGTGGCGCGGTCGATCGCCTCCTCGAGCTCCTCCATCGTCACGGAGTTCTTCTCGCGGCGGGCAGCGAGCAACGCCGCTTCGTTGACGACGTTCTCGAGGTCGGCGCCCGTGAACCCGGGGGTCCTGGCGGCGATCGTCTTCAGGTCGACGCCCGGATCGAGCGCCACGCCGCGCGAATGGACGCGGAGGATCTCCTCACGCCCGCGCAGGTCCGGGAGGTCGACCACGACCTGGCGGTCGAAGCGTCCCGGACGGATCAGGGCCGGGTCCAGCACGTCCGGGCGGTTGGTCGCCGCCATGATGATCACGCCCTTGGAGGCGTCGAAGCCGTCCATCTCGACGAGGAGCTGGTTCAGCGTCTGCTCTCGCTCGTCGTGCCCGCCGAAGCTGCCGCTCATCGGGCCCGCGCGCCCCTTCCCGATCGTGTCGATCTCGTCGAGGAAGACCAGGGCCGGCGCTTTCTCTTTCGCCTGCTGGAAGAGCTCGCGGACACGGGCGGCGCCGAGGCCCACGAACATCTCGACGAACTCGGAGCCCGACATGAAGAAGAACGGCACGTTCGCCTCGCCGGCGACGGCGCGTGCGAGCAACGTCTTCCCGCACCCGGGCGGCCCGAGCAGCAGGACGCCCTTGGGGATCCGGCCGCCGAGCCGCTGGTATTTCTTCGGGTTCTTCAGGAAGTCGACGATCTCGCGGAGCTCCTCTTTGGCCTCGTCCACGCCCGCGACGTCGGCGAACGAGGTCTTCATCTCCTTGCGGTCGTAGATCTTGACCTTGTTCCGTCCGAGGTTCAGCGCCGACGTCGCGCCGCCGCCGATCCGTCGGAAGAGGAAGTAGTAGAGACCTCCGAACAGGGCGATGAACAGCACGGTCTGCACGATGAAGCCGGTGAGCGCGTTCGGCTGCGTCCCATCGACCTCGTAGCCCTGATCGGAGAGCTGGTCGACCAGCTCGGTGGGGTCGTAGCCCGGAGGGATGGTCGCGATGAACGCCTGCTCACCTTCGGACGTGCGCCTCACACCGGAGACCGTCGTGGTCGTGATCGTGACGGGCTTGTCCTTGTTCTTCACCAGGTCGCCGTCGGCGACGGCCGCTCGGAACTCCGAGAACGAGATCTTGTCCACCGCTGCCTGGGTGAGGAACGTGTTGAAGACGAACAGCGCGCCTGCCACGAGGAGCACGACCAGCAGTGCGGATCGTGGCCTCGGCTGAGGCGCACCGGCTGCGGGGCGGCGTCCGAAGGGATTCTTGTCCTGCTCGGGCATGGCCCAATCTTCCCACCGCCTTGTAGTTGTGACGACCGACGAGGGCGCCGGCGGACCGACCAGGGATACTGGAGCTCGTATGGCGAACGCGAGCAGCGCGCCGGCACCGGCCGAACAGGACCTCGTGGAGCGGTTCGAGCGAGACGCTCTGCCCCTGCTCCCCGGCCTGTACGGGGCCGCCCTCCGCATGACGCGGAACCCGGCCGATGCGGAGGATCTGCTGCAGGAGGCGACCCTCCGCGCCTACCGCGGATTCGCCTCGTTCCAGGAGGGGACCAACCTGAAGGCCTGGCTCTATCGGATCCTCACGAACTCGTTCATCAACACGTATCGCAAGAAGCAGCGCGAACCGAAGACGGTGGACGGCCCCGAGGACCTCGATGAGTGGTTCCTGTACGACCGGCTGGGCTCCCAGAGCGTGGAGCGGTCGGCCGAGGAGGACGTGCTCGAGAACATCCCGGACGCCGACGTGAAAGCGGCGCTCGAGTCGATCCCCGAGAATTTCAGGATGGCGGTGTTGCTGGCCGATGTGGAAGGCTTCTCGTACAAGGAGATCGCGGAGATCACCGATGTTCCCATCGGGACCGTGATGTCGCGCCTGCACCGGGGAAGGAAAGCCCTGGAGAAGGCGTTGTACGGCGTGGCCAAGGAGCGAGGACTCGTCGATGGGTGAGAAGAGCGACATGGGTTGTCAGGAGACGTTGCGCGAGGTCGAGCGCTACGTCGACGGTGAGTGCCTCCGGGAGCTCACGGTCCAGCTCGAAGCCCATCTCGCGGGGTGTACGGACTGCAACAACCACGTCGAGTTCCAGCGGCACCTGAAGATCCTCGTCGCCACGAAGTGTGGCGAATCGCTCCCGGAGGGGCTGGCGGAGCGGATCCGCGAGCGGATCCGCTCCGCCAACCCCTAGCGGTACCATCCGGCGCCCGGCTAGCATCCCTCCGCATGATCGACGTCGCCGACCTCGGAACGATCCTGGGCGTCTGGGCGCACCCCGACGACGACATCTACCTCTCCGCCGGCCTGATGGCGGCCGCCGTTGCACAGGGCCAGCGGGTCGTGGACGTCACCGCCACGCGCGGTGAGGGTGGATCGATGGACGAGGAGCGGTGGCCGCCCGAGTCCATGGGCGACGTCCGGACCAACGAGCTCCTCCGGAGCCTCGACGTCCTCGGGGTGAAGGAGCACCACTTCCTCGAGGGCCCGGTCGACATCGACATGGAGACGGGCCTCGACCCGGGCGGCGAAGATCAGGTTCGTCGGATCATGGAGGACATGAGTCCCGACACGGTCCTCACGTTCGGGCCCGAGGGGATGACCGGCCACGTGGCGCACCAGGACGTGTCGCGGTGGGCCGGCGAAGCGTTCGCCCAGGTCGCGAAGCCCGGCGCGCGTCTCTACCACGCCGTTTTCCCGACGAGCATGGCCGAGGAGTGGCTCGAGAAGCTCGCGCCGTTCAACATCTTCCTTCCCGGGACGCCGAACGTCGTGCCGGACGACGAGATCGACCTGTACTTCGAACTCCCGCCCGCGAACCTCGATCAGAAGATCGCCTCGATCAAGGAGCACGCCAGCCAGATCGAAGCCCTCCACGAGGTCTTCGGCGACGAGGGCTTCCGCCGCTTCATGGCGAAGGAGGGTTTCGTGCTGGCGGCCACGAAGGAGCCGTGATGATCGAGCGCCCGGAACCCGTCCGCGATCTCGACTGGGATCCGAAGCGCGCCCGTGCGTTCACCGATGGCGTCGTGGACATCTACGAGGAGTTGCTGACCAGGCTCCGCGATCTGCCGGTCTCGGGCAGCTGGGGGGTCCAGGAGGTCCGCGACGCCGTCGTGATCCCCGTCCCCGACGACCCCATGCCCGAGGACGAGCTCCTCGAGTACCTGAGCCGGATCACGTTCGACTACTCCGGATACCTCGGGCATCCGCGGTTCTACGCCTATATCTCCGGGGCCGGAACGGTGCCCGGCGCAGCGGCAGACCTGCTGGCGTCCGGACTCAACGGGAACGCGGGGGGATGGCGCCTCGCGCCTGCGGCGACCGAGATCGAGCTGGGGTTCGCTCGCTGGTTCGCGCAAGAGGTGTTCGGGTTGCCTTCGACCGCCGGTGGCGCGCTCACGTCCGGAGGTGCGATGGCGAACTTCATCGCGCTGAAGGTGGCGCGAGACGCGAAGGCGGGGTGGGACATCCGCAAGGAGGGCGTGGCCGCCGGACCGACACTCGCCGTGTACGTGTCGACCGAGACGCACATCGTCTCGATCCGGGGCGCGGACATGCTGGGCCTGGGGATGGACAACGTCCGGCAGATCGCCGTCGGCGACGACTACCGCATCCGCGTGGACGAGCTTCGCGCGAAGATCGCCGAAGATCGCGCCGCGGGCATCCACCCGATCGCGGTGGTGGCCAACGGCGGCACCGTCTCGACCGGCGTGGTGGATCCGCTCGAGGAGATCGCGGACCTCTGCGATGAGGAAGACCTCTGGTTCCACGTCGACGCCGCGTACGGCGGTCCCGCGATGCTCGCGGACGATCTGCGTCCGCTGTTCGCGGGGATCGAGCGCGCTGACTCGATCGCGTTCGACCCGCACAAGTGGCTCTACACGCCGCAGTCGGGAGGCTGCATCGTGGTCCGAGACTTCGAGCTGATGCGGCGTGCCTTCGACGTCGACTACGTGGCCTACGTCGTGAAGGACGAGGAGCACACCGACTGGGGCGTCGACCTCGGGCGTCACTCGCCGAATTTCAGCCGAGGTTTCTGGGCCCTCAAGGTCTGGGTCTCGCTCCTCGCGCACGGTCGGACGGCGTACGGGCGACGGATCTCCCACGACGCGGCGCTCGCGCGCTACCTGGGTGCTCGTGCGGAGGAGCACGAGGAGTTCGAGTTGATGACCCCGGTCGGCCTCTCGATCACCTGCTTCAGATACGTGCCGACAGACCTCTCCTCCTCCGATTCTCGGCACGACGAACAAGGACGTGAGGAGTACCTCGATCTGCTGAACAACCGGCTGATGACGGAGATCCAGCTCGATGGTCGCGTCTACTGCTCGAACGCGGTGCTCGGCGATCGGTTCTGTCTCCGGTCCTGCATCGTGAACTACCGGACGGAGGCCGAGGACATGGACGCGCTGCTGGATGTTGCGTCGGAGCTCGGCGCGAAGCTCGACGTCGAGCTCCGCCCGGAGGCGTTGCGATGACCTGGTGGTCGCTCCTCGGCTCGGGTGAGTTCCAGCCGTGGTCGGAGCCGGTCGACCGGCGCTTGGTGGCCGAGGCCGATGGCGACGGCCGCGTGCTGATCCTCCCCACCGCTTCCGCCCCGGAGGGCAAGGACGTGTTCGAACGCTGGGGATCGCTCGGCCTCGCGCACTTCTCTCGCCTCGACATCCCCTCCGAGGTGCTGGATCTCAAGACGCGGGAGGACTCAGACGACCCTCGGCTGATCGACCGGTTGGAGGGTGCCTCGGCGGTGTACTTCTCCGGCGGGAACCCTGCCTACCTGGCGGCGACGCTCGCCGAAAGCGATTTCCTGGACGCGTTGTTGAAGCAACTGGGCCGTGGCATGGCGTACGCGGGATGCAGCGCCGGCGTCGCCTGTCTCAACGAGATCACGTTCGACAGCGACACCACCGAGATGGGCGAGGTCTGGAAGCCCGGCCTCGATCTCGTCCCTCGATCGCTGTTCGCGCCGCACTGGGACATGGTCGAGACGTGGATCCCGGGCGCGCGCGATTTCATCATCGGATCGGTTCCCGACGGATACACCTTCGTGGGCCTGGACGAGGACACGGCCATGCTCGGAGACGGCGCGGCTTGGGAGGTTCTGGGCAAGAGCGGCATCCACGTGCGGACCGACGGCACCGAGTCGACGTATCGCGACGGTGACCGCTTCGACCTGGCGCTGATCTGAGGGGGTGGCGACGATGGAGGAGATGTACCACGACGGGAATCGAGAGCTGCAGGATCGCTTCGACACACGACGGCTCGCCGACCGGATCGAGGACGTGTTGGTCCATGACGCCTTCACTGAGCACGACCGCGCGTTCGTCGAGACGCGGGACATGTTCTTCCTCGCCACGGCCGATGAGGACGGCAAGCCGAACGTGAGCTACAAGGGCGGTGACCCGGGATTCATCCGGGTCGTCGACGAGCACACGCTGGCCTTCCCCAACTACAACGGCAACGGGATGTACCTGTCCGCCGGAAATCTGCTCCGGAACCCGCACGTCGGGATCCTTTTCATCGACTTCGAGCGGCGGAACCGGATGCGCGTGAACGGCGAGGCTTCCGTCGACTTCGACGACGAGCTCCGCTCCCGCTGGCCGGAGGCGCAATTCGTGGTCCGGGTCCGGGCGCGCGAGATCTTCCCGAACTGCCCCCGCTACGTGCATCGCTACCAGAAGGTCGCTACCTCCGAATTCGTTCCGCGGGAGGACTGCGAGACGCCGGTGCCGTCGTGGAAGCGGGCCGAGTGGGCCGTCGACGTCCTGCCCGAGGGCGACCCCGCGCTCGATCCGGACGCGACCGTCGTTTGAGGAGACCCAAGTAGCATCTCGCGCGTGCCCGCAAAGCAGCTGACGCGAGACGACCCGATCGAGTTGCGCGCGCCCGCGATCATCCGGCGCCTCTCCGACGCGTACCCGGACGCGAAGGTCGCCCTGAAGTTCACGAACCCATTGGAGTGCCTCGTCGCGACGGTCCTCTCGGCGCAATCCACCGATGAGACGGTGAACCGGGTCACGGCGACGCTGTTCCAGAAATACCGGACCGCCGAGGACTACCTGCGCGTCCCCGAGGACGAGCTGAAGGCGGACATCCACGCGACCGGGTTCTTCAACCAGAAGGCGATCTCGATCCGAGAGGCGTGCCGCCGGATCGTCGAGGAGTACGGCGGCGAGGTCCCCGGCACGATGGAGGACCTGATCACGCTGCGCGGCGTAGCGCGCAAGACCGCGAACATCGTGCTCGGGAACTCGTTCGGCGTCGTCGAGGGGATCGCGGTGGACACGCACGTGAACCGCCTCGCGAACCGGCTCGGCTTCTCGGAGCAGAAGGACCCAGTGAAGATCGAGCAGGACCTGATGCGCCTGATCCCGAAGGAACGCTGGTTCGACTTCACCTATGTGCTGATCGATCACGGCCGGACGATCTGCACCGCGAAGAAGCCGCGCTGTCCTGAGTGCCCGGTTGAGCCGTTGTGTCCGGCCAGCCAGGCGTGAGCGTCGAGCGGCCGGCTCGGCCGATGGTCGTTGCCCATCGAGGGGCGTCGATCGAGGAGCCCGAGAACACGATCGCTGGCTTCGAAGCGGCGATCGACGCCGGCGCGGACGCCGTCGAGTTCGACGTCCGCATGACAGCCGACGGATATGCGGTCGTGATGCACGACCCCGACGTCTCGCGAACGACCGATGGGACCGGGCTGGTGTCGGAGATGACGCTCGAGGAGATCCGGAAGCTGGGCGTGCCGACACTCGAGGAGGCTCTTGAGTGTCTCGCCGGCCGCGCCGCTGCAGACATCGAGATCAAGAATCTGCCCGGGGAGCCCGGCTTCACATCGGATCGGGAGGCTGCAGTCGAAGCCACGCTCGATGCCTTAGATGCAGTGAGCTTCCCCGGCCAGGTGATCGTCTCCAGCTTCAACCCCGCGTCCATCGCACACAGTCGGGCTCTCCGCCCCGATGTCCCGACCGGGCTGCTCACCGAGTACGAGGTCGATGCAGAGGAAGCCCTCGCGAGAGCTACAACGCAAGGCCACCCGTGGGTCCTGCCGTTCGTGCTGAAGGTCCTCGAGGCGAGCGACGGTTTCGCCGATCGGGTCCACGCCGCAGTCGCGCTCCTGGGCGTGTGGATCGCAGACGATCCCGAGACCGCGCGGAGGCTATTCGAGCTCGGCGCCGACGCTGTCGCCACGAACGACCCGCGCGCGATCGTCGCCATTCGCGACGAGGCTGTTCTCACGTGAGGTACGAGGTTCGGATCCAGGAGATCGACGGGTCATTCGACATCGTGTCCGTCTGGGCGCCCTCCGAAGCAGAAGCCATCGACCTCGCCTTTTCGTGGATCGACTACGTGGAGCGCCGACCCCTTTACGGGCAGCCCGCTTCCGCAAGGGTTATCGGCTCTTCTCGTGAAGAAGGCGACCTCAGCGATGCCATCACCTCGCCCAATGAGGTGGACCACCGACGGGTCTCTCGGAAAGGCCGTGAGCTCGGAACGCTGCGTCGGCCCGTCAAGGAGCGGCTCGCTGATCTGATTGCGAAGCTGCGGACCTCCGAGTCGAGCGGATGGAAGGAACTCAGGCAGCGGATGGAAGCGACTGGACTCTCGCCCGAAGGATGCGCCGTCGTTTCTGAGGGCTTGGATGCAAGTGGCGATCCGCTCTTCGGGATCTTGATCTCTCGCGACGGCTTCCACCACGGGTTCGTCCGCGACATCGACGGCCAGCTCTCGATCGGGGATCCGCAGGAGGGACCCAAGTCTGCGACCGATCCACTCGCGCGGGCGACGACGATGGCCCTCGAGCTCCTTAACGAACCAGGATCGTAGGCGGGCATCACGTGTTCAGACGGAAGCCGATATCCGCAGACCTTCGTTCGGTGCTCTCCGGACTTCGCCGCGTCGTCGAGGAGGTGGAGGCGGCGAAGCAGGCCATGACCGGGACGGTTCCGTCGACGCGGTCAGCGGGGACGCCGCTCGCCGAGGGGATCCTCGAGCTAGAGGAGCGACTCGCAGCGGCGCAGGAGCTGATGCCGGCCTGGCGGAATCCCGACCTCGAAGCTGAATGGCTTGAATGCGACGCTGGGATCCGAGAGTCCCTTGAGCGAGCTCGCACCCTTCGGGAGGATCCGCCGGAGCTCGGCGGGTTCGAGGGCTTGATCTGGGCCGTCGACCAACTCCTCGCGCCGCTGGAGGCGTTCGAGGCGGCGGCCGAGCGGTTCCGTACGCTCCGTCGTTGAGATGTCCGTCATCAGCCTCGTTGGGGTGCACAAGTCATACGGCACGTGGCCCGTGCTCCAAGGGGTCGACTTCATGGTGCCCGACGGTGCACGGATCGGGATCATCGGGCCGAACGGTGCCGGCAAGTCGACGATGCTCCGGATCGTCGGAGGCACCGAGGACGTGAACGAGGGCGAGGTCGTCCAGCGTCGCGGGGTCACCGTGAGCTACCTCGAGCAGAATCCCGAGGGGGACGACCGGACCGCCGAGGCGTGGGTGCTCGCCGGCCGGCCCGACATCGCCGCGCTCGATGACGAGCTTCGCGCGATCGAGGCCGAGCTCGCGCGCCCGGCGGTCACTGCGCGACCTGGCGAAGATGGACCGCGTCCTCGTGAAGCAACAGGCCATGCTCGATCGATGGGTGGAAGCCGGGGGACCGGGGCTGGCAGGAGAGGCGCGGAGCCTGCTCGTTCGCCTCGGCTTCGACGATCACGACCTCACGCTTCCGACCACTGCGCTCTCCGGCGGCCAGCGCAAGCTCGCCGCGTTCGCGGCATGCCTGATCCGCGATCCGGACTTGCTCCTCCTCGACGAGCCCGAGACGCACCTCGACTCCGACAAACGCGAGATCCTGGGGGACGTGGTCGCGGAATTCCCCGGCGCCGTCGTCACGGTGTCCCACGACCGGTACCTCCTCGACGACACCGTGAACCAGATCGCCGAGCTCGATCGCGGCGCCGTCACGATGTGGCCGGGCACCTACTCGGCCTACGCCGTGGCGAAGGAGCTCGCGCTGCAGCGTCAGCAGCGGGTCTGGGTGACGCAGCAGAAGGAGATCGCACGGCTCGAGGCCGCGATCGCCCGGTTCGAACTGTGGGCGTCCTGGGTGCCGAACGAGCGACACATCAGGCAAGCGAGGAACAAGCAGCGCCAGATCGATCAGATGGACAAGGTGGATCGTCCCGTGTTCGAGCGCCGGAAGATGGCGCTCGAGCTCCGTCCCGCCGAGCGCGGCGGACAACGGATCGCTCGTCTCCGGGACGTCTCGATGGCCTTCGACGAGGACCCGGTCCTCCTCGACGTCTCGTTCGACGTCTACCGACGAGAGCGGCTGGGCGTCGTGGGGCCGAACGGCGCGGGGAAGACGGTGCTCGGACGGATCCTGGCCGGCGAGCTCGAGGCGACGTCCGGGGAGCGGTGGGTCGGCCCCTCGATCCGGATCGGCTACCTGGAGCAGGGCTTCCAGAGCCAGGATCCGACGCTCACGCCCGTCGAATCGGTCCGGAAGACGAAGGCGATGTACGAAGGCGAGGCCGTGGCGCTCCTCGCGAAGTTCCTCTTCCGGTACGACCAGATGCGCACGCCGGTCGGGTCGCTCTCCGGTGGGGAGCGGACGCGGCTCGAGCTCTGTCTGCTGATGCTTTCGGGCGCCAACTGCCTCGTCCTCGACGAGCCCACGAACCATCTCGACATCGAGAGCATGGAGGTGCTGGAGGGCGCGGTGGAGTCGTTCGACGGGACGGCGATCCTGATCTCGCACGACCGCTACCTGCTGGATCGGCTCTGCGATCGGATCCTCGAGGTCCGCGACGGCGACGTGAAGAGCTTCGAAGGCGGCTACGACGACTGGGTCGCCGCGAAGGCGACCGTGTGACCGCAGACAGCCTCGATCGGATCCGCGACGAGGTCGTGGTCTGTCGTCTTTGCCCTCGATTGGTCGAGTGGCGCGAGCGGGTCGCGCACGAGAAGGTCGCGCGTTTCGCGGACCAGGAGTACTGGGGGAGGCCGGTCCCGGGCTGGGGCGATCCGGAGGCGGCCGTCCTGATCCTCGGACTGGCCCCAGCCGCTCACGGTGGGAACCGAACCGGCCGCATCTTCACGGGCGACCGGAGCGGCGACTTCCTGTTCGCCTCGCTGCACCGCACCGGGTTCGCGAACCAACCGACGTCGGTCTCGGTAGACGACGGCCTGCGGGTCGACGGCGTCTACATCGCCGCGGTCAACCGGTGCGCGCCGCCGGCCAACAAGCCGACGCCCGAGGAACGGGACCGATGCCTCCCGTACCTGGAGCGGGAGATCAGCGCGTTGACCCGCCTGAAGGTGATCGTCGCGCTGGGCGCGCTGGCCTGGGACGGGGCGCTCCGCGCCATGAACGCGCTCGGTCACACGGTGAGGCCGCGTCCTCGGTTCGGCCATCTCGCGGAGATCCCAGTGGGTCCCTTCGTACTCCTCGGATGCTTCCACCCGAGTCAGCAGAACACGTTCACCGGGAAGCTCACCGCGGAGATGATGGACGAGGTGTTCGAGCGCGCCCGCGAGTTGATGGTCGGCTAGGTCTGATCCTCTTCGTCCGGGTCGGGTCGGCCGGTGACGCGCCGATGGAGCCCGTGCAGCCCCGGCAACCGATCGAACTCGAGGATCGCGAGAGCCAGGGCGGTCCCGAGGACGGCGGTGAGGTACAGGCCGATGCCGGTCACCACGCCGATCGCCGCGACGCTGAGGATCGAGGCGGCGGTCGTCAGGCCCCGTGTCTGGCCCTCCTCGGCTCGCCAGATGATCCCCACGCCGAGGAAGCCGATCCCGGTGGCCACCCCGGCGACGGCCTGTCCTGCGGTCTCGGGGAACATCGTGATCGCCGTGCCCGCGAACCCGGCGGCGCCGAGCGCCACGATCGCGAACGTGCGCTCGCCGGCGCTCTTGCCTCGTGACTCGCGTTCCAGGCCCACGAGGAAGCCGAGCAACGCAGCCAGTCCCATGCGACCCGCGATCGTGAGCTCGAGCGAGACCCGGCCGTCGTCGAGGAGTCCCATGATCGGTGAGCCTAGTCGCCGAGATGGCCGACCCCCGGCCGACGGTTGAAGGGGCGTCCGTGCCCGATTACGGTCGGGCCAAGGACGGAGACGGATGGAAGGGGAGGGAACGATGCGGATCGCTCGACTGGTGTCGCTGCTCGGAGTGGGGGTCGCGTCCCTGTTGTTGTGGGGACTGCCGTCGGTGGCGATCCCGGCGTGCACGCAGACCGGCACGGCCGGTCCTGATGTGATCACGGGCACCGCCGGCGACGATGTCCTCTGCGGGCTCGGGGGCGACGACGAGCTCAGGGGACGCGGCGGGAACGACTTCCTGCGAGGTGGACCGGGTCACGACTTCTTGAGTGGCGGAGCGGGGGACGATCGGCTCCTGGGTGCCCGCGGACGCGACACGATGATCGGTGGTACCGGGAACGACCTGATGCGAGGCGGCCCCGGAGCCGATGACGGAGACGGTGGGAGGGGCGACGATCGCATCTACGGCGGCGAGACGGGCGACTCGACCCTGTACGGCGGTGCCAGCGGGGTCGATCTGCTCTTCGGTGGACCCGGGAACGACGCGTGCCTCGCCACGGTCGACGGCAGTGGGAACGACTCCGTGTCCGGCGGGCTGGGCATCGACCACTACTTCATCGATCCGGGCGACGCGCACACCGGCGCGGAGGTCCGAGGTCCCTGCTTCGCCGAGTAGCGAACGGTGGTGACGGGGGGCGGCGGGCGTAGCCCGCCGCCCCCTTTATGCTCGCTTGATGGGTCGTCACGGCTTCTTCCGCGTCTCGCCGATCGACGAGGACCACCGGAAAGTCGACCGCGCGACGGTCCGTCGCGTGATCGGCACGTTCCGCCCGTACAAGGGCAAGGTGGGGCTGGTCGGTCTGCTGATCGGCCTCACGTCGGGACTCGGCGTCATCAACCCACTGATGATCGTGCTGGTCTTCGACAACGCACTGTTCGGTCGGAACGGCTCCTGCCAGGGGCAGCCGTGTCCCAACCTGCCGCTGCTGTACCTGTACGTGGGGATCATGATCGCCGTCCCGATCGTGACGAGCATCATCGGGATCGGGCAGACCTACCTCACGAACCTCGTCGGCCTGAACGTGATGCAGGACATCCGGAACAAGCTCTACGAGCACCTCCAAGGGATGCCACTGCGGTTCTTCACGACGACACGGACCGGGGAGATCCAGTCGAGGCTGGCGAACGACGTGGGGGGCGTGCAGTCGGTCGTCACCGACACGGCCTCCACGGTGCTCTCGAACGTGGTGACGATCATCAGCACGATCATCGCGATGATCCTGATCTCCGTGCCCCTGACGATCCTGTCGTTGCTGCTGATGCCGCTCTTCCTGTGGCTCACGGTGAAGGTCGGCAAGGCCCGGCGTGAGGTGGCCACGAACACGCAGCGAACCCTGGCGGACATGACCACCATCACCGAGGAGACGCTCAGCGTGAGCGGGATCCTGCTGTCGAAAGCCTTCGGACGCCAGCAGTTCGAGATCGGCCGGTTCCGAGGGGAGAACGAACGGCTGACCGGATTCCTGCTTCGCCAGACGATGATCGGCCGCTCGTTCTTCGCGCTCGTGGGCACGTTCTTCTCGATCACGCCCGCGCTCGTCTACCTGGTCGCGGGTTGGGTGAATGCGGACGCCGGCTTCGACGTGATCAGGTCCGGGATGCTCGTGGGCTTCACCACGCTCCAGTCCCGGCTGTTCTTCCCGATCGGCTCGATGCTGCAGGTCTCGACCGAGGTGCAGTCCTCCCTCGCGCTGTTCGATCGGATCTTCGAATATCTGGACCTGCCCCACGAGATCCGGGACGCGCCCGATGCCGTGGCGATCGAGCACGTCACCGGTCACGTGCGGCTCCGGGATGTCCGCTTCCGGTACGAGGAGCCCCCGGAAGGGATCCCGGTGTCGCCGGACGCTCCACCCCTCGGCGACGACGACCCGGTGCCGCGGGAGTGGACCCTCGAGGACGTCGACCTGGACATCCGGCCCGGGCAGCTGGCGGCGCTGGTCGGTCCGTCCGGCGCGGGCAAGACGACGGTGACCTATCTCGTGCCTCGCCTCTACGACGTGCAGGAGGGATCGGTCGAGATCGACGGTCTCGACGTGCGGAGGATCAAGCTCGAGTCCCTTGGTGAGGCGATCGGCGTCGTCACGCAAGAGACGTACCTGTTCCACGACACGGTCCGCCGGAATCTGCTCTACGGGAAGCCGGACGCGACCGACGAGGAGATGATCGCGGCCGCGCGGGCCGCCAACATCCACGACCGGATCTCGGAGCTGCCGGACGGCTACGACACGATCGTGGGGGAGCGCGGCTACAAGCTTTCCGGGGGAGAGAAGCAGCGCCTGGCGATCGCCCGTGTGGTCCTCAAGGACCCGAAGATCCTCATCCTGGACGAGGCGACATCCTCTCTCGACACGACCTCCGAGCGGCTGGTGCAGTCGGCGCTGGAGCCGCTCATGAAGGGGCGGACGACGATCGCCATCGCCCACCGCCTGTCCACGATCCTGTCGGCGGACGTCATCTTCGTCATGGACCGAGGGCGGATCGTCGAACAGGGGACGCACGACGAGCTGCTGAAGCGCGGCGGGCTGTACGCGAAGGTCTACGAGCAGCAGTTCCGCGGCGGCCAGGTGCAGGCCGAGTACGAGGACGGGGTGATCCTCGCGTCAGGCGAGGTCGTGCGGACCCAGAGCTGAGCCGGCTCGTTCAGTAGCCGCCGCTGTTGCCCCCGGGGCACGCGGCGAGGAGCAGCGTCATCGCGAAGATGCCGAGCCAGATCGGTAGCGTCGCCGCTGCGAGAAGACGATGTCTCATGGTTCCTCGTTCCCCCGTCGCCCGCCGACCGAAACCTCGAGCTGCTTCGAGTACCCGAGCAGGACGAAGCCGTCCGGGAACACGATGTCCTCGGCTCGCTCGTACCCCAGGCGCTCGTACATCGCCTGCGCGGCTTTCATCCGATGGGTGGTGTTCAGCGTCATGAACGTCTTGCCGGCCGCGCGGGCCCGCGCCTCCGACTCCGCCATCAGCGCTCGAGCCACGCCGCGGGCCCGCGCGCCGGGGTCGACCCCGAGCATCCGGATGTGGGCTTCCTCCGGTTCGAGCGGCCGCTGTTCCTCTTCGCCTTCGTCGAGTACCCGCCCGACGAGCTCCAGCGTCAGCGACCCGAGGACACGGCCCTCTTCGACCGCGACGAGGATCGTCGTCCGATCCGCACGAGCCGCCACGTCGGCGATCCTCGTGAGGTAGCGCTCCCAGCCGTCGTCGCCGGGGCGGACGAACTCGCGATACGCCTCGGCCGTCACCCGACCGGCCGCGCCGTACTCGTCCGTGCTGGCTTCACGAACCTCCATCCAGGAAGGCTAGCGGAGCCTTCACGTACGCTGAACGTCAGGTTCGTTGACTTCTCTTCGCCGACGGGGAGGATGGAAGGGTGACGGAACCACAGCTCGGCCGCCTCTTGCTCGCCGCGCACCGTGGGTTCTCGGCCGACATGGTCGTAGAGCTGGAGGAGCGTGGCTGGCCGGACCTGCGTGCCTCCCAGGCATCGCTCGTGCTCAACGTGGACCGCCGCTCGGGCACACGGTTGACCGAGCTCGCCCGCCGGGCCGGGGTCACCAAGCAGGCGATGATGGTGGTGGTCGACGAGCTGGAGGTCCGGGGGCTCGTGCGAAGGACGCCCGATCCGGAGGACGGCAGGGCGAAGGTGGTCCGGCTCACGGCGCGCGGGCGCACATTCGCCGCCGAATGCAGGCGGGCCGTCGCCGCGGTCGAAGCGCGCGCGAGGCGATCGCTGGGAGGACGGCGCTACGAAGGGCTCCGCGAATCACTCGAGCTCCTCCTGGAAACGGCCGACGAGGAAGACGGAGAGTGACCTCGGCGTCAGCCGTTGAGACCCGGGCGATCGAGACGGAACCGATCGAGCGGGACGGATGGTCGCCCGCCCGTCGTGATGTCGGCGAGCACCTCGCCGATCAACGGGGCGAACTTGAAACCGTGGCCGCTGCACGGTGACGCAACGACCACCGGCCCCTTCCGGTCGATCACGAAGTCCTCGTCGGGCGTGATCGTGTACAGACAGGTCTCGGTCCGAAGGAGCGGGGGTCGCGGATCGAGGTGCTCGCCGACCCACATCACGGTCTGCGCCTCTCGCTCGGGATCGGGCTCGAACGACCTGTCATCCGGGTCGATCACCGGTCCGGACAGGTGAGCCCCTGCCTTGATCTCCCCACGCCGGAACGGGTTCGGGACCAGGTACGGAGGATGCTGCGGCGAGGTGTCCCAGTCGATGACGGTGGGGATCGACGATCCCTCCTCGCCCGCGTCGAAGTAGGTCGATTGCTCGAGCGTCGGTCGCAGCGACAGGTTGATCTCCGCCTGGTCGAGCAGGGGAGCCGCCCACGCCCCCGCGGCGACGATGGCCGCCGGCGCCCTGATCACGTCGCCGGCGGACGTCACGAGCTCGACGGCATCACCCGCGGGCCGGAGATGCTCGACGACCGTGCGCTCACGGAGCTCCGCGCCCGAGGCACGGGCGAGCCGCGCCTGTCCCTCGATCGCCTCGTCCGCTCGCAGGATCGCTCCCTCGGCTTGGTAGAGGAGTCGCTGCCCTGCCTCGAAGCGGAGCGCCGGCCAGCGCTCGTTCACCTCCGCCGCCGCGGGGCGTTCGAACGCCTCGCCCGCGGCCTCCAGCGCGGTTGCGGAGAGGTCGGTGGCATCCCCCACATCGAGTCCGCCCACGACCCGGATCAGATCGACGTCCGCTTCGTCCTCGAGCGCACGCCATCGACCCAGCGATTCTCTGGCCATCCGAACGTAGACGGGGTCGTGATAGGTGAGCCGGAAGTTGCGGGTTTGCCCGCCCGAGCTGCCCTTCCCGTGACCGAACGTGAATCGTTCCAGCAGGAGCACGGCCCGCCCGCGCGCCGACAGGACTCGCGCGGCCGCCGTCCCCATCACGCCGCCGCCCACGATCACCACGTCCGGCCGCTCCACGAGGCGCGAGCGTACCGGGTGTCCGGGTGTTGGCATCCGGTCCCGGCGCGGGCGAGACTCGAACCGTGACCGAGAGCGGCACGACCACGGTTCCCTCCGAGACGAAGCCGGCGCCGGCGGAGCCGGTCGGAGACGGGCCGGGCCGGCGGTGGCCGCCGATGTCGTACTGGGTTCGCGTCGTGCTGACGGTGGCGGCCGTTTCCGCCGTCCTGGTGGCGCTCTGGTCCGTCATCAACATCGTGATCCTGATCCTGATGGCGGCCGTGCTGGCGATCGGACTCGACCCGGCTGTTCGCCGGATCGAACGTCAAGGCATGAGTCGCGGCCGCGCCGTCGCGGTGATCTCCCTGGGTGCCCTGGCCGTGGTGATCCTCTTCTCGTGGCTCGTGATCCCTCGGCTCGTGACACAGATCGGAGAGCTCGCGGACGACATCCCGTCGTACGTCGATCGATTGTCGGATCGTGACGACGCGGTCGGTCGATACTTCCAGGACGGCGACGTCGCAGCACGCCTGCAGAAGTTCGTCGAGAAGCTTCCGGAGAGGATCACGGGGTCGTTCGGCACGATCGTCGGCGTGGCCGGAAAGGTCGGAGGTGCGATCTTCAACGTCATCACCGTGGCGATCCTCACGATCTACTTCATGATCTCCCTCCCGCGGATGCGTCGAACCGCCGCGATCTTCTTCGCGCCCGAGTCGCGGGATCGCGCCGAGGACGTGATGGATCAGGCGATCTCGCGGATCGGTGGATACGTGTCGGGGATCCTCACGACCGCTTCGATCGCGGGGGTCTCTGCGCTCGTCTTCTTCACGATCCTCGGGCTCTTCGGCATCGGCATCCCGTTCGCCGTCCCGCTCGCGGTGTTCTCCGGCCTGTTGGGACTCATCCCGGCGGTCGGCGCGTACATCGGGGCCGCACCCGCGGTGATCGTCGGCTTCTTCCAGTCCGGGGTCACGGGGGTCGTGATCCTCATCTATTTCATCGTCTACCAGCAGGTCGAGAACTATGTGATCCAGCCGCGCATCATGAAGAACGCGGTGAACCTGTCGCCCGCTGCCGTGGTCGTCGCGACGCTGGTACTCGGCTCGTTAGGGGGGTTCGCCGGGGCCCTCCTCGCCTTGCCCGCGGCCGCCACGATCAAGGTCATCCTCGTGGAGCTCGTTCTGCGCGACCGGGTCGCCGAAGGCGACCCGGTCGCGCAGGAGAAGCTCGAGGAGCACGATCGCGCAGAAGCAGAGGCAGAGGCCGAGGCGCGCGCGAGGGTCAGGGCCCGCGAACGGATGATGCGCCGGCTCCAGGACCGCTTGAAGCCGAAGCGACGCGAGTAGCATCCCTCGCGTGCCCGAGGAGACGGTGCGGCCGAAGACGAGAGAAGAGGCAGCGGGCAAGACCGGGATGCCCAGCGAGAGCCGCAACAAGCCAGAGAGGCCGCGGGACCGATTCGGCCGACCTTTGCCGTGGGACGCCGACAATGAGATCGTGCTCGAGGACTTCGACTCGATGACCTTGGACGAGAACCACGAGCTCGGCCGAGCGCACGCGCGCGCCGATCGGTGGTTCGCGGCACACGAGGCCTGGGAGACCGCCTGGAAGCAGGCCCGCGGTACCGCCGAGGCCGAGCTGTTCAAAGGTCTGTCCCAGATGGGCGCGGGCTACGTGCACCTCTTGCGTGGCAACGCACATGGGGCCGCAACGCTGCTCCGGCGTGCAGCGATGCGGATCGCGCCGTACGCAGACGCGAGCCGGGACGTCCCCACCAAGGCGCTCGCGGCACGCCTCGAAGCCGATGCGGACGCCGTCGAGCGTGGTGACCTGGTGCCGGGAGAGACAGCGTCGGTAGCGCCTCTCGAGTTGTAGCCTTTCGACGCATGAGTGAAGCCATCGAAGAGATCCGGTGGACGGGGCGGACCGGCCCCTTCGAGTTCCGGGTGAATCCGGGCGTCTTCGCGCCGACCCACACGAGCAAGACGATCGCCGAGGCGCTGGAGTTGAGGCCCGAGGACACCGTCATCGACGTGGGCTGCGGTTCGGGCGTGCTGTCGTTCGTTGCAGCCCGGCTCGGCGCCCACAGGGTGATCGGTTGCGATATCTCCGAAGAAGCCGTGGAGATCGCGCGATTCAACGCCAAGCGGCTGGGGCTGGAAGGAACCTGCGAGTTCCGGGTCGGCAGTCTCCTCGATCCCGTTCGCGACCTCCGAGCCGACGTCGTGATCGGCGACGTCTCCGGGATCCCGGACGAGATCGCGCAGGTGGCCGGATGGTTCCCCGACGGCAGGGCCGGCGGCCCGACCGGCGCGGAGCTGCCGTCGGCGATGCTGGAGTCGATCGGCGACACGTTGAAGCACGGGGGTCATCTCTATCTGCCCACCGGCACGATCCAGGACGAGCGCACGATCCTGGCGAAGGCTCGCGAGATGTTCGGCGAGCGGATGCAGGCGGTCATCGAACGGGACTTCCCGCTGCCCGACGTCGTCGGCAAGTCGCTCGCGGCCGCGCGGATGATGAAGGAGGGGCTCCTGAACCTCCACAAGCGTGGCTCCCGGTGGCTGTGGCGTCTCCGCGTCTGGCGCTGCGAGCGCTGACGAGTACGATCCTGCCGACACCCGATCGTCCGGCGAACTAGCCCTCCGGCCGCAGCACCGCGACCGCTTCGACCGCATACCCCGACTCGCGGAGGTGGTCGGCGCCACCGCGATCGATCGCCAAGACGATCGTGACGATCTCCGCGCCGGCGCCCTGGAGGATCTCCGCGGCGCGGCGCACCTGATGGCCGGTCGTCGAGACGTCCTCGATCAACGCGACGCGCGCGCCGGGCTCGACGATCCCCTCGACCTGTGCCTTGGTGCCGTACTCCTTGGGCTCTTTGCGGACGACGGTCACCGGGAGCCCGGTCTCGAGCGACACGGCCGCGACCAGAAGCATCGCAGCGCCTTCGGGCGCGCCGAGCATCGTGACGTCGGGAGGGATCAGGGAGGCCGTGGCTTTCGCGACGTCGCGCAGGAGGTCCGGGTCGGTCAAGAACCGGAACTTGTCGAAATAGACCGACGAGCGTCGGCCGCTCGACAAGACGAAGTCCCCGTGCAGCTCCGAGGCCGCCACCATGCGCCGCACGAGGTCGTCGTTCACGGGCGGCTAGCATACGGGCGTGGCTCGTCGGGACGGTCAGGGTGACGGCCGAGGATGGTATGGAGCCGTCGGCCGCCCGGCGTTCTTCGCACTCCCTCCCGAGGCGTCGCACCGTCTCGCGACCGCGATGCTCGGACTGCCGCTCCCATGGGAGCGGCTGGGACGAGCCGTCCGCGACCCCTCATTGGAGGTCGATCTCTGCGGGGTCCGGCTCCCGAACCCGATCGGGCTCGCCGCGGGGTTCGACAAGACGTGTGGTCACCTGGATGCCCTCGGACGGCTCGGCTTCGGATCCGTCGTCGGGGGCACGATCACGCGAGCACCTCGCAGCGGGAACCCGAAGCCGAGGATCGTCCGCTCGCGGGGGCGGGGCGCGATCGTCAACTCGATGGGGTTGCCCAATCCGGGGGCAGCGGTTGCCGCCGCGAACCTCGCTCGAGCCCGGCGGACGGCGCCGCGGTTCGCCAGCGTGGCGGACGAGGACGTCGGACCGGTGATCGAAACCGTTGCGCTCCTTGCTCCCCACGTCGACGGGTTCGAGCTGAACGCCAGCAGTCCGAATGCCCCCTGGCGCCACGACGCGGATCACATGGGCAGCCTGCTCGCAGCGATCCGCGGTCGAACGGAGCTGCCGGTGCTGTTGAAGCTCCCGCCGTTCACCAACGACGACGAGCGCGCAACCGTGCTCGATCTCGCGCGCCTCGCGATCGATGCCGGCGCCCACGGGCTGGTCTGCTCGAACACGATCCCGGTCGCCGCGCCACGATTGGCGGCCGGTCGCGGCGGCCTCTCCGGCGCCCCGCTCAGGGAACTGACGCCGCGGATCGTCTCGGACGTGGCCGGCGCGACCGGTTCCGCCGTCCCCATCGTTGCGTCCGGAGGCATCTCCACGATCGAGGACGTCCGCGCATGTCTCGAGGCCGGGGCCACCGCCGTGCAGGTCTACACCGGGTTGATCTACGGAGGGCCGGGGATCCTCGGCGATCTCACTCGGGGGTTGGCCGCCTCTCGCGTGGCGGAGGCGTGAGGCGCGGATCCAGGCGCTGATTGCGGGACCGCCGCATCGCGGTCAGTATTGCCGGGTTCGCGACGCTGCCGAGGGGCGAGAGAGGGGGAAACGGCGGGTGTCCGAGGCCGTCCGAGTGGAGGATGCGCGGCCCGAGACGTCGGGCTCTGCGCCGGCCGTCGTGCTGGAGGGTGTCGTGAAGCGCTTCGGCGAAGTGGTCGCCGTGGACGGCGTCAGCCTGGAGGTTCGGCCCGGCGAGTTCTTCTCCCTGCTCGGCCCGTCCGGCTCCGGCAAGACGACGTGCCTCCGGATGATCGCGGGGTTCGAGCAGCCGACCGAGGGACGGATCCTGCTCGACGGCCGGAACGTCTCGGATCTCCCGCCCTTCGAGCGCGACGTGAACACGGTCTTCCAGGACTACGCACTGTTCCCGCACATGACCGTCGCGCAGAACGTGGGCTACGGGCTCATGGTGCGGAAGGTCCCGAAAGAGGAGCGGAAGGAGCGCATCGGCGACGCGCTGGAGATGGTCCGGCTCGAGCACATGGGGAACCGGAAGCCCGCGCAACTCTCCGGGGGACAACGTCAGCGGGTCGCCCTCGCGCGATCGCTCGTCATGCGGCCGAAGGTCCTCCTCCTCGATGAGCCGCTGGGCGCCCTCGACCTGAAGCTCCGGCAGGCGATGCAGATCGAGCTGAAGGAGATCCAGCAAGGAGTGAGCCTCACGTTCATCTACGTGACCCATGACCAGGAGGAGGCGCTCACGATGAGCGACCGCCTCGCGGTGTTCAACCAGGGACGGGTCGAGCAGGTGGGCTCACCGGCAGAGGTCTACGAACGGCCGGCCACGGCATTCGTCGCCGGCTTCATCGGCGTATCCAACGTGCTCGAAGGGGAGGTCGCCAAGCGGATCACGGGGGACGACCATCCGTTCACCATCCGCCCGGAGAAGATCGCGATCGTGCCGGCCGACGCCGAAGTCGACGAGTCACACTGCACGGCAACCGGACGCGTCCGAGAAGTCGTATACCTCGGTGCGATCACCCGGTACATCGTCGACCTGGATGTCGGGGGAGAGCTGGTCGTCATGCAACAGAACCTGGAGACGAGCTCGATGGAGGCGCTGCAGGTCAAGGGGAAGGCGGTCCGGCTCCGGTGGGATCGACGGAACAACAGGCCCGTGGAGGCAACGGGAAGGAACGAGGGATCCGAGGCGGATCCGGAAGAGGGGGTTGTATGAGGAAGGTGAGCCGATGGCTCGTCGGGTTCGCCGCACTGACGCTGATCGCGGCGGCGTGTGGCGACGACGCGGGGGAGCCGGGCGCCGGGGACGACGTGAAGACCTACGACTCGATCGGTGAGGGAGAGGGACAACTCAAGCTGATCGCGTGGCACGGGTACACGGAGGACGGCACGACCGAGGGCTACGAGGAGTACGACTGGGTCACGCCGTTCGAGGACGACACGGGCTGTGATGTCGAGGTCACGTACGCGGACAGCTCGGACGAGATGGTCCAGCTGATGCGTCAGGGCGGCGGCGCCGAGTACGACGGTGTTTCCGCATCCGGCGACGCGTCCAACCGCCTGATCGCGGGTGGGGACGTGGGTGCGGTGGATCCGAGCCTGTTCCCCGAGATGGAGAACGTGATCGCACCGATCAACCCGGATGGCGGCACGAACACCGCTCACTACATCGTCGGGGACAACGTGTTCGGAACCCCGTACATGTACGGTCCGAACTTCCTCATGTACAACACCGAGGAGGTCAGCCCGGCGCCCACGAGCTGGGACGTGACGTTCGAGACCGACTCCCCGTACGCGGGCAAGGTGACGGCGTACGATTCGCCGATCTTCATCGCTGACGCGGCCATGTACCTGATGGCGCACCAGCCCGATCTGGGGATCACCGATCCCTACGAGCTGACCCAGGACCAGTTCGACGCGGCCGTCGACCTGCTGAAGCAGCAGAAGTCGGAGCTGATCAGCGCGTATTGGGCGCTCTACACGGACGAGATCGACGGGTTCGTCGATGGGTCGATGGTCGTCGGCACCGCATGGCCCGTGAACCTCACCTACACGAAGGCAGATGCCCACACGGCGGCCGTGATCCCCTCCGAGGGAGCCACCGGCTGGGCGGACACCTGGATGATCTCGGCGAACGCACCGAACCCGAACTGCATGCTGAAGTGGATGGACCACACGCTCCAACCGGACGTGCAGGCCGAGGTCGGGATCTACTACGGGGCCGCGGGCTCCAACGTCGACTCGTGCGCCGTGATCGCCGACACCCTCGGCGAAGGGGGCGACGAGCTCGTCGATTCCGTGGAGTACTCGTTCTGCGGCAACGCGGAGTTCCTGAACTCGCTGTACCTGTGGAAGACGCCGCAGGTGGCCTGCGGCGACGACCGGGGCAACGAGTGCGTCGACTACTCCCAGTGGACGCAGGCCTGGACCGAGATCCGCGGCACCTAGGATCGCCGTGGCATCGGTGACCGAGGCGGCGGGCGGCGGAGCCGTCCGCCGCCTCAGCGCCGCGCTCTACCGCCACCGGGTGGGGAGGCTCCTGCTCACGCTGGGGCCTCCCCTCGCCTGGATGGTCGTCATCTACCTGGGCTCGCTCGGGCTGCTGCTCGCATCGTCCTTCTGGCGCCTGGACGTCTTCACCACCGAGATCGTGCACGACTGGGGGTTCACCAACTTCCAGACGCTCTGGGAGGGCGAGGTCTACCGGAACATCGTCCTTCGGACGATCGGGATCGCCGCCGCGGTGACCGTGACGGATGTGGTCCTCGCGTTCCCGCTCGCCTATTACGCTGCCCGCTTGGCGACGCCGCGGATGCGGAACGCGCTGCTGATCGCGGTGGTGCTGCCGCTGTGGGCCAACTACCTCGTGCGGGTGTTCGCGTGGCGGATCATCCTCACCCCCAACGGCTTCCTGAACTCGCTCGCCAACTCGATCGGATTGGGCTCCCTCCAGCTCGGTCGCTCCAACTGGGCGATCTGGCTGACGTCGGTCTACCTCTGGCTGCCCTTCACGTTGCTGCCGATCTACGCGGCGCTCGAGCGCGTCCCGGCTTCGTTCCTCGAGGCCTCGGAGGACCTCGGCGCCCGCGGCTGGTTCACGTTTCGCCGCGTGGTCTTCCCGCTGATCCTTCCCGGGATCGTGGCGGGCTCGATGTTCTCGTTCTCCCTCACGCTCGGCGACTACATCGTGCCGGAGCTCGTTGGGAACACGCAGTTCATCGGCAACGTGATCTACGACAACGTCGGGGTCGCGGGGAACACGCCGCTCGCCGCCGCGTTCGCCTTGGTGCCGATCGCCATCATGGCCGTCTACCTGACGCTCGCGAAGCGAGTGGGCGCGTTCGAGGCGCTGTAGCGATGGAATCGAAGACCGCGCGGATCCTGATCAGGGTGGGGAGCCTGGTGGCGCTCGCCTTCCTGTACGTGCCGCTCGCGATCGTCGCGATCTACGCCTTCAACGACAGCATCGGCCAGGCGTGGCCCATCCAGGACTACACGACGAAGTGGTTCGGCATCGCGTTCCGGGAGCCGACGGTGCGCCAGGCCTTGGTCAACTCTCTGCAGGTCGCCCTCTTCGCGACGGTGCTCGCCCTGATCCTCGGGAGCGCGGCCGCCTTCGCGGTCCACCGCTACGACTTCTTCGGTCGGAACACCGTGTCGTTCCTGCTGGTGCTCCCGATCGCCCTCCCGGGCATCGTGACCGCGATCGCCCTCCGGTCGGCGATCGAGACGTTCGGCATCTCCTTCGGCGTGCTGACGATCGTCGTCGGTCACGCGACGTTCTGCATCGTGGTCGTCTACAACAACGTCCTCGCGCGGCTGCGGCGTACCCCGACCTCTCTCGTCGAGGCGTCGATGGACCTCGGTGCCGACGGGTGGCAGACCTTCCGCTACGTCACGTTCCCGGCGATCCGAACCGCCGTCCTCGCGGGTGGGCTGCTGAGCTTCGCCCTCTCGTTCGACGAGATCATCGTGACGAACTTCCTCGCGGGCAGCACCATCACACTGCCCAAGTTCATCTACAACAGCGTGCGACTGCCCCGGAACCGGCCGGTGGTTAACGTCGTGGCGGTGGTGGTCGTCCTGCTGATGCTGATCCCCGTCTACATCGCGCAGCGGCTCGCAGGTGGCGCCGACATGCAGGCGACGGCAGCGGCAGGTGCTCAGCCCGACGAAGGCCTCTAGAGGTACTGCCCGCGAGGCGGGCCGCCCGCCTGTTCCTGCTGCGGGTTCTGTGCCATGAGGCCGCGGCGGCGGATCTCCTCGAACTGCTGCCGGGCCGCCATCTGCTGGGCGAACATCGCGGCTTGGATCCCGTGGAACAACCCCTCGAGCCAGCCCACCAGCTGCGCCTGCGCGACGCGCATCTCGGACTCGCTCGGCACACCGTCGAGCGCCGGGACCAGTACCTGGAGCTCATCCTTCAGATCCTGGCTGACCGAGTCGCCCAGCTCGTCGACCGATCGGTGATAGATATCGACCAACCGTTTCCGGCCGGCTTCGTCCATCGAGGCATGGCGTGTCTCCTCGAGGAGCTCGCGGACCATCGACGCGATCCGGAGGAGCTTCGCCGGCTCCGTGATGGTTTCCGCGGGTGGACCGCCCTCGTTCCCTTGCTGGTCGGGTGGCGGAGGTCCCTCGACGGGGACGGCGGGGATCGGTTGGACGGGAGGCGCGCCCTCCGGAGTGCTCACCCCTCCAACCTAGCACCCTGTTCGTGGGTTCCCTTCGCGAGGTTCCGGATGAAGAGCGACTCGGCGAGGGCGATGTGTTCGATCTCCGACAGCTCGACGCTCTCGTTCACGGAATGGATGAACGAGCGCTCGTCCATCGCACCCCAGATCAACACCTCGATGCCGGGGAACGTCTGCGTGAGCATCGGTACGAGCGGGATCGATCCGCCGGAGCCCACCTCGATCGCGTCGCGCCCGTATGCCTGCGCGAGCGCGTCCATCGCCGCGCGGCTCGCGGGCGTCGACGTGTCGACCATGTAGCCGTGACCGGCTTCGAAACCGGCGCCGCCCTCGAACGTCACCTCCACGCCCCAGGGGGCGTGAGCCTGGAGATGCTCCACGAGCGCCTCGCGAGCCGCGCCCGGATCGTCGCCCGGCGCGAGCCGCAGGCTCACGCGGGCGCGAGCGACCGGCACGATCTGGTTCGACGAGCCGGCGATCGCCGGCGCGTCGACGCCGAGCACCGCGACGGCAGGGGACGACAGCAACCGGTCCGCGAGCGTTCCCGACCCGATCATCTCGACCGAGTCGAGCACCCCCGACTCGTCGCGGAACTCGTCTTCGGGGATCTGGGTTCCTTCCCAGGCGAAACGCTTCAGTCCCTCGATCGCGACGTCGCCGTTGTCGTCGTGCAGGGAGGTGATCATCCGCGAGAGGGCGGTGATCGCGTCCGGGATCGGTCCTCCGTACGCGCCGGAATGCTGGGCGGTCGGAAGGACGCGGACCTGCACCACGATGTCCGTCACGCCGCGGATCGAGGAGTTCAACGTGGGCACGCCGGTCCGGTAGTTGCCCCCGTCGGCGATCACGGCGACGTCGGCGCGGAGGAGGTCGGCGTTGCCTTGGACGAGTTCGGGGAGATGCTCGGTCGAGCACTCCTCTTCACCTTCGACGACGACCTTGATCGTCACCGGCGGGTCGCCGTCGGCGAGCAGGGCGCGGATCGCGGCGGCGTGCACGACGATGCCGCTCTTGTCGTCCGCGGCGCCGCGACCGTACATCCGTCCATCCCTCACGACCGGCTCGAACGGAGGCGTGTCCCACTCATCGATCGGACCCTCGGGCTGCACGTCGTGATGTGCGTAGAGCAGGACCGTGGGCGCGCCCTCGGGTCCGGGCAGCTCTCCGAAGACCGCGGGATGTCCGCCGTCCAGCTCCAGGAGTCGGGCGTTCTTCACGCCGGCCTCCGTCAGGATCTCCCTGGTCGCCTCGGCGCAGGCCCGAACGTTGGCCGGGTCGTAGCTGGGATAGCCCAACGACGGGATACGCACCAGTCGCTCGAGGTCCGCGACGGTGCGAGGCATGTCGGCGGCGATGCGTTCGCGGAGTGCGTCGTCCTCGCTCATGGGGTGCGAAGCCTACCGGCTACGGCGAGAGCCGCCGAAGCGACCAGTCGTCGTTCGCGCGCTCGTACAGGAAGCGGTCGTGCAGCCGGTGCTGCCGTCCCTGCCAGAACTCCACCGTGATCGGGTCGATCCGATAGCCGCCCCAGAACGGCGGGCGAGGCACCTCGTCGCCCGGATATCGGGCATCGAGAGCAGCGAATCGTTCCATCAGCTCCTCACGCGAGGCCAACTCCGTGCTCTGACGGGAAGCCCACGCGCCGAGTCGTGCCTCGCGCGGCCGGGTGGCGAAGTACGCGTCGGACTCCTCGTCGGTGACCCGGGAGACGTCGCCGGTCACGGAGATCTGCCTGTCGAGCTCTCGCCAGTAGATCGAGAAAGCCGCCCGAGGGTTCTCGTCGAGCTCGTTTCCCTTGCGGCTCCCGTGGTTCGTGTAGAAGACGAACCCTCGGTCTTCGATCTCGCGCAGTAGGACGTGACGGATGGAAGGACGTCCGTCGGCTGCCGCGGTTGCGAGAGCGATCGCGTTCGGGAGATGGATGCCCGCGAGCTCCGCGTCCTCGTACCAGCGCCGGAACAGCACGACCGGTTGGGACGGGAGGCTCTCGAGCTCCAGCGGCTGGTTCGTGGAGCTGTCCATGGAACCCGGTTGGTCAGCAGGGTCAGTCATCGCTGAGATGCTAATAAGGCGAGGTCATGAGGGAAGAACCGCCTCGGAATTCTATCGACACAAGTATTGCGAACCCGCAATACTTGTGTCCATGAATGAGCTTCCGCTATCGGTGAGTGAAGCCTCGAAGTCTCTAGGCCTTAGCGAGCAGCGAGTACGGGCACTCTTGAAGGCCGGGCGAATCAAGGGCCACAAGCTCGGGTCGGTCTGGATGGTTGAGGGCGGAGCCCAACTGGCCGTGCCTCGCCCCGACGGGAGGCCGCTTGGGGCCTCTAACGCATGGGCGCTCCTAGCCCTTCTCTCGGCAGAGGACCCCCTCTGGGTTGATGCCTCTGTGCGCTCCCGCTTACGACGATGGATCAGCCAACGCGACATCGTCCGGCTCCTCCGGGAAGGGGAACCGCGCTCGGAAGTCCACCGCTTGCGCGTTCTTCCCGGAGACCTGTCCAGGATCGAAGACCTTTATCCGGTAGTGCGCTCCGGTCTTTCTGTTCCCGACTCTCCTCTCGACATCGTGCCCATCGGAAGCGTCTTCGACGCGTACGTCGATGACGAAGTGCTGGCTGCTGTCAAGGGTAGATTTCGGCCCGAAGTTGCGTCTCGCTCTCCAAATCTGCTCTTCCGACTCCCGCTTCAACCTTGGGTGCTCTCCTTCAACGCTGCTCCTCCGCCTGTTGTCGCGGCTGACCTCCTGGATCATGACGATCCCAGAGTGTCTGGCGCGGCAGTAGATCTTCTGGAGGGATTGCGCCGTGGTTGAGATCCCTGAGCTTGGCGACGACGCCCATCAGATGTGGGTTGAACCGTTCCACTTGGCGGTCGATCCGCCCGCGCCGTGGGTGCTGATAGGCGCCCAGATGGTCGCGGTTCATGGATGGGCGCGGGGCCGGGAGCAGATCAGACCAAGCCAGGATGCTGATCTGCTTGTCAACGTTCGAACAGTGACCTCAGGCACCGAGCTGCTTGGACGGGCCTTGATCGAGCGTGGCTACGAGTTCGACGGAACGAGCCCCGAGGGCGTCGGGCATAGATTTCGCGCGGGTCGAGTGGACATCCTTGGTCCGGATGGACTGGGTGCGAACACAAGTCTTCGGACCGTAGGCGGAGCCCACACCGTGGAGGTCCCGGGCTCAAGTCAAGCTCTCCAACGGGCCTCGAATCTCGAGGTAAGCAGTCGTCACGAGGCTGGGAAGGTGCCGGTCCCGGATCTGCTCGGCGCGATCCTGGTGAAGGTGCGTGCGAACGGTGTGGACGACAAACCTGAAGCACAGCGACGGGACGGTCGGCTCTCCTGTCGCTTGTTGAGGATCCGGACTCGCTGACCCTAGGCATTTCAGACAACGAGCGGAAATGGTTGAAGAAGCACAGCTACTTCGCGGACAGCTCTCATGTGAGTTACGAAGCGCTCGCGGAGGCCGAAGATGCGGCGATCGTGTTTCGACGCCTTACGGGCATCGAGTGATCATTGCCGCGACCGCTCGGTCAGTTTTCGCCCACAGCCCACTGCGCGCCCCCGGCAGGATTCGAACCTGCGCCCCCGGCTCCGGAGGCCGGTGCTCTATCCCCTGAGCTACGGGGGCTCGGGTGGGGAAGTGTAGCCGCCGAGGGTCAGGGTCTCGGTCGGCGTGTCCGCGTCCTCGGCCGACGCAAGGCCGGATGGCTCGGAGACCCGGTCACCGAGCAGCCGCCGGATCCCGACCGCCACGAGCAGGACGCCGACGAACAGCACGGGCAGAACGAGGATGCCCCGCCCGGAAAGGTCCGCGAGGTCGATCTCGCCGGACAGGAGCGCCACGCCGGCGAGCAGGAACAGGAGACCGAACGCGAACGCGACTGGGTCGAAACGGTGCGGCTTCACTTCGGTCGGACCTTCCGTGCGCGCGGAGGACGATACAGGTCGAGGCTTCCGATCCCTTGGTCCACTCGGAGGACCAGCACCCCGCCGCCGGGTTCACCGGGAAGCGTCAGATCTCGGATCAGGTCGACGCCGAACCGGTCGGGCTGGCCGATGACCCGGAGACCGCCGAGTCCCACCTCGGCATCGAGATGGACGGTGACGTCCTTCGGGACGATCAGATGCACGGCTCCCGCACCCATCTCGATCTCGAGTGTTCGCGAGGAGCCCGCCATGGCCACACGTGTGAGGTCGATGAAGAGCTCTCCGGCAAGGAGCCGTTGCGAGGTCGGGAACGGGTCGATGCGGCGCGGATGCAACGTCCGGGACGCGATCTCCCCTCCGAACGGGAAGTGGATCAGGCTCAACACGAGAGCGACGGGCAAGGTCAGCACCCCGAGCACGATGGCTCCTCGCGATCGACCCCACCAGGCGCTCACCAGCAGCCCGGCTCCCAGGACCACCAAGGCGAGCGCGGGAAAGCGACCCACGTCGAGCGTGATCGCGCCGAGTCCGTCGAGGAGGACGGCCACCGAGACGGCGATCATCGCGGAACCGGCGGTGAGGACACCGAGCCGCGATCGGTCGCGAGGGGGTCGGACTCTCTGCGGCGCTTGCGCGACGGTGGCCCCAGGAGCGGTGACCTGAAGAGGCGATTCCGTGACGATCGTGTCGTGGGCCTCGATGTCGTTCGGTTCCTTGGGAGCTTCCCGTTCGCGGCCGAGGTCCCGTCGGAAGAGTGCGACGCCGAGCGCGATGAGCACGAACCCGAGCACCAGCGGCCGACTCCAGTGCGGCTGATCGGGGTTCGGCGCGATCTGGCTGGCGAGCACCCCGACCCCCACGATCAGCACGATCCATCCCGCCCAAGCGGGTGCGTGCGGGAACTTCCGCAAGAACTCCTCCGACCCGGATTCCTGCATATCCGCTCTCGGCAGCAGCCACCAGAGGGCCAGGTAGAGCAGCACCCCCGCACCCGCCCCGAGCGTCAGTACGAGGAACGTCAGCCGGATCCACAAAGGGTCGACACCAAGCGCATCCGCGACGCCACCCGCGACGCCGGCGACGATCCGACGGTCGGCGCGGCGTACGAGCCGCGCCGACCGTGGGGAAGTGTCGGTCGTTCCGGCGGTTCCCTCCCCCGACCCAGCCACGGCCGCATCCTCGCGCGAGGGATCGCGGGGCGCTATCGGGGATGTCCCTGAGCGAACCCCGAGGGTCTCAGGGCACCGTCGGGGTTCGTGCGTCCCCCCCGCGCGCGCGACTGTGCGACCATGGGCGCCCGGAGTGAACAGGACCTGATGCAGCAGACGCGCAGCGCGGCCGCCCGCTCGACCCCTCTGCACCGGAGCGCGCGGGACCGGCTGGTGACGGGGACCGCCGGTGGGCTCGCGGAACAGGTCCGTATCGATCCGACGGTCGTCCGTCTCGGGTTCGTGTTGTTGACGCTCGCCGGTGGGCTCGGACTTCTGGTGTACGGCCTCTGCTTCGTGGTCTCGGGGGAGCCGGAGCAGGATCGGGAAGCACCGGCGCCGCCTCGCCACGTCCGGTCGGTCGCGGCAGGTGCGATGGTGCTCGGAAGCCTCCTCGTCTTGCGTGACCTCGGCGTGTGGTTCGGCGACGCCATCGTCGTCCCGGTGGCCGTCGCGGTGCTCGGATCGTCCGTCCTCGGCGTTCGCCCGGATGCCGCGGGACGGCGCTGGGCTCGCCGGCTGAGTTCCGCGGTTGGGGTCGTGCGCACCGCCGTCGGCTTCGGGATGGTGGCCGTCGGGATGATCTGGCTCGTTGCGGCGGTGGGCCCCTTCACGATCTCATTCGGATCCATCGTCCTCGCCACAGCGGTTGCCGCGGCGTTGTGTCTCGGCATCGGGCCCTTCGTCGTGCGCGCTCTTCGACAGACGGCCGACGAGCGGCATGAACGCATCCGCTCGGAGGAGCGCGCGGCCGTCGCCGCACACCTTCACGATTCGGTGTTGCAGACGCTGGCGCTGATCCAACGATCGGATTCGTCGCCCGAGGTCGCCACGCTCGCTCGCCGCCAGGAACGTGAGCTTCGCTCCTGGCTGTACGGTCGCCGCATCGGGCTGTCGCACGGTCGTCTCGGGGAGGCGTTAGAAGCGATGGCGGACCGCGTCGAGGAACACCACGCGGTTTCCGTCGACGTGGTCGCGGTGGGCGATTGCGCGATGGATGACCGCCTCCTCGCGATGGTCGAGGCCTGCGGGGAAGCCGTGCTGAACGCCGCCCGGCACTCGGGTGCATCTTCCGTGTCCGTTTTCGTCGAAGTAGGACCCGATCTGGTCGAGGCGTTCGTCCGCGACCGAGGCCGAGGATTCTCCCCCGAAGACGTCGGAGAGGACCGACACGGGATCGCGCACTCCATCAAGGACCGGGTCGAGAGAGCCGGGGGGAAGACCACGATCTCGAGCGCGCCGCTGGCGGGCACGGAGGTGCATCTGTGGATCCCACGAGGCTCCTCGTGAGACGGATCAGGGTCTTCCTCGTCGACGATCACCTGCTCTTCCTCTCCGGCGTCCAGGCGGAGCTCGGTCGGGAGTTCGAAGTGGTCGGGGCAGCGTCCGACGTCGTCGACGCGATCGAGGGGATCCGCACCACGCGGCCAGATGTGACGCTGCTCGACGTGCACATGCCGGAGGGCGGGGGTGCCGCGGTGCTGGAGGCCGTGGCGGCCTCTCATCCCGACATCCGGTTCCTCGCCCTCTCCGTCTCCGATGCTCCCGAGGACGTGATCGAGGTGATCCGGGCGGGCGCTCGCGGCTACGTCACGAAGACGATCGCACCGGATGACCTCGCGGAGGCCGTGCGAAGGGTGCACGAGGGCGACGCCGTGTTCTCCCCGCGGCTCGCCGGGTTCGTCCTGGACGCGTTCGCGACCGATCCGCGCGTCGGTGCCGACCCCGAGCTGGATCTGTTGACGTCGCGGGAACGTGAGGTGCTGCGATTGATCGCGCGCGGTTACGCGTATCGCGAGGTCGCCCGGCGGCTCCATCTCTCCGTGAAGACCGTCGAGACCCACGTCTCGGCCGTGCTTCGGAAGCTGCAGCTCTCCAATCGTCACGAGCTCACCCGGTGGGCGACCGACCGGCGCCTCGTCTGAGGACGACCGCGGCCACGGTCACCGGTACCATCCCGTCCATGCCGCGGGTGCTGTTCGCCGACGACGACCCGATCCTGCACCGGCTCCTCGAGGTGAACTTCCGGGTCGCCGGCATCACGATCGAATCGGTGGGGCGCGGCGACGACGCGCTCGCGCGCGTGGTCGCCGCGCCCCCCGACGCGCTCGTCCTCGATGCCACCATGCCGGGGATGGACGGTCATGAGGTCTTCCAGCGCCTCCGGCAGGAGCCCGGCCTCGATTCGCTCCCCGTGATCTTCCTGACTGGGCGCGGCGCCGAGGAGTTCGAGGTGTACGCGGGCGAGCACGTCCGGATCGTGACGAAACCGTTCGATCCGACGCAGCTCGTCCTGATCGTGCGCGAGGCGATGGGCCTCACCGGATGATCGAGGACCGGCTGAAGGCCGTACTCGCCGAAGCCGTCGCGGCAGCGGCGCCCGCGCGTGGGCTCGAACCGCCATTCCCAGAACCGGAGCTCCAGCGGCCTCGTCAGAAGGAGTTCGGCGACTTCACGACCAACGTCGCGATGGTCCTCGCATCCCGCGCTGGTGCCGATCCGCGGGCGACGGCGGCCGCGATCGTGGACGCCCTTCCCCCGGCACCTTTCCTCGAGAAGGTGGAGGTGGCCGGTCCCGGCTTCATCAACCTCTGGACTACCGACGACTGGCTCTACGACGTCTTGCGGCAGATCGTCGGCGACGGCGACCGGTACGGTGCCGGCGCGTCCACAGGGGAGCCGATGCAGGTGGAGTTCGTGTCTGCGAACCCCACCGGCCCCCTCACGATCGGCCACGCGCGGAATGCGGCGATCGGCGACGCGCTCGCCCGGTTGCTGACCTTCGCCGGTCACGAGGTCGAGCGCGAGTACTACTTCAACGACGCGGGGGGCCAGATGGATCGCTTCGGCGCGTCGGTCGAAACCCGATACCTGCAGCTCCTCGGCCACGACGTGGAGATGCCCGAGGACGGCTACCACGGCGACTACGTCACGGAGCTCGCCCGCGACATCCTTGACACCGAGGGACCCGGCCTCGCCGACCTTCCGCCCGAGGAACGGCTCGCGCGGCTCCGGGAGGAGGGCGCGCGTCGAGCGATGGAGCAGATCCGGGCCACCCTCGAGCGGTTCGGCGTCTCGTTCGACTCGTACTTCCTCGAGGCGTCCCTCGTCGAGAAGGGCGAGATCGCGCAGGCGATCGAGCGACTGCGCGAGGCCGGGTACGTCTACGACGCCGAGGGCGCAACCTGGTTCCGTTCGACCGCGTTCGGTGACGACAAGGATCGCGTGGCGATCCGGTCGGACGGGACGCACACGTACTTCGGGGCGGACATCGCCTACGTCCTCGACAAGTTCTCGCGGGGCTTCGACCACCTGCTCTACGTGTGGGGAGCCGATCACCACGGCGACATCGCGCGAGTGAAGGGGGTCGCGACCGCGCTCGGGTTCGACCCCGACCGCGTCGAGATCGTGATGTACCAGTTCGTCTCGTTCCTGCGCGGGGGTCAGCCAGTGAAGATGAGCAAGCGCGCGGGGACCTTCGTCTCGCTCGACGAGCTGATCGACGAGGTGGGGACGGACGCGGCACGCTTCCATCTGCTCCTGTTCTCCAACGACCGCCCGATGAACTTCGACATCGCGGAGGTTGCGCGGCAGACACTGGACAATCCCGTCTACTACGTGCAGTACGGCCACGCGCGAATCGCGTCGATCCTCCGCAAGGCGACGGCCGAGGGTGTCGAGCTCCGACCGATCGAGGACGCCGATCTGAAGTCGCTCGCATCCGAACCGGAACAGGAGCTGCTGCGAGCGCTCGCCGACGTCCCTGCCTTGATCGCGACCGCCGCCGAGCAGCGCGCGCCGCATCGGCTGACTCACGCCGCGCAGGACCTGGCGGCCGCCTTCCATCGCTTCTACACGGAGTGCCGGGTCGTCTCCGACGACGCCGCCTTGACGCAGGCGCGGCTCTGGCTCTCGTCCGCCACCAAGCAGGTGCTGGCGAACGTCCTCGAGCTCGTGGGTGTCTCGGCCCCCGAGTCGATGGTGAAGATGGGCGACGCGCGGCCGGATGAGTGAGGTGCTCGAGATCCGGCCCGCGAAACCGAGCGATGCCCGTGCCTTCCTCGAGCACTGGACAGCGATCGTGGCGGAGGAGCGGTTCGTCCGGAGCGAGGAGGTCCAGACGTCTGCCCGCGCGTACCGTCGGCGCTTCCGGGAGCGGTCGGACCTCGGCACGGATCTGCTCGCGTTCGAAGGAGGACGTCTGGTCGGCCACGTCACCGTGCAGCGTGAGCGGCATCCCGTGACGCGGCACGTGGGGTCGCTCGCGATCGCGGTCGCCGCCGACGCCCGCGGGCGGGGGATCGGACGTCGGTTGATGGCCGAAGCGATCGCGTGGTCCAAGGGAGCGGCCGTCGAGAAGCTCGTGTTGTCCGTCTATCCGCACAACGAGGCCGCGATCGCGCTGTACCGGAGCTTCGGCTTCGTCGAGGAGGGGAGGCTCGCGAGGCACTCGCGCAAGTCCTACGGTTACGAGGACGAGATACTCATGGCGGTCTGGATCGGGAGCGACGGGTGACGGCGGACGGATCGAACACGACGGACGAGCGGACCGTGCGCGTCGGGCTGCTCGGGAGCGGCAACGTCGGCGCGGCCGTGATCCGGCTCCTGCACGAGCACGGCGAGGACGTGGCTCGCAGAGCCGGCGTGCGGCTCGAGGTCGTCCGCGTGGCCGTGCGCGACCCCGCACGAGACAGGAGCCTCCCGCTCCCGCAGGACCGGTTCACCGACGATCCGGGCGCCGTCGTCGACGATCCCGGGATCGACATCGTCTGCGAGCTCATGGGAGGTATAGAGCCGGCGCGCGGGCTGCTCCTGCGTGCGCTGGCGAGCGGCAAGTCGGTCGTCACCGCCAACAAGGAGCTCCTCGCCACCCATGGAGAGGAGCTCTTCTCCGCTGCGGACACCGCCGGAGGCGACCTCTACTTCGAAGCCGCCGTGGCGGGGGGGATCCCCTTGATCCGCCCCTTGCGCGAATCCCTCGCGGGGGAGCGCGTCGATCGCATCCTCGGGATCGTGAACGGGACGACCAACTTCGTCCTCACGCAGATGTCCGAGCATGGCTGGACGTCCGAGCAGGCGATCGCCGAGGCGCAGCGGCTCGGGTTCGCGGAAGCCGATCCGACGGCGGACGTCGAGGGCTTCGACGCGGCCGCGAAGTGCGCGATCCTCGCGTCGGTTGCCTTCGGCGCGCGCGTGGTCGCTGACGACGTCTACCGGGAGGGCATCTCGAACGTCACCCCGCAGGACTTCCAGGACGCGGCCCGGCTCGGGTACGTGATCAAGCTCCTCGCGATCGCGGAGCTGGACGAGGAGGAGATCTCCGTTCGCGTCCATCCGTCGATGATCCCGGAGGACCATCCCTTGGCAGCGGTGCGCGGTGCGTCCAACGCCGTCTTCGTGGAGGGCCCGAAGATCGGCCAGCTGATGTTCTACGGCGCCGGCGCGGGCGGCGACCCGACCGCGACCGCCGTCGTCGGCGATCTCGTGAGCGTCGCGAGGAACCTCCTGCAAGGTGCACGGGGTCCCGGCTCGGCACCGACCAACGCTCGTCGCATCCGTCCGATGGACGACACGCGCGACCAGTACTACCTGAAGCTCCGCGTCGAGGATCGTCCCGGTGCCCTCGCGGAGATCGCCGACCGCTTCGGGCGCAACGGCATCTCGCTGGAACGCGTGTGGCAGGAGGGGTTCGGCGACGAGGCGACCCTCTCGTTCATCACACACCGGGCCCAGGAGGGCTCGTTCCAGAAGACGATGCAGGCGCTCCGCGAGCTGGATGCCGTCTACGCGGTCGCGAGCGTCATCCGCGTGGAGGGCGAGGAGTGACCTCCACAGACGGCATATCTGGGTCCGGAGCACCGCAGTGGCGCGGGATCATCGAGGAGTACCGGGCGCGGATGCCGGTCTCGGCCGACACGCCCGTGGTCACGCTCCGTGAGGGAGGCACGCCGCTCGTCCGATCGGAGGTCCTGTCGGCCGAGACCGGCTGCGACGTCTGGCTGAAGTACGACGGCACGAACCCGACGGGCTCCTTCAAGGATCGCGGGATGACACTCGCGATCTCGAAGGCGCTCGAGGAGGGCGCGAAGGCCGTCGTCTGCGCATCCACCGGCAACACGAGCGCGAGCGCGGCCGCGTACGCGGCGAAGGCCGGGTTGACCTGCGCCGTGCTCGTCCCGAAAAGGAAGATCGCGCTCGGGAAGATGGCCCAGACGCTGGTGCACGGCGCCCGGGTGCTCGAGGTCGACGGCAACTTCGACGAGTCGCTCGAGCTCGCGAAGGGGCTCGCCGACCGCTACCCCGTGACGCTGGTCAACAGCGTGAACCGCTATCGGCTCGAAGGGCAGAAGAGCGCCGCGTTCGAGATCTGCGACGCGCTCGGCCGCGCGCCGGACCTCCACCTCGTTCCCGTCGGGAACGCCGGCAACATCTCGAGTCACTGGCTCGGCTACACGGAGTACCTCGAGGCCGGTCTGATCCACGAGCCACCGCGGCTCTTCGGATTCCAAGCTCAGGGCGCGGCACCGATCGTTCTGGGCGAGCCGGTGAAGGATCCACAGACGATCGCGACCGCGATCCGGATCGGCAACCCGGCGTCGTGGGAGAAAGCGGTCGCCGCGGCCAAAGAGTCCGAGGGTGCGATCCTCGCGGTGACCGACCGGGAGATCCTGGCTGCGTACCGGCGCGTCGCCCGGGAAGGGCTGTTCGCGGAGCCCGCGTCGGCCGCGAGCGTCGCCGGGCTGCTCCACCTGCATGGTGAGGGCAAGCTCGCTGCCGACGCGACGGTGGTGTGCGTGCTGACCGGTCACGGGCTGAAGGATCCGGAGTGGGCGATCGCCGGAGCAGCGCGGCCGGAGACCGTCCCGGCCGACCCCGCGGTCGTCGCCGCCGAGCTGGGGCTGTAGGTGCGCGTCACCGTCCGGGTGCCGGCGACGTCGGCCAACCTCGGCCCGGGATTCGACTGCTTCGGGCTCGCGCTCGACCTCTGCAACGAGGTGACGGCAACCACCGAAGCGGAGCCCGGCGTCACGTGGGAGGGCGAAGGAGCGGACGAGCTCCCGACCGATGGCTCGGACATGGTGAGCCGCGCGATCGCGCACACCCTCGAGCAACAGCGCCGCTTCTTCCCCGACGCGACGCTCCCGCCGTTCTCGCTCCACGGCGTCAATCGGATCCCGCTCGAACGAGGCCTCGGGTCGTCCTCCGCCGCCGCCGTCGCGGGGGTCGCACTGGGCCTCACCCTCCTCGGCGACGCCGGTGGCAGCGACGATCCGTACCCCTACACCAACTTCGCCTACGCGGCGGAGCTGGAGGGCCATCCGGACAACGCGGCCCCTGCGACGTTCGGCGGGCTGACCGTCTTCGCCCCCGGATCCGCCTACGTGCATCGATCGGATCCTCACCCCGAACTCGCACCCGCCGTGTTGGTACCGGATCTGCTGCGGCTCGCCACCGCCGAGGCGAGGGGAGCGCTGTCCGACACGGTCGACAGGCGAGACGCGGTCTTCAACATCGGGCATGCCGCACTCGTGATCGTGGCACTCACGCGGGAACCAGACCTGCTCCTCGTCGCGTTGCACGATCGTCTCCACGAGGAGGTCCGCACGTCGCTCGTACCGGAGTCGGCCGCGCTCCTCGACGACCTCCGTCACCGGCAGATCCCGGCATGCCTGTCCGGTGCCGGACCGTCGTTGCTCGCTTTCGAACGCGAAGGGCACACGGTCGGCGATCTCCCCGAGGGGTGGCGGGCGATCCGACCGGGCGTCAGCGTGAAGGGCGTGGAGGTGGCGACCGAAGACTGACGGTCAGTGCACGCAGCGTCTCGTTCCGACTTCGCCGGTTCGGGCGGCCGCCCGGTCGACCAGCGGGATCAGCCTCGGTGACGTGATCGCGTACCCGAGGTCGTCGTTCGTGACGGAGGCCCCGAACACGAGCCCGGCGACCCTCCCACCGGGCACCACGAACGGACCGCCGCTGTTCCCGGGTTCGACCGTGACCTGTAACTCGTAGATCCGCCGTCGTGCCTCGTCCTCCGAGTAGATGTCCCGCCCGACCGCATCGAGCGCGCGTCGGACGGCCGCCCGGAGCTCCCGGTACCCCCCGTGGGGGTACCCGATGACGGCTCCGCCGGTTCCCCGAGCCACCTCTCCGGCGAGCAGCGTGAGGGCCGGCGCGTCGAGACCTTCGACCCTGAGGACCGCGGCGTCGAGGTCCTCGTCGAACACGAGGACCGCGGCGTCGAAGACCTGCCCGTCCCACTCCACCCTCGGACGGCTGCCGGCGATCACGTGGGCGTTGGTGAGGACGAGGTCGTCTTCGACGACGACCCCGGTGCCTTGCAGGATCGTGTCGCACGCAGGTCCGGAGACGAGGACCACGGATGACCGCGCCGCGTCGGCCGCCCGGGCGGCCAGACCGCGTCCCGGTTGCGGCACCGGGTCGGCCGGGAGGGGCGGGAGGCCGGAGAAGACATCCGGGAACCCGATGATGTCCAAGACGTTCCCGATCTGCGCGGCGAGCGCCGGCGGCGGAGGGAGCACCGTGTCGACGGCTCGGACCACGGTCGAGCGCTGCAGGGAGCGAGCGATCGAGGGGAACGGCCCCGCTGCCAGGTTGAGGCCGAGGAACCAGATCGCGAGGACGAGCGCTGCCACCGAAAGCGCGCCACCGCCCACCGAATCCGCGGTCTTGAACCGCGTTCCGTGCGCTCGCTTCCGGAGCCTGACCCCGAGAACCGAGCCGGTGGCGTCGCCGATCGCGCCGAGCAGCAGGATCGTCCCGAGCGCCACGGCGGCCTTCGCGGGGTCGGAACGAACGAGTTCGGCGGTGACCGGCGCGATCCAGACCCCGACGACGAACCCGATCCCCAGCCCTATCAGCCCCGCGACCTGCAGCACCGCACCGCGCCGGTAGCCGCCCCATGCCGACAATGCCAGCAGCAGCAGAAGCACCACATCCAGGACGGTCACGGACCCACATCGTCCCACGCTGCCGCGAGACGCCGGGCTGCTGGGTCGATGGATGTCGCCGCCCCCTACACTGCCGACGTGGTCACGATCGCCCACATCTCCGATCCGCACGTCGGTTCCCCGCATTTCGTGCCCAACCTCCTCCATCGCGTGATCGAGGAGATCAACGAACTCCAACCGGCCGCGGTGATCTGCAGTGGCGACCTCACGACCGACGGATATCGGCAGGAGTACCAGGCATGGCTCTCGTACGCGGAGCGGATCCAGGCGCCTCTGCACACGATCCCGGGCAACCACGACTCGCGCAACGTCGGGTACCTGCACTTCGAAGAGCTCATCGGTTCGCGCTACTGGTCCGTGGACGTGGAGGGGATCCGCATCGTCGGCGTCGACTCGAGCGAACCAGACCTGAACGAGGGGATGGTGGGTCGAGGGCACTACTCGTGGATCCGCAAGCAGTTCGCCGAGCCGGCAGACCTCAAGGTCTTCGTGCTGCACCATCACCTGATCCCGATCCCGGGGACCGGGCGGGAACGGAGCACCGTGATGGATGCGGGAGATCTCCTGGAGGTGCTCGTTCACTCGGGGGTCCATGTGGTGCTCGCCGGACACAAGCACGTCCCCTACGTCTGGCGGCTGGAGGACATGTACCTGGCGAGCGCCGGGACCTGCTCGTCGCTGCGCGTGCGCGGACACACCAAGCCCTGCTACAACGTGTTGGAGATCGAGGGCGGGAAGGTCACGATCTTCCGGAAGTTCCCGTTCGGTGAACGCCAGCAGATGGCAACCGTCGCGATCGCGACGGGGACCCAGATGCAGCGCGAGGGCGAAGGCTTCATCCAGGAGTCCGCCGTCTCGGGCCACGCCTCCGGCCAAGCCGATGGCGCGGCGTCCGGCCAGCTTCCGGGCGACTGACGCTCGGCGCACGAACCTCATCGACCCATCCACCCGACCGGGAGAAGGCACATGCGAACGCTCGCCCTCGTGGACGGGGAGCACTACCCCTCCGTGACGCGCGCCGCCCTCGAGGCGGCGACCGAGCGCGGCCACGAGATCGCGGTCGCGCTTTTCGTCGGTGGGACCGAGAAGCTCCAAGCCGGGGGCGACCCGCCGGACCTCGGCGTCACCGTGTTGGCCATCGCCGGCGAACGCATGCACGCGTTGCGGGCCGCGATCGCCGAGCACTCGCCGGGGGTCATCCTCGATCTCTCCGATGAGCCGGTGCTCGGCTACCGGGAACGGATGGAGCTCGTCGCCGTGGCGCTGACGGCAGGGGTTCCGTACGTCGGCGCAGATTTCCGGTTCGATCCTCCGGAGCAGGGCGCGCCGCTGGGCGTCCCTGCGCTCGCCGTCATCGGCACCGGGAAGCGGACCGGGAAGACCGCGATCGCCGGGGCCGTCGCCCGCCTGGCGGCCCGCCGCGGGCTCGAGCCGGTGATCGTCGCGATGGGCCGCGGCGGGCCGCCGGAGCCCACCGTGGCGATGGCCGGCTCGGTCGACCTCGACCATCTCGTCAGGCTGGTGGCCGACGGGCAGCACGGTGCGTCGGACTACCTGGAGGACGCTGTCACCACAGGTGTCACCACGGTGGGCGCCCGCCGCGCCGGCGGCGGGCTCGCCGGCGCGCCGTATCTCTCCAACGTCCGGGAGGCCGCGGAGCTGGCGGTCTCCCTCGGCCCGGGACTGGTGATCCTGGAGGGGAGCGGAGCCGCGATCCCACCGCTCCCGTGGGACGCAGGCATCCTGGTGGTGCCGGCCACGGCGCCCCCCGAGTACCTCAGGGGCTACCTGGGGCCGTATCGGCTCTTGCGGTCCGACCTGGTGGTTGTTACCATGGCAGGCGACCCATCCGGGTCCGAAAACCTTTCCGCGCTCCGTTCCCCTGTTCGGCGCTACCTGGACGATGCGGCGTTCATCGCAACGGACTTCGTTCCGGTCGCGTTGGAAGACATCCGGGGCAAGGAAGCGTTCTTCGCCACGACTGCTCCTTCTGCGGTCGTCGAGAGGCTCATCAGACGCCTCGAAGCCGATCACGGATGCAGGGTCGTGGGATGGAGCGCTCGACTGGCAGATCGCGCCGGTCTGGTCGAAGACCTCGATGCCGTCCAGGGATACGACGTCCTCCTCACGGAGCTGAAGGCGGCGGCCATCGATACGGCGGTCGCCAGCGCCCTCGACCGAGGGGCGGAGGTCGTGTTCGTGGACAACCGCGCAGAGGCCGTGGAGGGATCCGTGGACCTCGACACCGCGCTCGGCGGCGCGATCGACATCGCGCTCGGCCGGGCGGAAGAACGCTTATGACGAGAGACAAACATCCACCACACATCACGATCTCGGATCAAGATCCCGGGCTGCCCTACTCCAAGGGGTTGATGGCCTCCCAGGTCATGGTCACGGGACTCTCCGCCTATCGCGCCTACGAGGTGGCGGAGACCATCGAGATCCGACTGCTGGACGAGGGCCGCTCGTCGATCAACAGCCTCGAGCTTTCACGGTTCGCCCTGGAGGTCATCGGGGAGCTCGCGGGCGATCGGTACGCGACCAACTTCGCCCGATGGCAGGACGTCCAGCGGCTGGATGTGCCGCTCGTGATCCTGATCGGCGGTGCGACCGGGGTCGGGAAGTCCACGATCGCGACGCATCTCGCACACCGGTTGGGGATCGTGCGGGTCGTCGCGACGGACGGTTCGATCAGAGAGGTGATGCGGTCGATGCTCTCCGCCGAGCTCATGCCCACGCTCCACGTCTCGTCGTTCCAGACGGACAGGGTCGTCCGAGAGCCGACCCGACGCTCCGACGCGCTCGTCGCCGGCTTCCGGGAGCAGACGGCGGCGGTGTCGGTCGGGATCGAAGCCTTGATCAAGCGCGCGGCCGCCGACGGGACGAGCATCGTGATCGAAGGGGTTCACGTGGTTCCGGGATTCTTCGACCTCGATGTCCACGGCGAACGGACCGTGCCCGTCCCGTTGGTCGTCGAGGTGGAGGAGGAGAGCCGGCATCTGAATCACTTCGCCGCCAGGGAGACCGGCGTTCGTCCGGCGGAACGGTACGCGCTGAACTTCGAGAACATCAGGAAGCTCCAGCGCTACATCAAGAGCCAAGCGCTTTCCCACGGCGTGCCGATCGTCCCCAACCACAGCTTCGATCAGGCGATCTCGGCGGTGCTTGACCTCGTGATGGAGCGGGCGACGGCGCGGGCCGCACAGCACGCGGAAGCGCTGGGACGACAGGGGAGGACGGCGTGAGACTGTTCTTGGATACCGCCAGCATCGACGAGATCCGCGAGATCAACCGGTGGGGCGTGCTCTCCGGCGTCACGACCAACCCGTCGCTGGTCGCGAAGGAGAACGCCGATCCGGAAGCGGTCTGGAAGGAGATCCTCGCGGAGGTCGACGGCGACATCTCGCTCGAGACCACCGAGCCCGAGGCCGGCCCGATGTTCGAGGAAGGGCAGCGGCTCGCGGGAATGGCGCCGAACGCGGTCGTGAAAGTGCCCATGACACCCGCGGGTCTCGAAACCGGCAAGCGACTCGCCGGTGAGGGGATCCGGGTCAACGTGACCCTCGTGTTCTCGCCGGCGCAGGCGATCCTGGCGGCGGAGATCGGGGCGTACTGCGTGTCGCCGTTCCTCGGCCGGCTCGACGACATCGGCGCGGACGGGATGAAGCTCCTGCACGACATCTGCGAGATCTACGCGGTGCAGGGTTACGCCTCGAACGTGTTGGCGGCGTCGCTCCGCCATCCGATGCACGTGGTGGAGTCCGCGCTCGCGGGCGCCGACATCGCCACGATGCCGTACGACGTCTTCACGAAGCTCGTGAAGCACCCACTGACCGACTCCGGATTGGAGCGATTCCTCGCCGACTGGCGGAAGCTCCAGGACGAACAGTCCTAGCGAGCCGAAGAAGCAAGAACAAGGAAGCAAGAGAGAGAGGCAGGCACCGATGAACACCATGGATCGCAGCACGTTGGAGGGGAAGCTCCTCCCGGAGCTGCAGCAGATCGCGCAGACGATGGGGATCGAAGGATCACAGCGTCTGCGCAAGGCGGGCCTGATCGACGCGATCGTCGAGGCATCGTCGAACGGCGAACGATCGGGGAACGGTGAGGCATCCGCGTCGCCGTCCCGCGAGACGGCCGTTGCGACGAGTGACGCCGCGACGGGCGACGGCGCGAGCGACAACGCGACCGGCGCGATCGCATCGGACGAGCGACGAGACGAGAGCACCACGGACGACGAAGACGCAGGCTCGTCCGCCGACACGCGGTCGGACGACCGCGGGCCCTCGGACGACCGTCGTCCGGTCGGCGAGGATCGCCAACCGGACGACCGCCCCAACCGCGGCGAGCGGCCCCAGGGCCGAGGCGGTCCCCAAGACCGGAGCGACCGGGGCGACCAGGGCGACCGGAACGACCCCCGGAACAGGCGGCGCCGGCCCACGCGTGAAGAGCGGCGGCAGCAGCGAGAAGACCGCCGTGAACGCGAAGAGCAGGAGCGCATCGAGGCGCTGAAGACCGCCCCGTCCGCATCAGGGATCCTCGATCTCCTGCCGGACGGCTACGGCTTCCTGCGGACCTCGGGGTACCTGCCCGGGCCCGACGACATCTACGTCTCGATGTCGCAGGTGCGCAAGCACCAGCTCCGGAAGGGCGACGTCGTGACGGGGAAGGTGCGCCAGCCCAAGGACAGCGAGAAGTACTGGGCGCTCCTCGAGGTCGAGAAGGTCAACGACGTCGGCGTGGACGACGTGAAGGAGCGGAGGAATTTCGACAAGCTCACGCCGCTCTTCCCCGACGAGCGGTTCCGGCTCGAATCCGGCCCGACGGCTGTGACCGAGCGGATCATCGACATGATCGCCCCCATCGGGAAGGGGCAGCGAGGGATGGTCGTGTCGCCGCCGAAGGCGGGCAAGACGACGGTCCTCAAGCAGATCGCCAACGGGATCATCAACTCGAGCCCCGACACGCACGTGATCGTGTTGCTGGTGGACGAGCGGCCGGAGGAGGTCACCGACTGGCAGCGGACGGTCGAGGCCGCCGAGGTCGTGTACTCGACCTTCGACAAGCCCACCGATCAGCACATCCAGGTGACGGAGCTCGTCCTCGAGCGTGCCCGGCGTCTGGCCGAATCCGGACGGGACGTCGCGGTCGTCCTCGACTCGATCACCCGACTGGCGCGCGCCTACAACCTGGCGGCGCCATCGTCGGGCAAGATCCTGTCGGGCGGCATCGACTCGGGTGCCCTCTACCCGCCGAGGCGGTTCTTCGGCGCCGCCCGGAACATCGAGGAGGGCGGATCGCTCACGATCATCGCGAGCGCCCTCGTCGAGACCGGATCCCGGATGGACGACGGGATCTTCGAGGAATTCAAGGGCACCGGGAACATGGAGCTGCGGCTCGATCGTTCACTCTCTGAGAAGCGGTTGTTCCCGGCGATCAACGTCGACGCCTCGGGGACCCGCAAGGAGGAGCTCCTCCTGCCTGCCGAGGAGCTCGCGCTCGTCATCAAGCTCCGGCGGGTGCTCCACGCGCTCGACGTGGGCGCGGCGCTCGAACTGCTCGTCGACAAGATCCGGGCGACCAAGTCCAACGAGCAGTTCCTGAAGGAGATCGCGAAGGCGCCGTCCGGGGGCTAGGGGTCGTCGACGAGAGAGGTCGACGGCCTCGGGTACCCTGGGAGGTCGAAGAGGAGAACGAGATGAAACAGGGCATCCATCCCGAATACCAGATCGCGAACGTGCACTGCTCCTGCGGGAACACGTTCCAGACCCGCTCCACCGTGAGCGAGATCCGCGCAGAGCTCTGCTCGAACTGCCACCCGTTCTACACCGGCAAGCAGAAGTTCGTGGACGCCGGCGGGCGGGTCGAGCGGTTCCAGCGTCGGTACGCGAAGACCCAGGCGGCCCAACAGGCACAGCAGGGCTAGCCGACCGGTGGCGGAGGCAGCGGCCCCGAAACCGGCGTCGCCGCGCACCCATCTCTACGGGGGCCAAGCGGTCGTCGAGGGCGTGATGATGCGCGGCGCGGGGTTCTGGGCCATCGCCGTTCGCAAGCCGGACGAGACGATCCACGTCGAGTCGCACGAGATCAACTCGGTCGTGCTCCGCTATCCGATCCTGGGGAAGCCCTTCTTCCGCGGCATCATCGTGCTCGGGCAGTCGCTCGCGATCGGCATGCGCGCGTTGATGGTCTCGGCCAACCAGTCGTTGGAGGAGGAGGAGCGGCTCACGCCACGACAGGTGGCATTGTCGATCGTCCTGGCACTGGCGCTCTTCATCGGGATATTCATCATCGGACCGACGACGCTCTTCGCATGGTTCGAGAACCGCACGGGCAGCGGAGGCATCTTGACGCTGATGGGCGAGGGAGTGTTCCGCGTCGCCCTCTTCGTGGCGTACCTGTGGTTGATCGGCAAGACCAAGGACATCCATCGCGTGTTCGAGTACCACGGTGCCGAACACAAGACGATCGCCGCGTTCGAGCACGGCGAGGAGTTGGATCCGGAGCTGATCGATCGCTATCCGAAAGAGCACGTCCGCTGTGGGACCAACTTCCTCATCATCGTCATGATCATCACGATCTTCGTGTTCACGCTCTTCGGGACCCCGGCGCTCGTGTGGCGGATCGTTTCCCGGGTGATCGCGATCCCCCTCATCGCGGCGATCTCTTACGAGGCGCTGCGCTTCGGGGCCAAGCACCCGGGATCGCTCCTCATGCGAAGCTTGATGGCGCCCGGGATCTGGCTGCAGCGGATCACCACCCAGCAGCCCGACCGCTCCCAGATCGAGATCGCCATCACGTCGTTCCAGGAGCTGCTCCGCCGCGAGGCGGAAGCGACCGCACCCGACCGATAGCCCCTCCGGTCGCGGCCCTCCTCTTCGTGAGGGTCGTTGCATCCGCCGTTTCCTGCGCGAAGATGATGCGGTTCCCCACGATCCGGGAGGTTTCCCCATGCCGACCAGCGACCTAGACATGCCGTTGCTGCCGAGCGCGGAGCAGATCCGTAGACGAGAGTTCGCAACCGTTCGTCGCGGGTACGACCCGCAGCAGGTGCGCGCCTATCTGACCTCGATCGCGAACCAGGTCGGGACGCTGGAGCGCGAGCTCAGTCAGCTGCGTCTGGAGGCCGGTTCATCTGCCGCCGCGAGGAGCGAGCGGCCGACGGAGCAGGCCGCGGCCGGGCCGATCCAGACACCGGAAGCGTCGGCCGGCGATCCGTACGACGCACTCTCCAAGCGCTTCGCCTCCCTGATCGAGATCGCGGATCAAGAGGCCGAGCAGATCCTCGAGAACGCGAGGTCCGAATCGGCACGAGCGCTCGACGAGGCGAGGAGCGAGGCCGATCGGATCAGGGTCGACGCGCAGGCCCATGCGGAGGAAGCCCGGCAGGAAGGCACGGATCTGCTGGAGCGAGCCAAGACGGAATCCGATCGGCTCCTGTTGGGTCTCGCCGAACGGCGGAGGGGTCTCGTCACGCAGCTCGAGGAGCTACGAGGAAAACTCATCGAGGTGGCGGAGGACCTCGCCGAGCCGATCCAGGCCGCGGCACGAGCCGATGCCGAGGACAGCGACCTGGTGAAGGCGACCGACGACGGGACCGAAGACGCGACCGACGAGGCCACCGAGGACGCCGACGACTCCGTCGACCCCCGGTACGAGGATCTCTGGGTGAACAAGGACGAGTCCCTCCAGATCCCCGACCTCGCGTCGATCGATCTGGAGTTCGACGACTCCGAGGAGTAACGGGAACCGGGGGGCCCGGCGCCGCCTGAGAGAATCATCGACGTCATGGACGTCGAGGACCGGCTGAAAGAGATCGAGGCCCGCTTCGAGCAGATCAAGGCCGAGATGGCCTCCGTCGAAGCGGCGACCGACCACGACCGGATGCGAACGCTCGGCCAGCTCTTCGCAGAGCTCGACCAGATCGTCCGGCCGTACCGCGAGTTCCGGCAAGCCTCATCGGACGCGGCCGAGGCGCGTGAGCTCGCCGCCGCCGAGCCGGACGCCGAGATGGCGGAAGCGTTCGACGAGGAGGCCCGCACCGCATCGGTCCGGGCGGACGCGCTCCGCAGCCGGCTCGAGCAGCTGCTGGTGCCGAAGGATCCGAACGAGGGCAAGGATCTGATCGTCGAGATCCGAGCGGGGGCCGGCGGCCAGGAGGCCGCCTTGTGGGCCGGCGACCTCTACGAGATGTACCAGCACCTGGCCGACCGGCGGAAGTGGAAGTCCGAGGTCCTGGCCTCGGCGCCGGCGGAGATGGGCGGCTTCAAGGAGGTCGTGCTCGGGATCAAAGGCCGCGACGCGTACGGTCGGTTGAAACACGAGTCGGGCGTACACCGGGTGCAGCGTGTGCCGGTCACCGAGTCGCAGGGCCGGATCCACACGTCGACCGCAACGGTCGCGGTGATGCCCGAGGCCGAGGACGTCGAGGTCGAGATCCGGCCGGAGGATCTCGACATCGACGTGTATCGGTCGAGCGGTCCCGGCGGCCAGTCGGTCAATACGACCGACTCGGCGGTCCGGATCGTGCACAAACCCACCGGTATCAAGGTCGAGATGCAGGAGGAACGCTCGCAGCTGCAGAACCGAGAGAAGGCGATGCGATACCTGCGCGCACGTCTGTATCAGAAGGCGCTTGACGAGCAGCACTCGAAGGAGGCAGCCGCCCGCCGGTCGATGGTCGGAACGGGCGAGCGCTCGGAGAAGATCCGCACCTACAACTTCCCCGAGGGACGGGTGACGGACCATCGCGTTAAGCACACTTCGCACCAGCTGGCCAACGTGCTGGCGGGGGGCGATGAGCTGGACGGCTTCACGGAACGGTTGAACGCAGCAGAGCGATCCGCGCAGCTCGCCGAGGTCGAGGACGTGCCGGCGAGACCCGGTGACTGACGTGCGACCCGCGCAGGTCGTCCGGCGCGCGGCCGAGTACCTGGAGCGGCACGGCGAGGAAAGCCCGGTTCCCACCGCCGAGCGGCTCCTGTCGCACGTCCTCGGAACGGATCGAACGGGGATCTACGCGCGGCAAGGGCTGACGTCGCAGGAGGCGAAGCTCTTCGGGCGCGCGCTCTGCCGGCGGTGCGCCGGTGAGCCGGTGCAGCACCTGACCGGAGAGCAGGGATTCCGTCGGCTCACGATCGGGGTCCGCCCGGGCGTGTTCGTTCCCCGCCCGGAGACGGAGGTCCTCGTCCAGGTGGTGCTCGACGGCGTGGAGGATGTCGAGTCCCCCGTGGCCGTCGACGTCTGCACGGGGAGCGGCGCCGTCGCGCTCGCACTGAAGGACGAACGTCCGGATGCGACGGTGTTCGCCACCGATCTCGCACCCGAGTCGGTCGCGCTCGCTCGCGAGAACGCGGAGGCACTCCGCCTTCCGATCACCGTCCTCGAAGGAGACCTGCTCGACCCGTTGCCGCCGGAGGTTCGCGGCGAGGTCGACGCGGTCGTGTGCAACCCGCCCTACGTGCCGTCCGAGGCGCGCGACTCGCTTCCCCCGGACGTGCGAGTCGAACCGGAGCTCGCGGTGTTCGGCGGGCTCCCCCTCTACGAGCAGCTCTTCGGCCAGGCGATGTCGTGCCTCCGGCCCGGAGGGCTGGTGGCCGTCGAGATCGAGGAGAGCACGGCGGCTGCCGTGTCGCGGGCGGCCGAGCGGGGAGGGTTCGGGGATCTCTCCGTGCACCGTGATCTGGTCGGACGCGACCGCGTCGTGAGCGGGCGGCGGCCGCCGCGCTCATGACCGGTGCGATGACCTCGTTCAGTGGGCCGCTGCGTGACGCGGCGGCCGCCGCCCGCGACGGTGAGTTGATCGTCTTCCCGACCGACACGGTCTACGGGATCGGCACGTGTCCGGACGATCCTGCGGCCACCGCGAAGGTGTTCGAGGCCAAGCATCGGCCTCGAGACCTCGAGCTCCCGGTGCTCGTCCCGACGCTCGCGGCTGCCCGCGCCGTTGCGGTGTTCGACGATCGAGCCGAGCACCTGGCCGGAGCGCTCTGGCCGGGACCGCTCACGCTCGTGTTGCCCAGGGGCGCGGACGCCTCCGGGTGGGACCTGGGAGGCGACCCGGCTACCGTCGGCGTCCGCGCCCCCCACCACCCACTGGCCCTCGCGCTCCTCGCGGAGACCGGGCCGCTCGCCGTGACCAGCGCGAACCGATCCGGCGGCCCCCCTGCCGCAACCTGCGGTGAGCTGCACGCGCTCTTCGGTGCGGCCGTCGCTGTGTACCTGTGCCAGGAAGAACCGCTCGACGGGGTCGCGTCCACCGTCCTCGACCTCGCTCACGGGCCCGCGACGGTCATCCGAGAGGGAGCCCTGTCTCGCGAGGCACTCCTCGAGCTCCTGCCGGAGGGGTCTCCGTTGCTAGACTCGCGCCCTTCGTCATGAGCGGGATCCTGGTGGTGTGCACGGGCAACATCTGCCGCTCTCCGATGGCCGAGGGGTTCCTGCGCGAGGCCCTCATGGAACGGGTCGGACAGGCGGCGCCGATCGTGACGTCGGCGGGCACCGCCGGCTGGGACGGCTCCGGGGCGATGATCGATTCGATCCGCGTGGCCGAAGAGCGCGGTGTCGACATCCGTCGGCATATCGCCCGGCGGCTGACCGGGGAGATGCTCGATGACGCGGACCTGGTGCTGTGCATGGCGGCCGATCATCGCGAGGCCATCGTGGGTATCCGGCCGGATCTGGAGGCCAAGACGTTCACGATCAAAGAGCTCGTGCGACTGATGGAATCCACGCCGACCGGAGGTTCCTTGGACGCTCGTGTGGCCGCCGCCGCGGCCACACGCAACGGTTCCGTATCCCCGCTCGAAGACATCCGTGACCCGCTCGGAGACCCCATCGAGGGCTATCGGGAGGTGGCCGACGAGCTGCACGACCTCTCCGGTCGCCTGGCGGCCGCGCTGACCGAGGAGCGAGCCTGATGCGCATCGCCCTGGGCGCGGACCACGCGGGGTTCCCGCTCAAAGAGGACCTGAAGGTCTTCCTGGTCGAGGAGGGTCACGAGGTCGACGACCACGGCACCGATTCCACCGAGCCGGTCGACTACCCGGCCTTCTGCGCGTCCGCGGCCCGTGCCGTCGTGGCCGGCGACGCGGATCGCGCGATCGTGCTCGGCGGATCCGGTCAGGGGGAGCACATCGCCGCGAACAAGGTGGACGGCATCCGGGCGGTGCTCTGTCACGATCTGTGGCTGGCACGTATGTCTCGCCAGCACAACGACGCCAACGTCCTGGCGATGGGGGCGCGGGTGATCGCGCCCACGTACGCTCGGGAGATCGTGCGCACCTGGTTGGAGACGCCGTTCGAAGGCGGGCGTCACGTCAAGAGGTTGGATCAGATCGCACAGATCGAGCGAGGGGAGCTCTAGGGATGAGGGAATACGCCGCCGACTGGGACGCCCTGAAGTCCGCCGATCCGGAGGTCGCCGACGCGATCGCGAACGAGCTGCAGCGAGAACGCAGCAACCTTCGGCTGATCGCCTCCGAGAACTACGCGAGCCCCGCGGTGCTCGCGGCCCTCGGTTCCACGATGACGAACAAGTACGCCGAGGGCTATCCGGGGCGGCGCTACTACGGCGGCTGTGAGTTCGTCGACGTGACTGAGCAGCTCGCGATCGACCGGGCCAAGGAGCTGTTCGGCGCCGAGCATGCGAACGTCCAGCCGCACGCCGGCGCGCAGGCGAACCTGGCGGTCTTCGGGGCCTTCCTGCAGCCGAACGACCCGCAGGAAAAGGTCCTCGGGATGGAGCTCGCGCACGGTGGGCACCTCACCCACGGCTCGCCCGTAAACGTCTCGGGCATGTGGTTCAACTTCGTCGGCTATCAGGTGGACCGCGAGACCGAGCAGCTGGACATGGATCGCGTTCGCGATCTGGCGAAGGAGCACCGTCCGAAGATCATCCTGTCCGGCTACACCGCGTACGCCCGCGAGATCGATTTCGCAGCGTTCCGCGAGATCGCCGACGAGGTCGGGGCGCTGCACTGGGTGGACGCGTCCCACTTCATCGGGCTCGTGGCCGGCGGCGCGTACCCGTCACCGGTCCCGCACGCCGACGTGGTGACCTTCACGACCCACAAGGCGCTCCGAGGGCCGCGCGGCGCGATGATCGTCTGCAAGGAAGAGCACGCGAAGGCGATCGACAAGGCGGTGTTCCCGATGATGCAGGGTGGTCCCCTCGAGCACTGCATCGCCGCCAAAGCGGTGGCCCTGAAGGAAGCGATGACGCCGGAGTTCCGCGACTACGCGCATCGGGTGGTGCGTGACGCGCGGGCGCTGGCCGCGGGCCTCGCCGACGAGGGTCTCCGGGTGATCTCGGGGGGAACGGACTCGCACCTGATCCTCGCGGACGTGCGCCCGGTCGGGACCGACGGGAAGACCGCCGAGTCCGTCTGCGACGAGGTGGGGATCGCGCTCAACAAGAACCAGATCCCGTACGACCCGAACCCGCCGTCTGCACCCTCGGGGATCCGCGTCGGCACTCCGGGCCCGGCCACCCTGGGGATGGACGAGGAGGAGATGGGCGAGATCGCCTCGGTCATCGGTGAGGTCCTGAAGCACCCGACGGACGCGGGGGTCAAGGGGAAGTCCGCCCAGCGTGTCCGAGACCTGATGGAGCGGTTCCCGCTCTACGCGTAGGGCGCTGCGGGGCGGTTGCCGGACGGCAACCGCCCACGCAGACTGTCGCCACCGTGGTCGCCTACCTGATCGTCTTCCTCGTCGCTGCCGGCACCACGTTCGCCCTGACGCCCCTGGTCAGACGGTTCGCCATCCGGTTCGGGGCGATCGATCACCCCTCCGAGCGGAAGCTCCACACGGTGTCCACTCCCACGATGGGCGGCCTGGCGATGTGGGGAGGCTTCCTCGTCGCGATGGGCGCGGCGTGGTTGTTGCCGTACTTCGGTCCCCTGAAGCAGACGGCTCCCGAGCCGGTCGCCGCGATCGTCACGTGCACCCTGATGGTGGGACTCGGGGCGATCGACGACAGGCGCGGCACGTCGGCGCTCGCCAAGCTGACCGCCCAGATCTTCATCGCCGGCATCCTCGTCCTGCTCGGCGTGCAGCTCGCGTACTTCGTCCTTCCCAACCAGGGCCTCGCCGTCCTCGGGACCGACGAAGCGGTGCCGCTCACGATCCTGTGGGTCGTGGCGGCCGCGAACGCGATCAACCTCGTCGACGGGCTCGACGGTCTGGCGGCGGGGATGATCGCGATCGCGGCCACCACGTTCTTCATCTACCTCGTTCGTGGGGGCGAGATCTCCGAGTCGGCCTCCGTCGCCGCGCTGCTCTCCGTGATCACCGTCGGGATCTGCGTGGGGTTCCTGCCCTGGAACTTCCATCCCGCGAAGATCTTCATGGGGGACACCGGCTCGATGCTCCTCGGCATGCTCGTGGCGATCGCGACGATCGCCGGCGTCGGGAGCGATCTCGGGCCTCCGGACCGCGGCGAGGTCGCCGTCATCGCGCTGCCGCTGCTCGTGCCTCTGCTGGTGCTCGCGATCCCGTTCCTCGACGTGCTCCTCGCGATCGTGCGCCGGACCCGCAAGGGGATCGGGATCGCGCACGCCGACAAGGAGCACATCTTCCACCGGTTGATGGACATCGGGCACGGTCATCGCCAGACCGTGCTGCTGATGTACCTGTGGTCCGCGCTGGTGTGCGGCTCGGCGCTCGCGATCGGGGTCATCGACGGACGGCTGGTGGCAGGTGCGGTGGTGGGCTGCGCGATGGTGCTGTTCCTCGTGACGGCCCTGCCTCGGTTGCTGGAGCGGCGCCGGAACGGCGAGCTGAACGGCCGGCACGTCGCGACCCACCACGCCCGGTCCCGCGACGGTGAGCGACCGGCCGTTCCTCCGGCCTCCGACCCGGCGCCCGCCGACCAGGCGCCGGCCGACCCGTCGCCTTCGCAGTCCGGTCCGTGACCCCGCATGTGAAATCCTTCACAAGCGCGGCTCGACCGTCGGCCGAAATGGCCTCTGACCAGCGGAAACGCGACCGCCGGGGGTTTGACGGCGTGCGCGGCAGGCGTTTAGAGTGTGCGCCTCCCATGAGCGTGCCCCGCAAGAGCGACGCGTGGTCCGGGATGGGGACCGGGTGGGCGATCACCTCGACGCTCGTCGCGGGGATCGTCACCATCGGAGGACTCGGGTACCTGCTCGACAGGGTTCTCGACACGGGGACGGTGCTCACGGCGATCGGGATCGTCCTCGGGGCAGCGAGCGGCATCTACATCGTGTATCTGCGGTACGGCAGGGGAGGCGAGTGACCAGAACGGGAGAGCCGGAGCACGAGCTGGTGCGCCGGCTCCTGCCCTTCTCGCTGCCGGCCTTCGCGCTCGCCGCCGCTGCGGGAGCGATCCTCGGCGGCGCCGGCGCTGCCTGGTCCGCGGGGATCGGGGTCGCCGCGGTCACCGCCAACTTCGTCGGCTCCGCCTACTCGGTCGCGTGGGCAGCTCGGATCGGGCCGACGGTGCTCATGGCGGCGGGGCTCGGCGGATTCGTGGTCCGGCTCGCCACGCTCACGGTCGCGCTGCTCTTGCTCGACGGCCTCGCCTGGTTCTCACCGCTCGCCTTCGCCGCCGCCTTCGTGCCGACGACGGTCGCCCTCCTCGTGGTCGAGATGAAGCTGCTCGCCGGACGGATGCAGGCTGACCTGTGGTACTTCCCGGAGCGCAGCTCGTGATCGCGGCCGTCCTCGGCGCCGCCGAGTTCCATCCGCCGACGACCAAGGACTTCCTGTTCGACTGCTACTTCAGCTTCGATCTCCTGGGGATCGAGTTCTGCTTCAACTTCATCATCGCGCTGGTCGTCGGGTCGGTCCTGGTCTATCTCCTCCTGTTCTACTTCGCGTTCCGCAACCCCGAGCCCGTGCCCGGGAAGTTGCAGTCGCTGATGGAACTCGGCCTGACGTTCGTCAGGGAACAGATCGCCATGCCGATGCTTGGCCCCGCCACCGACCGGTTCCTGCCGCTCCTCGTGACGTTCTTCTTCTTCATCTTCTTCATGAACATCTTCGAGGTCGCGCCGTGGGTGAACTTCTCCGCGAGCAGCCGCGTCGCGTTCCCGTTGGTGCTCGCGGTGATCGCGTGGCTGACCTACAACGCGGTCGGCGTCGCCAAACACGGACTCCTCGGCTACCTGAAGTTCACCTGCATCATCCCGAGCGCGCCGGCGATCCTCCGCTACTCGCTCCTGATGGTGATCGAATTCGTCTCGAACATCGTGATCCGGCCGATCACCCTGACGATCCGTCTCGCTGCCAACTTCGTCGCCGGCCACTTCCTGCTGGCGCTCGCGTTCCTGGGGACAGAGTTCTTCCTCCTCAGCATCCCGAAATGGTGGGCGGTGCTGGGGATCGTGGTGTCGGCGCCGATGTCCGTGATCCTGGTCGCGTTCGAGGTGTTCGTGGCCGTTCTGCAAGCGTTCATCTTCTCCGTCCTCTCCGCGTCGTACCTCGGCGGGGTGCTGGCGGAGGAGCACTAGACAAGGAGGCATGGAGATGTGGGGATTGCTCGCCCAGGTGAGCGGAGACCTCGAGTCGCTCGAGACGATCGGTCGAGGGCTCGTGATCGGACTGGCCGCGATCGGGCCCGGCATCGGGCTCGGGGTGCTGATCGGCAAGTCTGTCGAGGCCATGGCCCGCCAACCCGAGTACGCGAACCAGGTCCGTACCACGATGTTCATCGGGATCGGCTTGATCGAGGCGCTCGCGCTCTTCGGCATCGCGTTCTCGTTCATCATCTGAGGAGGGGAGACCGACGGTGCATGCGGTGATCGCGTCGATCCTCGCTCAGGCAGAAGAGCACGCGGAGGAAGTCTCCGAGGCCAAGGACCTCTACCCCGCCCCGGGCGAGCTGATCGTCGGGCTCGTCGCCTTCGCCATCCTGTTCTTCTTCACGTGGAAATGGGTGCTGCCCCGGTTCAAGCAGGTGCTCGAGGAGCGTCGGGAGCAGATCCAGGGCGAGATGGAGAAGGCGGAGGCCACTCGCAAGGAGGCCGAGAAGACCAAGGAGGAGTATCAGAAGCAGCTTGCCGGCGCGCGTGAGGAGGCCAACAAGGTCATCGAGGAGGCGCGCGCGACCGCAGAGCAGGTGCGTCGCGACCTCCAGGCGAAGGCCGAGGACGAAGCGCAGGGGATCGTCGCTCGCGCGCAGGACGAGATCCACGCCGAGCGTGACCGCGCGTTCCAGGAGCTCCGCGCGCAGGTCGGTTCGATCGCGGTCGAGCTCGCCGAGCGTGTCGTCGGGGAGTCGCTCGACGAGAAGGCACACCAACGGCTGATCGACGAGTTCATCGACGAGGTGGCCTCCGGTGCGTCCTCCAACGGCGATGGGGCCGCGGGCGATGGGAAGGGTGAGGCCTGAGTGGCGAAGGACGACGCCGTCCGCGGGTACGCGCAGGCGCTGCTGTCGATCGCCGAGGCGGAGGGTGCGCTCGACCGGGTCGAGGACGAGCTCTACGCCTTCGCCAAGTCCGTCGAAGGCCATGCGGAGCTGCGCGAGGCGCTCACCGACGAGGCGCTCCCGTCGGAGCGGAAGAAGGCCGTGATCGACGAGCTGCTCGGCGCGCGTGCTCACCCGCTCACCGCGACGTTGGTGGGGTTCCTCGTGGACGCCGGACAGGCGCGCCGGATCGGGCAGATCGCCGAGGAGCTCGCTCGCGAGGCCGCCCATCGGTCCGAGAAGACCCTCGCCGAGGTCCGGGTCGCCGTACCGCTCACGGATGCGCAGCGGACGAAGCTCGAGAAGGCGCTGACGCAGGCCACGGGACACCCGGTGGAGCTGAAGGTCGTCGTCGACCCCTCCGTGATCGGCGGCGTCGTCGCCCGGGTGGGCGACGAGGTGTTCGACGGCTCGGTGGCCAACCGGCTCGCCGAGGCGAGGCAGTACCTCATAGGGAGCGTGTGACCGGATGGCGACCGACATCGAAGACTTCGACTCGAACGACATCGCCCAGGCCCTCCGCACGCACGTCGAGAGCTGGAAGCCCTCGGTCGAGCGCGGAGAGCTCGGGCGTGTGATGGAGGCGGGCGACGGGATCGCCCGCGTGTCCGGCCTGCCGCGAGCGATGGCGAACGAGCTGCTGGAGTTCCCGGGCGGCATCCTGGGCCTGGCATTCAACCTCGACGTCGCCGAGATCGGCTGCATCGTGCTGGGCGACGCATCGCACATCCAGGAGGGCGACCCCGTCAAGCAGACGGGGCAGATCCTCTCCGTGCCGGTCGGTGACGGCTTCCTCGGCCGCGTCGTGAACGCGCTCGGTGAGCCGTTGGACGACAAGGGACCCATCCAGTCGAAGGACCGGCGGATCCTCGAGGTCCAGGCCCCGAACGTCGTGAACCGGCAGCCGGTGAAAGAGGCCCTCTACACGGGCATCACGGCCATCGATGCGATGACGGCGATCGGCCGCGGTCAGCGCGAGCTGATCATCGGAGACCGCCAGACCGGCAAGACGGCGGTCGCGATCGACGCGATCATCGCGCAGAAGGAGCACTGGGCGGGCGGCGACCCGAAGAAGCGCGTGAAGTGCATCTATGTCGCCGTCGGGCAGAAGTCCTCGACCGTGGCGGAGGTCGTGGCGACCCTGAAGGAGAACGGCGCGCTCGAGTACACGGTCGTCGTGAACGCGCCGGCCTCGGACCCGGCTCCGTTCCAGTACATCGCCCCCTACTCCGGCGCCGCGTTCGGTGCGCACTGGATGTACAACGGCGAGCACGCGCTGATCGTCTACGACGACCTGTCGAAGCAGGCGACCGCCTACCGGACGCTTTCCCTCCTGCTCCGGCGGCCGCCAGGGCGCGAGGCGTTCCCCGGCGACGTCTTCTACCTGCACTCGCGGTTGCTGGAGCGCGCCGCGAAGCTCTCCGACGAGCTCGGCGGGGGATCGCTCACCGCGCTCCCGATCATCGAGACCAAGGGCAACGACATCTCCGCCTACATCCCGACGAACGTGATCTCGATCACGGACGGTCAGATCTTCCTCGAACCGGACCTGTTCTTCGCCGGCGTGCGGCCCGCCATCAACATCGGCATCTCGGTGTCGCGTGTCGGCGGAAGCGCGCAGATCAAGGCGATGAGGAAGGTGGCCGGGCGCCTCCGGCTGGATCTCGCGCAGTACCGAGCGCTGGAGGCGTTCGCCCAGTTCGGCTCCGAGCTCGACAAGGCTTCGCAGCAGCAGCTCGCGCGCGGGGCTCGGGTCGTGGAGGTCCTGAAGCAGCCGCAGTACGAGCCGCTCCCGGTGGAACGCGAGGTCGTCATGATCTGGACCGCCACCGGGGGATACCTCGATCCGTTCCCGGTCGAGGATGCGAAGCGGTTCGTGGTGGACTTCACCACCTACCTGGAATCTCGGACCGACGTCCTCGACACGATCCGTGATTCGGGCGACCTGTCGGACGAGACCGAGGCCACGCTCAAGGGATCCGTCGAGGCGTTCGCGCAGACCTTCCAGCCCGCCGACGCCGCCGCCGGCAGCGAGGCCGGCCGCGGCGCAGGCACGCCCCCGGACGAGGTGAAGCCAGACATCGGCTGGGATCGCATGTCCTCCGTGGACGACGACGACGACGACGAGGACGAGGCGAAGGAAGACGGTGGACCCTCGCTCGCCGAGGAGGACGACGTGCAGGGGCAGGTCCCGCTGCCCGATGACGAGGACGACGCGGAGGCCTAGTGGGAGCGCAACTCCGCATCGTCCGCCGGCGGATCCGCTCGGTCCAGTCGACGAAGAAGATCACGCGCGCGATGGAGCTCATCGCGTCCTCGCGGATCGTGAAGGCGCAGCAGCGTGTCGAAGCCTCCCGCCCGTACGCGATCCAGCTCACGAAGGCGATGGAGGACCTCGCCCGGCAGACGGGGTCGGTGCAGCATCCGCTCCTCGAGGACCGGGAGACCCCGTCGAAGGCCGGCATCCTGGTGGTGACGTCGGATCGTGGACTCGCCGGCGCGTACAACGCCAACGTGTTGAAGATCGCGGAGCGCCTCGTTCGCGAGGTCGGCGACCGCGGGCTCGAGCCCGTCCTCTACGTCGTGGGCAAGAAGGGCATCGGGTACTTCCGGTTCCGCGGCGTGCCGATGCGCAAGACCTGGCAGGGGTTCAGTGAGGTCCCGCCGTACGAGGAGGCCGAACGGATCGGCCGCACGCTGATCAAGGACTTCGCGGACGAGGAGATCGACGAGCTCCACGCCGCCTACACCGACTTCCGCTCCGCGTTCACGCTCCGCGCGACCGCGAAGCGCTTCCTGCCGATCGCGCCGGAGGAGGTCACCGGCAAGGGACTGGGGGTCGTGCATCCCGAGTACCTGTTCGAGCCCGAACCGGAGCAGATCCTCGATCACCTCCTGCCGCAGTACGTCGTGACGAAGGTGTACGCGGGGCTGCTCGAGTCGGCGGCATCCGAGAACGCGGCACGGCGACGCGCGATGAAGGCAGCGACCGACAACGCGGAGGACCTGATCAAGGTCCTGACGCGGCAGGCGAACCGTGCGCGTCAGGACGAGATCACGACCGAGATCATGGAGATCGCGGGCGGGGCCGAGGCTCTGTCCGCGGTATCGGAGGGATAGGGATGGCTGAGGAGAACGGACACCCGGAAGGGCGTGTGGTGCGGGTGATCGGCCCGGTGATCGACGTGGGGTTCCCACCGGGCGAGCTGCCGGAGATCCACACGGCGCTGACGGTCGACCTCACCCTCGAAGGGGAGACCACCACGATCACGTGCGAGGTCGCCCAGCACATCGGCGACTCGACGGTCCGTACGATCGCCCTCCGGCCCACCGACGGCCTCGTGCGCGGGACCGCCGTGCAGAACACAGGTTCCCCGATCCGCGTCCCGGTGGGCGAGGGGGTCCTCGGTCATGTGTACAACGTGATCGGAGAGCCGCTCGACACCGACGCGTCGGAGATCCATCCCGCGGACTGGTGGCCGATCCACCGCGATCCGCCTCCGTTCTACGAGCTCGAGCCGAAGCAGCAGATGCTCGAGACAGGGATCAAGGTGATCGACCTGCTCGAGCCGTACGTGCAGGGCGGCAAGATCGGGATGTTCGGCGGCGCGGGCGTGGGCAAGACCGTGATCATCCAGGAGATGATCCGGCGCCAGGCCGAGCAACACGGCGGCGTGTCCGTGTTCGCCGGCGTTGGCGAGCGGACCCGCGAGGGGAACGACCTGTTCCTCGAGATGACCGAGTCCGGCGTCCTGGAGAAGACGGCCCTGGTGTTCGGGCAGATGGACGAGCCACCCGGCGTGCGGCTGCGCGTGGCGCTCTCGGCCCTGACGATGGCCGAGTACTTCCGCGACGTCGAGCGCAAGGACGTGCTGCTCTTCATCGACAACATCTTCCGGTTCACCCAGGCGGGCTCCGAGGTGTCCACGCTGCTCGGGCGCATGCCGAGCGCGGTCGGCTATCAGCCGACGCTGGCGGACGAGATGGGCGAGCTGCAGGAACGGATCACGTCCGCGGGAGGGCGGTCGATCACCTCGCTCCAGGCGATCTACGTACCCGCCGACGACATCACGGACCCGGCGCCGCATACGGCGTTCGCGCACCTGGACGCGACGACGGTCCTTTCTCGAGACATCGCATCGCTCGGGATCTATCCCGCCGTCGACCCGCTTGACTCCACGTCGCGGATCCTCGACGCGCGCTACGTCGGCCAGGACCACTACGACGTGGCGAGGCGCGTCCAGGAGATCCTGCAGCGCTACCGCGACCTGCAGGACATCATCGCGATCCTCGGCATCGACGAGCTGTCGGAGGAGGACAAGGTCATCGTGTCGCGGGCGCGCAAGATCCAGCGGTTCCTCTCGCAGCCGTTCTTCGTGGCGGAGCAGTTCACGGGGCTTCCCGGCAAGTACACGCCGATCGACGAGACCATCGCGTCGTTCAAGGCTCTCTGCGAGGGCGAGTACGACCATCTCCCGGAGCAGGCCTTCTTCCTGGTCGGTGGGATCGAGGAGGCCGTGGAGCAGGCGAAGACGATCGAGGCGGCGTAGTGGCCCTGGACGTCCACGTCGTCACGCCCGAACGGGAGGTCTGGGCGGGTCCGGCGACGGAGGTGGTCGCGCACGGCGTGGACGGCGACGTCGGGATCCTCACCGGGCACGCACCCTTGCTGGTCCAGCTCGCGATCGGACCGCTCCAGGTCCAGGAGGAAGACGGTTCGTGGCTGAAGGCCGTCGTGGACGGCGGTTTCCTGCACGTGTCCACCGAGGAGGGCACCACCCGGGTGGACGTCCTCGCGACGAACGCGCAGCTCGAGGCCGAGATCGACGTGGACGTGGTCAAGCGGCGCCTCGAGGAGCTGCGGTCTGCGGGCGACGAGGACGATGAGCACGCGAGGACCGAGATCGCGAGAGCCGAGGCCAGGATCGCGCTGACCGGGTAGGCGGGGCCCGCGTACGATGCCCCGCATGGACCACCTCTTCGTGACGGGCGGCGCTCGTCTCACCGGATCCGTCCGGATCTCGGGTGCCAAGAACTCCGCCCTCAAACTGATGGCCGCGGCGCTCCTCGCGCCGGGTCGTTCGGTGCTGCGCAACGTTCCTCGCATCCTGGACTGCTTCACGATGGGCGAGGTCCTGGAGCACCTCGGGGCGGCGGTCGCCTGGGAGGAAGGGGGCGTCGTCGTCGACGCGACGCGCCTGTCCTCGGTGGAGGCCCCGTACGAGCTCGTCCGGCGGATGCGCGCCTCGATCGCCGTCCTCGGTCCGCTGCTGGCTCGCACCGGCGAAGCTCGCGTCGCGATGCCGGGCGGCGACAACATCGGCTCGCGTCCCATCGACCTGCACCTCGACGGGCTCCGAAGGATGGGCGCCGACATCGTCTCCGAGCACGGGTTCCTGGTCGCGCGGGCCGAAGGCCTGACCGGCGCGTCGATCACGCTCGACTATCCGAGCGTGGGCGCCACCGAGAACCTGATGATGGCGGCGGTCACCGCCGAGGGCGTCACGGCGATCGACAATGCCGCGCGAGAGCCGGAGATCGCCGACCTCGCCGCGTACCTGGTCGCGATGGGTGCCGGGATCCGCGGCGCCGGTTCCGCGACGATCGAGATCGTGGGGGTGGCCGAGCTGCGGCCGGCCGATCACACGGCGATCGCCGATCGGATCGAGGCCGGGACGTGGGCCGCGGCTGCGGTCGCGACGCGCGGCGACGTCCTCCTCGACGGCGCCCGCCCCGACCACCTCGAGCTCTTCCTCGAGAAGCTCGCGGAAGGCGGCGCCGAGATCCGGATGACGGACGAAGGACTCCGAGTACGGCAGGCAGAGCGAACGAAGGCTGCCGACTTCGTCACGCTTCCGTATCCGGGGCTCGCCACGGACTTCCAGCCGATCCTCCTGGCGATGCTCGCGACGGCGAACGGGACCAGCATCGCCACCGAGAACGTCTTCGAGGGACGGTTCACCTACGTCGACGAGCTGCGCCGGATGGGGGCGGACATCCGCACCGAGGGGCATCACGCGGTGATCCGCGGCGTCGAGCAGCTCTCCGCGGCGCCCGTTCGAGCGATGGACATCCGGGCGGGGGCCGCGATGGCGATCGCCGCCCTGACCGCAGACGGCGTGAGCGAGATCGCCGATATCGACCACGTCGATCGGGGGTACGAGGACTTCGAGGCGAAGCTCACCGGGCTCGGCGCCGACGTCAGGCGCGACCCCGAGCTCGTCCGCCTCCCGTGAAGAAGGCGCTCCTCGCGGCGTTCGTCGCACTGATCTTTCCGCTCGTCCCACCGGCGATGGCGCAGGAAGCCGACTGCCGAGCCGCCGCGATCGTGCTCGAGGAGGCATCGTTGGCGGATCTACTCGCGGTTCCCGAGCTGCGGTCGCTGGCTGTAGCCGGCGGAGCGGCGCTGATGAACGGTCGTAGCGACGTGTACGAGACGTTCAGCATCTTCGACACGCCGCAGGCGGACCCGACACACCTTCCGGGCCTCTGCATCGCCTACATCGAGCCCTTCGCCGAGCCGACGGATGCCGCTCGAGAACTCCTCGATGGAGTTCCGTCCTTCAGCGAGAACACCCTGCTCATGGTGGTGTCGACGTCGCCGTCGGCGGCGTCAGCCGAGGACGGCGACGAGCTCGGCACGGTGATCGCCGCCTGGGGAGATCCGGCGGAGCTGCTCAACGCGGAAGGCCAGCCCCACGCGCTCACCTCCGACTCCACCCGCCGACCGGGCGTCGTCGCCGACGTGGACCCGGCCGCGACGGTCGCGGAGTGGTTGGACCTGCCGTACGACGCCGGCGCGCCGATCGAGCGCACCGGCGAGCCGGCGCCCCTCGACCTCTACGAGCGATACCTCCAGCAGCGCCGGCTCGCCGTGCCGGTCGCGGCCGGCGCATGGGGACTGATGCTCCTCTTCGGCCTCGCGGGGTTCCTCGCGCTCGCGCTGCGCGAGCGCGTCTCCCCGCGAACCCTCGCCGTCGCCGGGGCGCTCGCCGGCTCGCTGCCGTGGCTCGCCCTGGGGCTGCTGCTCGTGGGTCACCTCCCGTCGCTGACGTATGCGACCGTGGTGCCGTTCTTGCTCGCGGTGATGATCGTGGGTGTGGTGTTCACCCGGTGGGTCGCTGCGCGCCGGAACATCTTCGTGGCGCTGGCGGCGTGCGGCGCGGTGGTCCTCGTGGCGCTCGGCATCGAGGCCGCGCTCGGCTGGCCGGCGGCGGTGACCCCGCTCGCGGGCGGGGGTCAGCTCGACGGCGGCCGCTTCTTCGGGATGCCCAACATCGAGATCGGCATCGTGCTCGGGTCCGCGTTGTTCCTCGCGCACCGCGTGCGCGTCGGCAGGGGCGTGCTCCTCCTCGTGGTGTGCGCGCTCGTGGCCGGCTCGCCGTGGACCGGTTCGAACTTCGGCGCCGCGATCACGCTCTTCGCGGCAGCCGGCATGTGGCTCTCCATCCGGCGGCGCCGACCGTGGTGGCTGGCCGTCCTCATCACGGGTGCGATCACGGCCGCCGGCATGGCCGCGATCGCCGGGATGCACCGATACCTGACCGAGCGGCCCACGCACGTGAGCGCGTTCCTCGAGGAGACCACGTCCCTCGCCGGGGTCATCGATCGACTGGTCGGTCGGTTGGGGATCGGGTTCGATCAGCTGACGGAGACACCCGTCACGTTGGTGCCGGTGGTGGGGACGCTCGTGCTGCTGGTCGTCGTGCTCCGCCCACCGGCGGGGATCGCCTTGAGCTTCGACGGGCGCGATGCATGGCATGACGCCGTGCTCGTGATCCTGCTGGGTTCGGTCGTCGCCTACCTCGCGAACGACACGGGCGCTGCGGCCCTCGGCTTCGGGTTCGGGTTCGCGTTGTCCGGACTCATCGACGTGTCCCTCGCCGTCGCTCGGAGGATGATTGCTCGATGAGCGCGTACGTGCCCCCGCGACCGGACGTGCCTTCCATCGAGGGCCCGGTCGCGAAGGCCACCTGGCGATGGTGGGAGGTGCTGATCGCCGTCCTCATCGCCTACCTCGCGGGAGGACTCGTGTCCCTCCCGCTGGCGGTGTTGCTCGAGCCGGATGTGACCGGGCCGATCGGCGGCGAGGGGCTCCTCATCGCCATCGTGTCGAACACGGTGACGATGGTCCTCCTCGTCCTGTGGCTGCGGATGGCGCATCCTCGGTGGGCCGAAGTCATCGGCTGGCCGGAACGATCCCGGGTACTGCGCGAGCTCGCGGTGGGGGCCGGTCTGGGGATCGTGGTCCGCATCGCTGCCGCGGTCGTGGCCACGGGGGTCGTCTTCGTCCTGCGCGGCGCGACCGACGAGGCCGTCGAGCTTCCGACGCAGATCAGTCCGGATCTCGACGCGTGGGGGCTCCTGGCCTTCGCCCTCTTCGCGGTGATCGCGGCTCCCGCCCTCGAGGAGTTCGTCTTCAGGGGTCTGCTGTTCCGTTCGATCGCCGATCGGCGCGGATTCTGGCTGGGCGCGATCGTGTCCGCGATCGTCTTCGGTGCGTTCCACCTGCTGACACCCGGAGACGGTCTCGACGTCCTCGCCCTCGGGATCACGCACGTCGGCACGGGGCTGGGTCTCGCGTGGATCTACTGGACCCGCCGGAACCTCCTCGCGAGCATCGCCGGACATGCCGTGTTCAATCTCATCGCGGTGGTCACGATCATCGCCGGCTGGGAGGTCTGACGTGCCCGAGTTCCCCACCGAGGAATGGTTCCAGTCATTGATCGAGGCGATCAACGGTTCCGAGGAGTACGCGGAGTACGCGGCGACCTGGGAGGGCGACGTGATCATCCAGGTCGAGGCGGAGCCCGACAAGGGGCTGGCCGCCGACGTGCACGGACTCCTCGACCTCTGGCACGGGGGATGCCGCGGCGGCGGGATCGTCGACGAGACGAGGGCGTCCTCGGCCGAGTTCGCGGTCCGAGCCCCGTACTCGAGGTGGAAGGACGTGATCCGCGGAGACCTCGAACCGATCAAGGGGCTGGTGCAGGGGAAGCTCCGGGTCCGAGGCGACCTGCCGAAGATCCTCCGCTACGTGAAGGGCACGCAGGAGCTCGCGTACCTCGCCGGCCAGGTGGACACGACCTTTCCTGACGATGGCGCCGACGAGGGCTGATGCGCGGCGTCATCTTCGACGGAGTGGGCCGTGTCCGGGTCACGGACCTGCCCGATCCGGAGCTCGAAGCGCCCGGGGACGCGATCGTGCGGGTGACGAGGGCCGCGATCTGCGGGAGCGACCTCCACCTGCTCCACGGGAAGGCGCCGATGGAGCCGGGCGAGCCGCTCGGTCACGAAGCGGTCGGCGTCGTGGAGGCGGTGGGGACCGGGATCGAACGCGTCGGGGTGGGCGATCGCGTCGCGGTGGCGTTCAACGTGGCCTGTGGTCACTGCTGGTTCTGCGGCAACGGTCAGTCGGCGCTGTGCGACGACGATGCGATCTTCGGCTACGGCATCTTCGGCGGCGCGCTGCCGGGCGCCCAGGCGGAACGGCTGCGCGTGCCCAACGCCGACGTCAACCTGATCCGGATCCCCGACGGCGTGAACGACGAAGCCGGCGTCTTCGTGGGCGACGTGCTGACGACCGGCTTCTACGGAGCATCGCTCGCCGCCGCTGGCCCGGACGACGTCGTGGCGGTGCTCGGGTGCGGGCCGGTCGGGTTCTGCACGATCGAAGGGTTGCGGGCGCTCGGCGCGCCGACGATCTACGCGCTCGACCGGGAGCCGTCCCGGCTCGCCCTCGCGGAGGCGGCGGGCGCGAGCCCCGTGCACATCGACGAGCGGAACCCGGTGACCGCGCTCGCCGAGGCGACGGACGGCCGCGGGGCCGACGTGGTGATCGACGCGGTCGGACATCCGGCCGCCTTCGAAGGCGCGATCGACACGGTCCGGCGCGGCGGCACCGTGGTGGTGCTGGGCGTGTATTCGTCGGAGACCACCGAGGTGCAGCTCGGGTCCTACTGGTCGCGCGCGCTCTCCCTCCGATTCGCCGGTCTGACCCCGATCCTCGCGTGGTGGGAACGGGCGAACGCGGCGCTCGAGCGAGGCGAGGTCGATCCCACGCCACTCATCAGCCATCGCCTGCCCTTGGAGGACGCGGCCGAGGGTTACGCGTTGTTCGACCGACGCGAGGCGACCAAGGTGGTCCTGGAACCATGAGCGTGACCGTCGTGGGACCGGAGCCGAGCGGGCTCGCATCGATGGTCGCCGAGCTCATCGAGCAGAACCTGTCTCGCGTTCCGGGCCGCCGAGCACTCCTCCGCCCGTCCGTGGTGGTGCTGGACGCCCCCGACGCGGACGTCACGGTGTTCCTCCGCATCGCGCCCGGCGAGGTGCGGGTCGGGGACGGTGACGTCCCCGACGCGCACCTGCGGATCCGGACCGACTCGGGGCGCCTGCTGGACCTCACCACCGCGCCGCTCCGCTTCGGGCTGCCCGATCTGCTGAGTCCTGTAGGCCGCTCGATCGCCGGCGATCTCCTGTCCCGTCGCCTCCGGATCCGGGGGTTGGTGCGGCACCCGGTGCGACTCGCGCGCCTCACCGAGCTCCTGTCCGTCGCCGACACCGGACCGACCGCGTGAGCGGATCGTCCCGGGTGCCGGATCGGCCGGACGCCCCCGGCGCCGGCCGTCCGGTCCGACGCTGGCTCCCGACCGTGCTGGTTGCCCTCGTGATGTCGGTCACGGTGCTCGGCGGGTTCGTCGTCGCGGAGACGCTGCCGGCGCCGGAGGTCCGGCCGGTCGCCCTGGCGGGCGTGCTCACGGTGCATCCGCTTCCCGGGTGGGAAGTGGTTCGCCGCGAGCCCGCCACGATCCCCTTGGCCTCGGGAACGGTCCTCTCCGGCGAGTTCGGCCAGCTCACCCGAGGCAGCGGCGCACTCGACCTGCTCGCGCTCCAGGGCGTCGGCGTGCCGGCGCTCGAGCTGGCGGATCTGTACGCCTCCGAGGTCCTCGCGAGCCAGCTCGAGCGCCTCTCGGTCTCGGATCGGGTGGAACGGACCACCTTTCGGAACGGGCTCGAGGCCGTTCGCTTCGGCTACATCGGTTCGCAGCCACAGACCGGGGCGGCCCTCGAGGGATCGGTCACGGCCGTCGTCGCACCGTCCGGCAACGGCGCGGTGTTCGACGGATGGGCCTTCCAGGGGCCAGCTCGAGCTGATCGGCGAGGAACTGGTGGCGATGATCGAGGGCGCGGAGGTGGTCTGAGTGGCTCTTCCCGTGGCGCTCGGCCGTTCGCCCCTTCACCACGCGCGCTTCTTCCAGCCGCGGCTCCCGGCGTTCTGGCTGTACACGGTCGTCGTCGCGCTCACCGGGATCGTCGCGGTCGCCGAGCAGAACCTGTTCCGCGAGATCTCGCCGGGAGGATGGGCGCTCTCCTGGGGGCTGGTCATCCTCTATGCCGCTCCCGTCGCCGTGCTCGTCTACCTGCTCGATCTCTACGAGCGAGAGCCCATCCCGCTGTTGCTCGCGGCATTCGTGTGGGGCGCGGTGGCCGCGACCACCCTGTCGGCGATCGGGAACGCGGGCTGGGGGGTCGTCGTCGCGCGTCTCGGAGGACCGGAGTTCGCGTCTCGATGGACCGCCGCGCTCACCGCACCGTTCGTCGAGGAGGCCCTCAAGGGGATCGGCGTCGTCCTGATCGTGCTGATCGCCCGCGACGAGGTCGACGACGTGATGGACGGGTTCGTCTACGGCGCGCTCTGCGGGCTCGGCTTCGCGATCGTCGAGGACGTCTTCTACTTCATCGCCGTGTTCGGTGGCGACGTCGGAGGCGTGTTGCGTGGGTTCTTCGTGCGGGTGATCGCGAGCGGTCTCTATTCACACGTGCTCTACACGGGGCTGGTCGGGATGGCGGTCGGGATCGTCACGACACGTCGCGACGGCCGCCCGCTCCGAGAACGTCTGGGTCCCGCCGGCTTGCTGGTCGCCGCCGCCGTGCTCGGGCATCTCGTGTGGAACTCCCCGATCCTCGAGTTCTTCCCGGCGCCGCCGTGGGAGGGCTCGGAATGGTTCCTGATCCCTGTGGCCACCGCGGTCAAGGGCTTGCCCCTGCTCCTGTTCGTCGTGCTCGCGATCCGGCTCGCGCACGGGCGAGAGCGTCGCTGGCTCCACGAGACGCTTTCCTCGGAGCTCCCCTCGGATTCCGTGAAACCGCGCGAGCTGGCGATACTCGAGAGTCCGATGCGCCGCCTCCAGGCACGGCGGGAGCTGCGGACGCGAGCGGGGGAGCGTGCCGCCGAACTCCTGAAGCGTCTGCAACGCGAACAGGTGAACCTCGCGATGGTGCGGTCGCGCGTGGCGTCCGACGACGATCCGGCGCTCGTCCGCCAACGCGCGGTGTGCCGGTCGCTCCGGGACGCGCTCGAGGCGATCCCCGGCGCCGCGTCGGCGGCCCTGGGGGAACCCGTCGACCGGTAGGCTGGCCCGCCATGGAGGTCCCGGCGCTCGTCGATGGGGTGCTCGCCGGTGACCGGCGAGCCGTCGCCCGCGCGATCTCGGCGGTCGAGGACGACTCGCCCGAGCTGGCGGAGCTCTCCGCCGGGATCTACGCCAACACCGGCAAAGCGACCACGATCGGCCTCACCGGGGCCCCCGGTGTCGGGAAATCCACGCTCGCAGGGGAGCTGGTGCGCGTGGCGCGCGGAGAAGATCTGCGTGCCGCGGTGCTGGCCGTCGATCCGACCTCGCCGTACACGGGCGGGGCCCTGCTCGGCGACCGCGTGCGGATGCAGGACCACGCCGTCGATCCCGGTGTCTTCATCCGATCGATGGCGACGCGAGGCCACCTCGGCGGGATGGCGCTCGCCGCGCCGGAGGCGGTGCGGATCCTCGACGCCGCAGGTTACGACGTCATCTTCGTCGAGACCGTCGGTGTGGGACAGGCCGAGGTCGACGTCGCCGCGGCGACGGACACGGCCGTGGTCGTGATGGCGCCGGGGATGGGCGACGCCGTCCAGATGGCGAAGGCGGGGATCCTCGAGGCCGCAGACGTCTTCGTCGTGAACAAGGCGGACCGAGACGGCGCCGCTGAGGTCGCGAAGGAGCTCCGCCAGATGCTGCACCTGGGGGCCGCTCGTGACTGGGACCCGCCCGTGCTCACGGCGACCGCGTCGAAGGGCGAGGGGATCGACGAGGTCTGGGCCGCGGTGCGAGCGCACCGCGACCAGGCCGAGGCGTCAGGCGCGCTCGCCGCGAAGCGGCGCGCGCGCCTCCTCCGGGAGGCGGAGAGCCTTGCCGCGGAACGCTTCCGGGTCCGAGCCGCGAAGGCGCTCGAAGACGATCCGGCGCTCGGCGACGATCTCGCCGAGCGCCGCATCGACCCCTATGCCGCGGCGCAGGAGCTCCTGCGCCGCGCCGGGTCCTCGTGAGCTCGCACCGAGGGCCACGTATCCTCGAAGGGTGAGTCCCGAGCGACCCCGCGCCTCGTGGAGCGAGCGTTCGCACCGTTCACTGTCCGGTGAGCCGGTGCCGGCCATCGTCGGGCCGGACGATCTCGACGGCTGGGATCCCGACGAGAAGCTCGGCGACCCGGGCGCGTTCCCGTTCACGCGCGGTGCCTATCCCTCGATGTATCGCGGCAGGCTCTGGACGATGCGCCAGTTCGCCGGCTACGGCACGCCCGCGGAAACGAACGCGCGCTACCGCTTCCTGACCGAGCACGGCCAGACCGGTCTCTCCGTCGCCTTCGACATGCCGACGCTCATGGGTTTGGACTCCGACGACCCGAAGAGCGAGGGCGAGGTCGGGCGCTGCGGCGTCGCGACGGATTCCCTCGACGACTTCGAGACCCTGTTCGACAAGATCCCGCTCGGCGACGTCACGACCTCGATGACGATCAGCGGCCCGGCGGTCGTGGTGTTCGCGTTCTTCCTCGCGACCGCGGAGGAGCAGGGAGTCGATTGGACGACCCTGGACGGCACGCTCCAGACCGACATCATGAAGGAGTACATCGCGCAGAAGGAGTGGGTGTTCCCACCGCGTCCGCACCTGCGGCTGATCGGCGACCTGATGGAGTTCTGCGCGGAACGCGTCCCCAAGTGGCACCCGATCAGCGTGTCCGGCTATCACATCCGCGAGGCGGGGGCGACCGCCGCCGAGGAGCTCGCGTTCACGCTGGCGGACGGATTCGCCTACGTGGAGCTCGGCGTGCAGCGGGGCCTCGACGTCGACGTCTTCGCGCCCGCGCTGTCCTTCTTCTTCAACGCGCACATCGACTTCTTCGAGGAGATCGCGAAGCTCCGCGCCGCGAGGCGGATCTGGTCCCGCTGGATGCGCGACCGCTACGGCGCGAAGAGCCCGGAGGCGATGCGCCTCCGCTTCCACACGCAGACGGCCGGCGTCTCGCTCACGGCGCAGCAGCCGATGAACAACGTCGTGCGCACGGCGATCGAGGCACTCGCCGCGGTCCTGGGCGGCACGCAGTCGCTGCACACGAACGCGCTGGACGAGGTCCTCGCGCTCCCGACCGAGGACACCGCGAAGCTCGCGCTCCGGACCCAGCAGGTGATCGCGTTCGAGTCCGGCGTGCCCGACGTCGTCGATCCGCTCGGCGGCTCGTGGTTCGTCGAGGAGGCCACCGATCGGATCGAGGCCCTCGCCGAAGAGATCTTCACCGAGATCGAGGGGCTGGGGGACGGGTCGATGCTCGAGGGCGTCCTCGAGGGGATCGAGCAGGGGTGGTTCCAACGGCGGATCGCCGAGTCGGCGTTCCAGGAGCAGCGGCGCTACGAGTCGGGCGACCTCGTGAAGGTGGGGGTGACGGACTTCGTCGATGCGAACGAGACGCCGATCGACACCCTGGTGATCGGGGAAGAGGCGGAGCGGACCCAGCTCGAGAGCGTCCGCCGGACCCGCGCCGCTCGCGACGCAGGTGCGGCCGACGACGCCCTGATCGCCCTCAAGGAAGCGGCCACGACGGACGCCAATCTGATGGAGCCCATCATCGCGTGCGCCCGCGCCCGCTGCACCGAGGGAGAGATCGTGGGCGCGCTGGCGTCGGTCTTCGGGACGTACCGGGAGACCCCCGCCTTCTAGCCAGTTGCAACAGGTTGCAAGAACTCGCTAGGCTATCTGCGTGCATCAGCAGCTACGGTGCGGACGAGGCCCATGCTAGGCGCGTTGTCCGACGGAGGGTTCGGCTTCGGGCTCCTCATCGCGTCCTTCTGGTTCGGGTTCCGGCACGGGATCGACTGGGACCACATCGCCGCCATCACCGACATCACCTCCTCTCAGGAGGATCGACGTCGCGCGATCGTGTTCGGGACGCTGTACGTGGTGGGGCACGCCGTGGTCGTCCTCGGTCTGGGGATCATCGCGGTCCTCATCGGACAGGAGCTGCCGGAAAGCGTGGACGCCGCGATGGGCAGGATCGTCGGCGTCACGCTCATCGCGCTCGGCGTGTATGTGTTCGTGTCGCTGATCCGTCACGGGCGAGAGTTCCGGATGCGGAGCCGGTGGATGCTCGTCTTCGCAGGCGTCAGGAGCGCGTGGTGGAAGCTCAGGGGTCGCGGATCCTCCGCTGATGGAGCGCACGACCACGAGCGGGAGCCCGTCCACGTGCACGCGGGGGAGTCAGAGGCCGTCGCCGCGGACGACCGGGTCGCCGAATGGCATCACGGCCATCACGGGCGGCCGGGACACCATCACCACAAGCACCCCGAGCCCGACGATCCGTTCGTGAACTACCAGAAGGGCACGTCGTTCCTGGTCGGGATGCTGCACGGGATCGGCGCCGAGACGCCTACGCAGATCCTGATCTTCACGGCCGCTGCCGGCGCCGGCGGGAAGGCAGCGGGCATCGCCGTCCTCACCGCGTTCCTCGTCGGGCTGATGACGTCGAACTCGATCATCACCGTCGGATCCGCGTTCGGGTTCCTTCGCGCGTCGAAGAACTTCGCCGTCTACGCGACCGTCGCGGTGATCACGGGCGTGTTCAGCCTCGTGATCGGTGTGCTGTTCGTGTTGGGCAAGGACACGGTGCTCCCCGCTCTCTTCGCGGGCTGATCGAGCTCAGGCGGCGCAGTCCGCGCAGAGACCCGTGATGGCGAAGTGCGTGAGGTCGGCGACGAAGCCGTGATGCCTGCGGATCAATCTCTGGAGCTTGTCGGCCTCGTCCAAGGACAGCTCGTCGTCTTGACCGCAGTTCCGACAGGTCAGGTGGACGTGGTGCGCCTCGTCCGCCCGGTGGTACTCGGCGCCGGTTTCGACGTGTGAATGCTGGAGGACGCCGACGCTCTCGAGGAGCGTGAGGGTCCGATAGACGGTGGACGCATTCACGCCGGGCATGTCGCCCTGCACCTTCCGGGCGATCGCCGTGGGAGAGATGTGGCCCTTGGCTCGCATCACCTCGGAGACGATCGCTCGGCGCTGCGGGGTCATTCGGAGGCCCCGGCGCCGCAGCTCATCCATGAGGTCTGCGTAGGACGCGTCCACGATCCCGATAGTAGCAGCGTGTTGCAGGTGCAACGAACGGCGACGACCTACGGCGATGGGAGGCCGAGGAGCCGGGCAGCCCAGGGCAGCGCGGTCCTCGACTGCATCAGCTGGAGGGGCCGGGCGTGGGGCGCCTGCGGGATCGGTGGCAGACCGGCGCGAGCACAGAAGTAGCCGGCCAGCAGCGACGCGATCGCGGGCAATCCGGGCGTCTCGTCCGGGAGGACGGCGTGAGGCGCGGGTCCGCCTTCAGCTGCGAGGCTGGGGAGCCATGACGCCGTGTCCAGCACAGGGTTGCCGACGCACGCGCTGTTCCAATCGACCAAGAGGACCTGTCCGTTCCGGAAGCAGAGGTTGTCGCTCCGCACGTCGAAGTGCAGCAAAGAAGTCCCATCGATCTCGCCGGCTGCGGACGCCGCAGTGAGTGCGGGGAGATGCTCGTCGAGCCATGCCTGCGAGCAGAGTCCCAGCGACAGGAACGGCGCGGGGTCGGCGGCCACCGCCGGCCACCCGTCTTGACCGAACTGGCTCTCCTCGGCGGGAACGACACCCGCGGGCGGCGGTGTGGCATGGACCGACTCGATGGTGGCCAGGACGGCGTCGACGCGAGCGGCGTCCCAGGGCGGAGGCCATGTCGCGTCCGAGAGATCCTCCAGAGCGAGCGCGGGGGCGAGCCCGTCGTCATCCCAGCCGAGCAGTCGCGGCAGGAACGGCTGCCCGTCGAGCGCCGAATAGATCCGGAACTCGTCCCGCAGCCACTCCGCCGTGTAGTCGAAGGCGGCGATCTTCACGAAGGCGAACCGCCCGCCCTCGAGGTCGACGACGAAGCGCCTGTGGGACGGAGCGCCGTGCCCGGACGCGGCACGCCAGGCGAGCGGGGTCGTGCCGAGGGCACGGCGTACCCGCTCGACGTCATCGGGGCCGGGATGCACCACCGGAGGGTAACGGCCATCGGCCGGGACTCTGAGCCCGGCGCAGTAGAAGCCCTCGATAGCATCGCCGGGATGACGGTGCCGAGATGACGGTGATGGTGACGGGCGCCTCGGGGCTCCTGGGACGGGCGATCGTGCAGGCGTTGGCGACACGCGACGAGGTGCGGGCCACCGTCCGGCGCCCCGAAGCCGGGGAGGCGCTCCGCCTGCTAGGTGCCAAGGTCGCGGTGCTGCCGATCGAGGAGCCCGACGAGTTGATCGAGATCCTGCCCCGCGTGCACACGATCGTGCATCTCGTGGGAGGCGTGAACCAGCCGAGCGACGCAGAGATCCTCGCCGCGAACCACCGCTCGACGCTCGCCATGGTCGCGGCGGCGAAGGAAGGTGGCGTTCGCCGGCTGATCCTGCTCTCGGTGCCGGGTGCCGCGGTCGACCACCCGGATCTGTTCCTCCGGGCGAAGGGGCTCGCGGAGGAGGTCGTGGTCCACAGCGGGCTCGAACACGCGGTGCTCCGCTCGTCCCACGCGTACGGCCTTGGTGGTCTGTGGTTCACCTCGACGGTGATGGGGGCGGAGCACGGCTTCGTCGTGGGCGACGGCGGGCAGAGGGTCGCGCCGATCGTCGCCGAGGACGTGGCGAAGGTGGTCGCGGCGATCGACGATCGGCGCGACCCCATCGAAGGGATATGGGGTCTGGGCGGTCCGGAGGAGCTCACCGCCGACGAGGTGTTCGAGGTCGAAGGCGAAGGTGGAAGACCGGAGCATCTCGACCCGGCGGCGGCTGCCGAGCGCCTCTCGACCCTCCTGGAGCTCCCCGTGTCGGTCCGCACCACCGAGTTCTGGGCGCGGCCGTCGGTCCCGGACCCCGGCGAGCCCGACGCCGCCGCCGCGTTCGGTGTCTCGACGACGCCGTTCGAGGAGGGTCTGCGCACGATAGCCGCGAAGGTGGCCGCCAACGGGATGGCCGAAGGCAGGGAGGGTCACTGATATGGTGCGCCGCGATGCCTGAGCTCGTGCATCTCGAGGTGGACGACGGCGTCGGGATCGTTCGCCTGGATCGCCCCCCTGCCAATGCGATCTCGTTGCAGCTCTCGATCGCTCTCATGGACGCCCTCGAGGAGGTGGGCTCCCGCGACGACGTCGGGGCCCTCGTCCTGTGGGGAGGTCCGAAGCTCTTCGCGGCCGGGGCGGACATCAAGGAGATGGTCGATCACGGTCCCGACGAGATCCGCGAACAGGTCACGAAGCTGGGTGATGCCTGCGAGCTCCTGGAGGCGACGCCCAAGGTCTCGATCGCCGCGATCACGGGATTCGCGCTGGGTGGTGGGTTCGAGCTGGCGCTCGCCTGCGACCTCCGCTACGCGGCCGACGACGCGAAGGTCGGACAGCCCGAGGTCCGGATCGGCGTGATGCCCGGCGCGGGCGGCACGCAGCGGATGACCTGGCTCGCCGGGGCCGGCGTCTCGAGGGATCTCAGCTACACGGGCCGCCAGGTCGATGCCGAGGAGGCGAAGGCCCTGAGGCTGGTCGAACGGGTTCTGCCGGCGGATCGGGTGTTCGAACAAGCCGTGGAGGACGCCCGGGCCTTCGCGAAAGGTCCACGGCGGGCCCTCGCCTCGGCCAAGGAAGCGATCCTCGCAGCGGTGAGGACCCCGGGCCCGGCGAGCATCGCCAGGGAGAAGGAGCTCTTCATCGCCCTGTTCGGGGGCGATGACCAGCGCGAAGGCATGCGGGCCTTCCTCGAGAAGCGGCCTCCGGAGTTCCCGGGCAGCTGAAAGAACCTTCGGCCCGTCTGTTGCGTCTTCGTGACGACTCCGACCGGGCGGAAACCGAGGAATGAACCGGTCCCTCACATCGTTCGAATCACACGACGAGGAAGGACGCCCGATCCGTCCTCAGCTGAGAGCGAACGAAGGGAAGTGAACGAGATGGCGGAGGAGAGTTTCCGGGGCCAATCGGTCCGGTCGCTCCCGAGGGCCAACAAGCGCTACCAGGCCGATCGCAGCTGTGCGGCCCCCGGGTGCAACACGAAGCTATCGATCTACAACAAGTGGGACTTCTGCTGGCAGCACGAACCGGTTCACACCTACATCGCGCGCGGCAAGCGCCGCAGCCGCAAGGAGATGGAAGCCGCGTAACGTCGACCGCATCCCCCCCAGGCGACCCTCCCCGGAACGGGAGGGTCGCTCTCTTTGCGGACCCGGCACAGGTGCTACGGGTCTGCAGGCTGCCTGATTCAAGGTAGGCGATATTCCCGCCGATGCAGGCAGGAGACCGCTCCCCCCGAGCGCGATGCCGATGCCGAACGAAACCGAACTCCCCGCGATGCGAGAAGGGGATTGCCCGTACTGCGAGCGGACCGTGCTCGTGTACGAGGAGCCCCCTCGCTGCCCCTTGTGTGACTGTCCCCTGGAAGAGCACGGGATGCGGCCGTTCTCCTTCCCCGTGGAGCCCGAGCGGGACTAGTCGAGGACGGCGCGACGCCAGCCTCGTGCGTCGCTGACGAGCGCGAGCTCCTCCGCAGACCGCAGATCCTCGATCGTGATCGGGACCTCCGTGAGGGTGCCGTCCTCGAGCGCGACCGCACGGCCGATCCCGGGCAGCAGGCCCGCGTCGATCGGGGGCGTTCTCCACTCCCCGCCGATCCGCACGGCCACGTTCGCGATCGTCGACTCCGTCACCTCACCCCTGTCGTTGATCAACACGACGTCGTCGGCGTTCGGGTGGCGGGCTCGCGCCTCCTCGTATCGCTGTCGTCGTGAGGTCTTGTGGAATAGGAAGACGTCCCGGGGATCCTGCGGCAGGTCATCGAGCGCGACGCGAACGACGTCCGGTGGGCTCGCGAGAGGCGTGCACACCACCCTCGTGGTCCCGTCCCTGGCGAGGGAGAGCCGAACCCGACACGGAGTGGAGGGCACGGACGCGACCGCCTTCTCGATGGCCTCCCGCACCTCGGTGTCGTCGGAGCGGAAGCCGAAGTAGTCCGCCGACTCCGAGAGGCGGCGCAGATGCAGGTCCAGGTGCCGGACACCCTCGGCGAGATCGTGACGCATCGTCTCCAAGAGCTCGAACCCCGGGCGGTGCGAGGTGAGGACCCGGGCCTTCGTGACCGCCTCCTCGAACTCGGCTTCCGCGTCGGAGTCCCAGGTGATCCCACCCCCGACGCCGTACTCGGCCGTCCTCGAGTGCGTGTCGACCGCCACGGTACGGATCGCGACGTTGAAGCGAGCATCCGGATGGCCGGATCCCGCCGGTGCGAGGAAGCCGACCGCGCCGCAGTAGACGCCTCGCGGGGAGTGCTCCAGCTCGCTGATGATCTGCATGGTCCGGACCTTCGGTGCGCCGGTGACGGATCCGCTCGGGAAGAGGCCGCGGAACACGCCCGCGAGGTCCACGCCCTGATCGAGCGCCGAGGACACGGTCGTGGTGAGCTGCCAGATGGTCTCGTAGCGCTCGGCGCGGAAGACGTCTGCCCACGTCACCGAGCCGGTCCGACTGATCCTGCCGAGGTCGTTCCGAAGGAGGTCCACGATCATCGCGTTCTCGGCGCGGTCCTTCGCCGAGGCGAGGAGCCGCTCCGCGACGGCGCGATCCTCCTCCGGCCACCGTCCTCGCGGCGCGGTGCCCTTCATCGGCCTCGTGATGACCGCGCCGTCGCGGAGCTCGAAGAACAGCTCCGGCGACGCGGACAGGATGCGGTAGCGCCCTAGGTCCAGGTAGGCGGAGTAGCCGCCCCGCTGCGCGTAGCAGAGGTCGCGGTAGAGACCGCGAGGATCGCCTTCCACGCGAGAGCGCAAGCGCATCGTGTGGTTCACCTGATAGGTCTCGCCGGCCGCGATCAGCTCTCGGATGCGTCCGACGGAAGCCTCGTACCGGTCGCGAGGTGTGGTCGGCACCCACGTGCCCTCGGCGGCCGCGCCGACGCCGTCGTTCCGAGGGAGCGGCAGGGTGGTCTCCTCGGCGCGCTCGAACATCGCGAACCAGGCGAGGGGCAGTGCCGCGAAGGGATCGTCGACCTCGCGGGGTCGCACGACGAGGTCCGGATCCAGGCCGGGCGCGGCCTCGTACGCCACGAACCCGGCGACCCACAGGCCGCGCCCGGCCGCCGCCTCGGCCGCCTCGATCGTGCCGACGACCTCACCGGCGCGCGTCGCCTCCAGCACGCCGACCGGTTCCACGAGTCGGAACGACGGCGAGGCGCCGGTGAGGTCGTCGGATCGCGCTTCGAGCATGCCGGCCACGATACGGTCTACGCCGTCGAAACCGTTCGGTCACCGTCCGGAGCCGAACCGCTGATAGCCTCGATCACATGCCTTCGGTGTTGGTCGCGATGTCGGGCGGCGTCGACTCCTCGGTCGCCGCGTGCCTGCTCCAGGAGCAGGGCTACGACGTGCTTGGGTCGCACATGCGACTCGTCCATCTCGACGGCGTGGACCACGGCTGTTGTGGACCGAGCGCCAGGAACGACGCGGCCGAGACCGCCCGGATCGCGGGCTTCCCGTTCGAGATCTGCGACCTGACGGATGCGTTCGAGCGGACGGTGCTCGCCGACTTCGCGACGGAGCACGAGGCAGGACGCACGCCCAACCCGTGCGCGCGGTGCAACGGCGAGATCAAGTTCGGAGCGTTCCTGCGCCGGGCCGACGAGCTGGGGATCGACATGGTGGCGAGCGGCCACTACGTCCGTCGCGCAGAAGGCCCCGCCGGTTGGAACCTCCTCCGCGGCCTCGATCGGTCGAAGGACCAGTCCTACATGCTCCACATGTTGGGTCAGCCGGCGCTCGCTCGGTCGTTGTTCCCGGTCGGCGAGCTTCCGAAGACGGAGACACGCGCGGCGGCCGAGCGATTCGGCCTGCCCGTTGCGACGAAGCCCGACTCGCAGGAGCTCTGCTTCGCGCCGTCCGGCGACGCGGGCGCGTACGCGCGCGAAAACCTCCCTCATCTGCTGCGCGAGGGGGACATCGTCGACCCCAGCGGCGCGGTGATCGGTCACCACGAGGGAGCGTTCGGATTCACGATCGGACAGCGCCGCGGGACCGGCGTCGCGATCGGTGAGCGACGGTACGTGGTCGATGTCGAGCCCCGCGCGAACACCGTCGTCCTCGGGCCGATCGAGCTGCTCGACCGCCGGGGACTCGTCGCCGACCGGTTCTCGTGGATCGCGGGCGAGCCGCCGGTCGGCGGACCGTTCGAGGCCGAGGTCCGGATCCGCTACCGGGGGGACGACGTGGCGTGCGCGGTGGAGCCACTCGCCGATCGGCGGGTCCGCATCGAGTTCCGTTCGCCGCAGCGCGCCGTGGCGCCGGGTCAGAGCGCCGTCCTCTACCGGGGTGACGAGGTGCTGGGTGGAGGGCGGATCGTCGAGGCGATCCGCTGAGAGGGGTCGAACCGTGGAAGACCATCCGAACAGCACCCTCCTGCGAGGTCTCTTGGCCGCGTTCGCATCCGCCGACGTGCGGGCGATGGAGGACGCGTTCGACGAGGACGTCATCTGGCATTCGCCCGGCACGAACCGGTTCAGCGGCGAGTACCGAGGGCGGGCGGCGACGATCGAGCGGCTCGATCGGATGCGCGACGCGGGGATATCGACCCGATTCGACGTGCACGACGTGGTCGCGAACGACGAGCATGCCGTGGCGCTCGCGCATCTCCATCTCGAGGTCGCCGACGGGCGCCGCTATGACCAGCCGCAGGTCCAGGTCGCGCACGTGCGAAGTGGAAAGATCGTCGAATTCTGGACGATGAACCAGGACCAGGCGGTGCTGGACCTCATGATCGGGCGCTAGCGCCTTCCCCGGGCCGGTCGGAACCCTCGACTATCATCGGCCCACCCGCCCGTCGAAAGAACCCATTGAGGCTTCTCCGCCGCAAGACCAAGAGCTTCGAGATCCAGGTGCAGGACCTCGTCCTGCGGATCACGGCCGACGACGATTTCGCCGAGGAGTCCAGGGCCGCGGCCCTGTCGTTCTGGGAACAGCTCCAGTCCTACGCGCTCTCGCATCCGGAGTTCCGCACCAGCAAGCGACCCCTCGCGCCGCCGGCACCCGAGGCTCCCGAGATCGTGCGAGAGATGGTCGCATCGGCGTCGGCCGCCGGCGTGGGGCCGATGTTCACGTTCCGCGGAGCCGTGGTCGACCAGGTGGGTCGCTTCCTCCTGCAATCGCTCAACGAGGTCACCGTCGCGTGCGGCGGCGACTACTTCATCAAGGCGAAGAAGCGGGTGAAGCTCGCGGTCAAGCGCCACGGCGGAGAGCCGATCAACGTCGCGCTGGAGCCCGATCCGCTCGGGGTCGGCGTCTCGACGACACTCGGCCGCGGTCGTGGCGGCGGCGGTCCCGACGGGCTCGCCGTGATCGCCGACTCGTGCATGGCGGCCGACGCCGCCGCGGCCGGCGTCCAGGCGCTCCTGCCCAAGGAGTTCGGGTTCGCGCAGGCCGTCCGCTACCTCAAGGGCGTTCCCGGTGTGCGCGGCGGCGTGTTCGTGGTGGGGGAGCGGATCGGCGTGGCCGGCAACCTGGAGATCGCCGGGTGAAGGCGGCACAGAAGGAGGAGCGCGACCTCGCCGAGGCCGAGCTCCGGGTCGAGGAGCTGCGGGAGCTCGTCAACCATCACCTGTACCGCTACCACGTGCTCGACGACCCCGAGATCTCCGACGCCGAGTACGACGAGCTGATCCACGATCTCCGGGCGCTCGAGGACCGCTTCCCGGAGCTCATCACGCCGGATTCGCCGACCCAGCGCGTCGGCGCGGCGCCCGCGGAGCTGTTCCGGCCGGTCCCGCACCGAGCCCCGATGCTCTCGTTGGACAACGCGTTCTCCGAGGAGGACCTCCGGGCGTGGGGCGCGCGAGTCGACCGCGGGCTGGCCGGTGCGACGCCCACGTTCGTCTGCGAGCTCAAGATCGACGGCGTCGCGTGCGCCTTGACCTACGAGGACGGGGTCCTCACGGTGGCGGCGACCCGCGGGGACGGCCGGGTCGGCGAGGACATCACGGCCAACGTTCGGACCCTGAAGTCGATCCCGCGACGGCTCGACACGGAGGACCCACCGTCCGTGATCGAGGTGCGCGGTGAGGTCTACTTCCCCGTGAAGGCGTTCGAGGAGCTGAACGTCAGACTGACCGAGGCAGGGGATCGACCCTTCGCCAACCCGCGCAACGGGGCGGCGGGCTCGCTCCGGCAGAAGGACGCGAAGATCACCGCATCGCGCCCGCTCCGGATGTGGGTCCACTCGTTCGGCGCCGCAGAGGGCATCGCCTTCGATTCGCACTCCGACTTCCTCGCGTGGTCCGAGAAGGTGGGGCTGCCGGTGCCTCCCACCACGCATCGGACGAAGAACCTGAAAGAGGTCCTCACCTTCCTCCGGCGATGGGAGAAGAAGCGACATTCCCTGGACTGGGAGATCGACGGCGCCGTGATCAAGGTCGATGACGCGAAGCTCCAGCGGCGACTCGGCTCGACGAGCCACGCGCCTCGATGGGCGATCGCCTACAAGTTCCCGCCGGAGGAGCGGACGGCGCTGTTGAAGTCGATCGAGATCCACACGGGCCGGACCGGGAAGATCACGCCGTTCGCGGTCCTGGAGCCGGTGTTCGTCGGTGGCGTCACGATCACGAACGCCACCTTGCACAACGAGGACGAGACCCGTCGCAAAGATGTGCGCAAGGGCGACACGGTGATCGTCCGCCGAGCCGGGGACGTGATCCCCGAGATCGTCGGACCCGTCCTGGCCAAACGGCCGAAGAACGCCAGGAAGTGGAAGATGCCCAAGCACTGCCCCTCGTGCGGCACCGTGTTGGTGCGTCCCGAGGGCGAGGCCGACTGGCGCTGTCCGAACAAGGCCGGCTGCCCCGACCAGTCCGTGGAGTGGCTGTTCCACTTCGCCGGGCGCGGCGCGATGGACATCGAGGGCCTCGGCTACAAGACCGGGATCGCGCTGCTCAACAAGGGGTTGATCAAGGACCCCGCCGACATCTACGGGGTGACCGACGAGCAGTTCGCCGAGCTCGAGGGGTTCGCCGCGAGGTCGATCGAGAACCTCCGGCGCGCGATCGAGGCGTCCAAGGACCGGCCGCTCTGGCGACTGCTGGCGGGCCTCAACATCCGCCACGTCGGCTCCCACGTCGCCCAGGTCCTCGCCTCCGCGTTCCTCGAGATCGATGTGCTCGCGGCCGCGTCCGCCGACGAGATCGACGCCGTCCCCGAGATCGGTCCCGAGGTCGCCGCCACCGTCGCCGCGTGGTTCGAGGATCCGGACAACCGCGCCCTGATCGAGAAGCTTCGCGAGGCCGGCGTCCGCCTCCAGGACGAGCCGCCCCCCGACGAAGGTCCGAAACCGCTCGAGGGAAAGACGATCGTGCTGACCGGCGGGCTCGACACCTTCTCCAGGGACGAGGCGACCAAGCTCGCGCAGCGAGCCGGGGCCCGCGTCTCCTCGAGCGTGTCCAAGAAGACGGACTTCGTCGTGGCGGGTGAGAATCCGGGCTCGAAGCACGACCAGGCCGTGAAGCTCGGCGTCGAGATCGTCGACGAGCAGGAGCTCCTGCGACGGCTCGGTCGCGGGTAAGCGGCGACGAGAGGACGTGGCATGGCAGGGACCGTGATCGACGGCAACAAGCTCGCGGAAGAGCTCTCCGAGCACGTGCACGAAGAGCTCAGCCAGCTCAAGGTGTCCGGGGCCCGACCCGGCCTCGCCACGATCCTCGTCGGGGACGACCACGCCGCGGCCGCCTATGAGCGGCACGTGCGAAGGCTCGCCGAGCGACTCGGGTGCGACTACGCGAACGAACATCTCCCCGATGACGCAGAGGTCGCCGATGTCCTCGCCGTCGTCGGCAAGCTGAACGCCGATCCACGCGTCACAGGCATCCTCGTGCTGCGTCCGCTGCCGGCGGGCATCTCCGAGCCGCTCGTGTATCGCGCGCTCGATCCGTACAAGGACGTCGAGGCGGTGCATCCGGAGAACGCGGGTCTGCTCGCGCAGGGCCGCCCCCGCTTCGTGCCGTCGACGCCTGCTTCGTGCTTCTACCTCCTGGACTCCTATCTCCGCTCCACGGGTCGTGTGCCGGAGACGTTCTATCCCGGCAAGACGCTCGTCGTCGTGGGACGGTCGGACTCGGTCGGCAAACCAGCGGCCTCGCTCGGCCTCCAGCGTCACGCCACCGTCGTGACGTGCCATTCGCGCACGACGGACCTCGCCACGTTCACCCGGCAGGCGGACATCCTGATCGTCGCGGCCGGAGTCGCCGGCCTCGTGAAGGGAGAGATGGTGCGCGACGGCGTGATCGCCGTGGACGTCGGCATCGATCCCGTGAACGATCCCGACACGGGAAAGGTGCGATTCGTGGGCGACATCGAGTTCGACGGCGTGGCGGCCAAGGCCGAGGCGATCACCCCGGTGCCCGGCGGCGTCGGGCCGATCACCGACGTGTGGCTGATCGGGAACGCGGTGAGCGCGGCGGCGGCCGCGCTCCGCGTCGAACCCCGCTTCGGTGTCTCGATGTGAACACTCCGCGGACGTTCCGGTCGGGCGATCGGATCGCGCGAGTGATCGTCGCGCTCCTCGGTCTCAGTTCCCTGCTCGCGCTGGTCATGATCGCGTTCCGACTCGATGAGCAGGGCCTCCTCGCGCGGATGGCCAACCTCGAATTCGTGTCGGAGGAAGAGGTCACGCGGTCGGATGAGCGCGTCGCGATCGTCGCGGTCGGCCAGCTCCTGACCCTGGTCGTGACCGGGATCTTCTGGCTGGTCTGGCAACATCGTGGACAGGCCAACCTCGTCGCAGCGCGCGTATCAGGGCTGCGGTTCACGCCCGGGTGGGCGGTCGGCTGGTGGTTCGTGCCGTTCGCGAACCTCGTGAAACCGTTCCAGACGATGCGGGAGCTCTGGAAGGCGAGCGGTGGGGAGGAGGACTGGCGGAACACGCGAACGTGGCCCGTGATCGGCTGGTGGTGGGCGGCGTGGCTGACGGCGGGAGTCCTCGGTCGTGTCGGGGGAGCCCTGATAAGCGGAGCGACCACACTCGAGAGCGTCCGGTCGGGCAGTCGAGTGCTGCTCCTCACCGAGTTGGTGGTGCTCGCTGCGGCGATCCTGGCCATCATGCTGATCCGCTCCGTCATGGATCGTCAGCGGCGACTCCGCGAAAGGGTCGCGGATGCCGGTCACCCGCCGGCCCGGCCCGATCTGCCGGAGCCGGGCGCGACGACCGGGCTCTAGACTCCGCCGCATGGCGGTCCAGATCGACATCGATCATGTCGCCCGGCTCGCGCGGGTGGCGCTCACCGACGAGGAGAAGGCGCAGCTCCGCGACCAGCTCGGCCTGATCCTCGAGCACGCGGCGAAGGTGAGCGAGGTGGCCGCGGAGGACGTCCCGCCCACGGCCTACGCGATCCCCCGAGCCAATGTCTACCGAGCGGATACACCTGAGCCCTCGCTCCCGCAGCCCGAGGCGCTCGCGAACGCGCCCGAGCAAGAGGACGGCCGGTTCAAGGTCGTGCGGATCGTCGAGGGCGGATGACGCCGGAGCTCTGCGACCTGACGGGCTCCGAGCTCGCCACGAAGATCGCCGGAGGCGAGGTCTCGGCGACCGAGGTCGTCGAGTCCTCCCTCCGCAGGATCGACGCGGTGGACGACAACGTGCGCGCGATCCTCACGCGCACGCCGGAGGTCGCGCTGGAGCGCGCGGCCGAGCTGGACACGCACCGAGGGACCGGGGCGCCGCAGCACGCGGTCGCCGGTATCCCGTTGGCGCTGAAGGACGTCCTGGCGACGATGGGCATCCGCACGACGTGCGGCTCGCTGATCCTCGAGAACTACATCCCGCCGTACGAGTGCACCGCGTGGGCCCGCTTGTCCGGGCACGGCAGCGTGCTGATGGGCAAGACGAACTGCGACGAGTTCGCGATGGGGTCCTCCAACGAGAACTCGGCGTTCGGGCCCGTCCACAACCCCTGGGACCTGGAACGCGTGCCCGGCGGCTCCAGCGGCGGGAGCGCCGCCGCCGTGGCCGCCGGGGAGGTCGTGTGGGCGCTCGGCACGGACACGGGCGGCTCGGTGCGCCAGCCGGCGTCCCTCTGCGGCGTCGTCGGGATGAAGCCGACGTACGGGCTGGTGTCCCGGTTCGGGCTGATCGCGTTCGCGTCGTCGCTGGACACCGTGGGAACGCTCACGCGGAGCGTCCGCGACGCCGCGATCCTGCTCGGCGCGATGGCGGGGAAGGACGACCGCGACGCCACGAGCCTGGACGAGGGCGTCCCCGACTATCTCGGGACCCTCGACGACGGCGTGAAGGGCCTGCGTGTCGGCGTCGTCGCCGAGGCGTTCGGCGAGGGCGTCGAGCCCGGCGTCCGTGATGCGGTGCAGGCCTCGGTGGACCGGCTCGCGGCGCTCGGCGCGGAGGTGGGCGAGGCGACGCTCCCGCATGCCGACTACACCCTGTCCGCGTACTACCTGATCGCTCCCTCGGAGGCGTCGTCCAACCTCGCGCGCTACGACGGCGTCCGCTACGGCTTCCGCGCAGAGGGCGCCGACTCCGTCGAGATGATGTCCCGGACCCGCGGCGAGGGGTTCGGCCCGGAGGTCAAGCGCCGGATCATGCTCGGCACCTATGCGCTGTCGGCCGGCTACTACGACGCGTACTACGGTCAGGCGCAGAAGGTCCGGACGCTGATCATCCGCGACTACGAGAAGGCCTTCGAGTCTTTCGACGTGTTGGTCTCCCCGACGTCGCCGACCACCGCGTTCAAGATCGGGGAGCGCGCCGACGACCCGTTGGCGATGTACCTGTCCGACGTCTTCACCATCCCGGCGAACCTCGCAGGCGTGCCCGCGATCACCGTGCCGTGCGGCCTGGACGAGGCGGGCCTGCCCGTGGGACTCCAGCTCACCGCGCCCGTGCTCGGCGAGCAGGTCCTGTTCCGCGCGGCCAACGCCCTAGAGCGGGACCTCGGCCTCGTCCTCCGCCCGCCGGTCCTCGCCGGCATCTGACGCGCGGTCGTCCCGGGCCACGCCTCCCGCCGACACGGTGAGCGCCACGGCCGCCAGGACCACGGCGCCGGCGATCAGGGAGCGGCTCCGGAGCTGCTCGTCGGCGATCAGGTATCCGAGGTAGACCGCCAGCATCGGCGTCACCCACGCGTAGGTGGCGACGAGCGACGTCCTCGCGTTCCGGAGCAGCCACACGTAGGCCGTGAACGCGATCCAGGAACCGAACACGATGAGATAGCCAAGCGCCAGCACCGACGCGGTCGAGAACCGGTCGGGATCGACCAGCGAGAGCTCCCCGCGGGCGATGCCCCAGGCGAGCGAGATCGCGCCGCCGGCCATCATCACCATCGCGTTGCCGACGAGTGGGCGATGCGGCAATCGCGCGCCACGGGCGAAGAGCGAGCCGGCGGCCCAGCTCATCGACGCCCCCACGGCGAGCAGCAACCCCGAGATCGGGACGTCGGCGAGGCGCGCGTCGTTGACCAGGAGCGCGGCACCCACGAACCCGAGCAGGATGCCGACCGCCACGCGCCCCGGCAGCCGGCGACGTCCGGCGAACCGATCCCAGAGCGCGATCCACAGGGGCACCAGCGCGAAGATCAGGGCGACCGTGCCCGAGGGGACCGTCCGCTCCGCGAGGACCACCGAGCCGTTGCCGAACGCGATCAGGCCGGTGCCCACGAGGAGCGCCGCCAACCACTGTGGCCGGCCGATCGGGTCGGCTTCGGAATCGCGCCGCCGGGTGGAGACGGCGAACAGGACGGCGCCGGCGATCACGAAGCGCGTGCCCGCCGCGATCAGGGGCGGCAGGGTTTCGTTCGTGACGCGGATGCCCAGGTAGGTCGTGCCCCAGATCACGTAGACGATGCCGAGCGCGACCCAGATCAGCCAGGCCGGGGCACCGTTCGGCGGTGTTCGGGATGCCGGGGGAGGAGACATCCGCACAGGATACGGACGCGCTCCGACCGGCCCGTCGGGAGGGTCCGATAGGCTGGCCCGCGCGATGGCCGAGTGGGAGACCGTGATCGGGCTCGAGTGTCACGTCGAGCTCAGCACGCGGACGAAGATGTTCTGCGGGTGCCGCAACGAGTTCGGCGCCGAGCCCAACACGTTGACCTGTCCGGTCTGCCTCGGGCACCCGGGTTCGCTGCCCGTCCCCAACGAAGAGGCCATCGCGAGGATCGTGAAGATCGGGCTCGCCCTCGGGAGCGAGATCGCGCCGCGCTCGGTCTTCCACCGGAAGAACTACTTCTATCCGGACATGCCGAAGAACTACCAGATCAGTCAGTACGACCTGCCGGTGTGCGTCGGCGGTCATCTGGACGTGGAGCTCGCCGACGGGTCGACGACGCGTGTCGGCATCACGCGGGTGCACATGGAGGAGGACACCGGCAAGACCGTGCACGGCAGCGCGTCGGGCCGGATCCACGAGGCCGAGTACGCACTGATCGACTACAACCGTGCCGGCGTCCCGTTGGTCGAATGCGTGTCGGAGCCGGACATGCGGTCGCCCGAGGAAGCGGCCGCCTACCTGCGCGAGCTCCGCGCCCTCCTCGGCTCCCTCGACGTCTCCGACGTGCGGATGGAGGAGGGGTCGCTGCGCTGCGACGCGAACGTGTCGGTGCGGCCGCCGGGAACGAACGCGCTTGGGCACCAAGGTCGAGATCAAGAACATGAACTCCGTCCGCTCACTCGAGCGGGCTCTCGTCTTCGAGGCCGCCCGGCAGATCGCGGCGCTCGAAGCGGGCGAGCCCCTCGTCCAGGAGACGCGGCACTGGGACGAGGACTCGGGCACCACGAAGACGATGCGCTCCAAGGAGGAGGCGTTCGACTACCGCTACTTCCCGGAGCCGGACATCCCCGCGCTCGAGCCGGATGACTCGTGGATCGAGGAGATCCGGTCGTCCCTGCCGCAGCTCCCCCAGGCCCGCCGGGCCCACTACGTGGACGAGCTGGGGCTCAAGCCCGAGGTCGCGCGCGTGCTCGTGGCCGACCGATCGGCGGCGGTCATGTTCGAGGAGACGGTGGCGCTCGGTGCGGAGCCGGCCGCGTCGGCCAACTGGATCACCCAGGATCTGGCCGGCCTGCGCAACGAGGCCGACGCGGCCGACGACCCCACCGTGGGCCCGCAGCACATCGCCGACCTGGTCGCCCTCGTCGCGGACGGCACGATCGCGGGCGCGGGTGCGAAACGGGCGCTCGAAGAAGCGTTCCAGACGGGTGATCCCATCGGGGAGATCGTCGAGCGACGCGGGCTCCGGCAGGTGTCGGACGCGGGCGAGCTGGGCGCCGTCGTCGACAGGGTGATCGCGGAGAACGCGGAGGCGGCGGAGAAGTTCCGCGGTGGCAACGAGAGCGTGATCGGGTTCCTGGTCGGACAGGTGATGAAGGCCTCCGGCGGGTCGGCCAACCCGACGCTCGCGCAGGAGCTCCTGCGCGAGCGGCTCTCGGGGTAGCGCCGGCGGTGCGCGTCGACCCCAAACGCAACCGGGTCCCGTTCTGGCAGCTCGCGATCTACGCCGTCGTGGCGGCCGCCTCGGGCATCACGCATCCCATCCGCAAGATGTGGCACTCGGGGAACGCGATCGACCGCTACGCCCTGTGCCATCTCACGAGCGCCGCCGGCGACTCGCTCCTCGCGATCTCGCTCGCCGACTCGGTCTTCTTCTCGTTGCCGGTGGGGGAGGCGAAGTGGCGGGTCGTCGCCTACCTCGGTCTCACGATGCTCCCGCTCGCCGTCGCGGCCCCGCTCTTGGTTGTGCCGCTCGACCGGGCAGGGCCGCGACGGCTCATCTCGTTCCTCGCCGCGATCGTCCGCGCGGGGATCGCCTTCTTCGTGGCGGGACGCCTGGACACGGTCGCGCTGTACCCCGCCGCGCTCGCGATCCTCGTGGCGGCGCGCGTCCACGGGATCACGAAGAACGGGCTCACGATGGCCTACGCGGGCCCCGGCGAGGGGCTGATGCGGTCGAACGCGCGACTCGGTCGCGTGGCCGTCGCCGGCGCACTCACGGCGGCGCCCTTCGGTGTCCTCGCCGTGCGATTGTGGGATTCCGGCGGCGCGATGGTGCTGGCGGGGATCGTGTACTCGATCTGCGCGCTCGTCACGCTCCGCCTGCCGCATCCTCGCGTCCGCACCGAGCCGAAGCCGCTCGGCCGGCGCGGACGGATCCCGATCCTCACGGGGCCGGCTCTCGGCGCGACCGGGATGCGTGCGGCCACGGGTTTCGTCCTGTTCCTGTCGGCCTTCGCGATCCGGCGCGAGGGGTTCCCCTCCACCTGGTTCGCCGCGATGGCGATCTCGGCCGCCCTGGGAGGCTTCCTCGCGGACCTCCTCGCCCCACGCCTGCCCGAGACGCTCCGCGAGGAGTTCATCGTGGTCGGCTGCACGATCGCGGCTGGACTGGGTGCCTTCTTCGCGTTCCAGGTGTTCTCCCTCCCGGTGCTCGCGATCTTCGGACTGACCGCGGGAGCGGCCACGGAGCTCGGCCGTCTCGCGTTCCAGAGCCTGATGCAGGCCCACGCGCCGGAGGGGGCGTTGGGGCGCGTCTTCGTCCGCTACGAGGTGATGTTCCAGCTCGCCTGGGTCGCCGGGGCCGTGGGTCCCGCCGTGCTCCCGATCGACTTCAAGGCCGGGATGCTGATCATGGCCGGCTTCTACCTCGCCCTCGCGGGCGCTTGGGCCGTCCGCTTCTTCCGAGGCGGACGGGAGCCGCTCGGTGCTTCGGCGCACGTGCCGTAGGCTTGCCGCCGAGCACCACCGCGTACGGAACGAAAGGGGACAGGAACGATGGCGGACTTCATGACGGTCGGCGACTCGGACGAGGTGCCGGAAGGAGAGGTGAAGGCCTTCGACGTGAACGGCGCCGAGATCGCCGTCGCCCGTGTGGAGGGCCAGGTATACGCGTTCAGCGACATCTGCACGCATCGCCACTGCAACCTCGCCAACGGCGGCGAGCTCGACGGGTTCGACCTCGAGTGTGAATGTCACGGCAGCGTCTTCGACGTCCGCACCGGTGAGGTGCACAACCCGCCGGCCACCGAGCCGCTGGAGACCTACGAGGCCCGCGAGGCCGACGGACAGATCCAGGTCGGTGCCTGAGGGGGGCGACGCCCCTCGTTCGATCGTCATCGTCGGTGCCAGCCTGGCCGGCGCGACCGCCGCGACGGTGCTGCGGGACCAGGGATACGACGGCCGCCTCAGCCTGATCGGTGCGGAGGAGGAGCCTCCCTACGAGCGCCCGCCGCTCTCGAAGGAGCTCCTCCGAGGTGAGCTCGAGCTCGAAGAGGCCCTGGTGCGCCCCGCCCCCTGGTACGAGGAACACGACGTGGATGCCCGCTTCGGGACGAGAGCGGTGCAGATCGACGTCGATGCGCGCGAGGTCGTCGTCGCCGGCGGAGAGCGACTCCCATTCGATCGTCTGCTGGTGAGCACGGGCGGTCGCAACCGGCGGCTGGAGGTGCCGGGCGCGGAACTGCCCGGCGTGTTCGACCTTCGCTATCACCGCGACGCCGTCCGGATCCGCGACGCCGCCACGGAGGGCGCCCGCGTGGTCTGCGTCGGCATGGGGTTCATCGGCGCGGAGGTGGCGGCGTCGCTCCGGTCGATCGGATGCGACGTCACCGTCGTGGAGATCTTCGAGACGACCCTGTACCGCATCCTCGGGCCGGAGATCGGCCGAGTCCTCGAAGGGATCCATCGCGACCACGGGGTGACGATGCATTTCAGCGACTCGGTCGATCGGTTCGAAGGCGACGGCCGGCTCGAGCGCGTCGTCACCGACAGCGGCAAGGAGATCGACGCCGACGTCGCGGTGGTCGGGGTGGGCACCGAGCCCGCGGTCGAGATCATGGCGGGGACGGGCCTCGACCAGGGTGGCGGGATCCCGGTCGGTCCCGGCCTCGAGACGACCGTGCCGGGCGTCTTCGCCATCGGCGACGTCGCCCGCCACGACCACCCCGTGTTCGGTCCGATCCGCGTCGAGCACTACGACAACGCGATCAAGATGGGGGAGCATGCCGCGCACGCGATGCTGGGTGCCACGGAGGTCTTCGACGACCCGCACTGGTTCTGGTCCGACCAGTACGACTCGAAGATCGAGATGGCCGGCTACGCGCCGACGTGGGATCGGATGGTCGTCCGTGGATCGCTCGAGGAGCGCTCCTTCTGCGCGTTCCTGTTGGATAGTGGAGGGGTGGTCCGCTCGACGGTGTCTCTGGACTGGAAGCGCGACGTCCGGCGCTCGTTCGGGCTGATCAAGACCCAGTTCGCCCCGGATCCGGCGTCGCTCGCCGATCCCGACGTGGACCTGCGGAAACTCGTCGAGGAGGAGGAGGGATAGGTGTTCGGCTCGCCCGTCGTCACGCATCCGGTCTGCGACCTCGATCTGCACCAGCGGATCAAGGATGCGAGGCGAGACGCCGTCGCCCGATCCGTTCGAGGGAAGCGAAGGCATCGCCGGCCGTTCACGAGGGGTCGGCTGGTCGACGTCGACGGCGAGGTCTTCCGTCCCGCCGGCGAGGACGTCGAACACTCCTTCCGGTTCTAGGATGGCCGAGTGGCTTCCGGGGTGTTCGCACCGCGAGCAACCGCTGCATCGATCGTCGCACTCCTCGCGATGGTCTCCGCTTGTGAGAGTCGGCCCGCGACTCGGCTGAGCGACAGCGTTACACCCGGGATCAGCACCCAGGGATCACCTTCCGCGACCTCGGGTCTGGAGGTCCGGACGTTCAGGATCACATCCCGGGACGAGCTGTTGCGTCGCCTCGGAGATCTTGGGTGGGGGGAGATCATCGTCTTCCCGACCGGCGATCCAGAGCGCGTGGAGATCTGGGGAGGGGACGATCACTGGCACGCGCAAGCCCGCTACCTCGTCGATGGGCGGCGCATCGTGGTCACGCAGGCTGGCGTCGGAGGTCTGCCGCCAGGACGGCTGGTTCGGATCCGAGGCGAGTACGGGATCCGATCGCAGGGCGTCCTCTATTGGATCGAGAGAGAGTTCGTGGTCGCCTTCTCGCCCGGGGAGACGGCGCTCGCCGCGAAGCTCGAGTGGGTGCCGGTCGCGGCGTGATCCGTCTAGTCGACCGTGAGGTGGGACACCATCTCTTGCGGCGTTCCTTCTCCTTCGACGAGGCCGTCGCGGAAGAGCACCACTCGGTTCGCGTAGCGGAGCGCCTCCGGGTTGTGCGTCGCCGCCAGCACCGCGCCGCCGCGTTGGATCACATCCCAGAGCGCCTCCAGGATCACGTCGGCGTTCTCCGTGTCGACCTCGGCGATGGGCTCGTCGGCCATCACGATCTCCGGCTCCGGGATCAGCGCGCGAGCGACCGCCACGCGCTGCTGCTGCCCGGCGGAGAGCTCGTACGTCCGGTTGTGCATGCGCGTCTCGAGACCGAGCCGGCGCAGCCATCCCTCGGCTCGCTCGCGCGCCTCATTGAGGTCGACCCCGTTCACGCGGAGCGGCAGCTCGACGTTCTCGACGGCGGAGAGCGCGGGGAGCAGTCCGAAGCTCTGGAACACGACGCCGATACCCTCCTGTCGGAGCGCACGCCGCTCATCGGACGAGAGCGAACCCATCGGCTGGCCCTTCCAGCGCACCTCACCTTCATCGGGCGGGTCGAGACCGGCCAGCACGCCGAGGAACGTCGTCTTGCCCGAGCCGCTCGGGCCCATCAGCGCCACGAAGTCCCGCGACCGCACCGCGACCGATGCGCCGCGGACCGCCACCACACCCTGCGCGCCCGGGTAGCGGCGGACGATGTCGATCCCCTCGACGAGGACGTCGGGCTCAGGCATGTCCGGTCTCGCTTCGTCGACGGAGCCGCACTTCGTCCGGCGTGATCTCTGCCTCGAGGTCGACGCCACCCAGCGCGGCCACCGCTTCATCGGGGAGTCGCACGCGTCCGTCGTCGGAGATCGGATCGACGGGCACGCCCTCGTGCAGGACGCGCCCGTCCCGCACGCGGATGCGGCGGTCCGCCCGTCTCGCAGCCACCAGGTCGTGGGTGACCATGATGATCGTCACGTGGAACTCGCGGTTGACCGCACGGAAGGCGTCCAGCACGCGACCGGCCGATTCCGAATCCAGCTCGGCGGTCGGCTCGTCGGCCAGCAGGATTGCCGGGGTGTTGGACAGCGCCGCGGCGATCGCCACGCGCTGCTGCTCGCCGCCGGAGAGCATGCCGGGCATGTGCTTCGAACGGTCGGTGAGGCCGACCAGCTCCAGGAGTCCGTCGACGTCGTGCTTCCTCGCGACCTGGGTCCGGCGCACGGTCGCCGGAAGGCGGATGTTGTCGCGGACGGAGAGGTACGGAACGAGGTTCCGCGCCGTGCCCTGCCAGACGAAGCCGACACGCTCGGCCCGGTACTTGGTGAGCTCGTCGTTGCCCAGGAGTCCGAGGTCCCGCCCCTCGACCTCGACGACGCCGGCCGAGGCGCGATCGAGGCCGCCGACCAGGTTCAGGATCGTGGACTTGCCCGCGCCGCTCGGCCCGACGACCGCCAGGAACTCCGCGGGTGCGACGTCGAGGTCCACACCGGCGAGCGCCACGACGCCGACGTCGCTCACCCGGTACACCTTGTAGGCATGGCGGAGACGCACGAGCGCGTCGGAACCCTCCGGCCGGTAACGGTCCGCGCTGACGATGTTCTCGATCACTCGGCCTCCCCCCGGAGCACGCCGGTGACGGATGCGCGCAGCATCGCGCGCGCAGACAGCGCGAGCGCGATCGCGGTCGCGGCCACGATGGCCGCGAGCGCGGTACCGAGCGACATCCAATCCATCAGGAACACCGGCGGTGGATACGCCACCGACAGGCTCGGTCCGACGTACGGCATCATCAGCCGGAGCAGGAGATAGCCGAGGCCGAGACCCGCCAGGACCGCGAAGCCGAGGAGCAACACCTGTTCGAGGGCGAGCGTCCGGACGATCTGTCCGGACGCGGTGCCCATCGCCCGGAGGGCGGCGAACTCGTAGTCGCGGCGGCGCTGTGCGAAGTACAGCGCCGCCGCGACCCCCACGATCACGAGCCCCGCGCCGCCCGCCGCCGCGACGAAGTTCATCCCGAGCGCGAGGCTCTGCGGGAGCTGCGCCAGGAACCCCTCGATCGGCGCGGTCCGCGCCACGTCCCCCGGGAAGAAGCCCTTCTGCCGCAGCTGCGGCACCGGGTTGCGCTCTCCTTCGGCCCAGACCTCGTTCAGGACGAGGCCCGGCTCGGGCACGGCGGCCGCGCGTTCGAGGAGGGCCGAGCCGGACATCACGATGAACGGCTGGTTGGGGAGCATCGACGGGAATTGGATGGCGCTCGCCACCGGGTTCAACTCGATCTCCTGCCCGCCGAGGGCCGCGGGAAAGACCGGGCCACCGGAGGAGGAGACGCCGGGGGAGACCAGAACGGGAAGGGGATCGGACGGCGGCACGATGCCACCGATCACGTCGGAGGCTCCGGAGTCCATCTCGAATCGGACGCCGGATCCGACAGCCTCCACGGAGCCTGCGCTCCCGCGCCAGGTGAGCGGTTCCCACCCCTCCAACGACAGCGGCGCTCCGTCGACGGCGAACGTCGTGAACTCGAAGGTCGCCTCATCCGGTGCATCCAGCGAGGTTCGATGGATCGTGATCGACAACAGGCGGACCGCCTCCTCGAGCTGCATCTCGTAGGTCGCGATACCCGGATCGATCGGCTGGAGCGCAGCCGTGTGCACGACACCCGCTTCGTCCACGCCCGTCGCCGTCACCTTCAGGTCACGCACGTCTCGGTTGACCTCCATCTCGAACGTCAAGACCGAGGATGCAGCCGGCAGGTCCATCCCGAACGCCGGCGCCTGCAGACGGCGGAGGATCTCGGGCAGGGGCGTCTCGGAGAAGTCATCCCGCCACCAGCCGGCATCGGCGTAGGTGGCCGGGTCCAGGCCGAGGGTGATCGGTGGGAGCTGGAACGACCCGCTCTCCAGACGTGGCTCGGTGCGAACCACCGGCGTGGTCATCGGCGGCAGGTCGCGGATCACGGACAGGATGTCCTCGGGCGGCGTGACGTCGACGCGCCAATCGGCTCCCACCTGCGCGTGCGCCGCATCCTCGTGGTTGCGCAGCACGATGGCTCGGTACGACGTCGACACGACGAGGAGTCCCATCGAGAGCAGCAGGAGGAGGGCGGCGGCGAAGCCGGTGCCCGGCGACCGTCCGATCCGGCGCCCCGCGAGGTACCTCGGCAGCCGCCTCGAGCGGCCGATCCGGGAGTCGAGTCCTCGGAACACCAAGAGGAGGAGCCGGAGCGCGAGGAACGATCCGCCGAACAAGAGCAGGGTCGGCGCGACGAGGATCAACGGATCGATCTCGCCGGATCCGGCTTCGGGCCGCGTCCCGGTGCGCAACTGGAGGAACGCGAACACCCCGAGCGGCAGCACGAACAGCTCGACCGGCACCCGCGCGAGCAGCGGACGGTCCTCCCGGGACGCGGCCCGGCGCTCCTCGAGCACCGTCCGAGAGACGTAGGGGACCGAGAGACCCAAGAGGATCACGCCACCCACCACTGCGGCGACGAGCCCGAGCAACTGAGCCGTGCCGTTCAAACGGATGGGGAAGGTCACGCCCGGGAGATCGGGTCCGTTCGCGGTGCTGGCGAGCGCCGCCAGGCCCATCCCGAGGAGCAGCCCGAGCGGGAACGCCACGATGGCGGCGAACACCGCCTGGATCGCCTGCGCAGCGAGGAGCACTCCGCGGCGGAAGCCCCGGCTGTGCAGGACCGCCAGCTCGAACCCCTGCCGGGTGAGCGCGAGGGCACCGACGCCGGCAAGGACGGCGAGGGTGACGGCGCCGATCTGGAAGACCACCAGGAGGATCGGCACCGCGAGGTCGGCGACCCGCTGCCGGACGAGGTCGACGAGCGTGCCGAGTCCCGAGATCAGGTCGGCGGTGCTCAGGCCGAGCCCGTCCTCCGCTTGCAGACCGGTGAAGACGCGCGCGAGTCGGTCCGGGACCGCTTCTGCCTCATCGAACGGCACGCCCGTGAGGGCGAGATACGCGTCCCACGAGTACTGGGTGGTCAGCTCGAGCGCTCGCGTCGCACGAACCAGGGTGTCGATGTCGACGATGACCGGCTGGGGCCGGGTCGAGTCCGTGTCGTCGGTTCGGTTCGGGAAGGGGCTCTGCGATCCGAACCAGAAGGCGTCGCCTCGATCCGGCGTGGCGTAGGTGCCGCTGACGGTGAGCTTCAGCTCCCGACCCGTCGGACCGATGATCGCGACCCTGTCGCCGCGGCGGACACCGAGCGTCCGTGCCATCCCCGCGTGCAGCAGGATGCCGTCGGCGTGTGGAGGCTCCCCGCGGAACTCCAGGTGATCCTGGGCGCCTTCCCTTGCGAGGAGCGGAACCGATAGACCATCCGGCGAGAGGAGACGGACCGTCCCGAGCCCCTGACGCACGAGCCGCTCCAAGGGGAGGGAGTCGGTGCGCTCGGTGATGACCTCGTCGGCCGCCGCCCAGTCGAAGTCCTGATCGCCGAAGACCTGCAGGCGAGCGTTCCGCACGGTGGGGGGAGCGCCGGCGAGCTCCGAGGACAGGATCGCCTCGCGCGCTGCGTCCGCGTAGATCGGACCGGCGACGAGCACGCCGACCGAGAAGGCCAGCGTGACGACGACGGCGAGGCCCAGCAGCCGCTGAGCCACGAAGCGCTTCAACAGGAATCGAAGGGTCGCCATACGCACCTCGAGGCCCGGCGAGGGCCCCGTCGCTCGATGATACGGACCTGCGCTTCCTTGCCGATGGTCGGGAGTGTCGGAACCTTGCCCCTCGGTACGTGCTTGCTAGGCTGCGATCGACCGCCCGAGGCGTCGAGGAAGTGCCCAGACAAGCACGACAGGAGAGCGCAGATGGACAGGCCCGAGATCATCCTGGCGCCCGGCCCCACCCCGATCCCGCCCGAGGTGCTCCTCGCGCAGGGCAGTCCCCTCGTCTATCACCGTGGTCCGGGTTTCGGGCGCCTGATGCGTGACGTCACGGCGCGACTGAAGGAGCTGTACCGGACGGATCGAGCCGACGTGCTGCTGATGACCTCGTCGGGCACGGGTGGGCTCGAGTCCGCCGTCCAGAACGTCTTCTCTCCCGGGGACGAGGTCCTGATCCCGCTTGCCGGATTCTTCTCGGAGCGGTGGCGCTCGCTCGCGACGGCCATGGGCCTGACGGTCCGCACCGTCGACCACGAGTGGGGAGAGAAGGTCGACGCCTCGCGGTTCGCGGACGAGCTCGCAGCGCACCCCGTCAAGGCCGTCCTGCTCACACACTCCGAGACCTCGACCGGCGTGATCCAGCCGGTGGAGGAGCTCGCGCACGTCGCGAACGAAGCCGGCGTCATGGTGGTCGTGGACGTCGTGAGCAGCCTCGGCGCCGTGCCGTTCGAGTTCGATGCCTGGGGGGTCGACGTGGCGGTCGGCGGCTCGCAGAAGGCGCTGTCGGCGAGTCCGGGGATCGCGTTCGTGGCGATCAGCGAGCGCGCGTGGGAGGCCCATGCCGCCGCCACCTTGCCGCGGTTCTACTTCGACTGGTCGATCTACCGGCGCTTCGCCGAGCTGCCGGATCCCGAGAACCCCTGGACGCCCGCGATCAGCGTGATGCAGGGGCTCCACGCCGCCCTGGAGCTCTACTTCCAGGACGGCGTGGACGCGGCGTATCTCCGTCACCAGCTCTTGTCGCGCGCGGTGAAGGAGGGCGTCAAGGCGCTCGGGCTGGATCTCTTCGGTGAAGGCCTGGAACAGAACTGGACGGTGACCGCGATCCGCGCACCGGAAGGCATCGATGCGGACACGATCAGCGACCGGATCCGCTCGGACTTCGGGTGCGTCCTGGCGCCCGGCCAGGGACCCCTGAAGGGAAAGGTCTTCCGGATCGGGCACTTCGGCTATTTCAGTGAGCTCGACATCATCCGCGGGCTCGCCGCCCTGGAGATGACCCTCGAACGGCTCGGCCATCCCGTGAAGCGGGGAGCGGCCGTGGCCTCGGCCGAGGGCGTCTTCCAGGAAGCGGCGACGTAGTGCGGGTCCTCGTCACCGAGAAGCTGTCCGAGGCCGGTCTCGAGCTGCTGCGAGAACGGTTCCAGGTCGACGTGCGCGAGGAACTCGCGCACGGCGACCTGGCTGCGGAGATCGCGCCGTACGACGCGCTCGTGATCCGGAGCGCGACCCGGGTGACGGCTGAGGTCTTGGAGGCCGCGCCACGCCTGAAGGTCGTCGCCCGCGCCGGGATCGGCGTCGACAACGTCGACGTGGAGGCCGCGACCCGCCGGGGGGTCATGGTCGTGAACGCGCCGCAGTCGAACACGATCAGCGCGGCAGAGCACACGATGGCGCTCCTGCTCGCGCAGGCGCGCAACGTCCCGCAGGCCAACAGCGAGCTCCACGCCGGCCGATGGGACCGGGAGCGATGGGAAGGCGTCGAGCTCTCGGGCAAGACCATCGGGCTGATCGGACTGGGCCGCGTCGGCACACTCGTCGCGTCCCGCGCGCAGGGATTCGGCATGCGGGTGATCGCGTTCGACCCGTACGTGTCGGCCGAGCGAGCGAAGGAGCTCGGTGTCGACGTGATGCCCACGCTCGAGTCGCTCCTCGTGCAATCGGACTTCGTGTCGATCCATCTCCCCGGCTCACCGGATACCGAGGGCCTGATCGGCGCGCACCAGCTCGCGATGGTGAAGCCGGGCGCACGTCTCGTGAACACCTCACGCGGGGGGATCGTGGACGAGGAGGCGCTGGCGAAGGCGCTCGAGGACGGACGACTCGCCGGCGCTGCGCTCGACGTCTTCGCGGTGGAGCCCTCGACCGACTCGCCGTTGTTCGGGATGGAGCACGTGGTGGTGACGCCACACCTCGGCGCGTCGACGGTGGAGGCACAGGACAAGGCGGGAACGACCGTCGCCGAGATGGTGCGGCTCGCCCTGGAGGGACAGTTCGTGCCGTACGCCGTGAACGTGTCCGCGGGCGCCGAGGTGAGCGAGGCGGTGCGCCCGTTCGTGGGGCTGGCCGAGCGGCTCGGCGCGCTCGTCGCCGGGCTGGCGGACGGCGGCGTCCGTTCGATCGTCGCGTCCTATCTCGGCAGGATCGCGGAGCACGACACCCGCGTCCTGACGCTTGCGATCCTGAAGGGCATCCTCGGCCGCTCCGTGAACGAGCCCGTGTCGTTCGTGAACGCGCCGATGCTCGCCCGTGAACGGGGCCTGACCGTCAGCGAGATGCGATCGACCGGCTCCCAGGACTACGTGAGCCAGGTGTCCATCCGTGCGGAGACCGAGTCCGAATCCGACGTCGAGGTCGCAGGTACGTTGCTGGGCAAGAAGAACGCCGAGCGCGTGATCCAGGTCTGGGACTTCGAGGTCGAGATCGAGCCCGCGCCGCACATGCTCTTCTTCATCTACGCGGACCGGCCGGGGATCATCGGCAAGGTCGGCACCATCCTCGGCGAGCACGACATCAACATCGCCACGATGGAGGTCGGGAGGAAGGGCGCCGGCGGGGACGCGTTGATGGGTCTCACGGTCGACTCGCCCGTGCCTGCGGACGTGCTGCGAACGGTCGCGGACTCGATCGACGCCCACACGATCCGCGCCGTCACGCTCGGAACGTGACCGGAAGTTCTTCCGTGTACTCGATCCGCCGTGCTACCCTGGTGCAACTATGAAGCGGTACATGACGAAACGACCAGTTCACGGGGCCCTCTGACGCGTCTCACGCGTCGCGCCCCGTAGTTCGTTCGTCGATCCTCCGCACCACAAGGAGACCGCTCCATGACCCGCTCACCGAAGTCCAACGTCCGTCGTCTTGCCATCGGGCGACTCATCTCCGTCACCGGCGGCGCCGCCGCGTACACGGCGTTGAACTACACGGTGTGGGAGCGAACCCACTCGCCGGTCATGCAGGCGCTGTCCCTCCTGCTCACGTTCGGCGTGGCCGGCCTGATCGGTCCCCTCACGGGGGCGCTCGGCGACCGCTACAACCGCAGGACCGTGATGATCTGGTCCGAGGCGATCTCGGCCGTCTTCTTCGCGGCGATGGTCTTCGCGAAGGACCCGGGTGTGCTGATCGCCCTGGCGTTCGGCTCGGCCATCGCGGAGCTGCCGTTCTTCTCCGCGTCGCGCGCGGCGATCCCGAACCTCGTCGAGTCCGAGAAGGACCTCTCGTGGGCCAACAGCCTTGTCTCGATGGGCGTGCACGCCGGCATCGCCGTCGGGCCGGTGATCGGCGGCGGCCTCGTCGCGATCCTCGCGCCCGGTGAGATGCCGTCCGCGGACCGGTTGCACCTGGCCGGCGCCGTCGTCTTCGGGCTGAACACCATCTCCTTCCTCGTCTCGCTCGCCGTCACGCTGACGGTCCGCGGACGGTTCGAGGAGGAGAAGTCGACCGACCCGCACCCGGAGCACGAGGGTCTGTTCGCGGGCGCGACGTATCTGTTCCGCGAGCCCGTCCTGCGCCGGATGACGTTCGCGTGGTTGGTGTTCGTCCTCGGGATGGGCATGGGGATGGTGGCCGATGCTCCCCTGGCCGAGTCGTTCGGGACGGGTGGCTGGGGCTTCGGCCTGCTGATCGCCTGCTGGGGGACGGGCTCGGTGCTCGGGACGTTGTTCGGGCGCTGGATGGACGCCCGCACGGAGCCCCTCTGGATGGTCTTCGGTGCGGCCGGCGTCGCCGTCTCCGCGTTCGGGGTCGGCCTGTTCGGACTGTTCCCGCTCGTCCTCGTCTCCCTGCTGGTGATGGGGACCTCGGACGGGATCTCGATCGTCGCCGAGAACGGGATCATGCAGCGCCGCACGCCCGACGCCGTCCGGAGCCGGACGATGGCCGCGCTCGAGGCGGTCCTTTCCATGGGACTCGCCGTCGCGTACCTCGCTGCCGGACCCGTGCTCCGCCTCGTCGAGGCGCAGACCGTCTACGTGATCGCCGGCGTGTTCGCCATCGGGGCCACCATCGTCCTCCTCCCGCTGGTCCGCCTCAGGGCCGACGACGGTAGGACGAGTGGCCCAGGGGAACATGTGCTGGAACCGACTACCGGGGACCGCGCGACTGTGTGATTCTTGCCCTTGATGGCGGAGGGCACGGGGCGCTCAGCGGTACGTCGCGTGGCGGTGGCGCGGGGCATCTCCCTCACGGGGAGCGGTGCCGCGTTCACCGTGCTCGCCTACATCGTCTATCGCCTGACGGACGGTTCGGCGATCTGGCTCTCGGTGACCCTGCTGCTCACGATGGGCGTGCAGGGCCTCGTGCAGCCGTTCGCGAGCTGGCTGGGGGATCGATTCGAGCGGCGGAGGGTGCTCGTCATCTCGGACCTGTGCGCCGCGGCCGGATTCGTGGGCCTCGCGTTCGCCCGGACACCGGGTCAGCTCGTCGCCCTCGCGACGGTCACGGCGGTCCTCGAGTCACCCGTGTGGGCCGTGGCGGGCGCGTCGATCCCGAACCTCGTCGAGGAGGAGCACCTCCCGTGGGCGAACGGACAGGTGGCGATCGGGCGGCATCTCGGCAGCTTCATCGGGCCGCTGCTGGGCGCGCAGCTGGTCGTCTCGCTGGCGGGCGACGGCGCGTCCCCCGACCGCCTGCTCGGGGCCGGCGCGTTCGTGTTCGGTCTCAACGCGGCGTCGTTCCTCTTCTCTGCGTGGCTCATCGGGACCACGCCCGGTCGATTCGAGGATGAACGGTCCGAGGTGAGCGAGCATCCGGGGATCAGGGCTGGCTTCCGGTACGCGATCAGCGACCCGGTGTTGCGAGCGGTCCTCCTCGGCTGGTCCGTACTGCTCCTCGGCGTCGGCCTGATCCTCGTGGCGGAGCTGCCGTACGCGGATGCGTTCGGGAAGGGGGCGTTCGGGTACGGCTTGATCTCCGCGTTGTGGGGTGGAGGCGCTGCGCTGGGCGCGGTGTTCGCCGCGCGCTGGCTGACCGCCCAGCGCGAACCCCGGACCTTGCTCGTCTCCGTGCTGCTCGGCGGTGTGATCATGTTCGCGATCGGCTGGTCGCCGGTATGGATCGCCGCGCTGGCGCTGATGGTGACCGAGGGGATCTGCGAAGGCTTCGCGAGCGTGGCGGAGCAGGGGCTTCTCCAGCGGCGTACGCCCGACGACGTCCGCAGCCGGGTGGCGGGGGCCGTCGAGGCGGCAACCTTGATCGCCCTCGCGGTCTCGCTCACCGCGGGGGGTCCGATCGTCGAGGCGTTCGGACCTCGAGCCGCCTACTACATCGGCGGTGCCATGACGCTCGCTGCCGCGCTGATCATGTCGGGGGCGCTGCGCCACCCCGGGCTCCCGCCGCATCAGGCGGATGACACGTTCGGGTTCCTCCCCCCCGAACGCGTGGCCGCCGAGCGGACGGTGGAGGCCTAGGCCGCCGGGCGGCTCGTCGGGTCGGGGAACAGCACCCGGAACGAAGCGCCGCCGCCCTCACGATCCTCCACCCACGCGCGGCCCTCGTGCGCTTCCGCGAACCGGGCCACCAGCGACAGACCGACGCCGAGGCCGGGCGAGGGCGCCGACCGCTCGCCACGCTCGAACGGCTCGAAGAGTCGGTCTCGTTCTTCCACGGCGACTCCGGGGCCGTCGTCTTCGACGCGCAGGATGACGCCCTGCTCCACCCGCCGGGCGCCGACCCAGATCGTCGCGGTGGGCGGGGTGTGCTTCACGGCGTTCACGAGCAGGTTCTCGACGATACGCACCACCATCGACTCGTCGATCCACGCATCGATCGGCTCCGCCTGCACGTGCACCGTCCGTTCCTCGAGCACGTCGGACTCGGCGGCCGTTCGGCCCAGCAGCGCCCCCAGGTCCATCAGCTCCCGCCGTGGTTGCACGAGTCCGCGGGTGAGGCGGTCCATGTCGAGGAGATCGTTGACCATCGCGGTGAGGCGCTTGGCCTTCTTCGCGAGACTCCTCATCAGTTGTCGGCGATCCTCCTCCGAGATCCCGAGCTCGTCGGCGTTCTCCAACGTGATCGCGCTGCCGAGGATCGCCGACAGCGGCGTCCGCAGGTCGTGGGACACGGCGGTGAGGAACGTGTTCTTCATGTCGTCGGCCTCGCGGAGGCGATCGACCGCGCGGCGCTCCATCTCGAGCGCCTGTGCCAGCTCCTGCTCGGCGCGCTTCTGCTCGCTGATGTCGTACATCACGCCCTGCCAGAACAGGGGGTTCCCGTCCTGATCACGGATCAGGACGGTCTCGTCGTGCACCCAGACGATCCGGCCGTCCCGAGCGACCATCCGATAGTCCTCGCTGAACCCGCCCTCGTCGTAGGAGCGTTTCGCCGCCTCGATCGCTCGATCCCGATCCTGCGGGTGGAGGAGCTCCCGCCAGAGCGTCGGGTTCGCCTGCCGCTCCTCCGGCGTGTAGCCGAACAGCTCCTCGTACTGTGGGCTGATGTAGAAGGGGGCGTCGTCCGAGCCGCCCTCGCCCTCGATGTAGACGACGGCGGGGATGCGCTCGGCGAGCGACTTGAACTTCACGGCCTCCGAACGGAGCTCGGACTCGAGCCACTTCTGCTCCGAGATGTCTTCGTACAACCCTTGGACGTACGCGGGCCGCCCGGCATCATCCGGGACCACGGATCCCTGATCGCGTATCCACACGATGCTGCCGTCGGGGCGGATCATCCGGTATTCGAGGGTGAACGGATCGCCCGTCCGTATCGCCTTCCGGAGCTCCCCGACCGCTCGCTCGCGATCGTCGGGATGGAGGTGGTTGGACCACGCATCGTCGGTCACGAACGCATCGGCCGACAGCCCGAGCACCCGCTCGACCTGCGGGCTGACGTAGATCGAGGACATCTTCTCGTCGGCCGTGTCCATGTACGTCACGGCGGGCAGTTGTTCCACGAGGCTGCGGTATCGGAGCTCCAGCTCTTGCAGCCGGAGTTCGGCCTCCTTCCGTTGCGTGATGTCGTGGAAGGAACCGAGCACGTATTCGGGCTCGCCACGATCGTTGCGAACGGTCGTCGCCGCATCGCTCACCCAGATCACACGCCCGTCGTCTCGAACCATCCGATACTCGAGGGTGAACGGCTCACCCGAGCGAACGCCTTCCACCGTCTCCTGTCGCGCTCGCTCGCGGTCGTCCGGATGCACCCGCTCCGCCCACTCGTCGCCCGTGGCACCCGAGGGACGCCCCAGCAGGTCGTTGATCTGCGGGCTGACGAACAGGTTGGCCAAGCTCTCGTCGGGCGCGTCGATGTACGTCACGATCGGGAGCCGCTCGATCAGCGTGCGGTATCGCTCTTCCACCTCTGTCGCCCGGGCCTCCGCTTCCTTCTCCCGCGTGATCTCGACGATCAGCCCGATCCAGTGTCCGGGTCGTTCGGCCGTCGCGGCGACGTGGACCGCTTCGTCGCGGATCCAGATGACGCGCCCGTCGGCGGTCACCATCCGGTACTCCTCCACGTAGGTCGAAGATGTGGCGTTGGCCAGCCCGTCGGCCGCCTCCACCCGCGCCAGGTCGTCCGGATGCACGAGCGTGAACCAGAAGTCCCTCGACGCGAGGAACCGGTCGGGCGGATACCCGGTCAGGTCCTCGATCCGCGGGCTCATGTACACGATCGGGCCCGTCAACCCTTCGGCTTCGACGTACGCCACACCCGGCATCGTCCGCAAGACGTGATGGAAGGTCTGGTCGAAGAACGGGAGATCGCCCGTATCCAACGGAGTCGGTCGGCTCATCGGTTGCGCTCGTCGGCGGGCACGGCGTTCCGGGGGACGATCTCCGGGTCTCCCTTGGGGATGAGCACCTTGAACGAGGCGCCACCGCCCTCCCGGTCCTCGATCCACACGCGCCCACCGTGGAGCTCGGTGAACTTGGCGACGAGCGAGAGCCCGACACCGACACCGGGGTTGTGCACCGACGTCATCGGACCGTGTTCGAAGGGCCGGAAGACCGACTCCCTGTGCTCCTCGGGGATGCCGGGTCCGTCGTCCTCGACCACGATCAGCAGGTCGTCGTCCTGAGGCGCCACCTTCACCCACACCTCAGATCGCGTCGGGGTGTGCCGAGCCGCATTCATCAGCAGGTTCTCCACGATCCGGGAGATCATCTGCGGATCGACCCACGCCGTCACCGTCCCCGCGTCCACATGCACCTGGCGCCCCGCCATCGCCTCCGAATCCCAGACGAGGAGCGAGATGAGCCGCCCGACGGCGATCTCTTGAAGCTTGGGCTCGATGACGCCGCGCGCGAGGCGTTCCGTGTCGAGGAGGTCCGTGACGATCGTGTTCAGGCGGCGGGCCTTGGCGGCGAGGCTGTGGATCAGCTGTTTGCGCTCCTCCTCGGTGATGCCGAGGCGGTCGCCCTCCTCCAGGGTGAGCGCGTTGCCGAGGATCGCCGACAGCGGTGTTCGGATGTCGTGCGACACCGCGGTCAGGAAGGTCGTCTTGATCTCGTCGGCTCGTCGCATGTCCTCCGTCGCCTGCCGCTCGAGGTCGAGTGCCCGGGTGAGGTCGTCGTTCGCTTGCTTGGAATCCGTGATGTCGAGCATCACGCCCTGCCAGTGGACGGCGTTGCCGTCGTCGTCTCGCTCGAGGACCGCCTCGTCGCGGATCCAGACCGTCCGTCCGTCGGCGGCCATCAGACGGTACTCCCCAGCATAGGGCTCGCCCGTGTCGTCGCTCTTCTTCCACTCCGCCAGCACGCGCTCGCGATCGTCCGGGTGCAGCGCCTGCGCCCACCACTCCGGGTTCCCGGTCGCGACCTCCGGGGGATAGCCCAGCAGCTGCTCGATGAACGGGCTGACATAGGTCGGCGACGTCGGTTCGGGGCCGGCCGGATCGATGTAGACGATCGCCGGGACGCGCTCGACCAGTGACCGATAGGGCAGCTCGGCCTCGTGATCGGTCTCCACGCTGCCGGTCTTCGATCGCTTGGCCCTCATGGGTGTCATCTGCACAGACCTCCGATTCCCCCATCGGATGAAGGAGGTCGGTCCTTGACGTTCCCTGCATCGTAGGCTCCCGCGGTCCGCTCACCCGAGGAGCCTCGATGTCCGAGACGTTCACGTTCTACATCCAGCCCTGGTATCGGAAGTCCCCCTACTTCGACTCGACGAAGAAGGCCGGTTGCCGGAGCTGGGGCCTCTACAACCACATGCTGCTCCCGACCCTGTATGACGACCCCGTCGCCGAGTACTGGGCGCTCCTCAACCAGGTGACGATGTGGGATGTCGCCGTCGAGCGCTGCGTCGAGATCTCCGGACCCGATGCGCTCGCGTTCACGAACCTGTTGACGTGCCGCGATCTCACGACCTGCGCGGTCGGCCAGTGCAAGTACGTGCTGCTCACCGAGGCGCGAGGGGGGATCGTCAACGACCCCGTGCTGCTGCGACTCGAGGAGGACCGATTCTGGCTCGCGCTGGCGGATTCGGACGCGCTCCTGTTCGCCAAGGGCGTGGCCGCGCTGGCCAAGATGGATGTCGACGTCATCGAGGCGGATGTCTCGCCGATGCAGATCCAAGGTCCGAGGTCCCGGGACGTCGTCCGCGAGCTGTTCGGCGACGAGATCGCCGACCTCCGCTACTACTGGTGCGCCGAGACCGAGGTGAACGGCATCCCGCTCGTCGTCTCGCGCACGGGCTGGACCGGCGAGGTCGGCTACGAGGTGTACCTCCGGGACTCGTCGCGCGGCGACGAGCTGTGGCGCATGGTCGAGGAGGCCGGCGCCCCGTTCGGCATCCGGGCGATCGCGCCGTCGGAGGCGCGCCGCATCGAAGCGGGGATCTTCAACTACGGCTCGGACATGCGAACGGAGGACACGCCGTTCCACATCACCGGACTGGAGCGGCTCGTCGAGCTCGATCAGGAGGCCGACTTCATCGGGAAGGACGCGCTCCGGCGGATCGCCGACGAAGGCGTCGATCGCAAGCTCGTGGGTATCGACATCGGCGGTGCGCCGATGAGCGACGAGGGCGCGCTGAACGACCTCTGGCCTGTTCATGATGCAACCGACCCCAACGGCGACGCGGGAGACGGCATCGGTCGGGTGACCGCGGGGGCGTGGTCGCCGCGGCTCGAGCGGAACATCGGGTACGCGTGGGTCCCGGCCACGCACCTGACGGTCGGGACGCCGCTCGCGCTCCATGCCCACGACGGGGTTCGGGAAGCGGCCGTGGCGCCGCTCCCGTTCGTGGACCCGGCGAAGGAGATCCCGAAGTCGTGAGCGGATCGATGCGCTTCGACCGGGCGGTCGAGTACTACGACCGCACGCGACGTCTCTCGGAGGACGCATCGCGCGAGATGACCGCCATGCTCGCGAGCGAGCTCCGCGGGAGGGGCAGGACCCTCGAGATCGGCGTGGGCACCGGGCTCGTCGCCCTCCCGCTCGCTGCGGCCGGTGTGCCGCTCGTCGGCCTGGACCTCTCCGCTCCCATGCTCGCCAAGCTCGTCGAGAAGGCAGGTGGACAGGCGCCGTTCCCCGTGGTGGTCGGAGACGCGACCACGTTGCCGTTCTCTGACGACCGCTTCGGCGGGGCCGTGGTCCGGCACGTCCTCCACCTGGTGCCGGCGTGGCGGCAAGTCGTGGCGGAGCTCGTCCGCGTGGTCGACCCAGGCGGGCTCGTGTTGGTTTCGAGCGGTCAGGTCCCCGAGCCGTGGCACGAGCTGACCGAACGGTTCATGCACCGGGTCGGCCGACCCTCCTTCGCCGACGCGCTCGATTCGTGGGAGACCGGCGCGGTCGTCGAGGCGTTCCGGGCGCACGGATCCGAGGCTCGAGAACTCCCACGGATCACCGAACGGGTCGCGCAGACGATGGGGGAGTTCCTCGACCAGATGGAGGCCGGCATGCACTCGTGGACGTGGGAGGTCGGCGAGGTGGAGCGACGGGAGGCGGTCGCCGAGCTCCGCGAGTGGGCGCGGGAGCGCTGGGGATCCCTGGACCCACCGGGCGGCCGGGACGTCGCGATCGAGTGGCACGCGTTCGACCTGCCCTGACGTCTTCCCGGCCCGCCGTCGGCGCCGGTATCCTGTGGGCTCGTCAAAGGAGGGACCGGTGCCGATCACGGAGGTCGAGAAGATCTGGATGGACGGCGAGCTCGTGCCGTGGCGAGACGCGCAGATCCATGTCCTTTCCCATGCCGTCCATTACGGCAGCGGCGTCTTCGAGGGGATCCGGGCCTACGAGACCGCGCGCGGTGCCGCAGTCTGGCACCTCGACGAGCACCTGAAGCGGCTGTTCCGATCGGCGAAGCTGTATCACACGGAGATCCCGTACTCGCGCGAGGCCATCACCCAGGCGACCAAGGACGTGATCCTCGCGAACGGCCTCAAGGCGTGCTACGTCCGCCCGCTCGTCCTCCGGGGCTACGGGGAGATGGGCGTGAACCCGCTGGAGGCACCGGTCAACGTCGTCATCGCGGTGTGGCCGTGGGGCGCGTATCTCGGGGAGGACGCGCTCGAGCAGGGCGTCCGCATCAAGGTCAGCAGCTGGCGCCGCAACGGTCAGAACTCGCTGCCGGCGGCCGCGAAGGCGACGGGGCAGTACATCAACTCGGTCCTCGCGAAGGTGGAGAGCCTGAAGGCCGGCTACGACGAAGCGATCATGCTGAACGAGGCCGGCTTCGTGACGGACGGCTCCGGGGAGAACGTGTTCGTCGTGCGGGACGGTGTGCTGACCACGCCGCCGATCTCCGCTGGGTGCCTCGACGGGATCACCCGCAGCTCGGTGATCACGATCGCGCGCGACCTCGGCTACGACGTCCGCGAGGAGAACCTCGTCCGCACGGACCTCTACAACGCAGATGAGTGCTTCTTCTCGGGGACCGCGGCCGAGCTCACGCCCATCCGCGAGATCGATGACCGGGTCGTCGGCGAGGGTCATCGCGGTCCGGTGACCAAGGAGCTCCAGGGTGCCTTCTTCGCCGCGACGAAGGGCGAGACCGAGAAGTACGCCCACTGGCTCACCTACGTGAACGACTGATGCCGGAGACCGAGCAGCCGTACCGGCTCCCGCGGACGGTCGTCCCGTCCCGGTACGACCTGACGCTGGAGCCGGACCTCGACACCGGCGCGTTCGACGGCGCGATCAAGGTCACGGTCGAGGTCGTCGAGCCGGTCACCGAGATCGTGCTGAATGCGAACGAGCTGAGGCTCGACGACGCGACGCTCACCGCCGCGGACGGGCGCCGGGTCGAGGTGTCGAAGATCCTCACCGACGACGACGCCGAGCGCGCGACCCTGGATCTCGCAGAGACGGCCGAGCCGGGGGAGTGGACGCTCGCGATCTCCTTCCGCGGCGAGCTGAACCCACGGCTGACCGGCTTCTACCGGAGCACGTACACGGACGAGGACGGTCGGACACAGGTCGTCGGCACGACGCACTTCGAGGCGACCGACGCCCGTATGGCCTTCCCGTGCTGGGACGAGCCCGACCTCAAGGCGGTCTTCGCCACCACGCTCGTCGTGAAGGACGGACTCGCCGCCGTCTCCAACGGTCCGGAAGTGGAACGCGAGACGCTCGCCGACGGCCGCATCCGCATCCGGTTCGCCGACACGATGAAGATGTCCACCTATCTGGCCGCCTGGGTGGTCGGCCGCCTCGAGCTCTCCGAGCCGGCCGACGCGCGCGGTGTGCCGATCCGGACCGTCCACGTGCCGGGCAAGGGACACCTGACCTCGTTCGCGGAGGAGGTGTCCGTGCACTCCCTGAACTGGTTCGCGGACTACTACGCGATCCCGTACCCGGAGGCGAAGCTCGACAACGTCGCGATCCCGGACTTCGCCCAGGGAGCGATGGAGAACGTCGGCTGTGTGACGTACCGGGAGCAGGTGCTGCTGATCGACCCGGCCCGGTCGACCCAGGAGGAGCAGCTCGGCGTCGCGGAGACGGTGGCGCACGAGCTCGCCCACATGTGGTTCGGCGACCTCGTGACGATGCGCTGGTGGAACGGGATCTGGCTGAACGAGGCGTTCGCGACGTTCATGTCGATGCTCGCCGTCGACGACTTCCGGCCCGACTGGGAGATCTGGAACATGTTCACCCGCGACCGGACGAACGCGTTCGAGATCGATGCCCTCGAGACGACCCGCCCGATCGAGTACGACGTCCGTTCACCCGACGACGCGAGCGGCATGTTCGACACGCTCACGTATGTGAAGGGTGGCGCCGTGCTGCGGATGCTCGAGCAGTGGCTCGGCGCCGAGCGGTTCCGCGACGGGATCCGCCGCTATCTGCAGAAGCACGCGTACGGGAACACCGAAACGCACGATCTGTGGGACGCGCTCGAGGAGGAGACCGGAGAGCCGGTCCGGCGGATCATGGACGCGTGGATCTTCCAGCCCGGGTACCCGGCGATCTCCGTCGCGCTCGACGGTGACCGCGTCCGGTTCTCGCAGCGACGCTTCATCCCGTCGAAGGACGACGACGAGACCACGTGGCCGGTGCCGCTGACGATCCGCCAGGTCTCCGGCGACGACGAACGCGTCGATCGCGTCCTGATCGAGGCCGATGGCGCCGAGCTCGAGCTGCTCTCGCCCGACGCGGCCGTCGTCGCGAACGCGGGCTCGGCGAGCTTCGTGCGGGTCTGGTACGACGACGAGCTGCGCTCGCGGATCGTGTCGCGGGCGACCGACGTGCTGTCGCCGATCGAGCGCTACAGCTTGGTGGACGACGCGTGGGCCGCCGTCGTCGCGGGCACGGCGTCCGCGAGCTCGTTCCTCGACCTCGTGCAGGGGTTCCAGGACGAGACCGATCTTCGCGTGTGGCAGTCGATCCTCGGTGGCCTCGGCTGGTTCGACCGCTTCGTGGACGGCGAGCCGCGTGAGCGCCTGCGGGCGTTCGTGCGGGACCTCGTGAGGCCGGCGCTCACTCGGCTGGGCTGGGACGTCGCCGAGGACGAATCCGACCTCACCCGCGCCCTCCGCGGGCAGCTCGTGCAGTCCCTCGCCGTGCTGGGCGCCGATCCCGAGACCCTCGCCCAATGCCGCGAGCTGGAGCTCGAAGGAGAGGGCGACCCGCAGCTCCTCCAGGCCGCGGTGGAAGCGGTCGCCGCCGAAGGCACCGCGGAGGACCTCGACCGGTATTGGCAACGGTACCGCGGCGCCTCCACGCCGCAGGAGGAGGAGCGCTACCTGTTCGCGACGTCGCGGTTCCCCGGCGAGGCCGAGGTGGATCGCGTCCTCGCGTCGGCGATGTCCGACGAGGTCCGGACGCAGGACGCGCCGTACCTGCTCGCTCGCGCGACCACCAACCGCCGGCAAGGTCCGAAGGTCTGGCGATTCATCGCCGATCGGTGGGACGAGATGCAGGATCGGTTCGCCGCGTCCAACATCATCGGTCTCGCCTCGGGCATCCGGTACCTGACCGACGCCGAGGTCGTCGACGAGGTCGAGACGTTCTTCCGCGATCACGACATCCCGCAGAACCACATGATGCTCCAGCAAGGCCTCGAGCGGATGCGCGTGGCCGCGAACCTGCGCGAACGGGCCACCCCGGAGCTCCTCGAGCGCTTCGGCAGCTGACCGCTGTCACGGGCCGGCCCCACCCGGGCATGGGCTTCTCGATCGAACCTTCGAAGACCCGGGGAACCCATCGCGGTCGAAGGGCCGTCGAAGGGTGATCGAGACCGGCCGAGATCACGGGCATCAGCGCTCGGATCATCGAAAGGAGTCCCGCCATGCGGAACCCGTTCGCACGTGTCCTCACCCTCACGATCCTCACCGCGATCATGCTCACCGGAGCGGCCGGGAGCGCCCTCGCCTGCGGCGGGCTGGTCACGCCCAGCGGCACGATCAACCTGCTGAAGACGACGACGCTCGCGGCCTATCACGAGGGCATCGAGCACTACGTCACCTCGTTCGAGTTCGCCGGCGAGGGACAGGAGGTCGGGTCGATCATCCCGCTCCCGGGCGTCCCCACGAACGTCATCAAGGGCGGCGACTGGACGCTCCAGCGTCTGATCATCGAGACCCAGCAGCGTGACCTGCAGCGCACCGCGCTCTTCGCCGCCGAAGACTCAGCGGCGGGTGCTGCCCAGGTGCTCCTCGAGAAGAAGATCGACGCGCTCGACATCACCGTGTTGAAGGGCGGCGCGGTCGAGGTCGGCAACTGGGCGCGCGAGCACGGCTACTTCCTGCCTCCGGACGCGCCGGAGATGCTCGCCTTCTACGCCGGACGGAGCCCGATCTTCCTCGCCGCCCGGTTCAACGCGGAGCGCGCGGAGAACCGCGGCGTGGAGACCGGTCAGGGCACGCCCATCCACGTCGTGATCCCCACGCCCAACCCTTGGGTGCCGCTGCGGATCCTGGCGCTCGGTCGCAAGGACGCGGAGGTCGTGCAGGCGGACGTGTACCTGCTCACCGACCGGCGGCCGGAGACACTTCCCCAGGCCGAGCGCTCGAAGGGGTTCGACCCGAACCAGCGCGGATTGATCCAGGAGGTCAGCGAGCCGGCCTCGACGACCCTCCTCGCCGACCTCCGGTCCGATCGCGGGATGAAGTGGCTGCCCGAGAACGGCATGTGGCTGACCTACATCCGCATCAACGAGACGGCGGCGAACCTGAAGCACGACCTCGCGATCGACGCGAGCGGGTACGGGCGACCGAACCCCGTGGCGGCCGGATACCCGACCGCAGCCGGCTCAGCGCCCTGGCCGGTCGTTTGGACCGTGATGGCGGCGCTCGTCGCGGTCGCGTTCCTGATGGTCCTCACCGATCCGGCGGTCCGGCGCCGCGCGGAGCGGGTGTTCCGGCGGTGAAGCTGCGGGCGGCGGCGGCCGCGGTGGCGCTGACGCTCCTGGTCGGGGCGGCAGCGGCATCCCGCGGCGCCGCCGCTCGCGCCAACGACGGGACGGTCCGCATCACGATCCACTACTCCAAGTTCGAACCGGCCGATCTCGCCGTCGAGCCCGGCGAGACCGTCCGCTTCGTCATCGTGAACACCGACCCGATCGACCACGAGTTCATCCTCGGGGACGAGCAGGTGCAGCTCGTCCACGAGAACGGCACGGAGGCGCACCACCCCTCGAGGCCCGGAGAGGTCTCCGTAGCAGCGGGCGAGACGGTGGTGACCACGTTCACGTTCCCCGAGACCGCAGGCGAGTTGATCTTCGGCTGCCACCTGCCCGGCCACTACGACTTCGGCATGCGCGGCACCGTCACGATCGGCTGACGCGATCCCGCTGGGTCGGCCCCACCTCAGGTCCGAGCGGTAGGTCGCCGAGCGCTCTCAGGGTTGCCAAATTGACAGATCCGTAGCGCTGTCCATACCGTTCGGGTACGAACGAGTCTGGGGGAGGACGGCACTGAGCGGGAGCGTCGAGATCGCGGGAGTCGAGGTCTCGACCGAGCATTGGATCGGTGGCGAGCGCGTCGCACCGAGCTCAACCTTCACGGACATCTCCCCGATCGATGAGTCGACCATCGCCGAGGTGGCCCGTGGCGGCGTCGACGAGGCATCGCAGGCCGTCGAGGCTGCTCAAGAGGGCTTCTCGACATGGGGTTCGATGGCGCCGAAGCAGCGCGCCGAGATCCTCCATCGGGTCGGTGAGCTCATAGAGGAACGGGCACCGCAGATCGCCGCGGTCGAGACGCGCGATAACGGGTCGCTCCTCCGGTCGATGACGAACTCCGTCATCCCGCGTGCGGGGTACAACTTCCACTTCTTCGCCGACGAGCTCGAGAAGCTCTCGCACGATGACTTCGAGACGCGAGGCCACACCAACCATGTGAGCTGGGATGCGTCCGGCGTGGCCGTCGTGATCACGCCGTGGAACGCGCCGCTGATGCTCGCGACCTGGCGGATCGCGCCGGCGCTTGCGGCAGGAGACGCCGTGATCGCGAAGCCGCCGGAGTGGGCGCCGTTGACCGCTTCGCTCCTCGCCGACATCACGAGGGACGCCGGGATGCCGGATGGCGCCTTCAACGTGGTGCAGGGGATCGGGGAGGAAGCCGGCGCTGCGCTCGTCGCGCATCCCGACGTGAACAGGGTCGCCTTCACCGGATCGGTCCCGACCGGGAAGCTCGTCGCGGCCTCGGCAGGCGCGAAGCTCACGCCGGTCTCCCTCGAGCTCGGCGGGAAGGCGCCGTTCCTGATCTTCGCGGACACCGATCTCGACGCCGCGGTGAAGCAGGCGGTGAATCAGTTCGACAACGCGGGGCAGGTCTGCCTCGCGGGGACGCGGCTCCTCGTCGAGGACGCGATCCACGACGAGTTCCTCGCTCGGTTCACGGAGGCGGCCGGCGCGATCCGCCAGGGGGATCCCCGCGAGGACACCACCGACATCGGGCCGCAGATCACTCGGGAGCACTTCGACCGGGTGGATGGCTACGTGCAACGCGCGAAGGCCGACGGCGTCGAGGTCGTGTTCGGCGGCGGTCCGAACGAGGAGCTCGGCGGCCTCTACTACCTGCCCACGCTCTTCCGTGAGCCGCCGCGCGACGCCGAGATCGTTCAGGACGAGGTCTTCGGACCCGTCCTTAGTATCCAGCGGTTCGGCTCGGAGGACGAGGGCGTGGCCCTCGCGAACGACACGAGCTACGGGCTGTCGGCGATCGTCTACACGGGGGACCGCGATCGCGCGGAGCGGGTCTCGGCGGCGCTCGTTGCAGGCACCGTGTGGGTGAACTCCTTCTACGTCCGGGACCTGCGCGCGCCCTTCGGCGGCTCACGCAACAGCGGCATCGGCCGGGAGGGCGGTATCTGGAGCTTCGACTTCTACTCCGACGTGAAGAACGTCTGCATGGCCCCCTGGCCTTCAACGAAGAGCGACTGAGAGGAGCACGCGATGGGTGAGATCGTCGGCGCGGGGATCGTCTCGCACGTCCCCACGATCATGCTGCCGGAGGAAGTGCGGCTCGAGATCAACGAGGGCAAGGAGATCACCCTGGTCCCCGGGTTACAGCGGCTCCGGACCGAGGTGCTCGACCGCGTGCAGGCCGACACGTTCGTGCTGATGGACACCCACTGGGAAGTGACGTTCGAGCACATCATCACCGCGCACGAGAAGCGCGAGGGCATCTTCACGTCGCACGAGCTGCCGCGCGGCATGCGCCAGATCCCCTACGAGATGCCGGGCGACCCCGAGCTCGCGTTCGCGGTCTCGAAGGAGGCAGAGACACGCGACGACACGTGGGTGCTCGCCTCCGACGACCCGTACCTGCCGATCTTCTACGGGACCATCAACATCTGGTCCTACCTCAAGGACGGTCCGGAGAAGTGGGTGAGCGTCGGCATCAACCAGTGCGGGACGACCGAGGACTTCCTGCTCCTGGGGGAGCTGATCGGCGAGGCCGTGCTGTCGCTGGATCGCAAGGTCGTGCTCCTCGCTTCGGGCGGGCTGTCGCATCGCTTCTTGTCGTTCCGCGAGCTGCGCGGCCGCGAGAGCTCGGATCCGATGAAGAACATCGCCACGCCCGAGGCGCGAGAGGCCGACCTCCACGTGCTCGACCTGCTCCAGAAGGGAGACCACGCGGCGGTGATCGACTATGTCCCCGAGTACAAGAAGGTCGGACCGGAGGGCAAATTCGGTCACTACCTGATCATGGCGGGCGCGCTCGGCGGTGCGGCGTGCACAGCGCCGGGCGAGCTGTTCAGCGAGTACGAGGCCTCGGTCGGCACCGGCCAGGTGCACGTGTGGTTCGAACGCCCGGCGACCGGTTGGACCGGCTCGACGGCGGCGGCGTAGGGTTCGCGAAGTCAACCGAAGGGGGCTTGCGTGGCAACCGAGATGGACAAGATGACCGGAGACACCGGATACGAGCGGCTGGGACGGCGGCGGCTGAAGCTCGTGGACGTCGTCGCGCAGTCTGTCGGGTTGATCGGGCCGGTGTTCTCGGCGGCGTTCCTCATCCCGTTGATAGCGGGGTTCAACTTCTCGGGTGAGGGAGCGGGGATCGCCACGCCGTTCGCGGTGATCCTGGCGGCGATCGGGGTGCTGGCGCTCGGCTGGATCGTGGCGCAGTACGCGAAGCGGGTCCACGCGGCGGGGTCCCTCTACGACTACGTGACGATGGGCTTCGGTTCGCGTGTGGGCGGCTGGGCCGGATGGATCTACTACGGAGGCACGCTCCTGCTCTCCTCGGCCATCGCTGTCCTCGTGGGCTGGTTCCTCCGGGACAACGTGCTCCCCGCGTTCGAGATCGACCCGATCATGCCTTCGTGGGCGTGGTCCCTGATCTACGTCGGCCTCGTGTTCCTGATCCTCGCGGCAGGCGTGCAGATCTCAACCCGCGTCCAGCTCCTGCTCGCGCTCGTCTCCGTGGTGGTCGTGCTCGGCTTCTTCATCAACGTGATCATCAATGCGCCGGAGAACAGCCTGAAGGCGTTCAACCCGGCGGAGGCGCCCAACTACACGGGGATCCTGTTCGGCGTGTTGTACGGCGTCTTGATCTTCGTCGGGTTCGAGACGGCGGCGAACCTGGCCGAGGAGGCAGAGGAGCCGAAGCGCGCGATCCCCAAGGCGGTGATGCTGTCGGTGGCGATCGTCTCGGTCTTCTACGTGATCGCCGCGTACGCGCAGGTCGCCGGGTTCGGGTTCGATCTCGCGGTCCTGACCTCGCCGGAGGTCGCGGCGGCGCCGCTCTTCGCGCTGGGTTCGCCGGATGCGGCCGGTGGCTACGGCGGTTCGTCCGATCTGATGTTGAAGGTGCTGCTGTTGGTCGTGCTCCTGGACGTGATGGCGGTGGGGCTGGGCGCGGCGACGGCGACCACCCGCGGGCTCTTCGCGCTCGCGCGCGACCGGAAGATCCCCGGCGTCCTCGCCGCAACGACCAAGGGTGGCAATCCGGTCTCGGCAGCGCTCGTCGTGGCCGTCGTGTCCGCGGCGTGGGTCCTGTCGACGGTCGCGTTCGACTCGCTCTTCGCCAACGACGCGTTGGAAGGCGTGCCGCACGAGCTGGGGGTGTTCCAGTGGATCTCGACGCTCGGCGCGTTCCTGATCATGGTCGTGTACGGGATCATGGCGCTGGGCGCCTTCTTCGGGCTGAGCGATCACCCGAACAAGGTCGCGCTCGTGATCTCCGGCCTGCTGGGCATCGCCGTCGCGGTCGGTGCGATCTTCGGCGCGATCTACAAGGTGGCGCCGCCGTTCGACCGTGTCTGGGTCTGGGGTGCGATCTGGGCGGCGCTGGGGCTGCTGGTGACGCTCGCCGTGAAGGGGCGCGAGCCGGCTCGCCAGGCGCTCACCGATCTGTCGACGGGCGAGGAGGGCTGAGGGCTCGAGGGACCTCGGGATGAACGACCCCGACCGGCCGCTGCGGCTCGACGCGCCTCGCGAGGAGGCGCTCGAGCACGCGGCGAAGCTGGTCGCCGAAGCCTGGCGGAGCTTCGATCGCCCACGGCCCGAGGAGCCACCGCTCGACGAGGGGCTCCGGGCGCTCCTGCAGGCCCGGCTCCCGCAAGACCCGGTGAGCGTCCACGAGGCGTTGGACGACGCCGCACGGGCTCTCGACGAGTCGATCGCGCAGCCGCGTCCCCGATACTTCGCGTTCATCGGATCCTCCGGCCTCGAGATCGGCGCGCTGGCCGATCTCCTGGCGTCCACGTACGACATGAACCTCGCGGTGGACGCGCGTGCCGCCACGATGATCGAGCAGCAGGCGGTCGGGTGGGTGGGGGAGTTCGTCGGCTACCCGGCGACGAACGGCGCCTTCACCAGCGGCGGCACGATCTCGAACATGACGGCGCTGGCGGCGGCGCGCGAGCGGGCGCTGCCCGGCTCGCGCGCCGCCGGCCTCGGCGGGCTCCGCGCCGCCGTGTACGCCTCGGCCGAGGTTCACTACTCGATCACCCGCGCGGTCGAGCTTCTCGGGATCGGGAGCGACCGGCTCCGCGACATCCCGATCGACGACGAGCATCGGATGCGCCCGGACCTGCTGGCCGACTCGATCGACCGGGACGTGGCCGACGGCGTGACGCCGGTCGCGGTGGTCGTCACCGCCGGGACCACGCTCACCGGCGCGATCGACCCGATCGCGCCGATCGCCGACGTCTGCGAGGCACGCGGGATCTGGATGCACGTAGACGGTGCCTACGGGCTGCCCGCGGCATCGGTCGTGCCCGACCGATTCGCGGGCGTCGAGCGCGCCGACTCGATCAGCGTCGACGCGCACAAGTGGCTCTACGTTCCGAAGGCGTGCAGCCTGGCGCTCGTCCGGGAGCCCGGCGCCCTCTCGCAGACGTTCGCGCACGAGCAGGGCTACCTCCCGCATCAGCAGCACGAGCTGCACGCGGCCGACATCACCCTGGAGTACTCGCGCCCGCTCAGGGCACTGAAGCTCTGGCTCGCGTTCCGCGCGCACGGCGCCGAGCAGTTCCGCGACGCGATCCGACGGAACCTCGCGGAGGCGCAGCTCCTGCACCGCGCCGCGTCGGAACGACCGGGCTTCGAGACGTTCGACGCCCCGCCGCACCTGTCGATCGTGCCGCTCAGGCACACCCCGGAGGGAGTGGGTGACCTCAACGCCCACAACCAGGCACTCGCCGAGGCGATCCAGGCCGACGGCCGCGTCTACCTCGCCTCGGCGTTGATCGAGGGGAAGGTCTGGCTCCGGCCGTGCTTCGTGAACTACCGCACCACCGACGACGACGTGATCGCGATCCTCGACGTCGCCGAGGAGCTGGGAGGAAGGATCGCGAAGGGGTCCTCGTGAACGCCGACGGCCTGCTGCCCGCCGAACGCAAGATCGTGGAGGAGCTCGGACACCTTCCGCTCGACTTCCGAGCGATGTGGGCCATCTCCAACGTCTTCCGGAGCGGCGCCGCGCTGAGACGTCACCTCGAGTCCACCGTGCTCGCCGAGGACCGGCTGTCCTGGACCGCGTTCACCGCGCTCTGGGTGCTCTGGATCTGGGGCGAGATGGAGGCTCGGGACTTCGCGGCGGCCGTGGGGATCAGCCGTCCCACCGCGAGCGGCGTCCTGACCACGCTGCAGGGACGACGGTACCTGCGGCGCCGCAAGGGTTCGAAGGACGGCCGCGTGGTCCTCGTCTCGCTCACGCCGAGCGGCCGGAAGAAGATCGAGGACCTGTTCCCGCGGTTCAACGCCGAGGAGGCTCGGGTGGCGTCGGCGCTTTCGGAGGAGGAGCAGGAGCGCATCGCCTCGATGTTGCGAGCGCTCCTGCGCCGGGTCGATGCCGGCCGCCGGTCGCCCTAGGCGGTGCGCACCCGCACGGGCATCCGCTTGATCCCGTTGACGAAATCCGACCGGATCCGCTCGACAGGCCCTGCGAGCTCGATCGACTTCAGGCGCGGGAGGAGCTCCTGGAACAGGATCTTCGTCTCCAGGCGAGCGAGGTGCGCACCCAGACAGAAGTGCGGGCCTCCCGGGCCGAACGTCACGTGGTCGTTCGGTGTCCTCGTGACGTCGAACGTGTAGGGGTCGGGGAAGACCTCTTCGTCACGGTTGGCGCTGGTGAACCACGTGACGACCTTGTCGCCCCGCTCGATCTTCGCGCCTCGCAGCTCGACGTCGCGCGTCGCCGTCCGCCGGAAGTGGTGCACGGGCGTTGCCCACCGGAGGATCTCCTCGGTGGCTCGGGGGATCCGCTCCGGTTCCTCCTGCAGCAGCTTCAGCTGCTCCGGATGCTCCATCAGCGCGAGCATCCCGTGGCTGATCGTGTGGCGGGTGGTCTCGTTGCCCGCGATCATCAGCACGCCGAAGTAGTTGTGGAACTCCTGCTCGTTCAAGACGCCCTCCGACTGCGCGACCGTGAGCGCGTTGATCACGTCGTCCTGCGGATCTTCCAGGCGCAGATCCCGCTGGCCGTCGGCGTAGTCGAACATCTCGTACGCGGCCGGGGAGCGGAAGGGGAGCAACCGGTAGGCCTCCGTGTCCTCCCGGTCGACGACGGCGCGGGAGAGGTCGGGGTCCTGGTTCGCGATCATCTGGTCTCCCCAGGAGATCAGCTGCGGCGCGTCCTCCTGCGGGACCGTGAAGATCGAGCACAGGAATCGGATGGGGAGGTCCCGGCTGATCTCGGGCACGAAATCGAACTCGCCTGCGGGGAGCGCCTTGTCCAACACGTCGCGCGCGACCTCGCGGATCCAGTCCTCGTACTTGCCCACACCGCGCGCGGAGAAGCGGCTGGAGCAGATGCGCCGGAGCTGTGTGTGCCGGGGAGGGTCGGTCTCGAGCATCGACTTCCGGATCTCGAGCTGCTCGTCGTCGAGCTCCTCCAGGGCGACCGCGCCGAGCTCCGAGGAATACGTCTGCCAGTCCATGTGGATCGCCGTCAGGTCTTCGTAGCGGGTGACCGCCCAGAACCCCTTGTTTGGGGCGCGTTCCGGATGCCAGAAGACCGGGTGCTCGTGCCGGAGGTGATCGAACCACTCGTAGGGAACACCCCCCACGTAGCTGTCCGGGTTCGCGAGGTCGATCTCAGGGTGTTCGACTGCCATCGGGCGGCATCATACGGGGGCCCTCTGCTGTTCGATCGGCGCCCCCGGGAGGAGACGAAGCTCAGGGTTCCGATTCGGCGGCGCGCTTGAGGTTCCGGAGAGACGTCATCGCGTCCGTCCGCACGGCGGGGTAGGCGAGGTAGAACATCGCCGGGTTGCCGTTCGTGGTCACGTGCTTCGTGACGACGGTGCCCCCGTTCGCAGGCGACAGCACGTAGTCGTTCACGTACCAGACGTCCTTCTTGCCTTCCTGATGCTGATCCGAGCGGATCGCGAACCGGCGCGGCGGGTCGAACGCCGTCACCGTGATGTCGGCGGTCACCGGCTTGCCCACGAAGATCCCCGAGGAGCGGTATCTGGCGTCGAGGCCCGGCCCCGAGCCGGCCGTTTGCTCCATCGTCATCTCCGCCTTCGGGTTCGACCACGACGGATGCGTGGTGACGTCTTGCAGCCGGGAGAACACACGGTCCGGCGGCGCATCGATCGCGATCTTGAACGTCAGCCCTGCCATGGTCGGCCCTCCTCGGAGTGGAAAAGGACCATATGTAAGTGAAGGCTTACACAATGTCAAGCCGTCGGGTGGGCGCTCAGAAGTACGGCAGGTAGTACTCGATCTCCCAGGGCGTGACCTCGGTGTCGGAGGTCTCGCCGGCCGCCTGGTACCGATCCCACTCCGCGCGCTTCAGCGTGACGAACGACTCCACGAGCCACTCGCCGAGCGCTCCGACCAGCTTGGTGTCCGACTGCAGCTCGTCGAGCGCGTCTGACAGCGTGTTGGCGACCGCGACGTCGGTGTTGGGCTCGGCGCCCGGCTCCTGCCGGGGGCCGAGCTCCAGCTCCTCCACGACGCCGATCCGGGCGGCGTGCAGGAGCGCTGCACCCGTCAGGTAGGGATTGGCCGCAGCATCGGCCATCCGATGTTCGATGCGCGACCCCTCGCCCCGCGCCGACGGAACGCGAACCCCGACGGTACGGTCGTCGAGTCCCCAGTTCGCCAGATAGCCGTTGAGCATGTCGGGCTTCAGGCGCTTGTAGGCGTTCACGGTGGGGGCGCAGATCGCCGCCATCCCACGATGATGCGCGAGCAGACCCGCGATGGACCTGCGGGCCAGCTGCGACAGCCCATCCGGATCGGACGGATCGTGGAAGGCGTTCGACCCGTCGCGGCGGCGGAACGAGAGGTTCATGTGCATCCCGCTCCCACCACGATCGTTGAACGGTCTCCCGAGGAAGGTGGCATGACGACCGTGCCGGGCGGCGATCTCACGGACGAGCACGCGGAACAGGAAGGCCTCGTCGGCCGCTGCGATCCCGTCCCGATAGCGCCAGTTCACCTCGTAGGCCGCGGAGTCGAACTCGCTGCACCAGCTCTCCACGTGGAAGCCGGAGGCGAGCGACGCGGAGACCATGTCGTGGACGGCCCCGCTCGGATCCACCGACATCCCGGTGCCGTAGACGCGGTGCGACGGCAGGTCCGCCGGGGTCCACGCACCGTCCTCGACCCGTTCGCACAGATAGAACTCGAGCTCGAAGGCCAACTGCGGTTCCAGGTCCATGTCGCGCCAGGCCTGGATCGCCTGCTTCAGGACGTGCCGAGGGTCGACCTCGAGAGGTCGGTCGTGCTGCGACACGTCGGCGATCCCGACGACGGTGTCGTCCTCCCAGCCCGGGCGCAGGGTGTCCCGGTCCAGCTGCGCTTCGACGTCGGGGAGCCCGACGTCGAACTGCTGTCGCGGGATCGGGAGGATCTCCCGGTCGGTCGTGAGTGGGTAGAGGCCGATACAGAACGCCGCGTGACCGGCCTCCGCCACGTCGCCGAACAGGTACTTCCCGCGCTCGAGCCCGAGGATGTCCGGGATGAGCAACCGCAGTCGCCTACCGCTCAGGTCCATCTCACGACCCTTCCTCCGTGACTCCCGGACCGTATCCGATGCACGCGGGATGCGCCTCACTCCTGGGAGCTTCGGCCTGCTCGATCTCAGCCTCGCTTCGGGGCTCTCACCCCACGGAACTCCCAGTCCCCGCCGAACGCGGTCGAGATGACCTCCTCGGACTCGGAGGGCTGGGCGCCGACGTCCTCTCGCACCGGTACGTCTCCCTCGACGATGAAGTTGCGGAGGACCCCGAGCCCCTCGACCTCCACCTCCACGACATCGCCGGGCTCGACCGAGCGGGAGTTCGCGGGGGTGCCCGACAGGATCACGTCGTTGGGCAGGAGCGTGATGGTCCGGGCGATGTCGGCGACGAGGTAGCGCATATCCCAGATCATCTCGTCGGTGTTCCCGTCCTGCTTCACGTCGCCGTTCACGCGCGTCTGGATCGCCTTGCTACGGAAGTCCCAGTCCGTGACGAGGCCGGGGCCGAGGGGACAGAGCGTGTCGGATCCCTTCACGCGGAGCATCGAGCCGGCATCGGTGTCACGGAAATCGTGGAGCCCGTAGTCGTTGGCGACGGTGTAGCCGAGGATGTAGTCGTCGGCCTCCTCGGGAGCGATGTGCTTGCAGCGCTCGCCGATCACGATCGCGATCTCGCCTTCGTAGTTCAGGTACCGGCAACGTGGTGGCCGAACGACCTCCCCACCGTGCTGGTTCAGCGAGGTCGTCGGCTTGTGGAAGAACGTGGGTGCCGGCCCGAGCGCCGCCTGGAACTCGGCTCGGCGACTCTCGTAGTTCAGATGCACGCAGATGATCTTCGTCGGCTGGATCGGCGGGAGGTGCACGGGCTCGTCCATCGGGATCCGCCGACCGTCCGGCGCGACCAGTTCCTCGTCCTCACGCGTGACCGTGGTGGCCACCCCGTCGAGGAGGATCCGCCGCGTCTCCATCCGGCGATAGCCTACGGCCCGTGGGATGGCTCGTCGGCACTCGGAGCGGGCTGTTCGGGCAGGGCGGAGACCTGTGGCTCGAAGGCCGGGAGATCACCGCCGTGGCGCCTGCGGCGGACGGGTGGTGGGCGCTCGCGGAGGGCCGTGACGTCCTCCGCCTGGTCGGTGCGGAGGTCGAGACGGTCGCGTCGATCGACGAGCAGCTGGGGCGCTGCCTCCTTCCGGTCGACGGCGGTGTGCTCGTCGGCACGGCCAACGCCCGGATGGCGTTCGCGCGTCCGGGGTCCGTCGAGATGCTCGCGTCGTTCGACCGTGCGGAGGGTCGCGACCGCTGGTACACGCCGTGGGGAGGACCACCCGACACGCGATCGCTCTCCGCCGGCCCCGGCGGCGTCCTCTTCGCGAACGTGCACGTCGGCGGGATCCTTCGAGCGGACGATCCCGGCGGGACCTGGCACCCGACGATCGACATCGATGCCGACGTCCACCAGGTGCTGGCCGATCCGGGCAAGGCCGATCATGTCGTCGCGGCGACGGCACTCGGGCTGGCCGAGTCCCTCGATGCGGGGGCGACGTGGCGCTTCGTCACCGACGGGCTCCACGCCGAGTACGCACGTGCGGTGGCGATGCAGGGCGAGGATCTGTTCATGAGCGCGTCCGTCGGTCCCCGAGGTGGCCGGGCGGCGCTCTACCGCCGCAGCCCGGGTGCGGCCGGCTTCGCCAGGTGCACCGCCGGCCTCCCGGAGTGGTTCGGCACGAACATCGACAGCCACCACTTGGCTGCCCATGGAGGCCTCGTCGTGTTCGGCGCCGAGGGCAGGATCTTCGCCTCCGAGGACGGTGGCGAGTCGTGGCGCGATGTCGGCACGGCGTATCCGGAGATCACCTGCGTCGCGATCGCGCCGGGGACCGCCGCTTCCTGAACGATCGCCGGGCACCGTAGACTCCGCACCCGTGGCCGAGCTCAAGGGGTTCTTCCCGCCGCGTTCACCCGAAGGCAAGGCGTCGCTCGTGCCCGCACCGCCGTGGCACTACTCGGGCGATGTCCTCACGATCGAGTACCGCACCGATCCCGATCGGGTCGGGGCGCTCCTCCCGGACGGTGTGGATCTCGCCGAGGACGATCCCGGCGCCGTCGCGATCATCTGGGCGGACTGGCAGTCGTGCAGCGACTCGGGCGAGGAGCTGCTCGACCCCGTCCGCTCCCAGTACAAGGAATGCTTCGTGGTCGTCCGCTGCCGGTACGAGGGCGAGACGTACTCGCGCTGCGTCTACATCTGGGTCGATAGGGACTTCGCGCTCGCCCGCGGTTGGTACCAGGGCTACCCGAAGAAGCTCGGGTCGATCTGGATGACCCGACCGGTCACGGTCGGTCGCGCCGGGCCTCGGCTCGGCGCCGGCGGCGAGTTCGGGGCCTCGCTCCAGGCGAACGACCGGCGCCTCGCCGAGGCCAGGCTGGTGCTCACCGGCGAGTCGGAGGCCGGCGGCTTCGTGAACGCCCTGCCGATGTTGCACTCGCGCTGGATGCCTTCGATCGAGAAGGGCGGCGGGGACTCGATGGCAGAGCTCGTCACCATGAGCTCCCGCGACGTCGACCTCGGCCCGGTCTACACCGGCGATGCCGATATCCTGCTGTTCGAAGCGCCGGGGGAGGAGCTGGCCGCCCTCGAGCCTCGGGAGATGATCGCCGGCTACTGGCGCCAGGTGGGAGCCACGTTCGACGGCGGCACCAGGCTCGGCTAGATGCGACTCGTCCGATTCCGTCACGGCGATCGCCTCGCGACCGGTGCGATCGAACGGGGTTCGGACGAGATCCGGATCCTGCGCGGCACGTTCTTCGAGGACCCGCTTCCCACGGGCGAGACGGTGGCGCTCGGCGACGTCCTCCTCCTCGCGCCGGTGCTCCCTTCCAAGCTCGTGTGCGTGGGAAGGAACTACGTCGCGCACGCGGAGGAATGGGGCCTCACCGTCCCCGAGGAGCCGCTGCTGTTCCTCAAGCCATCGACGGCGGTGATCGGGCCCGGCGATCCGCTCACGCTGCTCCCGATCAGCCGTCGGGTGGACTTCGAGGGCGAGCTCGCGGTCGTGATCGGCCGCCTGGCGCGCCGCGTCCGCGCGGAGGAGGCGTTCAAGTTCATCCTCGGATACACCTGTGCCAACGACGTGACGCTTCGCGACCTCCAGAAGACCGACGATCAATGGGCACGCGCGAAAGGGTTCGACGGGTCGGCGCCCCTCGGTCCCTGGGTCGAGACCGACCTCGACCCCAACGACGCGGTCCTCCTGACACGCCTGAACGGAGAGATCCGCCAGCAAGCATCGACCGCGGAGATGGTCTTCGGCGTCGCCACGCTGATCGAGTACATCACCGTCTTCATGACGCTCCTTCCCGGCGACGTGGTGCTGACGGGCACACCCGAGGGAGTGGGCCCGCTCGCCGTCGGCGACGTCGTCGAGGTCGAGGTCGAAGGGGTGGGCGTGTTGCGGAACGAGGTGCGCGGATGACGGTGCGGTGCCGGTTCGCGCCCGCGCCGTCGGGGTCGATCCATGTCGGCAACGCGAGGAGCGCGCTGTTCTCGTGGCTCTACGCCCGCCACCACGACGGCGTCTTCATCCTCCGGGTCGAGGACACCGACGCCAGCCGCGTCACCGAGGAGGCGTCTCAGGGCGTCCTCGAGGATCTCCGCTGGCTGGGCCTCGATTGGGACGAGGGGCCGGACGTCGGCGGGCCGCATGGGCCGTACCGGCAGTCGGAGCGGCTGGGCATCTACCGTGCCATGACCGATCGACTGCTCGGCGCCGGTCTCGCGTATCCCTGCTGGTGCACAGCCGAGGAGCTCGACGAGAGACGGAAGGCTGCGCTCGCCCGAGGCGAGCCGCCGGGCTACGACGGCCGCTGCCGGACGCGGACGGACGAGGAGATCGCCGGGTTCCAAGCAGAGGGCCGGCCGTTCGCGATCCGGTTCCACATGCCGGAGCGCGAATGGGTCATCGAGGATCTGGTCAAGGGCGAGGTTCGCTGGGCTGCCCGTGACCTCCGCGACTTCGTGATCGTGCGCTCCGACGGCACACCGGTCTTCCTCCTGGCGGTCGCGGTCGACGACATGCTGATGGAGGTCACCCACGTGGTGCGCGGCGACGATCTCCTCGCGAGCGCTCCTCGCAACGCCGCGGTGATCCAGGCGCTCGGTGGGAACGTGCCCGCGTACGCCCACCTCCCGCAGGTGCTCGGCCCCGATTCCAAACCGCTGTCCAAGCGGCACGGCGCCACGAGCGTCGCCGCGTTCCGGGAACAGGGGTTCGTGCCGGAGGCGCTGGTGAACTACCTCGCGCTCCTCGGATGGGCGAAGGACGACCATACGACGTTCCTCTCGCGAGACGAGCTGGTCGCCGCGTTCGATCTCGCCCACGTGTCCCACAACCCGGCCGTCTTCGACACGCAGAAGCTCGAGTGGATGAACAACCACTACATCCAGTCGCTGGACGAGGACGATCTTGCGGCTCGGTGCGTCCCGTTCCTCACCGCCGATGGCCTGTCCGTCGACCCGGACATGCTCCGCCGTGCGATCCCGCTCATCCGGGAGCGGATGAAGACGCTCAGGGAGGCGCCGCAGCTGCTGCGGTTCCTGTTCACCGACGACGTGGCGCCGAACGACAAGGCGGCAGCGTTGATCGCGAAGGCGCCAGCGGGATACCTCAAGGAGACGGCCGATGCGCTCGATGCCCTGGAGAGATGGGACACCGAGCACATCCAGGCAGTGCTGGACGAGCTGGCGTCGGAGGCGGGCCTGAGCAGGACGAAGGGCTGGCAGCCGATCCGCGCCGCCGTCACGGGCTCGAACGTGTCTCCGCCGCTGCCCGAATCGCTGGCGCTGCTGGGCAAGGAGCGCACGTCGGCCAGGCTCCGCGCGGCCGCCGGTTGAGAGCCGCCTCGATCGTCCTGCTGTCGGTCGCGATCCTCACGCTTTCGTTCGTGGCGCAGAGCCTCGAGGCCGCCCCGCTCAACGGCGCGACGGCGGCGGTCGCCGCGACCGCTCCGCTCGCACCGGACGTCGCGTCCCTCCGGCCTCCGATCGTGTGGAAGCCGATCCCGTACGGCGACCGCCGCCGCCGCCAGATGGGCGCGTACTCGCAGCGCCACTACGGCGCGTGGAGCTGGCGGCTCCGCGGACCGGTTGCGGTCGTCGAGCACTACACGACAGGCACGACGTGGCAGGGGGCGTGGAACACGTTCGCCGCCAACTCGCCGCACCTCGGCGAATACCCGGGAACATGCACCCACTTCATCGTCCACACCGACGGCAGGATCTTCCAGCTCGTACCGCTCTGGATCCGGTGTCGGCACACGATCGGGTTGAATCAGCTCTCGATCGGGATCGAGCACGTCGGGCGCTCCGACGCAGAGGTGATCGGGAACGCCCGGCAGATGAACGCATCGCTGAAGCTCACGCTCTGGCTCGTGGCGAAGTTCGGGATCGAGACCCGGAACGTGATCGGCCACGGCGAGAGTCTGCAGAGCCCGCTGCGATACGAACGCTACGCGGACTGGAAGTGCATGACGCACACGGACATGTCCCGACCCGCCATGAGGACCTACCGAGGATGGTTGCGCGACCGCGCCCGCGCCGCGGGGGTCCCCGTCGGTCCGGCGCCGGAATGGGTCGACATCGGCTGTTGATCTCGCGGTGATGGTTTCCCTCCAGCGCGGCCTAGGGCTAGGATTGGATTCCAGGAGGCGCCGTGTCGAAGGTCTTGAACCTGCCCGAGCGCCAGGACGCCGAGGGGGCCTGGCACATGGTCCTGAAGGACGTGTGCGGCTGGTGCGGCTGCGGCTATCTCGTCGCCGAGGACGACCACGATCTCGTCTGGGAGCCGGGCCGCCACCACGACACCGGGTGCACCGACGACGAATGCGAGTGTCACACCCGTGCCCGCGTGGGGCGGCGACACGACGAATGGTGAGGGCTCGGAAGCGCTGATCCCCTCACGAAACACCCTGAGTCGCTGAACGAACTAGCCCGTGTGAACCATGCGGCCTTCGGGCACCTTCACCTGCAACAGCCAACGGAAGCCAGATGTGCTCTTCGGTCGAGAGGCCTACTGTCGGAGCACGACTCCCATGGACGGAGGAGCTCGGATGGTTGGTGAAGACGGATCGGTCACCATCGAGGTGGCCGCCGAACTGATGAGCATCGAAGTGCGGACGATCAGGGAATGGTCGGCGATCGGCTTGCTCCAGGTCGAACGCCGAGGCGACGACGAGGTCGTGCACCTCGGCCACGTGAAGGCGTTGGCTCGATCCCCGATGGCGCCGGGAGGGGGCGTGGAAGCGCACCCGATGGGCGCGTTGCGTGAGCTCCTTCGCGAAGCCACGGTGGACACGGAGAGCCTCGCTGGGCTGCAAGAGCTCGCACGTGCACGGAGCGCTGCTGGCGACTGACCGCACTTCCCGGCTCCCGAGTGAGCACCCTCGCTCGAGAGGCTAGACTCGCGTCTTCGAAGAGAGGGGATCTCCGTGGACGATGCCTCCGATCGGTTGTTGAAGGCCATCGAGGAGTTCGAGCGGGTGGCCGAAGCGGCGACCCCCGACGAGGCGGCGAGCTCCTTCGACGAGCCCACGCTGCAGGTGTTCTGGCAGAGCTGGCCGCACGTCAGCTCTTGGTCGGGGGCCCTCTGGCGACGGCTGAACGAGAACCTCGCCGATGCAGCCATCCCGGAAGCGCGATCGGAGTTCCACGAGGTGGGCGGCGAGGGCGGCTAGCCGGACATGGCGATCCTGAAAGAGATCATGACCGGTGAGGTGTTCACGACCACCGGTGATGCGCCGGTCGCACAGGTGGCGGCGAGCATGCTGAAGGGGCGGTTCGGGTCGGCCGTCGTGATGGAGGGCTCGTGGTTGGGCGGCATCTTCACCGAACGCGACGTCCTCCGCGCGGCCGCGTCGGGAGCGGACCTGACTTCATCGCCCGTGTCGGAATGGATGACGAGCGACCCGATGACCGCGGATGCGGACATGGATGCGGACGAAGCGACCGAGGTGATGATGAGTAACGGGTTCCGACACCTGCCGGTCGTCGAAGGGCAGACGCTCATCGGGATCGTGAGTCTCCGCGACATCCTGAGGACACGTATCCGCCGCCCGCAGCCGTAGGCTCTTCGAGGTTCGCGATCCTGTTCCACGCCGAGCGTCGGTTGGGTTGTCCCGCCGTTCCTGCGTCCCGTAGGCTCCGAGTTCCCCGCCGACTTTCGTCACGTGTCATCGAGGACGCGCCGACGAGCCGGCTCGAAACCGGAGGTGTGCATGTTGCGGATCCGCAGGGCACTCCGCCCCTTCCTCGTGATCGCGGTCGGTCTCACGGCGCTCGTCACGCTGGCGGCGCCGGCCGGTGCGATCACGGGCGGTGAGGAGGACTCCGACAACACGTTCTCGAACGTCGGGATCGTCTTCTTCTATCAACCCGACGGTCGGTTCCGCTGCTCGGGAACCCTCGTGTCTCCCAGGATCTTCGTGACGGCTGCGCACTGCACCTTCCAGGACATCGGGAAGGTGGTCGTGTCGTTCGACTGGGAGATCTCTCGTACCGAGCCCGAGTCCGAGGTGAACATCCCGCGCGCGGCCGACGATTCGGGACCGGACGACGCGGTCTCGGCGGTCGGGTTCACGGCCGCGGACATCAGCGCCCCGGCGTACGACGGAGAGCCGACGTGGGTGCTGGGCACGCCTCGCACGCACCCCGAGTACTCGGACTTCACCGACATCAAGAACTGGAACGACACCGGCGTCGTGATCCTGGACCTCGCATCGACGCTCGCGGTGACTCCCCTCGCGCCCGAGAACTATCTCAACGCGTTCCAGCAGCCGTTGTTGAACACGACGGAGTTCCTCACGATCGGCTACGGCACCGAGGTCCGCCAAGAGGGTCCGCCGCGGACACCGATCCCGATGCGTCAGCCGATCGTCCGCCGGTTCACGACCGAGATCGGCCAGAAGCTGACCCCGCAGATCCTGCAGATGAACGGGAACGAGCACGATCCGCGGGCCGGCGGCGGAACCTGCTTCGGCGACTCGGGCGGGCCGGCGATCCACGGCGGGTACCTGGTCGGCGACACGAGCTACGGCTACACCAACAACTGTCGCTACCTCGGCGGCTACCAACGGGTGGACGTACCCGTGGTGCGGAACTGGCTCCTCGACTGCATCGCGGACCTGGTCTGCGACACGAAGGAAGTCGAGGCCGCCTAACTGCCTCCACGAGGGAATGACGTACGGCCCTCCCGCGAGGAGGGCCGTCCGTCGTTCCTCGGGGCGAGGAGCCGACACAGTAGTCCCAACGGGATTTGAACCCGTGTCTTCACCTTGAGAGGGTGATGTCCTAGGCCTCTAGACGATGGGACCGTGGGCCCTGATGGGTCCGGAGAGCGAGGATAACACCGGCCTTCGGTCGCTCAGTCGGTCCCGACGATCCGAGCGAGGACGGTCGAATAGTCGCGGTGTCCCAAGCCGGAGTCCTCGGCGTCCGCCAGCCAGGATCGCGCCGCCTCCAGGAGCCGTACGTCGACTCCGGCTTCCTCCGCGGCCTCGACGATCAGCTCAGCGTCCTTCTTGGCAAGCGAGAGTGCGAAGCGCATCGGGTAGTCGCCGTCCTCGATCGAGGGGCGGCGGCGCTCGGCGGGACCGGCGAGCGGCGTCGCGGCCAACACGTCGAAGGTGACGTCACGGGAGAGCCCGAGGCCGTCGGCGAGCGCCACGACCTCACCGAGCACCGCGAGCGTGCCGAACAAGGTCGCGTTGGCGACCAGCTTGGCCGATGCGCCGGCGCCGAGCGGCCCGACGTGGCTGGGGGAGCCGAGGGCGGAAAGGAGCGGCGTCCATCGCTCGGCGAGGGACGCCGGTCCGCCCACGAACACCTTCAGCGTGCCGTCCTCCGCCTCCGACACGCTCCCCAGCACCGGGGCGTCGAGGAGCCCGGTCTCGGGCGGCAGGGCGGAGGAGAGCCACCGCACGGATCCGGGCCCGACGGTCGACATCTCGATCACCGTGGTCGAGCCGTCCGCGCCCGCGGCGATCCCGTCAGCACCCTCGGTGACGGCGCGGAGCGCCGCGGGATCCGAGACGACTGTGATGAGCGCCTCGGCCTTGCGGGCGGCGTCGGCGGGGCTCTCCGCCGGCGCCGCGCCGAGCTCCGAGAGCTCCGCTGCCCTCCCGGGTGTCCGATTCCACACGATCACGTCGTGGCCGGCGGCGAGGAACCGCCGCGCGAATCGGCCGCCCATGGCACCCAGCCCGATCACGGCAACCGTGGTCATCGAACCATCATGGCGGCGGAGGTGTCGTGCGACACCTCCGCGCCGTGCCCAAGGTCACCGGGCATCCGTGCCCCCGGACACCGCCTGGGATCCCTCACCCACGTACCGTCAGATCCGTTACCGAGCAAGGGGGCGGGAAGATGATCACGGGAGACATGGCGAGGGAGCAGATCCGCGATCGTGTGCGCGAGGCTGAAGCGTTCCGCCGGTCCCGGACCACGCGGACGGGACAGCGCCAGGACCGTCGCGCCGTGGGGCGCAAGGTCTACAGCGGCTTCGTGGCCATCCTGGCCACACCCTTCCGCCACTAGGAGAAAGGCTCGGACCTGAGAGCCGGGACGGACGGCGAAGCCGTCCGTCCCGGCTCAGTTCTCGCCCTGGTCCCGGGTGAAGCCGAGCTCTCCGTCGAACTCCTGCAGCTTCTCGATGTGCATCCAGCGGTGTCGCCGGCTGATCGCCACCAACAATTGGTGCACGTCGTCGTCGGAGAGGTCGCCGGGTGTCTCCTTGATGATGAACCGGCACCGGTAGTGATCGACGGTGTCGGTGATCGCCCCGGTCGGGGGGAACACCTTCGTTCCTCGTGAGGACACCAGCTTCAGCGAGAGGGGCGTCTCATGTGTCAGCTCCATCAGGGAGGCGCCGAGCTCGCTGGGCCCCATGGGTGACTCGACGAACACGTCCATGCCGACGACCGCCCGCGAATCGGGCTTCACGTAGTCGATGTCGTCGGAGAGCTTCGGGAGGACGAGCGGCTCGTGCTCGCGAACCGCCCACCCCTCGGATCGACGGCCTAGGTTGCCGATGATCGTCTCCGTGTACTCGGTCGTGGACGCGCCGTTGCCGTAGCCGACCACGTCGCCGGTCAGCACGCCGTCCTCGAGGGTGACCAGCACGGCGTGCTCGATGGCGTCCGCCTGCTCGAAGAGTTGGAGGTAGCGCAGCATCAGCACGGCCGAGAGGATCAACGCGGTCGGGTTGATGACGTTCTTGCCCGTGTACTTCGGGGCCGACCCGTGCACCGCCTCGAAGATCGCGACCTCGCTCCCGATGTTGGCGCTGGGCGCGAAACCAAGACCGCCGACGAGCGCGCTCGACAGATCCGACAGGATGTCGCCGTTCATGTTGGTCATGACGAGCACATCGAACTGCTCCGGCCGCTTCACCAGCTGGTGCGCGCAGTTGTCGACGATCAGGTGCCACGGCTCGATGTCGGGATAGTCCGGCGCGACCTGCTCGAAGACGCGCTTCAACGTTCCCTCCGAGAGCTTCATGATGTTCGCTTTCGTCGCGCACGTGACCTGCGTTCGGTGCTCGCTCCGCGCGTACTCGAAGGCGAATCGGGCGATCTTCTCGCACCCCTTGACCGAGATCAGCTTGAGGGCCTCGGCGACGCCCGGCGTCTGCATGTACTCGATCCCGGCGTAGAGGTCCTCGACGTTCTCCCGGACCATGACGAGATCGATGCCCCGGCCGCTGTACGGCGTCTTGACGCCCGGGAGCTCTCGCACCGGTCGGACGTTCGCGTACGTCTCGAAGAGCTTGCGGAGCGTGACGTTCGCGCTCTTCTCACCGAAGCCGACGGGCGTCTCGAGCGGTCCTTTCAGCATCACGCGTGTCCGCGAGAGCGATGCGATCGTTTCCTCCGGAACCCCCGACGGAAGGCCCTTCTTGAACACCTCCGCGCCGGCCTCGCGCTCCTCCCAGTCGATCGGGGCCCCCGACGCCTCCACGATCCGCCGGGCAGCCTCGGTCACCTCCGGGCCGATGCCGTCGCCCGGCACCAGGGTGACGGGGATCCGTTGATCGGTCGATGTCGCCACGTGCGCCTCCTCGATGTAGGAGCGCCATGGTATCGGCGTGCGACGCAGGCTCAGGCAGTCAGGGAACCGACCTCGGCCCTGTCCGGGCCCCATTCCGACACGAAGGCCTCGAGATCGCGGTACAGGGGTATCTCGTACGCGGCCGCGGCGACACCCATCTCCCGTGTGTGGTTCGTAACTGCCGGGCCCGCGAACAGCGCGAGGATCCGTCCGAACCGGGAGCGCCAGCCCTCGGTGCCGATGAGGACCCGCCCGTACCCCGCAACGACGCCGAGGACGAGGCGGTGCCCGCCGCCCGACGTCGCTGTGTCGATGTCCCAGATGGCTCTGTCAAGGCCGCCGTTCGTCTCCGGGAGGGAATGGAGCGCGTAGAAGCCGCATTCGCAGGCGGTCGAGGGACACCCTCGTGGATGTGGCGCTCGCGACATCTTCCAGCCGAACATCCCGCGCCGGGCGAGGCACGACGCTTCGTTCTCACCGGGTCGCCAGCGGACCGGCCCGCGCCACGGTGACAGGAGCTCACCGTCTCCGGAGAGACGCCACCATCGGAACCCTCGGACGGATCCGACGATGGGAACGACTTCGGCCATCTCACGCGGGCTGGTGTACGGGCTCCGAGACTGGCTCGGGCGTCGGCTCCGAGACCGGGAGGGGCTCCACCTCCGTGTCCGGAAGCGCCTCGACCTCGCGGACGATCCTCCCGATGTGCATGGCCGCCTCTTACCCGGCGGTGCCTCCAACTACACCGTGTCGCGCCCCTGAGGGTTTGGCGCGGCACCTCGACGGGTAGGTTGCTCCATACCGTTTGCCCCCCAATCACGATGAGTGCGATCCCCGCGACCCGGCTCCGAACGGTCGGACCTTCCTGTCCGACGCTCGACGATGCCTGGGTGGCGGCGGCGCCCGTCCCGACGATGAGCCGGCGCCGGCGCCTCGTCTGGATCGCGGCTCTCGCGGTTCTCCTCCCGATGCTCTCGGTCAGCGGCGCGCTCGCCGCGCTCTTCGTGACGACGGAGCTGCCGGACATCCCCCCTTTGGCGGAGACGACCAAACTCCTCGACCGGACGGGGCACGAGGTAGCCGAGCTGCATGCCGGCGTCGATCGCGTGCTGATCCCGTTCTCGCAGATGCCGATGTCGCTCCGGCGCGCGGTCGTGGCCGTCGAGGACGCCGACTTCTACCGGCACGACGGTCTCGATCTCGGCTCGGTCGTTCGCGCGACGTGGGCGAACGTCACGAGCGGCTCCATGAGTCAAGGCGGGTCGACGATCACCCAGCAGTACGTGAAGAACGTGCTGACCGGGCCCGAGCGGTCGATCGGGCGGAAGGTCCACGAAGCGATCCTCGCGGTCAAGCTCGAGCACACGTCGTCCAAGGAGAAGATCCTCGAGGGGTACCTCAACACGGTCTACTTCGGACACGGCGCCTACGGTGTCCAGGCGGCGGCGCGGACCTACTTCGATCGTGACGCCAAGGACCTGTCCGTATTGCAGTCGGCGACGCTCGCGGGCCTGATCGCGGCTCCGTCGGCCCGCGACCCCTTCGAGCACCCCGAGGTGGCGCACCGCTATCGGAACTTCGTGCTCGACCGGATGGTGGAGGTCGGCTCGATCGGAGCAGAGAAGGCTCTGCTGCTCCAGGCCCGTCCGCTCCGGCTGACCGAGGAGCCGCTCGTGCGATCGGCGGCCCCGTACTTCATGGAACACGTCCGGCGCGACCTCAAGGCGAGCTACGGGCTGGACGCCCTGTACCGGGGAGGTCTCCGTGTTCGCACGACACTCGACATGGGGTGGCAGCGAGCCGCAGAGCGCGCGATCCGCTCCCACCTCCCTGCCCCGAACGACCCCGAGGCTGCGCTGGTCGCGATCGATCCCCGCACCGGGGCGATCCGGGCGATGGTCGGCGGGCGGAGCTTCAGCCGGAGCGAGTTCAATCTCGCGACCCAGGGACGACGCCAGGCGGGAAGCGCGTTCAAGCCGTTCGTCCTGCTGGCCGCGCTCGAGCGGGGGATCTCGCCGCTCGAGGTCCGATACGGTCCGTCTGCGATGACGATCCCCGATCCGTTCTGCGAGACGAACGGCAAGCCGTGGACGGTGACCAACGCAGGTGACCAATGGGCGGGGACCATGTCACTCGAGAACGCGATGGCCGGCTCAGTGAACACGATCTACTCGCAGCTCACGGTCGAGGTCGGGCCGGAGGCCGTCGCGGACGTCGCTCACCGGATGGGCATCCGCTCGCGGCTCGCCGATGTGTGCTCGATCGGCCTCGGGACCTCCGAGGTGAGTCCGCTGGACATGACCTCGGCGTTCGCCACGCTGGCCGCCAGGGGCGTCTACGTTGAGCCGACGGGGGTGGAGCGCGTCGCCGCAGCAGATGGCACGACCCTCCAGGGACCGTTGCGCGGGCTCGCGAGCGTCGGCAGCACCGCCGTATCCGCTCAGGACGCGGACACCGTCACGCGTGTCCTGCAGGGCGTGATCGACCACGGCACCGGGACTGCGGCCCGTCTCGCCGGCCGCTCCGCGGCCGGCAAGACGGGCACCGCCCAGCACGCCACGGATGCGTGGTTCTGTGGGTACGTGCCACAGCTCGCGACGTGCGTGTGGGTCGGCTACCCGGACGGCGCACGACCGATGCGCAACGTGGCGGGCTTCCCGGAGGTCTACGGGGGAACCGTCCCCGCCCAGATCTGGCACGACTTCATGACCGAGGCGACCGCCGGCATGCCCGTGGCGGCGTTCCCGCGTGTCAGCTACGCCTTCTACGCGGATCCGCCCCCGCCGCCACCTTCGGTCGCACCGGCACCCTCCCCGGTGCCACCACCCGCCTCGCCGCAAACAGAGCCCGCACCGTCGCCGGAACCGTCGCCCTCAGCGGAGCCGGAGCCGGAGCCGTCACCGGAACCCTCGCCCAGCACGATCCCCTCGCCATCTCCGTCTCCGGCCGCGGCTGAGGAGACGCAAGGCGTGGCCGCGCCTTCGGCCACCCGCTCACGAGATCCCTAGCGGGTCTCGTCCTTGGCCTCGAACGCTGCCTCTTCCACCGGTGAAGGCGACGCGGTCTCCTCGGACGTCCGCTGCTCGACGTCCAAGCGATCGGAGTCGGCCACCTCGAGGGGGGCTCGAGGCACCTCGTGCCCGCAGGTGTACGTATCCACCTGCCGGCTCTCCGGGTCCTGGAACTGCGCCTCTCCGTCGAAGTCGATGTCCGCGAGGGTGCCCTTGCCGCAGATCGGACAACGTCCTTCCGTACCGGCGGTTCCTGATGACGTCATGCTGACAGCGTACCCAGCGGGCACCGGTCTCACCTCGGCGTTTGGCCTTGTTGGGGCGAGGGAAGGAATGCGGTCATGGCGGAAGCGAGAGACGGCGCGGTGCAGCGGATCCTGCGGCGTGCCGACGATATGCAGCGGCGGCACACGGTCCTCGCGTTCCCGTTCGCCGTCCTCAAGAAGTTCGGAGATGACCGGGCGAGTCAGCTGGCCGCACTGATCGCGTACTACGGCTTCTTCTCACTGTTCCCGCTTCTGCTGGTCTTCGCCACGATCGCGTCTTTCTTGCTCCGCGACGATCCGCAGCTCCGGGAACGGTTACTGAACTCCGTGGTCGATCAGTTCCCCGTCGTGGGGCCTCAGATCCGCGACACGATCGACGAGAGCGTCCGTCAGTTGTCGAGCTCGCCATTCCTACTCGCGGTGGGCATCGTCGGCGCGTTGTGGACGGGTACCGCGATCGTCGCAGCTGGACAGAACGCGATGGACGAGGTCTGGGACGTTCCGCGCGTCGAGCGTCCAGGGTTGATCGCGCGCGTGATGCGCGCGTTCCTGCTCCTCTTCGTGTTCGGTGGGTCGATCGTGCTGGCGACGCTCCTCGCGGGGACCGGTGGCGAGACGGGATGGAACGCCGCACTCCTCGATGCGCTGTCCTTGGTCGGGACGCTGCTCATGTCCGTTGCCGTGTTCTCATTCGCGTTCCGGGTCCTCACGGTCGCTCCCGTGAGCTGGCGAGACGTGTTGCCCGGGGCGATCTTCGCCGCGGTGTCGTGGACGGTGCTGCTCATGCTCGGGGGCTGGGTCGTGGAGCGCCAGATCAGCCGGGCATCGTTGGTCTACGGGTTCTTCGCGATCGTGATCGGGCTGCTCGCCTGGATCTCCCTGGCCGGGCAACTCTTCCTCCTCGCGGCCGAGATCAACGTCGTGCGCGCCCGCCGACTCTGGCCACGATCGCTCACGGGGCCGCCACTCACCGAGGAGGACAAAGGGGTTCTCGCGAGTCAGGCCGAAGAAGAGCGAGCCCGCCCCGAGGAACGGGTCGACGTGACGTTCGACGAACCCGCGGGCGAGGGCGGGAGACGATGAGCGCGCTCAAGCGTGTGCGATGCACGACACCGGGCATCACCCGTCGTCGCCAGGGGCGAGGCTTCACCTACGTCCACCCGAACGGCCAGCGGGTCCGCGACGACGAGACGGTCGCGCGGATCCGTTCGCTGGCGATCCCTCCCGCGTGGGAGAGCGTGTGGATCTGTCCGGACGAGCGCGGACATCTCCAGGCGGTGGGCACCGATGACGCCGGCAGGAAGCAGTACCTGTATCACGACGCGTGGCGCGCTCGTCGCGACCGCCAGAAGTTCGACCGTGCCCTGCGTCTGGCGCGGCGTCTCCCGGCGATGCGGAAGATGTGCGACCGGGACATCACCTCACGTGGCCTGACGCGCGACCGGGCGCTCGCCGGAGCAGTCCGTCTCCTGGATCTCGGTTTCTTCCGCATCGGCTCGGAGGCGTACACGGAAGAGAACGGGTCCTTCGGGCTCGCGACGCTCCGGCGCAGCCACGTGCGGGTGAGCCGTGACGAGGTTCGCTTCGACTTCGCCGCCAAGGGGGGCCAGCGCCGCGTCCAGGCGATCCGGGATCCGGCGCTCGCCCGCCTCACGGGTTCGCTCCTCCGACGCAAGGGGGGAGGCAAGGAGCTGCTCGCCTATCGAGACGGGTCGACATGGCGCGACGTCCGCTCCGAGGACATCAACGCCTACCTGAAGGATCTGGCGGACGAAGAGATCTCCGCGAAGGACTTCAGGACCTGGCACGCCACGGTGCTCATGGCCGCGCTCCTCGCCTCCCAGGAGGAAGGGCTGACCTCGGTCACTTCCCGGAAGCGGGTGGTCTCGACGGTCGTGAAGGAGGTCGCGGAGGCCCTCGGGAACACGCCGGCCGTCTGCCGAGCGTCCTATGTCGATCCCCGCGTGATCGAACGGTTCCTCAACGGCGAAACGATCGAACTGCCGCGGGGACGTGATCTCGCCGATGATCGGGTCCGCGCGGCCGTGGAATCAGCGGTGCTCGACCTCCTCGACCCGCAGGGGGCCGAGCGTGCCGCCTAGGAGACGCGGCGGGGCTCAAGTTCGTCGCGAAGACTCCGACATCATCCGTATGGAACGACCGCCATCGGGGTATCGACGTCATATGCAGAAAGAAGATGACGAGGACGGCTTACGTAGCGAAGTCGGTCAGACGTTGGCCCTGTTCGGGATGAGCCTCGCCGTGGTCCTGGTCGGGCTGCTCGTCGGTTTGGGCCTCTGATCCCAGGGCGAGACCTGACCCTGGACTCGCGGAGCTGGGGCGCAAGGATTCGAACCTCGACTAACAGGGCCAGAACCTGTCGTGCTGCCGTTACACCACGCCCCAGAGTGGGGCCAGTCTACCGGAGGCATTCGCCCGTCCCGCGAGCGACCGGAAGGATTCCCCCGCAGAACAGTTCGGTTGACCCTTCCGGTCCGCGTTCGGTACGTTCGAAGGGAACCACGACGACCCTGGAGGGAGCGGAGCAACCATGAACAAGGGCGGCTTGGTCACGGAGGTCGCGAAGAAGACCGGTCTGAGCAAGGCTGAGGTCGGGCGCGTGATCGATGCGGCCATCGACACCGTTCGCGAAACCGTGGTGGTGGGCGACCGTGTCACCCTCGCGGATTTCGGGACGTTCGAACGCAAGCACCGGAACCGCCGGATCGCGCGCAACCCCCGGCAGCCGGAGGTTCCGATCGTGGTCCCCGAGCGGGATCTGCCGGCGTTCACGCCGGGCAAGGAGTTCCGTCACCAGGTGCTCGGGAACAACTCAGGCTAGCGGGACCGGTCAGTCAGCGTCCCAGGTCACGAGGCGGAGCGAACGGGCAACGGGGGCGCCGTCCCGTTGCTCCATATCGAACCTCACGCGCTGTCCGATCCGCAGCGTGAGGACCCCCGACCCCTCCAGCGATCCCTCGTCGATCGCCACCACGGTTCGATCGTCGGTCAGGAGCGACCCGGTTCGCTCGCTCTCGTCGAAGTCCTTGATCGTTCCCTGATCCACGTCCGCTCCCGTCAGGTCCGTGCGGCAAGTCTTCCCGCGAGATCCATGTCCCGGCAGACGTCCAACGTTCGACCGGGGCGATGTGTCTCCAGCACGGTGAGGATATCGCCCGGTTCGTCCAGGTCGAACGAGAGCTCCTCCCGCTCGACGACGGCGGTGGGCAAGCCTCGCTCGGCCGCGGTCTCCAGATGCCGGCGGAACGAGTCCGGTCCGAAGCGGCTGGCGATGGCGCCGGGCGGCCGCCGGAGCAGGAGATTGGTTCCTCGCTCGTCGGCGGACGGCGCGATCACGACCGGCCCCAGGGTGTGCAGCGCCGCCCGGAGCGCCTCGGTCGTGACGAGAGGCGTGTCCGCGTGCAGGATCGCGAGGGCCTCCGTCTGTCGAGCGGCCGCCTCGGCCTCGATCTGATGGATCGCCGATCGCAGTGAGGGTCGCGCCTCCGCGATGCCGTGGGCGCTGCGGCCCATCGCGATCTCCAGGATGCTCTCGTCCGCCGAAACCACCCATGTCTCCCACCCGTCGACGGCGAGCGTGACGTCCAAGACGTCCTCGAACATCGCGAGGGCGAGCGCTCCCCGTTCGAGGGGGGTCAGGAACGAAGACAGCCTGGATTTCGCATCGCCGAGGGACTTCATCGGGATCGCGATCGCACGCACGGGTTCGCCAGCCTAGCCGAGGCTCCGCGGTACCCTCACGGCCTCCGATCCGAAGGAGGCCTCACGGAACCCTGGTATCACGTCGCGAAGGCGGTCTGCCTTCCCCCGCTCCGGTTGTGGTTCGGGCTCTCCCACGAGCACCTGGACCGGATCCCCACCACCGGCCCGGCGATCATCGCGTGCAACCACATCTCCTATCTCGATCCGCTGACGAACGGGGACGCCGTGGTCCGGGCCGGCCGTCGCCCGCGGTTCCTCGCGAAGGAGGACCTCTTCCGGATCCCCGTCGTGGGAAGGGCGCTTCGAGGCGCCGGCCAGATCCCCGTCTCGCGCGGGAAGCGCGACCGGTCGTCTCTCGACCGTGCGGTGGCCGCGCTCGAACGTGGGGAGGTGATCGTCGTGTATCCCGAGGGGACGGTCACGAAGCGCGAGGACGGGCTCCCGATGGAAGGGAAGACCGGGACGGCCCGTTTGGCGCTCCAGTCGGGGGCGCCGGTGATCCCGATGGCCAGCTGGGGGTCCCAGGCCGTCTGGCAGAAGTCCGGCAAAGGGTCGCTGAAGCTCGGTCGGCCGATCTGGACGACCGTCGGGCATCCCGTCGAGCTCCCCGTGGTGCCCGACGGAGAGCAGCCGCCGTTGCGCGAGCTGACCGTTCAGGTCGTCGATGCGATCACCGAGCTGGTCCTCGACCTCCGGGAGCGATATCCGCGACGGTGGACGAAGTAGGCTCCCGCCCATGACCGATCCGGCGAAGAAAAGGCGCTTCCAGACGCGCGCCGTGCACATCCATCGGCCACCACCGCCCGAACAGCTGTCGAGCAGCGTGCCGATCTTCCAGTCGTCCACTTTCCGATTCGAGACGAACGAGGAGTTCGCGCGCGCGATCCGGTTCGACGGGCCCGGATACGTCTACTCACGCGGCTACGGCAACCCGACGATCGACGCCTTCCAGTCCGCCATGGCAGACCTCGAGGAGTCGGAGTCCGCGATGGGGTTCGCCTCCGGTATCGCCGCGATCTCATCGCTGTTCCTCACGGTGGCGAGATCGGGTTCACGGATCGTGGCGGGAACGGCGCTCTACGGCGGAACGGTCTCGATCCTGCGGAACATCCTGCCCCGGTTCGGCGTCGAGGCGACCTTCGTCGATCCGACGGACCTGGATCAGGTTCGCGACGCGCTCCCGGGGGCCGATCTCTTCTACTGCGAGACCATCGTGAACCCCACGACGACCGTGCCCGACCTGACGGCGCTCGCGGGCCTGTGCCGGGAAGCCGGCGTCCTGTCTGCGGTCGACAACACGTTCGCGTCGCCGTACCTGTGCAATCCGGTGACGCTCGGCTTCGACGTGGCGATCCACTCGGCGACGAAGTACATCGGTGGGCACGCGGATCTGATCGGTGGGGTCGCCTGCACGAACGAAGACCTCTTCCGGAAGCTGCGCGACACGGTGATCGACCTCGGGGGAACCATGCAGCCCCTCGAGGCATGGCTCTCCTTGCGGGGTCTCGCGTCGCTCAGCCTGCGGATGGAGCACCATTGCACGTCGGCCGGACGGCTCGCGTCGGTCCTCGCAGCGCATCCATCCGTGGAGCGGGTCCACTATCCGGGACTGGCGTCGCACCCGCAGCACGAGGTGGCGAAGCGCCAGCTGCGAGGCTTCGGCGGCACACTCGCGTTCGAGGTGGCGGGCGGGCTCGAGGCGGGCAGCCGTGTCGCGGAGGCGCTGCAGCTCGGATGGATCGCCGGGAGCCTCGGGAGCGTGATGACCTTGGTCGCACACCCTGCCTCCACCACGCACCGGCAGGTCGACCCCGAGGCCAGACGGGCCGCGGGCATCGGAGACGGGCTCCTGCGTGTCGCCGTCGGCTTGGAAGATCCGGATGACCTGATCGAGGACTTCACGCGAGCCCTCGAGAAGGCATGAATCGCCGCCGCGTCGCGGTCCTGTTCGGGGGTCGGTCGGCGGAGCACGAGATCTCGTGTCTCTCCGCGCGCTCCGTGATCGACGCGCTCGATGCCGAGCGAACGGAGGTGGTGCCGATCGGGATCACCCGGGACGGGCGATGGCACCGGCTCCCCGGCCCGCCCGCCCTGCCGACCGAGACGGGGAAGATGCCCGAGGTCACCGGGGGCAGCGGCACCGAGGTCGAGCTGGCGGCGGAGTCCGGGTCGCGAGAGCTGGTCGCCGCCGACGGAACCCGCGAGCCGATCGACGTCGTGTTCCCCGTCCTCCACGGACCGTTCGGCGAAGACGGGACGATCCAGGGTCTGTTCGAGCTGGCCGGTGTCCCGTACGTCGGCGCGGGGGTCCTCGGCTCGGCGATCGGGATGGATAAGGACGTGCAGAAGCAACTGTTCTTACAGGCGGGCCTCCCCGTGGGGCCGTTCGAGACGGTCCACGAGAAAGAGTGGGCGGACGATCCCGAGGCGATCGAGGCTTCCGCAGAGGCGCTCGGATACCCGCTGTTCACGAAACCCACGAGCCTGGGCTCGTCCGTGGGCGTCTCCAAGGTGAGCTCCGGGGTCGGTCTCGCCGCGGGTCTCGACGAGGCGTTCCGCTACGCGCGCTACGCCCTGTTGGAGAAGGCGGCCGAAGGCGCTCGCGAGATCGAGTGTGCGGTCCTCGGCAACGACGAGCCCGTCGCGTCCATCGCCGGAGAGATCGTGCCGAAGGGGCACGAGTTCTACGACTACGAGGCCAAGTACCTCGATGAGGAGGGGGCGCAGCTCCTCATCCCCGCCGATCTCAAGCCGGAGGTGCTCGAGGAGGTGCAGCGACTCGCGGTCGCCGCGTTCCGCACGGCCAGGTGCGCCGGGATGGCCCGTGTGGACTTCTTCTTGCTTGGCGAGGACCGACTGTGGGTGAACGAGGTCAACACCATCCCCGGATTCACCTCCATCTCGATGTATCCGAAGCTCTGGGAGGTGTCCGGATTGCCCTACGCGGAGCTCGTCGAGCGGCTCCTCGATCTCGCGGTCGAGCGGCACGAAGCGGAACGGAAGAGCACGGGGGTTCGGGAGCTGGGCGGCTGATGCCTACAGATGAACGACCGGGCAGGTCAGGGTCCGGGTGATCCCCTCGACGGCTTGGATCCGCGCCACGACGAGCTTCCCGAGGTCGTCCACGCTCTCGGCTTCGGCCCGCACGATGACGTCGTAGGGGCCGGTGACGTCTTCGGCTTCCGTCACACCGGTGGTGCTCCGCACGGCGTTGGCGACCGAAGCCGCCTTCCCCACCTCCGTCTGGATCAGGATGTACGCGTGAACCACCTGGTGCCTCCTCGGGTCCGTCGGGACGCAGCCCATGCTAATCGGGGGCGGGCACGCGGAGCAATGCGATGATCGGGAGCGTGTTCCGGAACCGGGACGAGGCCGGCGCGGCACTCGCCGCGGTCATGGCGAAGCGGGTATCCGGTCCCGCCACCGTCCTGGCGATCCCGCGTGGCGGCGTGGCGGTCGCGCTCCCGGTGGCGCGATCGCTCGAGGCGCCACTCGACGTCGTGATCCCACGGAAGCTCCGCGCGCCCGACAACCCGGAGCTCGCGATCGGAGCGGTCGCGCCCGGCGTGATGGTCCTGCACGAGCGCGCGGTCCGCCAGCTCGGCGTGCCGCCCGAGTACATCGACCGGGAGGCAGTCCGGCAGGAAGCAGAGATCGCGCGGCGTGAGGCCGTCTACCGAAGTGGGCGGGCGCCGGCGCCGGTCGCCGGCAGGATCGTGGTCGTCGTGGATGACGGCGTGGCGACCGGCGCCACGGCCGTCGCCGCCCTCCGGTGGGCGCGCGCGGCCGGCGCCGATCGCGTCGTCTTCGCCGCCCCGGTCGGGCCGCCGGCCGCGCGCGCCCACCTCGAGCCCGAAGCGGACGACGTGGTGCTCCTCGAGGAGCCGTTCGGTTTCCTCGCCGTGGGGGAGTGGTACCAGGACTTCGATCAGGTGTCGGACGACGAGGTGGTCGCGATGCTCCGAGAGGAAGACCGGTGAACTTCGTCGAGCTCGCCGTCGCCGCCGTCTTCGGGCTGCTCGGCGTTCGCTCGCTCGTGTACTGGCTGCGGCGCCCGATGGATTCCGCGGTCCGCCGCGACCATCTGCTCTACGCGTTGTTCGTGGCGTCGCGCGCCGGCCTCTGGTTCGCCCTGATGGGCCTCTTCCTGCTGTTCGCGAGCGTCCAAACGCAAGGGCGTGCGTTCATCGACGATGCCTCGAGTTTCAACTGGTACTACCTCGTGCTGGCCGTCCCGGCCGCGACGCAGTTCGTCAGTGGGTTCCTGCTGGGACGGCCGTCGTCGCGTCCCCCGTCGGACGAAGATCCAGCCGCTTGAGGAGCAGTGCGTTGAGTGCGACGACGATCGTCGACAGGCTCATCGCGATCGCGCCCACGGCGGGGGGAAGGACGAACCCCCAGGGGGCGAGCACTCCCGCGGCGAGCGGGATCGCGAGCGCGTTGTAGCCCGTAGCCCATACGAGGTTCTGGATCATCTTGGCGTAGCTGACACGTGACAGACGCAGCACGCTCGAGACACCGCGCGGGTCATCGCTCGCGAGCACCACGCCGGCGGACGCGATCGCGACGTCGGTGCCGGCTCCGATCGCGATGCCCACGTCCGCACGAGCGAGCGCAGGCGCGTCGTTCACGCCGTCGCCGACCATCGCCACGCGCCGCCCCTCCTCTTGGAGCTCGGCGACGACCGCGGCCTTGTGTTCCGGGAGGACTTCGGCTCGCACCTCGTCGATGCGCAGGTCTTCGCCGACGGCTTCGGCGACCTCGCGCGCGTCTCCGGTGATCATCACGACGCGGAGCCCTTCCGCTCGCAGGTCACGCACCGCCTGACGCGATTCCGGACGAACCGCATCTTCCAGGGCGATCGAACCGATGGGCTTCTCGTCTTCGACGACGGTGAGGACGACGGCACCGCGTTCCCGCCACGTCGCCGCGCGCTCCGCGAGCCCGCCGGGCGCATCCAGCCCCATCTCTCGGAGGAGCGCCGGGCCACCCACCGCGACCTCGGTGCCGTCGATGGCCGCGCGAACGCCACGACCGGCCATCGATCGGAACCCGGACGCGGCGGGGACCGCGAGCCCACGCCGACGCGCCTCCTCGACGATCGCCCGGGCCAACGGATGTTCGCTGTCCGCTTCCACCGCGGCCGCCATCGAGAGGACCGAGCTGTCGTCGCGGCCGTCGACGATCACGGCTCGTACGGTCGGTCTGCCGGTCGTGAGGGTTCCGGTCTTGTCCATCAACACCGTGTCGATCGTCCGCATCCGTTCGAGCGCGAGCCGATCCTTGATGAGGATCCCCGCTCTCGCCGACGTGGCAGTGGAGATCGCGATCACGAGCGGGATCGCGAGTCCGAGCGCATGCGGGCACGCGATCACGAGCACCGTGATGGTGCGCTCCATCGCCTGATCAGGCTCGCCGATCGCGAGCCAGGCGATCACGGTGACCACGGCCGATGCGAGCGCCACGAAGAACAGGAGCGCCGCCGCTCGATCCGCAAGCGCTTGCGCGCGCGATCGCGATGCCTGTGCCTCCTCGACGAGACGGCGGATGCCGGCGAGGGTGGTTGCTTCGCCGACCGCCGCGATCCGCACGCGGACCGCGGAGTCGGTGGAGACGGTGCCCCCCACGACCCGGTCGCCGACGGATCGGGTCACGGGCCGAGACTCCCCGGTGATCATCGACTCGTCGAACGCGGCCTCGCCATCGACGATCACCCCGTCGGCGGGCACGCGACCGCCCGGCCGGACGAGCACGACGTCGCCCACGCGAAGCGCATCGAGCGGGACGACGTCGATACCCGCGTCCGTCAGCCGCTCGGCAGTGTCGGGGAGCAGCGAGGCGAGCGCCTCGAGGGCGCTCGACGCCTGGCCGATCGCTCGCATCTCCATCCAGTGACCGAGGAGCATCACGTCCACGAGGAGCGCGAGCTCCCACCAGAACTCGAGGTCGAGCCATCCGAACGCGCTCGCGATGCTCGCTCCGAACGCGACGGTGAGCGCGAGCGCGATCAACAGCATCATCCCCGGACGGCGTGCGCGGGCTTCCTCGAGGCCGCCGGTGAGGAACGGCTGGCCCCCGTACAGGAAGACGGCGGTGCCGAGGATCGGGGGGACGAGTTCGCCGCCGGGGAACTCCGGCATCCGGAATCCGAGCCAGTCCTGGATCATCTCGGAGAAGGCGAGGATCGGGATGGTCAGGGCGACGCTGATCCAGAGCCGATCTCGGAACATCGCGGCGTGCCCCGCGTGACCTCCATGACCCCCATGACCCTCGTGGTCGGCGTGACCCTCGTGCCCGGCGTGACCCTCGTGGTCGCCGTGACCCTCGTGCCCGGAGTGACCCTCGTGGTCGCCGGGACCCTCGTGCCCGGAGTGACCCTCGTGGTCGCCGTGGCCCTCGTGGTCGCCGGGGGCGTGGTGCTCATCGTGCGGTCCGTGATCCAAAGCTCTCCTCCCTGAGTGCGAAAGGATATACCCCCCTCGGGTATAAGCGTCAAACCACCGCTCACCGCCCATAGACGAACCACCTCGCGAAGGGGTATGAGCTGCGGCTGGGCTAGCCGGCCGCCTTGATGATGTCCTCGGACAGCTCGGAGAACTGCTGCAGGTGCTGCACCCGCTCCAGCTTCAGTCGCTCGACGATGCCGCGGTACTCCTCGATCCTGCCGGTGCGCTCGTACAACAGGACGGGACGCAAGAGCTCGGTGTCGTCGAACTCCGGAACGTCGCTGGCGACTTGGTACCGGAAGTCGGGGTCTTCTTCGAACACGATCGTCTGCTCGGCGATCCCCTTCACACAGGCCGAGGTGTGCGGGATCTTGACCTTCTTCGAGCGGTCGTCGCCATCCGTGCCCCCCACGCGGCCCGTGTTGAGCAGATACGTCTCGATGGGATGGGTCGCGAGGAGCTCCAGGAGCCGGTTGCCCTGGAGACCGTGGGGGAGGGGGAAGAACGGATTGGTGCCCGGCACCCGGAGGAACTTGCCTTCCTCGTCGGCGCCTCCGGCCGAGGTGCCCGTCGTCTCGCCGAGCATGAAGTAGGCGGCCGATTGCTCCTGGGTCAGCTTCGCGACCGCCGGGATGATGTTCTCGTTGCGGTTCAAGATCAGGAGGTAGTCAACGGGCCCCACGTTGCGCGCGTCCTCGGACGCGAGCAGATCCTGCATCTCGAAGACCGCACGCCCGTTCTGCGTGTAGCTCTGTTCGAAGAAGTTCACCTTCCCCGACTCGTCCTGGTAGACGTTCTCCAGGTACGTGGTGGGCTTGGTGACCGCGCCGTAGATCGACGGTTCGAACTCGGGGTCGAGGGAGAAGGTCTTGGCGAAACACCCGTTCTCGGTTCCGTAGGCGAGCCCGCCGGGCATCAGGCCGACGAAGTCGTCCTGGATCGGCTTGGAACCGTTCTGCGTGGTGAACGTCGTCGTCGTCTTCCCGGTTCCGGAGAGCCCGATGATCATGAAGACCTTGTCGCCCGCGGCCGTCGGGATCACCTTGAGCCCCGCATGCAGCGCGAGGCCACCCTTGTCGAAGACGATGTTGTTCCACATGCGCAGTCCGCCCTTCTTCGACTCGCCGAAGTAGTCGGAGTTGAGGATGCGCGTCAGGTTGTGGTCGAGATCGACGGCGATGATCCGATCGTGGGGGTAGCCGGGGGCTCGAAGACCCGGTGTGTAGATCACCCGGACCTCGGGTTCCTCGTCGTCGTCGGGGGCGAAGTAGAGCTTCTGCTGCATCCCGGCGACGTTCGCGAAACGCTTCTCCATCAGGAGGCGCGCGCGGGAGCGAAGGGTGGGGTCGTTCCCGATCCAACCGTCGATCTGGATCATCTCGCGGTCGGCGATGTACTCGTCCTGTCGACGGGCGATCTCGTCGAACGCCTCGCGTGTCATCGTGTTCCCGCTGGAAGGACGACCCACGACGAACGTGCTGCCGGCGCTCCTCGACAGGACCTGGGTTTGGACGTTCACGTTCCCGAACTCGGTGATCCGACACTCGGGCATCTCTTCGGTGTAGCTGCGGAGCTCCTCCGGGGTCGGGTTGACGAACACGTCTGGCACTCGGGCCTCCTGGATAGTGGGTCCGCGGAACGCGTTGGGGTGGGCGGAGAACCCCTAGAGTCTAGCGAACGCCCAGGCGGCCTCTCCCGGACCGCGTCCGGCGCGACGGCGGCCGGGCGTCCAACGGCTGAAGGTGCTGCCGAGACCCGAGGACCCATGGACCTGACCGAAGACCAACTGCTCGACGCCATCCGCCGCGTCCTCTCGGGCGGCGGCCCCGAGGTGATCGTGGGGCCGGGCGACGATGCCGCCGTGGTCAGATCCGGCTCCGGCGAGCTGGTGCTGACCACCGACGCGATGGTCGAAGGGGTGCACTTCCGGACCGAGCTCACCACCCCCCGCGATCTGGGCTACAAGGCCATCGCGGTGAACGTCAGCGACGTGGCCGCGATGGCCGCGAGCCCCCGATTCGCGCTGTGCGCACTGACCCTTCCGGTCGAGACCGATGCCGGCTGGGTCGTGGAGCTGGCCGGCGGCATGCGCGAATGCTGCGACGAGTTCGCCCTTTCATTGGTTGGCGGGAACCTGTCGCGCGGCGAGGAGTTGTCGATCGTCGTGAGCGTCACGGGCGAGGTGATACCGGGCCGGGCGGTGCGACGGAACGGCGCACACCCCGGCGACCGCATGGTGGTGACGGGATCGCTCGGCGGATCGGCGGCGGGGCTTCGGCTCGCCTCGCAACGCTCCTGGTCGGAGGACGAGCGCGACGCGCTCAGGCGCTTCATGCGACCCACCCCGCGCGTGGGCGAGGCCGGGGTTCTCTCCGGTCACGGTGTCACGTCGATGATGGACGTCTCGGACGGGCTCACGCTCGATCTTTCCCGGCTCTGCGCCGCGAGCGGGACCGGGGCGCGCCTCGAGATCGCTCGCATCCCCGTCCATCCGGCTGCCACGCGCGCGGAGGCGCTCGGCGGTGGCGAGGACTACGAGCTGCTCGCGACCCTCCCGGACGACGATGCCGTCGAGCAGGCCGGATCGGAGCTTCGGGAGGCGTTCGGGGTGTCGCTCAGCGACATCGGCGGCATCATCGAGGAGGGGCTCGTCGCCGTCGACGAAGACGGGACGGAAGCTCCTCTGATGACCGAAGGGACGAACCAGGGGTGGGATCACTTCCGGTAGCCGGTGGGCGATCGTGAACGAACGCGCCGCGCAGCGGCCGCGTGCGCTCACGATCGCCGGCTCCGACTCCGGCGGCGGGGCCGGGATCCAAGCGGACCTCAAGACGTTCAGCGCGTTGGGCGTCTACGGCATGACCGCGATCACGGCCGTCACCGTGCAGAACACCAAGGGAGTGTCGGGCGTCGAGGAGCTCTCACCGCACATCGTGGCGGAACAGATCCGCTCCGTCGCCGGGGACATCGGCGTGGACGCGGCGAAGACGGGCATGCTCGCTTCCGCGGCGATCGTCGAGGCGGTGGCCGAGGCGATCGAGGAGACACGGCCGCCTCATCTCGTCGTCGATCCGGTCTTCGTCTCGAAGCACGGTCATCCGCTGCTCGCGGACGATGCCGTCGGTGCGCTCCGCCGGCTGATCCTGCCGCTCGCAACGCTAGTGACGCCCAACCTCCCGGAGGCAGCCGGCTTGGCGGGCTTCGAGGTGCAGGACCGCGACGGGATGCGACGGGCGGCCGGCGCCATCCTGGCTCTCGGTCCGCGGGCCGTCCTCGTGAAGGGTGGCCACCTCGAACACGATCGAGCGAGCGATCTCTTCGTCGAGGGAGAGTTCGAGGAGTGGATCGACGCCGAGCGGATCGACACGCCGCACACGCATGGGACCGGATGCACGCTGTCGGCGGCGATCACCGCCCATCTCGCTCTCGGAGCGTCACTCCTCGACGCCGTCCGTGCCGGGAAGGCCTTCGTCACGGAGGCGATCCGTCATGCGCTTCCGCTCGGCGAGGGGATCGGCCCGGTCGACCAGCTCTGGTCGACCGGGCCCGTACGTCGGGGCTGAGTCGCTCAGCTCAGAGCGCGATGAAGCTGTAGCTGTTCGGGGCTGCGTCCAGGCAGCCGCGGCTGCATGTCGTCGCGTTCACGAAGTGCGACTGCACCAGCATCGACACAGGACCGTTCGGTGCGAGCGGCGCTCCACCCGGAACGGTGAAGCGCATCGTCCGCTGGTTCGGGCGCTGCACCGCGATGGCCTCGAAGTTGTCGCCCTGGCCGGAGAAGAACACGCTCAGCGTCGTGCCCGTCTTCTTGATCGTGCCGACGTAGTCGACGTTCGAGTCGACGTCGACGTTGAGGAACACCTTCACCCAGTTGGCCGCCGGTCCGAGGACCGCCCGCTCGAACGGCGCTTGCGTGCGGATCGTGAAGGTGATCGGCTGACCACTCGCGGTCCGCACGCCTCTCACGAGCTCGAGATCCAGTCGGCCGGGGACGTCGTTCGGATCGACGACCCCTACGGCCAGGCCGGCTCCCGCGGCGGTCGGCAAGAGCGCGAGCAGCACGGCGGCGAACACGGCGCGTCGGGCGATGCGCATGGCGATTCCCCCTTCGGGTCGGTGGATGAGACCGACGTTACGCAGGGATGCAACCGGGCGACAAACCTCGAGATCAGTGCTGGCGCTGCGGGATCCGGGTCACTCGCCCGGCCTTGATGCAGCTCGTACAGGCGTTCACCCGACCAGGGGTGCCGTCGACGAGCGCGCGAACGCGCTGGATGTTCGGATCCCATCGGCGGTTGTTCCGCTTGTGCGAGAACGTCACCGACTTGCCGAACCAGGGCTTCTTCCCACAGATGTCACAGACGGCTGCCATAAGTGCGTCGAGGCTACCAGGGGCGAGCTGATGGGCGCGGGCTAGGCGGCGATCGCGTCGAGGTGGCGGTGCAGGTCCTCCTCGGGGATCGGCCCCGTGTACGCGAAGGAGAAGGTGCCGTTCGCTCGGAAGAACACCGTCACGGGTTGACCGAACTGGCCGAGCGACGTCTTGATCGAATCCGGCACGTCGAAGACGCTCGGGAAGGTCATCCCGAACTCCTCCATGAAGGCCCTCGCCTCTGTCCGCGAGTCCAGGATGTCGACTCCCAGGAACTGCACGCGGTCGCCGAACTCCTGATGTGCGGCCACGAGCCGGGGCATCTCCTCGTGACACGGAGGGCACCACGACCCCCAGAAGTTGACCAGGACGGGCGTCCCCTTCAGCTGCCCCAGGAGCCGCTCGAACACCTCCGGGTCGGCCGCCGGGAGGGCGTCGGCGGATCGAGGGAGCAGCGGTGCCTCGGCGGCGTTCTGCGCAGGGATCGTCCCCGCCGGGGGTTCCGGCGCCGGCTGACCGTCGCACGAAACCGCGAGCACGAGCCCGGCGATGAGCGCCAAGAGCCGACGGGAGGTCATGCAGGGATGGTAGAACCGTTCACGGACGTGCCCGTCTCTCCCTCGGCCCTCGCGCTCGACACCCCGGTCCTGCTCGTGGACCGAAAGCTGGCCACGCGTCGGACCGGCCTTCGGGAGAAAGGGGAGGAGGCCCACCTCGTCCTTGCCGGCATGGGCATCCGAACGGTGGGCGACCTCATCCGTCACTACCCGCGTCGCTACATCGACCGCTCGGCGGTGGAACGGATCGGCGACCTCCGGATCGGACAAGCGGCCACCGTGATCGCCCGCGTGCACAAGACCACCAAGCGGATGACCCGGCGACGCCAGACGATGGTGACCATCACGATCGCCGACGGTTCGGGCTTCCTCGACCTTACGTTCTTCAACCAGCCGTGGGCCGCCGGGATCTACAAGGAAGGCTTGGAGGTCGCGGTCTCGGGGACCGTCACCCGGTACCGCAGCCGCCTCCAGTTGGCCAATCAGGAGGCGGAGATCCTCGGTGGCGACGAGCGCGATCTCGTGCACACCGGGCGCATCACACCGGTCCACCGGGCATCCGAGGGCATCACGACCAGGACGATCCGCGAGCTCGTGTTCGCCGCCCTCGAGCAGCTACCGCCGATCGCCGACCCGATGCCGGCCGAGCTCATCGCGGATGAGCGACTGCAGGACCTCGACACCGCGCTCCGTCGCGTGCACTTCCCGGAGGATGACGAACAGCTGGCGCGGGCCGTCGAACGACTGAAGTTCGACGAGCTGTTCACGCTCGAGCTGGGCGTGGCGTTCCGGAAACACCGACTGGCGTCCGAGCGGACGGGAGTCGCGCACATCGCGGAGGGCGAGCTCACCGATCGCCTGCTCGCGACGACGCCGTTCGAGCCGACGAAGGCGCAGCTCCGGGCGATCGAGGACGTCGGTGAGGCGATGGCTGCCCCGCGGTCGATGAACGTCCTCCTGCAGGGCGACGTGGGATCGGGCAAGACGTTGGTGGCGGTGCACGCGAGTCTCGTCGCGATCCAATCGGGCCACCAAGCCGCGATCATGGCTCCCACCGAGGTGCTCGCGGGACAGCACGCACGCTCGGTCGCGGCGTTGCTCGCGGGCGTCGGTGCGAAGAACCATCTGGACGGACCGGCGACGGCGAAGGCTCCCGACGGCCAGGGTTCGTTGCTCGATCCGCTCGAGGATCAGCAGAGCGACGCCACGGAGGCGTTGACCTACGCACTGCTGACATCGGCCGTCACGGGCAAGGACCGGACACGGATCCTCGCGGGCATCGCCGACGGGAGCGTCGATCTCGTGATCGGGACGCACGCGTTGGTGCAGGAGGGCGTGTCGTTCCACGACCTTTCGCTCGCGGTCGTCGACGAGCAGCATCGATTCGGCCTCCACCAGCGGATGGCGCTCAAGGGCAAGGGCGACGGGGAGATCGACGTGCTGATCATGACCGCGACCCCGATCCCGCGAACCCTGGCGCTCACGTATTACGGCGACCTCGACGTCGTCGTGCTCGACGAGATGCCGAAAGGCCGGCAGCCGATCGGGACGTCGGCGGCGCGCTCCGACGCGGAGCGCGCCGACGCCTATGACCTCGTCCGGCGCGAGGTCCGCGCCGGACGGCAGGCCTTCGTCGTCTGCGCGGCGATCGACGAAGGCAACCGCACGCAGGTCCGTGCGGCCGAGGCCGAGGCCGAACGGCTCGCGACGGAGGTGTTCCCCGACCTCCGGGTCGAGCTGCTCCATGGACGGATGCGGCCGAAGGACAAGGAGCGCGTGATGGAAGACTTCCGCTCCGGCCGTGCGGACGTACTCATCTCGACGACCGTGATCGAGGTGGGCGTCGACGTGCCGAACGCGACCGTCATGTTGATCGAGAACGCGGAGCGTTTCGGTCTCGCCCAGCTCCATCAGCTGCGTGGGCGGATCGGCCGCGGTGCGAACGCGTCTTACTGCGTCCTGTTCGACGAATCCGAGGAGACGAACCTCGACGCCCGCGCGCGGATCGATGCCCTGACCCGAACGACCGACGGGTTCGAACTCGCCGACGAAGACCTCCGTCTGCGAGGCGAGGGCACCCTGTTCGATACGAAGCAATCGGGGATGCCGGACCTGAAGCTCGCGCGCCTGTCCGAGGACCTGGACCTCGTGAAGCGCGCTCGGGCTCGGGCTTTCGCGCACATCGACGACGATCCGACGCTCGAGCGGCATCCCCGGCTCCTGGACGAGCTCCGCGACCGATTCGAGGAGTCGATCGCCTGGCTCTTCAGCGCCTGAGCGGGAACCGCATCTGCGCACCTCCGACCCATCTATCCTCGCGTCGATGCGGGTCATCGCCGGCAGCGCCAAGGGAACGCGGCTCGCCCGGGTGCCGGCCGGGGTGCGTCCCGTGTCCGACCGGGCCAGGGAGGGTGTGTTCTCGAGCCTCGGGGATCTCGTCGAGGGCGCGCGGGTGTTGGATCTGTACGCCGGGACGGGCGCGCTCGGGATCGAGGCACTCTCGCGGGGGGCGGCGGAGGCCGTGTTCGTGGACCGCTCCCCCCAGGCCCTGAGCGCCGTCCGGGAGAATCTCGTACGCACCTCGATGGACGATCGGGCGAGCATCGAGCGCTCGGATGTTCGAAGGTACCTCGAACGCGAAGCTGCTGATCGGGAGGGGTTCGATCTCGTGTTCCTGGATCCGCCGTATGAGGCCGGTGAGGCCGAGCTGGACCCCGTCCTCTCGCTCCTCGACGTGAAACCGCTGCTCAGAGAGGGTTTCACCGTGGTCCTCAGTCGCGGCTCGAGGAGTTCCAACAGTGTGATTCCGCTACACTGGGCTGTCGCGAGGCGACTCTCCTACGGAGACAGTGTCGTCACGCTGTTCCGGTCACGAGACCTGCAAGGGGACATGGAGGTGTGATGGGCCTGACCGCCCTGTGTCCGGGGACGTTCGATCCCGTGACGAACGGTCATCTCGACATCATCGGAAGGGCATCCGGAACCTTCGAGACGGTGATCGTCGGTGCGCTGGAGAACCCCTCCAAGCAGCCGATGTTCTCCCTCGAGGAGCGGGTCGCGATGCTCAAGGAGGCGTGCTCCGGCATGCCCAACGTCACCGTGGTCACCTTCCGCGGACTCCTCGTCGATCTGGCGCGCAGCCAGGGCGATGGCGCGGTCATCGTCAAGGGTCTCCGGGCCGTCTCCGACTATGAATACGAGATCCAGATGGCGCAGATGAACCATCGTCTCGCGAGCGTCGAGACCCTGTTCATGTCGACCAGCCCGAAATGGTCGTTCCTCTCTTCCTCCCTCGTGAAGGAGGTCGCTCGACTCGGCGGAGACGTCTCGGGTCTCGTTCCCGACCACGTGCGGGACGCCCTCGCCGACCGGCTGGACGAACGCTGATGGACCTCGCCGCACGACTCGAGCAGCTCGAGGAGCTGATCCGCGAAGCCAAGTCGATGCCGCTGTCGTCGTCCGTGCTGGTCAACCGCGAGGAAGTCCTCGAGATGCTCGCCCAGATGCAGGAGGCGCTGCCCGAGGAGATCAAGCGGGCTCGATGGATCGTGCGGGATCGGGAGGAGCTCCTCGGGAAGGCGCGCGAAGAAGGCGAGCGGATGGTCGAGCAGGCGCACGAAGAGCAGCTTCGGATGGCACGGAAGGAAGAGATCGTCGCGCGCGCGACCAAGGAAGCAGATCGCGTCGTCGCCGAAGGCGAGGAACGTGCCCGCGTGATGCGCTCGGAGGCGGAGGACTACGTGGACGGCAAGCTCGCCCAGTTCGAGATCTCGCTCCGGAAGATCCTCGAGGCTTCGCAAGCCTCGACGAAGTCGCTGAACCGCACGCTCGACCAGGTGGAGGTGGGTCGCGAACGGCTCCGAGGACCCGCCACCGCCGCCGAGGCCGAGTTCGCTCGGCCCGAGGAGGGGCAGCTGTTCGACGAGGAGGAGGAACGGTGATCGGCGCCATCGACGTTCGCGACCTCGTTGGTCGGTCGGGGGCCACGAAGTCCGAGCAGGTCTCGGGCACGATCGACGACCTGGCGACCGAGCTCGCCGGCCTCAGCGAGGACACCCCCGTCACCGGTGAGCTGATCCTCGAGTCGCTCGCGGAAGGCATCCTCGCCAGCGGCCGGCTCCAGGGCTCCCTTTCACTTCGATGCGCCCGATGCCTGAAAGCGTTCGAGCAGGGATTCACTGTCGAGCTGCGCGAGCTCTTCGTGGCGTTCCCGCACGAGGACTCGGACGAGTACCCGTTGGATCCCGAGGGCTACCTCGACCCGGATCAGATGTTGCGCGATGCGATCGGAGTCGAGCTTCCGTTCGCACCCGTGTGCCGCCCCGACTGTCGTGGGTTGTGCGCTCGGTGCGGCGGCGACCTCAACCTGGGCGAGTGCACGTGCACCGAGGCCGACATCGATCCTCGATGGGACGGGCTCGAGGCACTCCTCGAAGAGTGGAACGAGCGCACCAGCGAGCAACCGCAGTCGAACGAGCCTGGAGACGGGCCGTCGAACCGACACGACCGGAAGGGATGACGAGATGGCGGTCCCCAAGAAGAAGCAGAGCAAGACGCGTGGCGACAAGCGCGCGGCCAACTGGAAGGCGAAGCCGCCCGCGTATGCGGACTGTCCGCAGTGCCATCAGCCCAAGCTCCCACATCGGGTCTGCGGGAACTGCGGCTACTACGCCGGCCGGCAGGCCATCGAGGTCGAGTGACGGCGTGACGCCGGAGGACACGTCGTCGCTTCCCGGCCCTGAGGCGCTTGAGATCGCTTTGGGCATCCGATTCCTCGACGAGGACCTCCGCGAGACCGCCCTCGTCCATCGCTCGTACGCCTTCGAGAACGGTGTCGACACCACCAACGAACGGCTCGAGTTCCTTGGTGACTCCGTCCTCGGGCTCGTCGTCACGGACATGGCCTTCGACGCGTTCCCTGACATGCCCGAGGGTGAGCTCGCGAAGCTCAGGGCCGCGATCGTGAACGAGCAGGCCCTCGCCGATGTCGCGCGTTCCCTACAGCTCGGATCCATGGTGCGGCTCGGCAAGGGTGAGGAGCAGAGCGGGGGGAGTGACAAGGACAGCATCCTCGCGGACGCCCTCGAGGCCGTGTTCGGCGCGGTCTACCTCGATCTCGGCCTCGAGGAGACGCGCCGGCTGATCGAGAGGCTGTTCCGCCCACTCATGGTGGCATACGACGAGGGCAAGGGCCCCCGTGACTACAAGACGATCCTGCAGGAGATCGCGTCTCGCGAGCTGCACACGATGCCGGTATACCGCCTGGAGGAACGGGGCCCCGATCACGAGAAGGAGTTCACGGCGACCGTGTTCCTCGACGGCGAACGGCTGGGCGTGGGGGTCGGCAAGTCGAAGAAAGAGGCCGAACAGCGGGCCGCCCGCGAGGCGTTCGACCACATCTCGGAGCGAGTCGGAGCGTAGGGGGGACTGGGTGGAGCTGCCGGAGGTCGAAGTGATGCGCCGGGACCTCGAGAAGGACATCGTGGGTCGCAGGATCAAGACGGCGGAGGTGAAGAGCTCCCGCAACGCGATGCGCGTGATCCGCCGCCACGGGAAGCGCAAGGACTTCACCTCGAAGCTCGAAGGGCGGAAGCTCACGAAGGTGGAGCGCCGGGGGAAGTACGTCTTGCTGCACCTGGATTCGGGCGACGCGCTCGTCACCCATTTCGGGATGAGCGGCCAGTTCCAGCGCGGGAACGGCCGTGTCGTGATCGAGCCGCACACCCACGTGGTCCTCACGTTCCAGCAAGGAGGCGACCTCCGCTTCATCGACCCGCGCACGTTCGGCGAGATGTTCGTCACGAGCGCGGACGAGCTCGGCAAGGTCAAGGAGCTCCAGCACATCGCGATCGATCCGCTCGACCAGGTCTTCACGTGGCCGACGTTCCAATACCTGCTCGCGCAGCGCGGGGCGAAGATGAAGCAGCTCCTGATGGACCAGAAGTTCATCAGCGGACTCGGGAACATCTACTCCGACGAGGTCCTGTTCGCGGCCGGGATCCGCTACGACCGGCTCTCGGACACGCTGTCCTCCCAGGAGGTCCGCCGGCTCTATCGCGCGATCCAGGAGACGGTGCAGGAGGCCATCAAGATGCGGGGGACCACGCTGGAGGACGAGGCCTACGTCGATCTCTTCGGCAAGCCGGGGGAGTACCAGGCGGAGCTCAAGGTCTACGGACGCGAGGGTGAACCGTGTCGCCGGTGCCGGACGCCGATCCAGACCGTGAAGGTCTCTCAGCGGACGTCCTACTTCTGCCCGCAGTGCCAGAGCTGACCGCGCGATCGCCGAGCGACGGGCGAACGGTTCAGAGCAGCTCGGCGCCTGCCTCCCGCATGCGTTGGATCGCGCGATCGCCGGCGCCCGCCTTCCGATCCACCGCGCGGATCCCGTCGCGCAGGACCGCGACCGGGTAGCCGAGCTCACGGGCGTCGGTGACCGTCTCCACCACGCAGAAGTCGGTGGCCAGCCCGCAGATCACGATCCTGCGGACCCCTCGCTCCGCGAGGAGGGCGTGGAGGATCGTGGGCGCCGTGTCACCGCTGCGAGGATCGCGCACGCTGAACGCGCTGTACCCGTCTTCGCCCTGCGTTCCCTTCTGCACGACGTCACTGATCACCCGTAGATCCGGGTGGAACATCGCTCCCCACGTGTCGTGCACGCAATGGACCGGCCAGAGTCCGCCGTCCTTCTCGAAGTGAAGCGTCGTCTCCGGGTGCCAGTCCTGCGTGTAGACGACGAACGCGCCCGCGGTCTCGGCGTCCGCGATCTGCTCGTTCGCGACCGGAACCACCGCCTCGCCTTCCCGAACGTACAACGAGCCTTCGGAATCCGCGAAATCGTTCTGCACGTCGACGACGACCAGCGCCGTCTCCCGGTCGTATCGGCTCCCGCTGCCCTGCATCGCTCGGTCAGCCTAGCGCCGGGCCGGCCGGCGGGGAGTGTGCGACCATCGACCATGCGCCGGGTTCGCGTGCTCGTGTCCGGGCGGGTGCAGGGAGTCTTCTTCCGCGCCTCGTGCGCGGAGCGCGCCGCGGAACTCGGGGTCTCCGGCTGGATCCGGAACATCCCGGGTGGAGACGTCGAGGCGGTCTTGGAAGGGACCGATCCCGCCATCGAGCAGATGGTGCGCTGGTGCGGTGAGGGACCGCCGCTCGCTCGCGTCGATCGGATCGACGTCGTCGATGAAACCCCGACGGGAGGATCGGGGTTCCGGATCGCGTAGCGGGAAATGCACACCCGGTTACCCGGTCGGGAACCGGACCACTGTTAGCATCGCGCCGCATGTTCTTGCGACAGATCCAGATCCGCGGGTTCAAGTCCTTCGCGGACAAGACCGTCTTGGAGTTCATCCCCGGCGTCAGCGTGATCGTGGGCCCCAACGGATCCGGTAAGTCCAACTTGGTGGATGCGATCAGCTGGGCGCTCGGCGAACAGGGTCCTCGCGCGCTCCGCGGCGGGCAGATGGCCGACGTGATCTTCGCGGGGACGCCGAGCCGTCCCGCACTCGGGATGGCGGAGGTCAAGCTGGTGATCGACAACGAGGCCGGCCTGATCCCCGTCCCCATGTCGGAGATCGAGGTCAGCCGCTCGATCTTCCGCTCCGGAGACAGCGAGTACCGGATCAACGGCAAGCTCGTCCGGCTGCTCGACGTCCAAGAGCTCCTGTCGGAGTCGGGGATCGGTCGGGCGCTGCATACGGTCGTCGGGCAAGGCCAGCTCGAGGAGGTGCTCCTCTCGCGGCCCGAGGAGCGCCGGAAGTACATCGAGGAGGCGGCCGGCATCGCGAAGCACCGCCGCCGCAAGGAGCGTGCGGAACGCAAGCTGGCGGGCCTCGATCAGGATCTGCTCCGGCTGCAGGATGTGATGGCCGAGCTCAAGCGACAGCTGAAGCCGTTGCGGCAGCAGGCCGAGATGGCCAAGAAGCACGAGGCGCTGACCGAGCAGGCGGAGCAGCTCTCGCGGAAGCTCGCCGCCGCGCGGCTCCGTGGACTGCTCGCCGAACGCGATCGCAGGCGAGGTGGCTGGGACGAGGGCCTGGAACGCCGCGAGGAAGCTCGTGCCCGGCTGGACGCGCTCGATGCCGAGGTGCTGGCTGGTGCGGATGCACGAGCCGCCGCGTCGAGGAGGCTCGTGGAGAGTGAGCTCCGCTTCCGCTCCGCCCAGGCGGATCGGTCCGAGGCCGAGCAGACGTTCCGGAGCGCGCTCGACCGAGAGGGCGGAGCACGACAGGAGCTCACCTCACAAGCGGGCCGTGCCGCTCGTCTCGACGCGATCGAGGCCGAGCTCGCGCGGGTGGAAGCGGATCTGGAGGGGACCGTCGGCGAGCTCGCCGAACGCGAGCGGGAGCTCGACGATGCCGAGCGCGCGTTCCGCGACGCCGACCAGCACCGGCGCGAGGTGGACGAGCGGAGACGCCGAGCGGGAGAAGAGGCCGCCGGACGACGCGTGGAGGTCGAGGCCCTCGAGCGCTCGATCTCCTCCGGCGAACGGGAGCGGGACCGGCTCGACACGGAGGTGCGCGCCTCGGATGAACGGAGCGCCGCCCTCCGGACGGAGCAGGAGGAGATCGAGGCAGACATCGAGCGTCTCGATGGTCAGACCTCGCCGCTCGCGGAACGGCGGACCCAGCTGGAAGTGGAGCGCCGGCAGGCGACCGAGAAGGTCGAGGAGCTCGAAGACATCGAACGACGTCAGCAGGCGCGCCTCGAGCTTCTGGAGGCCCGCCGCCGCGACATCGAGGAGACCGCGGGGTCGCGATTCTTGAAGTCGCACCGCGGGCGGGCTGCGGGTGCCTTGAAGGATCTCGTGCGTGCGTCGGACGGCCTCGAGCGGGCGCTCGTCTCGGCTCTCGGCCCACTCGCCGATGCCGTCGTCTACGAGGACCGAGCGGAGGCGATCGCCGCCGCGCCCGACGGTGACGGCGCGATCCTCGCGATCGCCTCCGGAGGACCGGTCACGCAGGGTCTGTCGGGCGAGCGCCCGCTGCTCTCCGCTGTCGAGGCGGATCCCGCCGCCAGAGGGATCGTGAGCACGGTGTTGCGGGACGTGTACCTGGCCGACTCGATCGAGGAGGCCGCCGAGAAGCAGGCGGCGCATCCGGGTGCGTCCTTCGTCGCCCCCGACGGTTCCCTCGTGGGTCCCGCGGTGATCCACACGCCGAAGGAGATCGACTCGCGCGCCCGCGAGATCCGCGCGGAGCTGCAGGTCCTCGCTCACGATCTCGCGGGCACCCGCAACCGGCTGAAGCCGCAGCGCCAACGGCTCGACGAGGCGGGGGAGGAGATCGACTTCCTGAACCAGCAGATCGAGGCAGCCGACACCGACATCACGTCCGCCGCGGAGCGCCTCGCCATCCTCGGCCACGATCTCGCCGCGATCGCCAGGGAGCAGGAGCTGCTCTCGGAGCGGATGGGTTCGGTCCGCGAGGCGCAGACGGTCGCTCGCGACCGTCTCGCCGAGCTCGGACCCGCCACGCTCGACGACATCCCCGAGCTCCCGCCCCTTCCGCAGCCTCCGGTCCAGGCGCGCGTGGCCGTCGAGACGCTGCGGCGGGATCGCGCTTCGCTCGACGCGCGACGGGCGAGGTTGCAGGCCGAGCGGGACGACGCGTCGGCGCACGATCCACAACAGCTTCGAGCAGCGCTCGAGGAAGCGGAGGCGGCGAGGTCGGCGGCCGAGGAAGCCGCCGCCCGCGCCGACCAGCGGGCCACCGAGGCCGCCGACGAGCGGGACGCCGCGGCGGCCGCGGAGCGCGCGGCGGCGTCCCGCGAAGCCGAGATCAACAAGTCGTGGCGCGAAGCATCGACCGAGCTGGACAGGCTGCGAGAGACCTACGAAGAGGACGACCGCCTCCGCGGGGACATCGAGAGGCGGGTCCGCGATGCCGAGCGCCTGCTGCGCGAAGGGCACGGGCTCGAGCCGGAGTCGGCGCTCGACATGCTCACCGACGACGACTCGGTCCCGTCACTCGAGAAGTCGAGCGAGCTCGTCCAGCGTCGGCTCGGCCTGCTCGGCCGGGTCAACCTGCTGGCGACCGGAGAGTTCGAGGTCGTCCAGGAGCGACACGACTTCATGCAACGCGAGCTCGACGACATCCGCAAGGCCCGCCGCGATCTCCTCGAGCTCGTGGCGCAGGTCGACCACGAGATCCAGGAGACCTTCGACGGGGCATTCCGCGACGTGGCCACGCAGTTCGAGCGCTTGGTGAAAGAGCTGTTCCCCGGCGGGGAAGGGCGGCTCGTCCTGACGGATCCGGCCAACCCCCTCGAGGCCGGGATCGAGATCGAGGCGAGCCCGGGTCGCAAGCGCGTGAAGCGGATCTCGCTGCTCTCGGGCGGCGAAAGATCGCTCGCGGCCCTCGCGTTCCTCTTCGCGATCTTCACGGCGCGCCCGTCTCCGTTCTATCTGATGGACGAGGTGGAGCCGGCACTCGACGACCTCAACCTCCACCGGTTCCTGCGCCTCGTGGCGGGCTTCGCGCGCGACGCCCAGGTGATGATCGTCACGCACCAGAAGCGCACGATGGAGATCGCCTCGATGATGTACGGCGTCTCGCTCAACAAGGACGGCACCACGAAGATCCTCTGCCAGCGGCTCGAGCAGCCTGAGGAACTTCCGCCCGACACCCCGGACGGGGGAGCGACGCTCGAGCGGGTCGACGTGCCGGAGACCGAGCGGGTGGGCTAGCGTCCAGGCGTGGAGATCGCCGTCGCCGTCCTGTTCGTCTGCCTCGCGCTGGGATTCATCTTCTTCCGACTCACCGCCGCGCGGAAGGAAGCCGAGCGACTCCAGGGCGCGGAACCGGGGTCCGAGGCTCCCGCCGCCGTGGTCGAGGCGCCGCTCCCGGAGCGCCGAGAGCGGCTCGGAACCAGGGTCCGGTCCCTGCTGTCCAGGGATGCGGGCGAGGATGCCTGGCGGACCCTCCACGACATCCTGCTGAAAGCAGACGTCGGGCCCACGGCCGCGTCGGAGCTCGTGGACCGCGTCCGCGCCCGCTGGTCGCGTGACGCCGATGCCGAAGTCCTCCTCCGAGAAGAGATGATCGCGGTCCTCGGGCCGGACTCGCGGCTGTCACTTCCCGACGAAGGCCTGGGCGTGATCTTGGTGGTTGGGGTCAACGGCTCGGGGAAGACGACGACGATCGGGAAGCTGGCTCGCCGGCTGGTCGGTGAGGGGCACACGGTCAGCCTCGCCGGCGCCGACACGTTCCGTGCCGCCGCCGGCGAGCAGCTGGACATCTGGGCGGTTCGCGCCGGCGCGCATCTGGTGTCGCAAGAGCGAGGCGCCGACCCCGGTGCCGTGGTGTTCGACGCCGTCACGTCGGCCGTCGCGCGCGGGTCCGACATCCTCATCGTCGACACCGCCGGACGGCTCCACACGAAGACCCCGCTGATGGAGGAGCTCAAGAAGATCGCGCGGGTCGTGGAGAAGGCTGGCGCCAGCGTCGCCGAGACCCTTCTCGTGCTCGACGCGACGACCGGTCAGAATGGGATCGCCCAGGCCAGAGCCTTCACGGAGGCGGTGGACGTGTCCGGGATCGTGTTGACCAAACTCGACGGGACCGCGAAGGGTGGCGTGGTGCTGGCGGTCCGCGAGGAGCTCGGCGTTCCCGTTCGACTCGTCGGCACGGGCGAGGGGCTCGAGGACCTCCAGCCCTTCCGGGCCGGGACGTTCGCCGACAGGATCCTCGCGTCATGAGCGCTCGCATCCTCATCGTCGAGGACCACCCGACGATGCGAGAGGCGATGCGCCTGGTGCTCGAAGGCGAGGGATTCGACATCGACGAGGCGTCGGACGGCGCCCAGGCACTCGTCGCCGTGAAGGAGGAGCGCCCGGACCTCGTGCTGCTCGACATGAGCATCCCGGGGGTCTCGGGACCCGAGGTGCTCGCCGCGGTGAAGAGCGACCCCGCCACCTCCGAGGTGCGGGTGATCGTCGTGACCGCGACGGGAGAGGAAGGCCGGGCCGCAGCGATGGCGGGTGGGGCCGACCATTACTTCACCAAGCCGTTCAGCCCGATCGCGCTCCTCAACGCCGTCGAGGAGGTTCTCGGACCGGAGGATCCGGCACCGGCCGAGTAGGATTCCTCGACTTCGCCGGGGCCGTGGCCGGGCTCCGGCTCGCGCGAGGGCCCGACGGAAGAACCCGCGATGTTCGACACCCTTACCGACAAGCTCGACGGCACGTTCAAGAAGCTCCGGTCCCGGGGCAAGCTTCATCCCAAGCAGGTCGACAACGCCCTCGGTGACATCAGGACGGCTCTGCTGGAGGCCGACGTGGCCGTGGAGGTGGCCGACGCGTTCCTCGAACGGGTGCGTGCTCGTGCGCTCTCGGCGGAGGTGATGAAGAGCCTCACCCCCGCTCAACAGGTGGTCAAGATCGTTCGTGACGAGCTCCAGGAGACGCTCGGCGGCGAGTACCGGAAGTTCGTCCTGCCCTCGGGCCGCATCGCCGTCGTGATGATGGCCGGCGTGCAGGGCTCCGGGAAGACGACCGCCTGCGCGAAGCTCGCCCTGCGGCTGAAGAAGGATGGTCGCCGACCCCTCCTGGTGGCCGCCGACCTCGAGCGCCCCGCTGCGGTCGAGCAGCTGTTCACCCTCGGCGACGAGGTGGGCGTCCCGGTCGTGTCCGAGGGCCGTGACCCGGTCAAGGTCGCGAAGAGCGCGCTCAAGGAAGCCGAGCGGAGAGGCAACGATGTCGTGATCGTCGACACCGCCGGGCGGCTGCACGTCGACGGGGAGATGATGGAACAGGCACGCCGCATCCGCGATGTGGTGAAGCCCGACCACGTCCTCATGGCGTGCGACGCGATGACCGGACAGGACGCCGTGATCCAGGCCCGGGCGTTCCTCGACGAGGTCGAGACGACCGGGTTCATCCTCACGAAGCTCGACGGCGATGCGCGCGGCGGCGCCGCGCTCTCGATCACGGCGGTCACGGGCAAGCCGGTGTTCTTCGCGGGGGTGGGGGAGAAGCCCGAGGACCTCGAGGAATTCCACCCCGACCGTCTGGCGGGTCGGATCATGGGGATGGGAGACGTGCTGAGCCTGATCGACAAGGCAGAGGAGAAGCTCGACGCGGACGAAGCGAAGGCGTCGGCCGAGAAGCTGCTCCAGGGCGCGTTCACCCTCGAGGACTTCCTCGCGCAACTGCGGCAGATGCGTCAGCTCGGCCCGATCCAGGACCTCCTGAAGATGCTCCCGGGGATGCCGGGTGGGAAGAACGCGTTCAAGGAGATCGCCGACCAGGTGGATGAGGACAAGCTCCGTCAGGCCGAAGCCCTCATCCTGTCCATGACCCCGGACGAGCGACGGAATCCCGGTATCATCTCGGGGTCTCGCCGCCTGCGGATCGCCCGCGGGGCGGGCTCCACCACCTCCGACGTCAACACGCTCCTCAAGGACTTCGAGGGCGCGAGGAAGATGATGCGGACGATGATGGGCGGCGGGAAGGGCCTTCCGGGCATGCTGTCCATGCCTCGGATGCCGAAGCGATAGCGAGAGGACGCGGGAACATGACGACGAGGATCCGGCTGCGGAGGATGGGGTCGAACAAGCGCCCGTTCTTCCGCGTCGTGGTGGCGGACCAGCGGAGTCCGCGCGACGGCCGCTTCATCGAGAACATCGGCAAGTACCACCCACTCGACGATCCGAGCGTGATCGAGATCGACCAGGACCGCGCGCTGCACTGGCTGCGCGTCGGCGCCCAGCCGTCGAACCAGGTCCGGAACCTGATGAACAAGATCGGGATCTGGGACGAGTTCGTGAAGGAACGTCCGTCGGCCGCGCTCGAGCCTGCGAAGGAGCGGCCGGAGAAACCGAAGGTCTCGAAGAAGGCGAAGCAGAAGGCCGAGGCCGCGGCGGCCGAGCCCGAGAGCCCACCTGTGGCGGAGGCGCCCGCAGAGACCGCTGAGCCGGAGACCGCTGAGCCGGAGGCCGCTGAGCCGGATGCCGTCGAGCCGGAGGTTGCGGAAGCTGACGCCGCAGAAGCGGTCGAAGCCGTCGACGCGCCCGCGGCCGATGCGGAAACGTCCGCCGCGGAGGACACGCCCGCCGAGGACACGCCTGCCGTGGAGACCACGCCCGCCGAGGACACGCCTGCCGTGGAGACACGCCCGCCGAGGACACGCCTGCCGAGGAACACGCCTGCCGAGGACACTGCCGAGGACACTGCCGAGGACACGCCTGCCGCGGAGGAAGAGTGAAAGACCTCGTCGAGTTCCTCGTCCAGGAGCTGGTCGACGAACCCGACGCGGTGACCATCGAGGAGACCTTCGACGAGCGCGGGCCGCGCTATCGCGTTCGCGTCGCCTCCGAGGACATGGGCAAGGTCATCGGCCGGGGCGGCCGCACCGCCAAGGCGATCCGAACGGTGGTCCGTGCCGCCGCCCAGCGCGAGGGACACGGCGCGATGGTGGACATCGAAGACTGAGGTGGACGAGCCGACCGTCGTCGTCGGCGTCGTGACCGGCGTCCACGGTCTCCGCGGCGACGTTTCCGTCCAGAACCGTTCCGACAACCCCGATCGCTGGGCGCCTGGCGGCACCGTGTTGCGAGAAGACGGCACCGCCCTGACGATCGAATCGAGCCGGCGACACGGCCGGCGGTTCCTCGTGAAGTTCGCCGGCATCGTGGACCGCAACGCCGCCGAACGGATCCGCGGCGCCGTCCTCGTGGTCCCCGAGTCCTGGCTCCCCGATCTTGCCGAGGGAGAGTGGTGGGCGCATCAGCTCGAGGGCTGCGAGGTCCGGACCGCGTCCGGCCGTGTCCTCGGCATCGTCAAGGAGGTGATCCCGAATCCCGCCAACGACATCTGGGTGGCCGTGGACGAGGAGGGGGTCGAAACACTCGTGCCGGCACTCGCCGATCTCCTGATCGATGTCGACGTGGAAGCTCGCACGATCGTGGTCGACGACGTGCCGGGGCTCACGGTGCCGGAAGAGACCACGATGGAGAGCGACGACTAGAGGTCGGCGATCTTCGCCAGACCTGCGACCTTCTTGAGCGCGTAGCGATGGCCGTCGCGTTCCACGAGCCCTCGCCGCTGCCACTCAGTGAGGATGCGGGTCACGTTCTCCCGGCTGCCGCCGCACAAGCTCGCGAGGTCCGCGTGCGTGACGGCCGGCACGAGCACTCCGTCCTTGGGCAAGTCGTCGAGCGAGGGGGTCACGAGCTGGAGGAGCCTCTTCGCCAGCCGGCCCTTGAGGTCGAGATGCAGGAGATCGTCGGTGAAGGATTGGTGTTCCCGGACCTGGCGCGCGAGCGCTTGGAGGAACCCGCGGGACGCGGTCGGCTCCGCGGTCACGAAGTCGAGGAACGTCTCCGGTCCCGTCGACCAGACGTCCGAGTCGTCCAGCGTGAGCACGCTCGCCGTCCTCGGCATCTTCCCGAGGGCCGAGAGCTCGCCGACGAAGCCCGGGCTGTCGAGCGTCGCGTGCAGCACCCGGTTCCCGTTGGCCGTCTCGGAGCTGATCTCGACCCGCCCGGACACGAGGAAGAACACATCACCGTCGGGGTCCCCTTGGTGGCAGAGGTAGGTGCCCCGGCGGAACCGATGGACGGCCCCTTGTGAGGAGAAGCGGTCGAGCGCCTTGCGCGGAACGTCCTCCAGGAACGGTGCGCCCGCCATCACCTTGCCCACCTGGAGGTCGTCGGAGCGCCGCATGACCCAGGAGCCTAGCTTCGTCGATGGAGCCAGGCCAGTCTGAACACAACGAAAACGGGGGCCCGGCGGGCCCCCGTTCGGTACGTCGGTGTGACGTGGATCAGATCTTCTTCAGGGTCCTTCGCGTCTTCTTGGCCGAGAGCTTCCTCGCGACCTTCTTCTGCGAGACGCGAGCAGCGGCACGGTCGCCCGACGCCTTGTCCTTCGAGCTCGCTGCCTTGGGGGTGATCTTCTTGTCTGCCATCCCAGGGTCCTCCTCCTGAGTCCTTGGGCCCTCGTGGGCCCTGTTCCTCGACACCCGGAGCTTGTCACGCCGGACACCGGCGGACGGTGAGCGAGGTCACTCTTGCGGCGTGTCGTTCGTCACCCTCGAAGATGTGATGCTCAACCGATCGCGGGTGTGACGCCGAACAGGTTCAGGATGTGACGCACGTCACACTGTGGTGTCGGGAGGTGCGTCTCAGGCATCGAGCTCTGGCAGGTCAACGGGATCCGGACGTGGGGTGCAAGCGGCGCACCAGAGCGCGTCCTCGACCACGAGCGCTCGGGTGACGTCCTTGCTCCGGTAGAGCTCCAGCACGAATGGCTGTGTCTCCGCGTGGTCCTCGCAGACGCCGCGACCACAGAAACGGCAGGCCCCTACGGCATTCCTGCGGCAGTGCCAGCAATCCAAGCGATCCTCCTCAGTGTTGCCAGATGCGATCTGCGGCAGGCCGGAGCGTACCGCGCCGGAACGCGTCGGCGACGACGAGCTCGAACCCCTCTCGATCGAGCGCGAACACGCGCATCGGCGTGGTCGCGACGACCGTGGCGGTCCGGGGGATGTCGCGGAGCAAGGCCACCTCGCCGAAGTACATCCCCTTGCTAACCGAATCGACGACGTTGCCGTCCCGGACGATCTCGGCCCGTCCCGACTCGATCACGTAGAACCGGTCTCCCGGCTCCCCTTGCGTCACGAACTTGTCGCCATGCGTCGCCGTGATCCACTCTCCGTGCTCGAGGATCGCGTTCAGCTGTTCCGAATCCAGCCCGTGGAAGACCGAGAGCTCTCGGAGCTCGGCCAATGCCTGCATCGTGTGGGCGAAGTCCGGTGCTCGCATGTCTTCGGCCAGGAGCCGATCGAACGTCCCCTTGTCGACCGCGAACAGCTCCACATCGTCCACGGCCCGGACGGTGGCCTGTCGCCGGTGCGACCCCAGCAGTCCCATCTCGCCGAAGGATTCCCCTCGACCCATCGTTCGGAGCACGCGCGTATCGCTCGTCGTGGGGTCCTCGTCTTCGATCTGCACGCGACCGCGTCGCACGATGTAGAACGCATCGGGTCGGTCCCCTTGCCGGAAGACCGGTTCACCGGGACGGATGACCCGCAGCTGGACGCGGCCCGCGAGGTCGGAGAGCACCTCCTCGGGCAGATCGTCGAAGGCGGGGAGCGCGTCGATCAGCTCCGCCGCTTCGACCCGCCAGGACGTCTCGAATCGGAATCGAAGGGCGGCGATCAACCCTCTCACCCGACGGACGAGACTCCGGCAGAGCGTGAGCAGGCCACGAAGGATCGGCCCCGCGAGGAACAGGCCCAGCAGGACGAGGAGGATCTTCGAGCCGGGGCCACCTCGCCAGAGCTTGCCGATCAGCTCCCCGAAGATCTCCCTCCAGAAGATCCACCCCGTCCAGAACGAGAAGATCGTGAACAGGATGCCCGCGATCCCGTAGGCACCGAGCCCCCACTCCTGCGGGGTCAGCTTCTCGCGGCTTCGGAGTTGGTGCCAGAGGTCGTGCTGGATGAATTGCAGCGACCGGGGGCGCAGGTCCGGCACCTGGATCGCGTCCGAGAGGATCCAGTAGCCGTCGAGCTCGAGCAGGGGGATCAGGTTCAGGAAGATCACCAGGTAGTTCAGCCAGGCGAACTTGTAGAGCAACGCGGCAGCGGGACCCTCAGGGAACGCGAAGACGGCGAGTGACGCGAGACCGGCGATGATCAGCTCCGTGAACGGCCCTGCCGATGATTGGAGGATCCGCTGTCGCCGATCGAGCATGAGGCTGTCCGTCGCCTCGACGAAGAACGCCGGCGCGCCGAAGTAGATCATGAAGCCCGCGCTCTTCACCTTCCGGTCGTAGCGGGAGATCACGACCGCATGACCGAGCTCGTGCATGAACGTGAGGAAGAACGCGAGCCCGAGCAGGATCGCGGCCTCGGCCGGAGCCGCGGATTCGTCGAGGGAGAACCTCCCCGAGGCGTGGACGTCGAAGAACACCACGAGGCCGGCGAGCGCGACCACGCCGGACACGAGCGCGACGGGCCACCAGAAGAACGGCTTGAGCAGGTTCCGGTAGAAGAAGCGGACCATCCGGTCGGCGCCCTTCCAGTCGATCGACAGCGTCTTGCCGAAGCGCTTGAGCTTCTTCCGACCGGGCGATGCAGGGTCGAGGCGATCGGCGATCAGCTCGTTGACCGGGATCGGCGCCGGATCGAGGAATCCTCCCTCGTGAAGCGCGTGGACGAGATCCACGACCGGCTCCGCATCGAGCCCTTCGCCTGCGTCCATGCGCTCCACGACGAGCTCTCCGACGGTCCTGGTGCCGTCCATCTTCGGAAGCAGGTCCGCTTCCCAGATCATGAGCTGGTAGTGGAGCTCGCGATCGGCGCGGGCGAGCATCGCGTAGTCGTTGCCCCAGCGCAGACGGAACACCTTCAGCTCGGAGCCGTGGTGGAGCCGCGGCCGGAGATCGGCGACATCGAGCCGGTCGGCGAGCCGCACGTAGAGGTCCGCGCTCGTCGACGGTGGGCGGGCGAGCGACTCTCGGAGCGCGGACGTCACGATCGCGGGGCCCTCCGCCACGAACCGAGCGGAGATGAGCCCTCGGAGATCGATCGACCTGGCCGCCCGGATCCGTCGCTGCCGCACGCCGTCCACCACGATCACGAGCGCGATGAACACGATCACCCCGAAAACGACCCAGGTCATGCCGGTCATGCCACTCGAGCTCCTCCCGCCTTCGCCGGCGGGCTGCCGGTCCGCGGCATCCTGACGCGCCTCGCTCGCAGACGCAACGTTGTTAGCCTCGCCCCGTGCGGATCGACGTGTTCACGATCTTCCCGGCGATCCTGGAAGCACCTGTGCGGGAGAGCCTCCTGGGAAGAGCCATCGACCAGGGACTTCTCGATGTTCGCGTGCACGATCTTCGGGCGTGGTCCGAGGACCGTCACCGGACGGTCGACGACCAGGCGTACGGTGGCGGGCCCGGGATGGTGATGAAGCCCGAGCCGTTCTTCGCCGCGGTCGAGTCGCTCGACCCCGACCGTGGGCGAGTGCTCCTGCTGTCACCCGCCGGCCGGCGCCTCGATCAGGCCCTGGTCCGCGAGCTCGCCCGGGAGGAACATCTGACCCTGCTCTGTGGCAGGTACGAGGGCGTGGACGAACGGGTGGTCGAGGCCTTACCCGCGGAAGAGGTCTCGATCGGCGACTACGTGCTCGCGGGCGGCGAGATCCCGGCGCTGGTGGTGATCGAAGCGGTCACGAGGCTCGTCCCCGGCGTGATCGGGAAGGAGGAGTCGCACGAGCGAGACTCGTTCGCCGAGCCCCAACTGCTGGATCATCCCCACTACACCCGGCCGGCCGAGTTCCGCGGGAGCGCCGTCCCGGAGGTCCTCCTCTCGGGCGATCACGGGGCGATCGAGCGATGGCGACGCGAGGCCGCCCGCGAGAAGACGAGGCGGAACCGGCCCGACCTCACGCCCTAGCAGGGAGGCAGGACGAGCGGGTTCAGCCGCTCGAGGGCGATGTCCCGCGCGACGTTGAAGGAGGTCCATCCGAAACGATCGACGTCCCGGCGGAGCGCCGCACGCAGGCACGACAGGTTCCGCTCGACGTCCGGCCGGATCGACGGCTCTAGCTCAGGGAGCGCGGCGACGATCGCGGGGGCGGCGTCCGCGGAGAGCGAAGCCAGCTCCGAGGTGTCCAGGTCGTAGCCGCGCTCGACGCGGGCGATGTTGCGCTCCGCGATGAAGGCGTCGGGGTCGAGGAGGTTCAGACCCAAGAGCGTGAGGAACCCGAGCCCGAGCGCGGCCGTGGGGAGCCAGGCCGTGCGGCCCCTCAACACGGCGATCAGGCCGGATGCGAGCAACGCCGCCGTGAGCAGGATCGCGGCGTGCGGGATCAGCCGCGGCCAGGTGTAGCCGAACTCGGTCTCGTACAGCACGAGGCGGTGGAACGCACTCGCGAGGACGATCAGCGAGAGGCCGACCAACACGGAGGAGAGGATCTTGAATCTCGTTCGCTCTCGACCGACCGTGGGGCGTCCGCCGACCCACGCGGCGGCGATCACGAGGCCGGTCAGCGTCGCCGCGACGAGCATCTGCCAGAAGCCCGAGCGCGCGTACTCGGCGAACGTGAGACCCGTCTCGGCCAGCACGTGGCCTCGTCCTCCGAAGAACGTGACGAGTTGTACGCCGACGAACAGTGCGAACACCGCGTCTACGGTCACGAGCAGTGCCGTCCAATCGACGGGGCGAAGCCCGCCACCCTCGAGGGGTCTCTCGGTCCATGACAACGCGGGGGGGACCGAAGACCGGGCGGCGAGGGTGAGGAACGCACCGCCGGCAGCCGCGATCACCACGACGTGTTCCGGCAGATCGCCGAACGAGACATGCTCGAACGGGGCGCTGAGGAGCCTCGCGAAGACCGCATCGGCCGAGCCGAGCAGGAGCGCGAACGCGAGGCCGGCAGGGAGGGCGATCAACAGGGCGCGCGGGAGGACGAGCGGGCGAGACCGACCAGGGAAGAGCCGGGCGAGCGGTCGGAGCGCCAGCCCACCGGCCGCCGGGATCGACGCGGTCCATGCGAACGCGCGAGCGACGTACGCACGGATGCCGGCGCGGAAGGGGTCGCCCTCGCGTGCGAAGGCGGCCGCGAGGGCGAACAGGCCGATCGCCGTGAGGACGTCCAGGCCGAGGAGCACGGGGCTGTCCCGGATGACCGCGAAGGACATGAGCACGAGGCCCCCGGCGAGGAACGCGGACGACCATGCCGGGGCCGGGCCGTGAGGACCAGCCCGATCGCGGCGAACGTGGCCGCGATGAGCATGCCGAGCCCGGGGGGACCTTGCGACCAGACATCGACGACGAGACCGAAGGCGATCGCCCAGCCGAGCACGGCGGCCGTGCCGGCCCACGGCGGCTGCTTCCGGATCTCTGAGCTCATCGGGCCATCTTTCGCTCGTTCCCAGAGGCACTCAACGGGTCGGCCGCGAACGCCACCTTCCCGCGACGCCGTCGTCACTTCCTCGCAACGGACTTCGCAGCGTCGGCACACGGGTCCGTTCGGCCGGACCAGGAGGCCCCGCTGGTATCCTTGCTCGCCGCCGTATGAACACCACTGATCTCGTCGAGAAGTCTTACCTGCGCAAAGGACTCCCTCAGTTCAGGCCGGGCGACACCGTCAAGGTGCACGTCCGAGTCGTGGAAGGCAACAGGGAGCGCGTGCAGGTGTTTCAGGGCGTCGTGATCCGGCGCTCCGGCGGGGGCCTCCGCGAGACGTTCACGGTCAGGAAGATCTCCTTCGGGGTGGGTGTCGAGCGCACGTTCCCGCTGCATTCCCCCTCGATCGCCAAGCTCGAGATCGCGCAGCGTGGCCACGTCCGGAGGGCGAAGCTCTATTACCTCCGCGACCTCAGAGGGAAGAAGGCCCGCATCAAGGAGCGCCGCATCGACGAGGCCAAGCTCGCGGCGATGGAGGCGATGTCCGCCGAGGACGAGGAGTTCGAGGACCCCGTCGACGCAGGATCCATGGAGGCGATCGAGGAGGCGGAGACCGCCGCCGAACTCGATCCGGACGCCGACGCAGATGGTTCGGGAACCGAGGCGGAGGAGCCGGGGACCGAGCCGGAGCCCGCCGACGTCGACGTGACTGACGAGGCCGGACCGGACGCATCCGCCGACGAGGCGGAGGAGCGAGCCGAGGCCTGAGTGGCCGACACGCGGGACCCGGCCGAGGCGGCCGGCCCGGCGCCGCCCACCACGCACGTCCCGGACGCCGACCCCCCCAAGCCCCCCACAGGCCGGGCCGGCCGCCACACCGCCGACAGACGCTCCGGACGGCAGCGATCGGAGTCCGACGGCCACGGAGGCCCGCTTCGCGAGCTCGTGCCGCTCGTCCTGTCGGCGCTCGTGATCGCGATCTTGATCAAGAGCTTCCTCATCCAAGCGTTCTTCATCCCCTCCGTGTCGATGGAACCTACGCTTCGGCCGGGGGACCGGATCATCGTCTGCCGCATCTGCAAGCTGTTCACGGACGTGACGTACGGCGATGTGATCGTGTTCTCCGATCCCGACCCGGCGCCGCACGAGGATCGCGGTGTCGTCGGCGGGTTCCTGAAGTGGCTCGGGGAGGGCATCGGCGTGGCGAGGCCCGAAGACGACGACTTCATCAAGCGTGTGGTCGCCCTCGAGGGGGATACGTGGGAGATGCGCCGGGGGGTGCTCTTCGTGAACGGCACCCAGGTTCGCGAGCCGTACGTGTCTCCGGAGAGAGATTCCCGGGACTTCGGCCCGGAGACGGTTCCGGATGGCATGCTCTTCGTGTTGGGCGACAACCGGCTGCACTCGGGTGACTCGAGGTTCCCGCCGCCGGGCGGGCTCGGTTACATCCCGCAGGGGAAGGTGATCGGGGAAGCGTTCGTGATCGCGTGGCCCCTCGGGAGGATCGGAGGGATCGACTGACGGGCGACCTGGAGCGCTACGAGCGTGTCCTGCACGAGCAGGGATTCACACGGGTGGCGGGCGCCGACGAGGCCGGCCGGGGCGCGCTGGCCGGCCCGCTCGTGGCGGCGGCGGTGATCCTGCCGGACGGCTTCGACCCCGAAGGGATCGACGACTCGAAGCTCCTCACGCGCAACCAACGGGAGGCGGCGTACGCACGGATCGTCGCCGTGGCGCACTTCGCCGTCGCCAAGGCCGAGCCCGCCGCGATCGACCAGCGCGGCCTCCACCGCTCCAACCTCGCGCTGCTCCGTCGGTGCATCCGTGCGCTCGACCCCACGCCCGAGTACGCGCTCACCGACGGCTTCCCGGTGCCACGGATGCCGTGTCCTTCCCTCGCGATCAGGAAGGGCGACGCCGTCGCGGTCTCGGTCGCGGCCGCCTCGATCGTCGCGAAAGTGACCAGGGATCGGATCATGGTCCGCATGCATCGCCGGTATCCGGCGTTCGGCTTCGACCACAACGTGGGCTACGGCACGCCGGAGCATCTCGAGGTGCTCGATCGGCTCGGGCCCACGCCCATCCACCGGCTCTCGTTCGCGTGTGTGGGGCAACCGCTCCTTCCGGGGATGGACAGGTCGGTCGGTCTCCCGACCTGGGGCTCGCCCGAGCATGAGAGCATGACCCGATGAACGAGGACGACATCGAGCGCTTCGAGGAGGAGCGGGAACTCGAGCTCTACCGCGAGTACCGGGACGTGCTCCCGATGTTCGCCTACGTGATCGAGACCGAGCGACGCTTCTACCTGGCCAACAAGGTGGATGTCGAGCATCTCGACGGCGGTTGGGTCCGGGTCGAGCTGAGCGACGCGTGGGTCTGGGACATGTTCCGGCCCGCTCGATTCGTGTCGACGGTGCGCGTGGTCACCCGCCACGACGTCAACGTGGAGGAGCTCCGTCAGGACGCCACGTCGATCCCCGACTCTCCGGAGGTCTGATGCCCTCGCCCGAGGTCTTCGCGGCGTTCGCGGTGGCGTCGCTCGCGCTGCTCGTCGTGCCCGGGCCGTCGGTGCTCTACATCGTCACGAGGTCGATGGATCAGGGGAGAGCCGCCGGGTTGGTTTCGGTGCTGGGGATCCACACCGGCTCGATCGTCCACGTCGTGGCGGCGGCGCTCGGACTGTCGGCGATCCTCGCCTCCTCCGCCCTCACGTACGGCATCGTGAAGTATGTGGGCGCCGCCTACCTGATCTGGCTCGGGATCCGAGCGCTCCGCGGCCGCGACGACGAGCGACCCGACGTCGCCGGGAAGGGGCACTCGCTCCGACGGGTCTACGCGCAAGGCGTGGTCGTGAACGTGTTGAACCCGAAGACGGCCCTGTTCTTCCTCGCGTTCCTACCCCAGTTCGTCGATGTGTCGAAGGGCTCGGTCCCCTTGCAGATCGTCCTCCTCGGCGTGACGTTCATCCTCCTCGGTTTCATCTCGGACGGGACGTACGCGCTCGTCTCGGCCCGCGTGTCACGCGGACTGGCGACCCGCCGGCGATCAGGGGTCGTGCGTCGGTGGCTGCCCGGCCTGACCCTGATCGGTCTCGGGGTCGTGTCCGCGTTCACCGGCCGCCGGCCCGCCGTGACCTGATCCCTGTCGGCACCGCCCACTAGCGTCCTCGGGGTGGCGACGGGACCGATCGGCTCGCGCGGCGAGGATGCCGCCGAAGATGCCTACCGCCGGCGCGGCTATCGCGTGCTGGCCCGGAACTGGCGCTGTGGTCTCGGAGAGATCGACCTCGTGGTGGAGCGCCGTGGGGTCCTCGTGTTCTGCGAGGTCAAGTCCCGCCGGCCCGGCGTCTTCGGAAGCGGCTACGAGGCCGTGACCTGGAAGAAGCGGGCGAAGCTCCGAGCCCTCGCCGAGGCGTTCCTGCAGTCGAGCGGTTCGCGCCCGCGCGCGATCCGGTTCGACGTGGCGAGCGTCGCCGTGCAGCGGGCGAGATCAACCGTCGAGGTCTTCGAGGATGCCTTCTGAAGCGCCGATGAGCGTGTCCAGGATCCGGTCTGCGTCGGCCTGCGTCGAGAGGTAGTTGATCACGCCGGCGCGCAGCCACGTGCGGCCGTGGAGGGTGGTGGTCGACAGCCACCCGACGCCGGAGACCTCGAGGGTGCGCTGGAGCCTCCGCTGCAGCTCGTCGGCGCCCTCCGGACCGAGTCCGGGGCGAACGAACCGGATGCAGACGACCGCGAGCTCCGGCGTGATCACCTCGAAGCCCAGATCGCGCGCTCGCGACGCGAGATGCTCCGCGAGGTCGACGTTGTGCTCGATCAAGCGCGCGAATCCGTCCGAACCGAGATGCTTCCACGACAGCCAGAGCTTCAACGCTCGGAACCGTCGCGTGCCCTCCAGTGAGTACTGGTACCAATGCAGCGGCCGCTCCTCCGGACCCCAGACCGCGTAGTACTCGGGCTCCTTGTGGAAGGTGCGCAGGAGATCCTCGCGCCGTTTCACGAGGAGTCCGCCGATGTCGTAGGGCTGGAAGAGCCATTTGTGCGGATCGACCGTGAGGGAGTCCGCGCGTTCGAGGCCCGGCAGCTTGTGCGCCTCCCTCGCCGAGAGCCGGGCCGCGGCGCCGTACGCGGCGTCCACGTGGAGCCAGAGACCTTCACGTGCTGCGAGATCCGCGAGCCCGAGCACGTCGTCGATCGAGCCGGTGTTGGTGGAGCCGGCGACGGCGCTGATCGCGAACGGCATGAGCCCCGCCGCGCGATCCTCGGCGATCGCATCGGCGACCGGTTCGGCCTGCAATCGGAACGATCCGTCGGAGGGAACGATCCTGAGCGTTCCCTCCGGGAAGCCGAGCATGTCGACGGCGCGCTCGACCGAGAAATGGGTCTGGTCCGAGGCGTACACGCGTACGCCGTCGAGGTGTGCCCCCCTGGGCGGTCCGTGATCGCCCAGGAGCTTCGCCAGGTGGACGTCCCGGGCGACGGTGAGGGCCATGATGTTCGCCATGACGCCGCCGCTCGTGAGCACTCCCCAGGCATCGGCGCCGTAGCCACTGAGGTCGCAGAGCCAGCGGATCACTTCCTCCTCGACGAACGGTGCGGCCATCCCTGAGAGCCAGACGTCGATGCCCTGGTTCAGCCACTGGCCGAGGGTCTCACCCGCGATCGACATCGGAAGCGGCGGGGGCGTGAAGTAGCTGTACGAGCCGGGGTGTTGCGCGGCGTAGGCGAAGGGCGCGAGGCGCTCGCGGAACTCGTCGAGGACCTCGTCCGAGGTGCGACCCTCGGCGGGCGCGGGACCGGGCGACCCGCTCTCGCCGAAGAAGGCTCGGCGCATGTCCGGGTAGAGGTCCGGCGCCGTCGCGCGGTTCGCCGCAGGCCCGTAGAGCCAGTCGAGCGCCTCCGCCCACGTCCGCGCTCCGAGGCGTTCGAGCGCCGCGCGCGACCGTTCCGGATCGCGGAAGTCGATCAACTCGGGCTCGGGATGATCGAGGGGCTCGGGCACGCGGCGGATGCTATCGCGACGGCTCGTCGAGCCGATCCGTGTCGGTACTCGCCGCTATCGTCCGGCGCTCATGTACGGGCGGGTCCTGGGGGTGGCGGTGCTCGGCGTCGGTGGGCACCTCGTGACGGTGGAGGCCCACGTCGGTCGTGGCCTCCCGGCATTGATCGTGACCGGACTGCCCGGCGCGGGTGTGCAGGACGCGCGGGAGCGGGTTCGGCCCGCCGTCGAGGGAGCGGATCTCGAGTGGCCACTCCGGCGTGTCGTCGTGAACCTCGCGCCGGCCAACGTCCGGAAGGAAGGCCCTGGACTGGATCTGCCACTCGTCATGAGCGTGCTCGCAGCGACACGGCAGGTGCCGAACGATCAGCTCCGCGGGTTCGCCTTCGCCGGCGAGGTGTCCTTGAAAGGGGAGCTGCTTGCGACGCCGGGGATCCTCACCGTGGCGATCGCCGCCGCGAGAGCGGGATTGGAGGGGATCGTGGTTCCGGCCGCCAACGCCGTCGAGGCCGCGCAGGTCGAGGGGCTCCACGTCGTCGGCGCGGAGACGCTTTCGGATGCCGTCGGGTTCCTGCGAGGGACGTGGTCGGCGCCCGAAGTGACGACCACCGCCGACGACGTGCCGGCCGCCGCGACCGTGGACCTGTCGGAGGTGCGCGGTCAGACGCAGGCGCGACGTGCCCTCGAGGTCGCGGCGGCCGGCGGTCACAACATGCTCATGGTCGGCGCGCCCGGCGCCGGGAAGACGATGCTCGCGCGACGATTGCCGACGATCCTGCCGGAGCTCTCCCGGGAGGAATCCCTGGAGGCGACCCAGCTCCACTCCGTCGCCGGACTGCTCGGTACCTCGAGGGGTCTGCTTCGCGCTCGACCGTTCCGCGCGCCGCATCATTCCGTCTCGACCGTCGGGCTGCTCGGTGGCGGCAGCACATATGTGCGACCGGGAGAAGTCAGCCTCTCGCATCACGGCGTGCTGTTCCTCGATGAGCTCACCGAATTCCGTCGCGATGCCGTCGAGGGACTGCGGCAGCCGCTCGAGGACGGTCGTGTCGTCATCACGCGCGCCGTCGGCTCGGTGGAGTTCCCGTCCAGGTTCACCCTCGTCGCCGCCGCCAACCCGTGTCCGTGTGGGTTCGACGGCGACGGCATGAAGCAGTGTGTCTGCAGGCCCGACCGCGTCCAGCTCTACCGGAACAAGCTGTCGGGACCGCTCCTGGACCGGATCGACATCCGCCTGCGCATCCCGCGGCTCACGAAGGAGGAGTTGCTGGGTTCCTCCCCGGGCGAGGCGTCCTCGATCGCCCGAGCCCGGGTCGAGGAAGCCCGCGACCGGCAGCGCCGACGCTGGGCCCGGTTGGGTGTGTCGTGCAACGCCCATCTCCCCGGGCCGGTCGCCCGACGGACCTGCTCCCTTTCCCAGGACGCCGAGAGCCTCCTGACGAAGGCGGTAGAGACCTTGGCGCTCACCGGCCGCGGATTCGACCGCGCCATCAAGGTCGGCCGCACGGTCGCGGACCTCGCCGGGTCGGAGCGCATCGAGACGGACCATCTCGCGGAGGCGCTCTCGTACCGGACGGGGTTCGGATCGGAGGTGTTCGCGCGTGCCGGATGAGCCGGAGCCACCACCACCGCGCGGATGGCCGCCCGGCTTCGGGCACGGATCCGACGAGCGCGACGCCCTCCTGACGCTGTCGGAGCTGAGGAGCCTGCGACCGCTGCGTGTGCACGCGGAGGCCTGGGAGGCCGGCTCTGCCCTCGGGTGCGTCGCGGCGGTCCGGCGGGGCCGGCTGGGGAGCGACGGTGACCGCGAATGGCTCTCGCAGGTCGACCCCCGGACAACCGCCTCCCGTGTCGAGGGAGCCGGAGCGAGGTTGGTCACGCCGGCGGATCCCGAGTACGAGGACCGGCTCAACGACCTCCGGGATCCACCGGCGTGCCTCTTCCTGCTCGGGAGGCCGCTCGCGGAATCGCCCGATCGCGTCGCGATCGTCGGCTCGCGGAGGTGCTCGAACCTCGGGCGTGATGTGGCGCAGGACCTCGGTCGAGCGCTCGTGGCGTCGGGTCTCGCCGTCGTCTCCGGAGCCGCGCACGGGATCGACGCGGCGGCCCACCGAGGCGCGCTCCAGGGCGCGGGCCGGACCGTCGCGGTCCTCGGCTCGGGGATCGACGTCGTGTATCCGGCCAGCAGTCGTGACCTGCTCGAAGGGATCGCCGAAAGGGGAACGATCGTGAGCGAGTATCCGCCCGGGAGGCCGGCCGGACCGCAGCACTTCCCGGCACGGAATAGGATCGTCGTGGCGCTCGCGCGCGCGTTGGTGGTCGTGGAGGGCGCGGCGAAGAGCGGCTCCCGGATCTCGGTCGATCACGCGCTCGATCTGGGCCGGGAGATCTACGCAGTCCCGGGACCGGTCACCAGCCCGCTCGCGGAGACGCCGCTCGAGATGATCCGCGACGGTGCCACCCTGATCCGGGGCGCCGACGATCTCCTGGACGACCTCGGGATCGACCGCGCCGTGCCGCCGCCGGCACCCCCCGACCTCACCGATGACGAACGCCGGGTGTGGGAGGCGCTCTCGGGCGGGTCTTTGCCCGATGCGGTCGCGCGCGAGGCGGGGATGTCGATCCCGGACGCCGTCACCACGTTGATCCAGCTCGAGCTGCGGGGTCTGATCGAGAGCATCGGTGGCCGGTACGAACGACGGCACCGGCCGGCTGCTCCGATCGCACGCTGAGGAACGGAGGAAGCTGTCGGTCGGCCAAGTGGAGGCCAGGGGACGAGGTCGGGGGATAGCGCTGTCCTCACGAGGGACCTTGCGTACCACCCTTCCGGTTGATACACAGAGGCACCATCCCCAGCGGGAGCGTGCATGCCCGAAGGACTTCCCCATACCGAGGTCGAGCTTCTCCGCGCGTTCGAGGACCATCTGGCCCTTGAGCGTCGCCTATCGTCGAACACGGTCGCTGCCTATGGGGTCGACCTGAAGCAGCTGGCGGTCTTCCTGATGAGGAACCGCTCTACTTTCGAAGATGCGCCCTATCCGCTCCTCCGCCGGTTCCTCGCACAACAGCACACACTCGGCTACGCCCGTGCGACGATCGCACGACGCGTGGGGGCCATCAGGACCTTCTACCGGTGGGCGGTCTCGGCGGGGCGCGTCGGGAGCGACCCGTCGTTGCTCCTGGGGAGGCCCAAGGTCGTGAATCGGCTTCCGACCGTGCTTCGCCCGAAGGAGGCCGACGGCCTCGCGGAAGCGCCGAGCGGGTCGGAGGACGATGACCCCCTCCAGCGTGCGATCGCACTTCGCGACCGGGCCGTCCTCGAGTTGTTGTACGGCTCCGGTCTCCGCGTCGGTGAGGTCGCGACCCTGACGCTCGATCGGATCGACGTGCGAACAGGGCGGGTACTCGTGCTGGGGAAAGGCTCGAAGGAACGTGAAGTACCTATTTCCGAGTATGCCGCGGACGCCTTGACCGCCTACCTGCGAGACGGGCGCTCCGCGATGTCGTCGGAAGGATCTCGCACACTCTTCTTCAATCGGCGCCGCAAACCCTTCAGTGAGCGCGATATCCGTTCGATGGTGGAACGGTATGGCGCTACCCTGCTGCCAGGGAGGCGGGTGACCCCGCACACCCTGCGGCACTCATTCGCCACGCACCTTCTGGAAGGAGGGGCCGACATCAGGGCTGTCCAGGAACTGCTCGGGCACGCGAGCGTCGCGACGACGCAGCGGTACACCCATGTGTCGAGACGTCGGCTCTTCGAGGCCTACGAACGAGCCCACCCGAGGGCCTGACGTGGCAACGGCGAAGAAGGTCGCGACGAAGACCGCAGTGCGTCCGCGCAAGGCGCCGGCGAAGTCCGCGCCACCCAAGACGGTCACGATCCCGCCCGCCGTCGACGATGAGCTCGGGATGCGATGGGACGCCTTCAAGAGCGGGGCAGACCTCGATGCACGCGAGAAGCTGATCCTTCACTACGCGCCGCTCGTGAAATACGTTGCCAGCCGCGTGGCCACGGGTTTGCCCTCGAGCGTGGACCAGCACGATCTCGTGAGTTACGGGATGTTCGGATTGATCGACGCCCTCGAGAAGTTCGAGCCGGGCCGTGGAAACAAGTTCGAGACGTACGCGGTCCCGAGGATCAAGGGGGCGATCATCGACGAGCTTCGCGCGATGGACTGGGTTCCGCGATCGATCCGATTCAAGGCGCGAGAGCTCGAGAAGGCCCAGGCGGACCTCGAGGCGATGCTGAAGCGACAGCCTTCGGAGGAAGAGCTCGCCGACCGGCTGGGCATGAGTCGTCCGGAGCTGCACGCGATGGTGTCCCAGATCTCGTTCGTGTCCGTGTTGGCGCTCGACGAGGTCGTCTCCTCCGGGAGCGACCGAGGGGACCAGGTGGCGCTGATCGACACGATCGCCGACAAGGGCCTCGACCCCACTTGGGGACTCGAGAGCCAGGAGACGCGCGGCCTGCTCGCCGCCGCGATCAACTCGCTTTCCGAGCGCGAGAAGATCGTCGTCACCCTCTACTACTTCGAAGGCCTCACGCTGGCCGAGATCGGCGAGATCCTGGGCGTGACGGAGTCGCGTGTCTGCCAGATCCACACGAAGGCGGTCGGCGGTCTCCGCGGCCAGCTCACCGAGGTCGACTGAGCCACGCCCGTCTCTCGACCGTGATGCGCGTCATGGCGCGCGCCTGCCCGGCTCCCTAGCGTTTCCCGGGTGAGGAAGCTCGTCCTGTTCATGTCGGTCGCATGCGCGGTGCTCATGCCCTCGGTTGCCGGGCCGGCGCTCGCCGCCGGTGAATGGCCGTGGCCGGTCGTCGGTCCGGTGATCAGAGGGTTCGATCCGCCCGACACTCCGTTCGGGTCCGGTCATCGCGGCATCGACATCGCCGCCGCCCTCGGCTCGCCCGTGCGCGCGCCGGCGGCGGGCATCGTGACCTTCGCCGGTCCGGTGGGCGGCAGGCTCTTCCTCACGCTCGATCACGGCGGCGGTCTGGAATCCCGCTACTCGTTCCTGGCCGCTCTCGTCGCCCGCCGCGGCGACTTCGTCTCCGCGGGGCAGGTGGTCGCGCATTCGGGCTCCGGCCACGCCGGGGATCTCGTTCCCAACCTCCATCTCGCGGTGCTCCTCCACGACGCGTACGTGGATCCTCTCGACTACCTCGGGCAGATCGAGGTCTGGAGGTTCATCCGGCTGGCGCCGCTGCACGCGAGCTGAAACGCCTCGCGGGAGGCGAGCCGCTAGGATGACGCGGCCTTGCACCTCTTGTGTCCCTCCCGCGCGTCACATCGCTCGTTGGCCGTTGCCTCCATCACGGTCCTGATCGTCGTGGGCGCTCCGCTGGTGGCGCTGGCGGACTGGAGCCAGTTCCAGGGATCGGCACAACACAACGGTCTCTCCGACGGTCCCACGGCGCCGTTGGCGGTCGCCTGGAGCAACGAGGACATCGAGCTCGAAGCGACGGACATCACCGGTGGGTTGTCGTCTCCGACGATCGCGGATGACGGCACGATCGTGGTGGTCGCGCCGACTGCGGTGCTGGGCTTCGACGGTGCGGACGGATCGGAGACCTTCAGCGCCGATCGCGACCTCGGGCCCTCCTCCCAGCCTGCCATCGGTCCGGGCCGAGACGGTCCGATCGTCGTGTTCACGGAGGGCTTCGGCGACGCTGGCCCCGCGACGACGGCATCGGCCGGCGCCTCTCCGTCGCCTTCCGGCCCGGGGGCGGAGACGGGGGAGGAGGAAGAGTTCGACTCGCACGTGAACGCCGTCGACCTCGCGACCGGCGAGTCGGCGTGGTCATCGCCGGTTCCGCTCGAAGACGTGGTGCAGACGCCGGTTGCGGTGGATGAGACCGGCGCGTACATCGGAGACGTCGGCGGGCGAGTCACCGCCGTCGACCTCGCGACCGGCGACGTCCGCTGGACGGAGGACCTGGGAACGCCGATCGCCGGCGCCGTCACCGTCGACTCGAGCCGGGCGCTCGTGACGACGCTCGGGGGCCGGGACGAGCCCTCGGAGGTCGTGGCGCTCGACGCCGAGACCGGGGAGGACCTGTGGCACGCGAGCGCCGAGGATGCCTCGAACCTTGTGAGCGCGCCGGTCGTCGCGGACGGCCGGGTGCTGACGCTCGATGCCATCGGCGGGATCGTCGCCTTCGACGCCGAGGACGGGCGCTTCCTCTGGCGGACGGAGGTCATCAACCCGATCGCCCCACGTGGCCAGCCCTTCCTGCTGCAAGGTGTCGGAGCGCCGGCGCCGGTCTCGGCCGACGGTCAGGTGTTCGCCGTCGATGTGACCGGGCGCGTGTACTCGTTCGAGGCCGAGACCGGCGCCCTCCGGTGGGATCACGCGCTGAACGATCCGTCTCAGTTCTCTCCTCCGCTCCTGACGAGCGAGCACGTCCTCGTCCCTTCCGACTCCGGCACGCTGTACGCGGTGGATCGCGAGAGCGGGCATCTCGTCGGGACGGTCGACGGCGGGGGGAGGTTCCTTCGCGGGCTCTCCGACGCGGGCGACGTCCTCGTCGGCGTCACGGGCTTCGAGAACGCTGAGGTGGTGGCGTTCGGGTCGGATCCGGGCCGAGCCTTGATCGACGAGCCGTCTCCGACCACGCTCGACGTCGGCCGGCTGCTCATCGGCTTCCTCGTCGGCGGAGTGGTCCTCGGTGCTGTGGCCGTCCTGCTCGCGCGCCCGCTGCAACGACGATTGGGGCCAGCGATCGCGCTCGAAACCGAGCCCGGCGGGGACGCGCCATGAGCGCGCGGAGCCGCGCGAACAAGAGGGAGCCTGTCCCTCCGCGCAAAGGTCTCCTGTCCGGGATGTCCGCTCCGCCGATGGACTCGATGCCGAGGATGCGGACGGCTTTCACGAGAGGTCTCGCGGCCACGTGGTCCAGTCCACTGATCGTCGGGTCGCTCGTCGTCTGGTTGTTGGCGGAATGGCTCGTCGTCGTCGCACTCGGTTATCCAGGTCCGTTCGCCCTCCTCGCGCACGTGTCGGCGCCCACCCCGCTCAGCACATTCACCGATCTGTCTTTGTCGACCGGGGTGCTCGGTGTGCGTCAAGGGCTCTTGTTCGTGTTCGCGACGGCGGCGGTGCACGCCTTGTGGTTCTCCGTGCTCGTGGGGATGGCGATCGAAGCCCTCGAGAGCGGCACCGCCACGCGTTGGGGCGCCGTCCGAGGGCTCCGCGCCTTCCCCGTGGTCTTCGCGTTGCACGTGATCGGTGTGGCGGTCGTGTTCGCGGCGCAGATCGTGGCGGCGATCGGTGGCACGGGGCTTGCGCTCATCATCCAGATGGCCGCTCTCGTGGTGGCGACGTGGGTGTTCGCCTTCGCGCCCGTGATCGCGGTCACGGAGCACCGGCGGCTGTTCGATTGTCTCGGCCGCTCGGTCCGTGCCGCTCGGATGCCCGGATCCGGCAACCTGACGTTCGCCGCGATCTACGTCGTGCCGATCTTCGCCACCTTCCTCTCACCCGGACTGCCCGGTGTGCTCCTCGACGTCAACCCCCCCTACACAGCGTGGATCTACGTGGTCCTCATGAACCTGCTGCACGCCGCGATCGTGGCGGCGTTCGCCCTCCGGTACCTCGCGGTTGCAGGTGAGGTGCCGGACGCGCCCGTCCGCGCGGCTCCTTCGCGCGAGCGGGCGAGCGGGAGCCGGCGCCGGCGCTGACGCGCGCGTCCGGCCGTGCGCGTGCATCGCCGCTGGTAGACTGCGCGCGCCGACGCCGGAAGGCGTCGAGCACGCACGTCCGAGGACCGCGATGGCGGGGTCCCAGGCCCAGGAATCACGAACGGGCTCGGGCCGTCCACGGGAAGATCCGGACGGAGGAAGAAACCACACATCAGGAGGGATACGTGCCTGTCGTCACCAGGCGGGAGCTCCTCGAGGCCGGCGTGCACTTCGGCCACCAGACGCGACGGTGGAACCCGAAGATGCAGCGCTACCTGTTCGGGGAGCGATCCGGGATCTACATCATCGACCTCGAGAAGTCCCTGGAGGGCATCGAGGAGACCTACGAGTTCGTCCGCGATCTCGGCCGGCGCCGCGGCACGATCCTGTTCATCGGAACGAAGAAGCAGGCGCAGGAGGTCGTGGAAGAGCACGCCAACCGGGTCGGCATGCCGTTCGTGAACCATCGATGGCTCGGCGGGATGCTCACGAACTTCACGACGATCTCGCGGCGGCTCATCCGCCTGCGTGAGCTCCGGGAGATGGAGTCCTCTGGCGCGATGGACAACCTCCCCAAGAAGGAAGTGATCCGCCTCCAGCACGAGCGAGAGAAGCTCGAACGGAACCTCGGCGGCATCCAGGCGCTCGAGCGCCTCCCGGACGCGGTGTTCATCGTCGACACCAAGAAGGAGCAGATCGCGGTCACCGAGGCACGGAAGCTCGACATCCCGGTGATCGCGATCGTGGACACGAATTGTGACCCCGACGAGGTCGACTATGTGATCCCCGGCAACGACGACGCGATCCGCGCCGTCAGCCTCGTCACCCGCGTGGTGGCCGACGCGCTCACCGAGGGGTACGGGATGGCCAAGGACGAGGTCGTCGAGAAGACGGTCCCGCGCCGACCGTCCGCCGCCCCCCGGAGGTCCACGACCGCCGCGCCCGGCCCCGCGGACGAGGACGTCCCGTCCCCCGAGGACGCGGCGAAGATCGCGGCCAGCACGGTCTTCGAACCCGACCTTCCCGAGCAGGAACCAGAGGTCGTCGTGGAGCCGGTCGAGGGCGCCGACGAGACCCCTCCTGAGGCGACGGCGGGGGAGGCCGGATGAGCGTCATCTCGGCAGACCAGGTGAAGCAGCTCCGCGATCTCACCGGCGCGGGGATGATGGACTGCAAGCGCGCCCTCCAAGAGACGGACGGCGACATCGACAAGGCGATCGAGCTGCTGCGCGAGAAGGGGTTGGCCTCGGCCGCGAAGCGCGCCGGCCGGGCCGCGAACCAGGGGCGCATCGACAGCTACATCCACTTCAACAACACGGTCGGCGTGCTCGTCGAGGTGAACAGCGAGACCGACTTCGTCGCCAACACGGACGAGTTCACGCAGTTGGTGAAGGACATCGCGTTGCACATCGCCAGCCCGGCGGCACCCCGCTGGCTCGCGCGCGAGGAGGTTCCCTCCGATGTCGTCGAACAGGAGGAGCACATCGCGCGCGTGCAGGCCAAGGAATCGGGGAAGCCGGACAACGTGATCGACAGGATCGTCGAGGGGAAGCTGAAGGCGTTCTACGAGGACTCGGTCCTGTTGGAACAGCCGTTCGTGAAGGACGACTCGAAGACGATCCAACAGCTCCTCGACGAGGTGGGTGCCAGGGTCGGGGAGAAGGTTGCCGTGCGTCGGTTCGTCCGATACAAGCTTGGTGAATCCACGGACGGTTGACGGCGGCACGAGGGCGGTCGAGGAAGGAGCGCGCGCGGACGTGACGGAAAGAGCCGGGAGGGCCGAATACCACCGCGTCCTCCTCAAGCTCTCCGGTGAGGCGTTCGCGTCCCCCGAGGGATCCGGGATCAGCACCGAGGCGACCGCACTGGTCGGTCGGCAGCTCGCTGAAGTCGTCGATCTCGGCGTCCAGATCGCCGTCGTGGTCGGTGGCGGAAACATCTGGCGGGGACGGCAGGCTCCGGGTATCGAACGCGGCCGCGCCGACTACATGGGGATGCTCGCCACCGTGATGAACGCGCTCGCGCTGCAGGACTCACTCGAGAAGCTGCACGTCACGACACGTGTCCAGACGGCGATCCAGATGACACAGTTGGCGGAGCCGTTCATCCCCCTGCGCGCGAGACGGCACCTCGAGAAGGGCAGGGTCGTCATCTTCGCCGCGGGACTGGGTGTGCCGTATTTCTCCACCGACACGTGTGCCGCCCAGCGTGCCCTCGAGATCGGCGCCGAGGCCCTGCTCAAGGGCACGAAGGTCGACGGGGTCTACACCGCTGACCCGAAGGTGGTACCTGGCGCCTCCCGCCTGGACACGATCGAGTACGTGGATATCCTCCGCGAGGGCTACCAGGTGATGGATGCCACGGCGATCTCGCTCTGCATGGAGAACAAGCTCCCGATCATCGTGTTCGACCTGTGGGAGGAGGGCAACATCCGGCGCGTCGTCACCGGTGAGCCGGTGGGCTCGCTCGTCCACGGGGGCGCGAGATGACCGTGGACACCTCCCTGAAGGAAGCGGATCACAAGATGGAGCAAGCGCTGGTCCACATGCGCGAGGATCTGTCGTCGGTCAGGACCGGACGTGCCTCCGGCGCGGTGCTCACCCGGATCATGGTCGAGTACTACGGTTCGCCGGTCCCCCTGAATCAGCTTGCGTCCGTGAACGTCCCCGAACCGAGGCTCCTCGTGATCCAGCCGTTCGACAAGAACTCCATCGTCCAGATCGAGAAGGCGATCCAGCAGAGCGATCTCGGCATCACCCCCTCGAACGACGGACAGGTGGTGCGCCTCGCCTTCCCGCCCCTCACGGAGGAGCGCCGGAAGGAGCTGGTCAAGCAGGTGCATCACCGGGCGGAGGAGGGCCGCGTCGCCGTCCGGAACGTCCGGCGACATGCCAAGGATGATATGGAGAAGCTTGAGCGAGAGCATTCCATCTCGGAAGATGAGCTCTCGAGGGGAGAGAAGGAGCTCCAGAAGCTGACGGACCGATACGTGGCGGAGATCGACGAGATCCAGCGCCACAAGGAATCTGAGCTCATGGAGGTCTAGTGCCCGACGACGAGCGCGAGAGCGACGATCTGTTCGAGGATCTCGACAAGTTCTTCGCCCCGATCAAGGACGTCGAGTGGGACGAATCGGAGGAGCCCGCTCCCCCCGCCGAGACTCCGGGGGAGGAGCACGTCGTCGTCCGCAGCGAACCGGAACCCGTCGTGACCGTGCCGGCCGCAGCCGGCGAGACGCCCGGGTCTGGCGCCACGTTCGAGGACGACGACGACGACGAGGAGTCGGGCGACTGGTACGACACTGCATCGCTCGATCCCGTCGGCCAAGCGCTCGGGGGAGGCGAGGCCGCGGACGACGACGAGGTCGTCGGCGTCGATGCCCCCGCGGAGCTGGAGCGTCCCGGTGAGGATCAGGGCGATCTCTTCGCCCGGCCGGCCGTGGAGGACGAGTGGCCCGCCGATGTGGACCCGGGGGACCGGCCTTCCGACGCCGAGTTGGAGGAAGCGGCGGCTCATTTCTCGGACTCGCTGGGTGATCAGGGGACCGAGGGATCGGCTCCTCGCGTCGTCCAGATCGATGAGGACAACGCGGCCGACCTGATGGACGAGCTGGGGGCGGAGCCGTACCCCGCGGACGAAGACGATGAGGACGACTTCGCGGCGATGGCCGAGGAGGATCCATCTCGCACGATCGTCGTCGGCGCGGAGGGGCTCGGCGGGCCGAGCTGGCAGGAGCCTGCGGCGGTGGAGGTCGGCGCCGACCTCGACCGTCGTGGTACCGAGCGCGACGTGCCGGCGGCGTTCCTGACCGGCATCATCCTCGCCGGGGTCGCGCTCGTGGCGCTCCTGATCGGGGAGGGCGTCTTCGCACTCTTCGCGGCGATCGTCGCGTTGATCGCCCAAGGCGAGCTGTACGGGGTCATGGTGAAGCACCACCGGCAACCTGCGACGGCGGTGGGGCTCGTGAGCGGGGCGTTGGTGCTCGCGGGCGCCTACTACCACGGTGAGGCAGGGCTCTTGTCGATGCTGTCGCTCGGCTTGCTGGCGACCTTCCTCTGGTACATGACGGTCCCGGCACCGCACCGGAAGGACATCGTCGGCAACATCGGCCTCACGTTGCTCGGGCTGCTCTGGATCCCCGGGCTGGCGGGATCGCTGCTCATCATCTTGACGACCTTCGACACCTCGGTCGTGGTTGCCGTCATCGGCCTCACGTTCGTCTTCGACACCTTGGCGTTCTTGACGGGATCCGTCTGGGGCGGTTCGTTCATCCAGCGGCCGCTCGCGCCCGCCACGAGTCCGAAGAAGTCGGTGGAAGGGCTGATCGTGGCGTCATTGGGAACGGTCGTCGTCGCGGCAGCGTTCGTGACCGCGTTCGTCGACGCGGCGCCGGGGATCTTCGTGGACGGCCGACTGAACGCGGTCATGCTCGGCCTCGTCGTCTCCCTCGCCGCCACGTTCGGCGATCTCGCGGAGTCGTTGGTCAAGCGAGACGTGGGGGTGAAGGACATGGGCAGTGTGCTGCCCGGACATGGCGGCGTCCTCGACAGGATCGATTCACTCTTGTTCGTGGCCCCCGCAGCCCTGCTCCTCCTTCGTGTCATCGCCTTCTAGGTTCTCTGGCGACCGCTGCTTGTTCCCTTGCGGTCGGGGGTAGTCTGTTTCCCATGCGGACCGTCACCATCCTCGGCTCGACCGGATCGGTCGGCACACAGGCCCTGGACGTTGTCCGGCGCAATCCCGAGCGCTTCAAGGTCGTCGGCTTGTCCGTGGCGGGGACGAACCAGGAGCTGCTGATGGGGCAGATCCGCGAGTTCCTGCCTCCTGTGGTCGCGATCGCGGATGACGCAGCGGCGGAGGAGGTCCGGAACAACATCGGCTCCCTCCGGGGTGTGGAAGTTCGCAGCGGCCCGGACGCTGCCGAGCGACTCGCCGCGGAGACCGAAGCAGACATCGTCCTGAACGCGTTGGTCGGCTCCTCGGGTCTCGGTCCCACGCTGGCGGCGTTGCAGAACGGGAAGACGCTGGCGCTCGCGAACAAGGAATCGCTGGTCGTGGGGGGCGAATTGGTCCTGGACCTGATCAAGGGCGAGCCCGAACGGCTCCTGCCGGTGGATTCCGAGCACGCCGCGCTCGCCATGGCGCTTCGTGGCGAGCGTCGCGAGGACCTGAAGCGCGTGGTGATCACGGGCTCGGGAGGCCCCTTCCGCGGCTGGACCGCCACGGAGCTCGCCAAGGCGTCGATGAAGGAAGCGCTCCAGCATCCGGTCTGGTCGATGGGTCCCAAGATCACGATCGACTCGGCGACGATGATGAACAAGGGCCTCGAGGTGATCGAGGCCCACTACCTCTTCGGGTTGGAGTACTCGCAGATCCATGTGCTGATCCATCCGGAGGGTCTGGTGCACGCGATCGCCGAGTTCCGTGACGGATCGATGCGTGCGGAGATGGCCACGGCAGACATGCGCCTGCCGATCCAGCTCGCGTTGGCATGGCCGGAACGCCTCCCGACCGGCGTGGCGTCGCTGCCGCTCACCGAGACGCCGCTCACCTTCGAGCCCGTCGATCACGAAGCGTTCCCGGCGGTCGACCTCGCGTACCGCGTCGGCGGACTCGGCCTCACGTTCCCCGCGGTGATGAACGCCGCGAACGAGGTGGCCGTGATGGCGTTCCTCGAGGGGAAGATCCCGCTCCCACGTATCGTCGAGGTCGTCCAGACGATCGTCGACGAACACGAACCACCCTCGGTCGTCTCGGTCGTGCACATCGAGCGGGCGGATGCGTGGGCCCGCCGTCGCACGGCGGAGATCATCGAGGCTCGCTAGGTGGGGAGCGTCTACGCGATCGCCGGCTTCCTGGCGCTGATCGTCTTCGTCGTCATCCCGATCCACGAGCTCGGTCACATGCTCGTGGCCCGTCGATTCGGGTTCAAGGTCACCGAGTACTTCATCGGCTTCGGACCCAAGCTGTGGTCGAGGAAGCCCGGCGAGATCGAATACGGCCTCAAAGCGATCCCCGCCGGTGGTTACGTGAAGATCGCCGGGATGAACCCGTACGAGTCGGTCGCACCCGAAGACCTGCCCCGCGCGTACGGGTCGAAACCGATCTGGCAGCGAGCCCTGGTGATCTTCGCAGGGCCGCTCTCGCACTTCCTCGTCGGAGCCCTCTTGTTCTTCGGCCTGTTCGCCTCGTACGGCGACGCGAACACGGATGTCGTCGTGGTGGGCGAGGTCGCGCCGACGCTCGCCAACCACCCGTCTCCTGCATCCGAAGCGGGGCTGCGGGTCGGGGACGTCGTCCTTCGGGTGGGCGATCTCGAGAACCCGACCCCCGATGCACTCGGCCGCTACGTGACGAGGTACACGGAGGAGCATCCCGGTGAGCCGCTCGAGTACGTGATCGAACGGGACGGCCGCCGCTTCACCCTCGACATCGTCCCTCAGCTCGTGACCGAGGGTGGCGTGACCAAGGGACGGATCGGGTTCACGCTCGGCGCGGAGCCGCTCTCCGTGCCCGAGGCGGCCGTCGTTTCGGTCCGGTACGTGGGCGCGACGGCGTGGAACGCCGTCACGACGATCCCGAAGATCTTCACCGAGGGCGTCGGGCGGACGCTCTCGGTCCTGTTCAGCGACGAACCACGTCGCCGCGACGACCCGACCAGCCTCGTGGGCGTGAGCCGGCAGGTGGGTGACGCGGGTGATCGCGGTGACTGGGGCACGTTCCTCGCCTATGCGGGGTACGTCACGATCTTCATCGGCATCGTGAACCTGATCCCGTTGCCGCCGTTGGACGGAGGCCACCTCGCGCTCTTGGCCTGGGAGAAGCTGACGGGGCGTCAGGTCGACTATCGGAAGCTCGTCCCGGTGTCCGCGGCCGTGATCGTCTTCCTCTCCATCTTCGCGATCGCGACCGTCTTCCTGGACATCACCGAACCGCTGCCGGTCATCTAGCCTCACGCCCGGCGCTCCCGTCACGATTTCTCCATCCCTGGGCGCCATTTCGCGCACGTCGCGGTCGATACGATGACCGCGTGGCACCTCAAACCGTGCTCGTCGTCGAAGACGAGGACGCGATCGCCGAAGCCGTCCGGGCCCGTCTCCAGAGCGAGGGGTACCACGTCGTGGTCGCCTCCGACGGTCCCGAGGCGATCCGGAGGCACGCGGAGGACCGTCCCGACCTGGTCGTGCTCGACCTGATGTTGCCGGGGATGGACGGACTCGAGGTCTGCACGCGGATCCAGCGGAACGGGTGGACGCCGGTATTGATGCTGACGGCCAGGACGGAGGAGGCGGACAAGATCGCCGGCTTCGCCGTCGGTGCCGACGACTACCTCACCAAGCCCTTCAGCCTCCGAGAGCTCACGGTCCGCGTCCACGCGATCCTGCGGCGGCGCGAGCGGATCGAAGGATCGTCGGAGGGCGAACCGATCGAACGGCTCGGATTGCTCGTCGACGCGAAGCGCCGCCGCGTCGAAGTGGATGGCGCCGAGGTGCCCTTGACACCGCTCGAGTTCGAGATCCTTCACGCGCTCGCGCGCGAGCCGGGTGTCGTCCTGTCTCGGGATCAGCTGATGGATCGGATCTGGGGATACCGGGACCACGCGGGCGGGCGCGTCGTCGATTCGCACGTGGCCCGGTTGCGGCGGAAGATCGGCGAGGACGGCAACGATCCGCGGTTCATCCGAACCGTCCACGGAGTCGGGTACGCGTTCAAGGAAGCATGATGGCGACCCGGCCCCTGGACAGGCTCACGTCGATCCGAGCGAAGCTCGGATCGACGGTCGTGATCGCCGTCGCGATCGCGCTCGCGATCAGCTACGTGTTGATCGGGTTCGCGCTCCGGAACTCGCCGCGGGACTCCGAGGCGATCGACGCCCTCAGCCTCGCGCGACGGGCGGCGACGGGCGGGCTTGCCTCGGTGCCGCCGGGCACGATGGTCGTGATCCGGCACCCGGACGGGTCCACCGAGGTCCGCGGGTCGGATCTCGGGGAGCTGCCTCGTCTCCGGGTGGACGCGCCGCGGTGGGGCGTGCTCGGCGCGAACGTCTTCGCCACCGTTCCCACCGCAGACGGTGGCTCCGTGACGGCGTTGACGCGCTCGCCCTCTCGAGGATTCCTCGGCCGGCTGTCGGCGACCACCGGCTTCCTCCAGAGCGTGTGGTGGCAGTTCCTCCTCGTCGGCGTGGTCGCGGCCACCATCTCGCTCGGCGTCGCACGTCTCTTCGCGAGGGGTATGACGCAGCCGCTCCGGGACATGGCGTCCGCCGCGCGAATGATGGAGACGGGTGATTACTCCGTGCGCGTGCAGACACGAAGCCGGGACGAGGTGGGGAGACTCGCCACGGCGTTCAATCGCATGAGCGCGGAGCTCGAGAACCTCGAGAAGAGCCGCCGGGACCTGGTGGCCAACGTCTCGCACGAGCTGAAGACTCCGATCACCGCGATCCGTGCGCACCTCGAGAACCTGCTCGACGGCGTCGAGCAGCCCGAGCCGGCCACGCTCGAGGTGATGCTCGCCCAGGTGGAGCGTCTCGGCCGGCTCGTGGATCAGCTCCTGGACCTGTCCCGGCTCGAGTCGGGGGAGATCCCGCTCCGGATCGAGGAGCTTCCCTTGCAGCCGCTCGTCGACGACCTGATCTCCGAGATCGACGTCGCGCTTCCGGGACGAGGCGTACGGGTCGACAACGACGTACCCGCAGATCTGCCGGCGCTGTCCGTCGACAGGGAACGGGTGCATCAGGTGCTCTTCAACCTCGTCGACAACGCGGTGCGGTTCACCCCGGAGGGTGGGCGCGTCACGGTCTCGGCGCGTCGGCGGAACGGTTCGGTCGAGGTGGTCGTCTCCGACACGGGCACCGGGATCCCGTCGGAGCACCTGCCCAGACTGTTCGAGCGCTTCTATCGCGCGGATCCCGCGCGCGCACGGGAGGGCGGCGGAACGGGGATCGGGCTCGCCATCGCACGGTCGGTCGTCGAGGCCCACGGCGGGCAGATCAGAGCCGAGAGCGAACCGGGTCACGGCAGCGTGTTCACCTTCGACCTCCCCTCCGCCGACGGGAGCGAGTCGTGAGATCCGCCACGACGAGCGTGACGGTCACGCCTCCGGAGCGGTATGCCTACCTGGACCTCACCGACGAACTCCGGCGGGCGATCAAGGACGCCGGCGTGACGGAGGGCGTGGCGGTCGCGTTCTGTGCGCACACGACGTGTGCGCTCTTGATCAACGAATGGGAGGACGGCGCCCTCGAGGACTTCCGTCGCCATCTGATCGAGCTCGTGCCGCACGAGGGGGCGTACTACCGCCACGACGACTTCGAGGTCCGCACGCAGAACATGCATCCCGACGAACGGAAGAACGGCCATGCACATGTCAAGGCGATGCTGCTGTCCGCCACCTCGCACGCGATCCCGGTGATCGGCGGGGAACCGTCGCTCGGCACGTGGCAGCGCCTGATCTTCTTCGAGATGGATGAGCCGAAGGACCGAACGGTCACCTTCCACGTGTTCGGGAGCTGAGAGACTGATGGTGATGATCCAGCGCCGGGCGACGAGACAGCTCCACGTGGGACGTGTCGCGGTGGGCGGTGACGCGCCGGTCTCGATCCAATCGATGACCACGACCAAGACCGCGGACATCAACGCGACGCTCCAGCAGATCGCGTCGCTCGTGGCTGCGGGGGTGGACATCGTGCGCGTCGCGGTCCCGCACTGGGAGGACGCGAAGGCGCTGGAGGCGATCGCGGCCAAGTCCACCGTCCCGGTCGTCGCCGACATCCATTTCCAGTGGAAGTACGCGATGGCGGCGCTCGAGGCGGGGATCCAGGGGCTGCGGATCAATCCCGGGAACATCAAGTACGACGACAAGGTACGCGTGATCGCGCGAGAGGCGAAGGCGAGGGGCGTACCGATCCGGATCGGTGTGAACGCGGGGTCGCTCCACAAGGACCTGCTCGCCCGATACGGAGCCCCCACGCCGGAGGCGTTGGTCGAGTCCGCTCTGTACGAGGCCCGGATCCTCGAGGACGAGGACTTCTTCGACATCAAGATCTCGGTGAAGCACTCCAACCCGCTCGTGATGATCGAGGCATACCGACAGCTCGCGGAGAAGTGCGAGTACCCGCTGCACCTCGGCGTCACCGAAGCCGGTCCGATGCCGATGGGCGGCGTCAAGAGCGCGGTCGGGATCGGGACGCTGCTCTCCGAGGGGATCGGCGACACGATCCGGGTGTCGCTGACGGACGATCCGGTCGAGGAGGTCAAGGTCGGGACGGCGATCCTGCAGTCGCTCGGACTCCGGAAGCGCGGCTTGGATCTCGTGGCCTGCCCTTCGTGCGGCCGCGCCGAGGTGGATGTCCTCGGGCTCACGAAGCAGGTGAACGAGGCGCTGGAGCGCGAAGGGCTGAAGGCGCCGATCCGTGTCGCGGTCATGGGCTGCGTCGTGAACGGCCCGGGCGAGGCTCGTGAGGCGGACCTGGGGATCGCGGCCGGCAAGGGGCAGGGGTTCCTCGTCGTGAAGGGCGAGGTCGTCGACAAGATCCCGGAGTCGGAGTTCGTCCCGCGGCTCGTCGCCGAGGCGAAGAAGCTGGCGGCGGCCGCGGTCCCAACCGACTGACCGCGCTCAACGGGACCGTCGCGGCAGCCGATACCTCTGGGGTGAAGAAGATCCTCGGGCTGTGTGCTGCCACCGTGGCGCTGGCCTCCGGCCCCTCGTCCTTGCCCGTTGCCGCGGCCGATGTGCCCGGCACCTCGTGCGCCGTCTTCCCGGCCAACAACGTCTGGCACATGGACGTCCGGAAGCTCCCGGTGCATCCGAAGAGCGCGGTGTGGAAGCGCGCCACCCATGCCGGCTCGACCCGCTTGCACCCCGATTTCGGTCCACCGTCGTACGGGATCCCGTTCGACGTCGTGCCGTCATCGCACGCGAAGGTCTCGGTCGACTTCCGCTACGACGACGAGAGCGATCCCGGCCCCTATCCGTTCGGAGCGGATGTGCAGATCGAAGGGGGGTCCGACCGGCACGCGACCATGATCGACGAGGGGACGTGCGTCCTGTACGAGCTCTTCGCCGTTCGGCGGAACGGAGGGAACCCGACCGCGGGCAGCGGCGCGATCTTCGATCTCCATTCCAACGCCCTCCGTCCGGCCGGATGGACCAGCGCCGACGCTGCAGGACTCCCGATCTTCCCGGGCCTCGTTCGCTACGACGAGGTGTTCGGCCCCAGCGCCGGGATCCATCACGCGCTCCGGTTCACCGTGGGCTGTACACGTCGGAGCTACGTCTGGCCGGCCCGTCACCAAGCGGGTGTCGCGGATCCCTCGTGTCCGCCGATGGGCGCGAGGTTCCGGCTCAAGGCCGGATACGACATCAGGGCGTACTCGCTCCGAGCCCAGATCGTGCTCCGCGCGATGAAGCGCTACGGGGTGATCGTCGCGGACAACGGAAGCGACTGGTACTTCCAGGGAGCCGTCGATCCGCGATGGACCTACTCGTTCGTCGATCAGCTCAAGCGCGTGCCGGCCGGTGCGTTCGTCGCGGTCGACGCGTCCGCCTGCCGCGTGGCGACCAACTCCGGCGCGTTCGCGTACGGCCCCGGTTGTCCGGCACCGTAGCTCAGCCGGCGAGCGCCAGGAAGTTCTCGACGATCCTCGGTCCCTCCGGCGTGAGGATCGACTCGGGGTGGAACTGGACGCCGAACCGCGGGAGCTCGCGATGCTGGGTGGCCATCACCAGCCCGTCCTCCGTCCACGCCGTGAGCTCGAGCGCCGCGGGGAGATCGTCGCGCATCACCACGAGCGAGTGGTACCGCCCCGCCTCGAACGGACTCGTGACGCCGTCGAGGATCCCGCGCCCGTCGTGGTGCACGAGGGACGCTTTCCCGTGGAACGGCGTCGTGCGGTCGACGGTCCCTCCGTTCGCGACGCCCAGCGCCTGATGGCCGAGACACACCCCGAGGATCGGGGTGCTCGCGGGCAGCAGGCGCAGGAGCTCCGGAAAGGAACCGGCGTCCTTCGGATGACCCGGCCCGGGTGAGAGGACGACCGCGTCCGGCGCACGTGCGACGAGGTCGGCCGCCGGCAGCTCGTCGGACTTCACGACCTCGGTGGCCCTCCCGAAGCCCTCGATCAGCTGGACCAGGTTGTACGTGAAGCTGTCGTAGTGATCGACGACGAGGATCATCCTTCGGGTCCCCCCTCCACCGCGAGGGTACCCACCGCGGGGAGCAACGCTGCCGCCTTCGCCTTCGTCTCGACGAGCTCCGTCTCCGGATCGGAGTCGGCAACCACCCCCGCGCCCGTCTGCACGTGTGCCCTGCCCTCGGCGACCACCGCCGTCCGGATCGTGATGCAGAAGTCGAGGTCTCCGGCGAAGGTGACGTAGCCGACCGCGCCGGCATAGGGCCCGCGCGCGGTGGGCTCGCGTTCCGCGATCAGCTCCATCGCCCGGCGCTTGGGCGCACCGGTGACCGTCCCTGCCGGGAACGTCGCCGCCAGTGCGTCCAGCGGATGTCGGTCCTCCCGGAGGTCGCCCTCGACGGTCGAGACGATGTGCATCACCGTGGAGAATCGCTCGACCTGCATCAGCTCCGTGGGACGGACGGTGCCGGGAACGCAGACGCGACCCAGGTCGTTGCGTGCGAGGTCCACGAGCATCGCGTGCTCCGCCTGTTCCTTCGGGTCGGCGAGCAGCTCGTGTTCGAGCAGCCGGTCGCGGACCTCCGTGCGACCTCGCGGCCTGGTGCCGGCGATCGGCCGGGCGGATACCCGCCTTCCTTCCACGCGCACGAGCGGTTCCGGTGAGGACCCCGCGAGCTCCATGTCGAGCATCCGGAGGAAGAACATGTACGGAGCGGGATTCGAGACGCGCAGGCGACGGTAGATGGGGAACCCGCCACCCGGTGCATCGAACGACACCCGGCGCGAGGGGACGCCCTGGTAGATGTCGCCGGCGAGGATGTGCTCCTTGAACGAGGACACGATCTGCCGGTACTCGGCATCGGTCATGTTCGAGTCTCCGACGCCGGTGATCCCCGTGCCGTTCATCGTGGCGAGCGGCGGCGTCGCGGCGGTCGCGATCCGGGCGGCGAGTTCCTCCAGGGCCGCGACGCCGCCGTCGTAACCGCCGGCCGGCACGTGCGCGACGAGGATGAGGCGCTGTCGCCAGTGGTCGAACACCACCGCTCGATCGATCGCGAGGAGACCGACGGGCGGGCACGGCGCCTCATCGGGATGTGGGGCGGGATGGCCCTCGAGCAGTCCGGCGGCTTCGTAGGCGAGGTATCCCATCAGCCCGCCGGTGAGTGGAGGGAGGTCCGGCAGACGCGGTCCACGGATCGACCGAGCCGCGGCGATCAACTCCTCCCGAGCCGAGCCACGGTTCGTGATCGTGAGGGGCAGATCCCGAACGGCATCCTGGATCCGGAGACCCCCTTCGTCCAGGACCAGCGTCGCCGCCGGGTCGCCTCCCACGAAGGAGTACCGACCCCAGCGTTCGGAGCGCTCCACCGACTCCAGCAGGATGCCCGGGCCCTCGCCCGCGACGGCGGGGAACAGGCCAACCGGCGTGGACACGTCGGCGAGCAGCTCGGTCCAGACGGGAACGAGCGCCCACTCTCGGGCGAGGGCCTCGAACCCCTCCCGATCCGGGTGGATCGCCAGTCTCGGCGCGCGTGCACCTTGCTGTTCCGAGAACATGTCCGGTCCTGTCATGAAGGAGCCCCGGGATCTCCGGGGCTCGTCGTGTCGGGTGTGAACGGGATCAGCGCGACGGCGGCCCAGGGCTCATCGAGCCCCTCGGCCACGCCCAGTTCTCTCTTTCCGCCGTCATCGTCGGTGGATGGTCCCATCCCGGTTCCTGCGGAGTCAACGGCCTGCTACGTTGGCATCTCACGCGGCGGCAGAGCGCCGCACCGAGCCATTGGAGGGTGCCTCGATGCGTCGTCGTCTCACGTGGGGGCTCACGGCACTCGTCACGGTGCTCGCGATGCCCGTCCCCGCGCGGTCCGAGACCGGGTCCGATCGTTCGCCCAAGGTCCACGTCGCAGGGATCGACGCGGTTCCCGCCTCGGGAGGACCCAGGGCGGCCGCGGTGCCGAGGCTCGTTCGTCCGGGGAGCGACCTCCGTGGGGGCCCGGCAGACGCGGGATCGGCGGGCCAGAGCGGTGGGATCCTCGCTCCGACCGTCGTCTCTCCGACGTTCGACGGTGTGCCCGATCTCGAGGTCGTGTCGCCCGGGGATCCGACCGGCGCGCTCGGGATCACCCACCATCTCGCGGCGGTGAACGTCCACATGGCGTTCTACGACCGGGCCGGGCTCGAGCTCGATCCCCCAAGGCGCCTCCGCTCGCTCGATACCACGTTGCCTCCTGGGGTCGACGACTTCGACCCCAAGGTGGTCTACGACCCGTATCGACAGCACTTCCTCTTGGCCTTCGCGTCCGCGAGCAGCACCCAGAGCTTCCTCTCCCTCGCGGTGATCCCCGAGGGATCCGAAGGGGACCCCGCGGACTGGTGCGTGCTCCATATGTCCGGCGACCAGGTCGACAACAACGGGAAGCAGTTCGCCGACTACCCGATGGTCGGGTTCACCGAAGACAGGGTGACGCTCACCACCAACCAGTTCGACTACTCCGACGCGCCGTTCGCCGGAGGGTTCCAGTACGTGCAGGTCGTCTCCTTCCGCAAGACCCCCCTCTACGACTGCTCGGTGCCGGTGGTCCCGATCAAGGTCTTCAGCCGCAAGCAGACGAAGGATCCGGACGGCTCCCGCGCGTTCACGATCGTGCCGGCCATCTCGATCGGCGGCGCGCCGACCACGCAATTCATGACGTCGCTCGACTACAACGGCTCGACCGGCAAGCTGATCCTGTGGCGACTGAAGGTCGTGAACGGCGTCCTGAAGCTGACGCGAGTGTCCCTGGGCGGGGGCGCGATGGACTACCCGCCGTGGGGGCGGCAATGCGGGAACACCTCAGGCCTGCAGACCAAGTGGGACACCGGTGACCTCCGATTGACCTCAGCGTTCTGGGACGGCGGGCTCGGGCGCCTCTACACGGCCACCGCGATCCGAGGGAACTTCGGCGGCGACGCCGTGGAGTCGGTGATCCGTTGGTGGGAGGTCGACCCGGCCTCGCCCCTGGCGAACTCCGACGTGAGTCGCAAGGGTCTCGTGGGCGCGGTCGGTCGCGACCTCGCGTGGCCCTCCGTCGCGACCGACGGTGACGGCAAGCTCTGGGTGAACTACGCGCGAGCGGGAGCGAACCAGTGCCTGGCCGCCTACGCGGGGGTGGTCCAGCCGGGTGCCGCCGGTGCCGCTTCCGTGCTGATCCACGCGGGCGACGGTCGCTACGAGTACGGGTCCGGCGTCGAGCGGTGGGGTGACTACACAGCCATCTCACGCGATCCTATGGATCCAACGGCGATGGCCGCCTACGGGCAGTACCCGATCGACGACGGGGTCGGAGGAACCGCGACCGACCACTGGCAACAGGTGATCGCCACGCTCAGGGACGTCTGAGGGGCCGACGCGCGCGAGCCCGCCGGTATCCTTGTCCGTTCCATGCGGGTATCCAAGCTGTTCGCGCGCACGCTCCGGGAGGATCCGGCCGAGGCCGAGGTCCCATCGCACCGGCTCCTCCTCAGAGCGGCGTTCATCCGGAAGGTGGCGGCGGGGATCTACACCTCGATGCCGCTCGGGATCCGAACGATGAACAAGATCGAACGGGTCGTGCGCGAGGAGATGGACGCGTCCGGCGCCCAGGAGCTCCGTATGCCGATCGTCCTGTCCGCCGAGCCGTGGAAGCTCACGGGTCGATGGGAGGCTTACGGGGACCTGATGTTCCGGCTGCAGGATCGTCACGGTCGGCAGTTCGTCCTCGGTCCGACGCAGGAGGAGATCGCGGCTCCGCTGGTGCAGCAGGAGTTCCCGTCCTACCGCGACCTGCCCGTGAACATCTACCAGGTGGAGTGGAAGTACCGCGACGAGTTCCGGCCTCGGTACGGGCTGCTGCGTGCACGAGAGTTCTTGATGAAGGACGCGTACACGTTCGACCGTGACGAGGAGGGGATGCGCGAGTCCTACCGCGTGATGTACGAGGCGTACCAGCGAGTGTTCGACCGCCTCGGGCTGGACTACGTGATCGTCGAGGCGGATCCCGGCACGATCGGCGGCGGCATCAACCACGAGTTCATGGCGCTGGCCGACGTCGGCGAAGATCTCTTCGTCCGCTGCGAGAACGGCGACTACCTCGCGGACACCGAGGCCGCCACGCCGCGCGCCCCCGAGCCGGTGGCCGACGACGATCCGCAGCCGCTCACCGAGGTCGAGACGCCGGGGGCGGTGACGATCGACCTGATGGTGGAGCAGATGGGTGTGCCGGCCGAGGCGACGATGAAGTGCATCATGTTCGACGTCGAGGGCCGGGCGGTCGCCGTGCTGGTGCCCGGCGATCGCGACGTGGGGGAGGAGAAGCTCGCCCGCCTGCACTTCCCCGAGCGAGTGCGACGTTTCGAGGACGAGGACTTCACGAGGACGGGCTTCGCCAAAGGCTTCGTCGGGCCCCAGGGTTTCGGCCCCGAGGTCGCGATCTTCGCCGATCCCTCGATCCGCGGCCGTCCCCATTGGGCGACCGGGGCGAACCGTCCGGACGTGCACGTGACGGGCGCCACCCTCGATCGCGACTTCCGCGTCGATCGCTGGGAGGACCTGGTCCAGATCCGCGACGGCGACCGCTGCCCGATCGACGGAGGGCGCTTGGAGATCGGCCGGTCGATCGTCGTGGGTCACATCTACCAGCTCGGGACCAACTACTCCGCGCCGCTCGAGGCCACGTTCCAGGACGAGGACGGATCGCAGAAGCCGTACGTCATGGGGTCGTACGGCATCGGGATCACGCGGATCATGGCGGCGACGGTGGAGCAGCACCACGACGACGACGGCATCGTCTGGCCCAAGCTCCTCGCCCCCTTCGAGGTCGCCGTGATCATGGCCAACGCCGACGCGCCGGCGGTGAAGCAGGAGGCCGAGCGGATCTACCGGGAGCTCGGGGAACGAGGGATCGAGGCCGTCCTCGACGACCGCGAGGAGCGGGCGGGGGTCAAGTTCGCCGACGCGGATCTCATCGGGTACCCCGTGCAGGTGGTCGTCGGCTCGCGAGGCCTCGAGGCAGGCACCGTCGATCTCAAGTCCCGCGCCTCGGGGGAACGGACGAAAGCTCCTCTGGCCGAGGCCTCGCAAGCGGTCGCCGACGTCCTGCAGAGCGCCCTCTAGCGCAGGCGTGTCGCCCCTCGGTTCCTGAGAGCCCTGTCTATACTGGCTGGTCGACGACGATCTGCACGGCCGGAAGTGGGCTCGCCGCCCACTTTCTTTTTCGAGGGGTGACATCGACCCGAGAGCGAGAGGAGGGGAACGTGGACGCGGAGCCGCTGGTCAGACCCGTGATCGAGGGTGAAGGGCTCGAGTTCGTCGACGTGACCTTCGGTCGCGAGGGCGGTCGCCGGATCCTCCGGATCACGGTGGATCGAGAAGGTGGCGTCGACCTCGACACGATCTCTCAGCTCTCGCAGAAGGTGTCGCGCCGGCTCGACCTGGAGGGGTTCGAGCCCGGTCCGTACGCCCTGGAGGTGACGACGCCCGGGATCGAGCGGACGCTGCGCCGTCCGCAAGACTTCCGCCGTGCCGTGGGCCAGCGCGTGCGTGTGAAGACCGGCGAGGGCGTGCTCGAAGGTGAACTGCGCGCCGCCGAAGAGGATGAGATCCGGATCGCCGCCCACGACGATGAGCATCGCGTGGCGATCGACGAGGTCGCCGCGGCGAAGACGGTCGTGGACTGGGACGCGGAGCTGAAGGGGAGCAACCGATGAACGCCGAGATGATCGCCGCACTGCGCGAGCTCGAGCGGGAGAAAGGCGTCGCCTTCGAGACGATCCTGAGCGGGCTGGAAGAGGCGATGGCCTCCGCCTACAAGGCTCATTGGAAGCAGGAGCATCCCGAGGGCAACGACGAGTTCGTCGGGTTCCGTGCCGTGATCGACCCCGAGACGGGCGACCTCCGCATGTGGCAGCAGGAGCTCGAGGAAGTCGACACGCCACCGGTCGAGGGGAGCGACGAGCCCGGGCTCGAGATGAAGGTCATCTCGGAGGCCGAGGTGGAGGTCACCGACGACTTCAAGGGACGGATCGGCGCACAGACGGCCAAGCAGGTGATCTTCCAGAAGCTCCGGGACGCGGAGCGTGAGATGACCTACGAGGAGTTCGCGGGCCGGGAGGGCGACGTGGTCACCGGCATCGTGCAACAGCAGGAACGCAGGTACACGCTCCTGGACCTCGGCAAGGTGGAGGCGTTGCTTCCCCAGGGCGAGCAGGTGCCGTCGGAGCCGCTTCGGCACGGCGAGCGCCTCAAGGCATTCATCACGGAGGTCCGTCGAGGGACGAAGGGCCCACAGATCGTCGTGTCGCGGACCCATCCCGGTCTGTTGAAGGCGCTGTTCGCGCTCGAGGTACCGGAGATCAACGAGGGGATCGTCGAGATCATGGCCGTCGCCCGAGAGCCGGGACACCGCTCGAAGATCGCCGTCGCCTCGAACGAGCCTGCCGTCGATCCGGTCGGCGCGTGCGTGGGGCCGAAGGGCTCGCGCGTGCGGATGGTGGTCAACGAGCTGCGCGGGGAGAAGATCGACGTGGTCCCCTGGTCGGACGAGTCGGCGTCGTTCGTCGCGAACGCGCTACAGCCGGCCAAGGTCAAGGAGGTCACGGTCAATCCGGAGACCCAGACCGCACTCGTGATCGTGCCCGACTACCAGTTGTCGCTCGCGATCGGCAGGGAAGGTCAGAACGCCAGGCTGGCGGCCAGGCTGACCGGCTGGCGGATCGACATCAAGTCCGAGAGCCAGGCGGCGGAGCCGGCGGCGCCGGTGGTCGTTCCGACCCCTGTCGTCCCCGCGGAGGCGCCGGCGGAGACCGAGGAGGCGCCGGCGGAGACCGAGGAAGACGTGGCCACGGGCGCCGGGGCCGAGCCGACGCCGGAGGAGGCCGAGCCCATCGAGGCCGAGCCGGTGGCAGCCGAGCCGGCCGCGGTGGACGAGATGCCGGCCCAGGCCGCGCCAGCGGAGGCGCCGGCGGGGGAGTGACGGGACGTGGCGCGCGAGCCGGAACGTTCGTGCGTCGCGTGCCGGAAGCGCGCGACGAAAGCTGCGCTCCTGCGGGTCGCGCGCACACCAGGAGGCGTGCGGCTCGACCCGCAGGGAACGGCACCGGGGAGAGGCGCGTACGTCCACCGCGACCCGGCGTGCGTGGCGGAGGCACTGCGGAAGGGTGCGTTCGCGAGCGCGCTCCGGACGGGGTTGACCAAAGAGGAACTCGCTAGGCTAAAGAGTCAGATCGAGGAGGCGTTCCAGGAGATATGAGGATCCACGAGCTCGCGAAGGAGCTCGGCGTCTCCAGCAAAGAGCTGCTGGAGACGCTCGAGAAGATGGGCGTTGCGGGGAAATCCGCCTCTTCGAGCGTGCCCGAGGATCTCGTCCCGCGACTCAGGGCGTCCGGCGGCAAGGCGACGAAGGCAGCCAAGCCTCGCCAGGTCATGGAGCCGCCACCGAAGCCCCGAGCGAAGCCCAAGCCGAAGCCTGCCGCGCCGAAGGTCGCCGCGGCGCCCTCCGCGGAGGAGGCCGAGCCGGACGGCGACGGAGCGCCGGCGGCCTCGGCGGTTCCGACGGCCCCCGCGACCCCGACATCGGTTCCATCGCCGACCGCTCCCCAGGCTCCCGCTCCCGCCCCCGCGGCGGTGGCCCCGGCGACGACGGCTCCGGCGTCGGCCCCGGCGGCAGCACCCACCCAGGTCTTGACCGCCCCGGCGCCGGTCGCCGCCGCCGCGCCCCCCGAGGGACCGGTCTTGCAGGTGGTCAGGGGATCCACCCCACAGCTCTTCGCCGAGAAGACCAACCGGTCTCCGGCCGACATCGTGAAGATCCTCTTCATGTCGGGGGAGATGGTCACCGCGACCACATCGCTCTCCGACGAGGCCCTGCAGACGCTGGGATCCGAGCTCGGGTACCACGTGGAGGTCGTCGGTCTCGAAGACGAGATCCAGGCCGAGGAACGCGAGCGCGAAGACGAGGTGGACGAGTCCAAGCTCGTGCCTCGATCGCCGGTCGTGACGGTGATGGGTCACGTCGACCACGGCAAGACGAAGCTCCTCGACGCGATCCGGGTGACCGACGTGGTCGCCGGCGAGTTCGGCGGGATCACGCAGCACATCGGGGCGTACCAGGCGCACGTCAACGGGCGTGAGATCACGTTCATCGACACCCCGGGACACGAAGCGTTCACCGCGATGCGTGCCCGAGGCGCGCAGATCACCGACATCGCCGTGCTCGTGGTCGCCGCCGACGACGGCGTGATGCCGCAGACCGTCGAGGCGCTCGACCACGCGAGGGCGGCGGGCGTGCCGGTGATCGTGGCGGTCAACAAGATCGACAAGGAAGAGGCCGACGCCAATCGCGTGCGGACGCAGATGGTGGAGCGAGGCGTCGTTCCCTCGGAGTGGGGTGGAGACACCGAGTTCGTGGACGTGTCCGCGAAGACGAACGCGAACCTGGAAGGGCTCCTGGAGACGGTGCTGATCGTGGCCGACCTCGCCGAGCTCAAGGGTGACCCGACGGGTCACGCGCGCGGCACCGTCCTCGAGGCCCATCTCGACAAGGGCAGGGGTCCGGTGGCCACCGTCCTGGTGCAGAAGGGAACCCTCGAGGTGGGGGACGCCCTCGTCTGCGGCACCACGTACTGCAAGGTGCGCGCGATGGTCGACGAGAACGGGCAGCCGGTCGACGTCGCCGGCCCGGCGAAGCCGGTCCAGGTGCTGGGGTGGCAGGGTGTTCCCAACGTCGGCGACGAGTTCCGCGAGGTCGAGGACGAACGCGAGGCCCGCCACGTCGCTGCCGAGCGGGAGTCTCGCGTTCGTTCGGCGGAAGTGGTGAACCAGCGGCCCGCGTCGCTGCAAGAGTTGCTCCGCCGCCAGGAGCGCCAGGACATCCCGGAGCTGAACCTCGTGGTGAAGGCCGACGTCCAGGGTTCGCTCGGCGCACTGACGGACGCGTTCCTGAAGCTGCCGCAGGACGAGGTCCGCGTGAACCTCGTGCACTCTGGCGCCGGCGCGATCACCGAGCACGACGTGGACCTGGCGAAGACGGCGAGCGCGATCGTCGTCGGCTTCAACGTCCGGCCCAACGCCAACGCGCGAGAGCTCGCCGAGCGAGAGGGCGTGGACATCCGGCTGTATCGCGTCATCTACGACGCGATCGACGATGTGAAGGCCGCCCTGTCCGGCATGCTCAAGCCGGAGGAGCGCGAGTCGATCCTGGGCGAGGCTGAGGTCCGCCAGACGTTCCGGGTGCCGAAGCTCGGGGTGATCGCGGGTTGTTACGTCACGAGGGGCACGATCCGCAGGAACTCGCAGGTTCGCCTGATCCGCGACGGCGTCGTGGTCTACGAGGGTCGGGTGGGCTCCCTCCGCCGGTTCAAGGACGATGTGGCGGAGGTCCGTGAGGGGTTCGAGTGCGGGATCGGGCTCGAGAACTTCCAAGACGTGAAGGAGGGCGACGTGATCGAAGCCTTCGAGATCGAGGAGTTCGCTCGCCAGATCTCCTCCTGATGCTGATGGCCGCCCTCCGGCTCGATCTCCGGATCCCTGCCTGCGGGTCGCTGAAGGAGAAGCGTCACGTGGTCAAAGCGCTCTCCAGCGGGATCCGCTCGACGTTCGAGGTCGCCGTCGCGGAGACCGGTTACCACGACAAGTGGCAGCGGGCGGAGCTCGGTGTGGCCGCCGTGGCCGCGGAGGGCTATCACCTCAAGAAAGTGATGCACTCGGTGGAGCGGTTCGTGGAGCGATGGGCCGAGGTCGAGATCATCGACAGCGACCTGACGCTGCATTCGCCGGACGATTGAACGACGTGGGGGGATGACGTGCCGCAGGGTGCCAGGAGAGCTCGGGTCGCGGAGGAGTTCCGCGAGGTGCTCGCGGAGGAGATCCAGCGGCTGAAGGATCCGCGGATCGGTTTCGTCACGGTCACCGGTGTGCAGGTGACCGCGGATCTTCGTCGGGCGTGGGTCTCCTACACGGTGCTCGGGGACGACAAGCAGCAGCGCTCCACGGCTGCGGGCCTGCGCTCCGCCACCCCGCATCTCCGCAAGGAGCTCGGCCGGCAGGTCCGGCTCAAGAGCCTGCCGGATCTCGAGTTCCAGGTGGACCAGACGCTCGCGCAGTTCGACCGGATCGAGGAGATCATCGGCCGGCTGCATCGTGGGGAGGCGGCCCAAGATGGATGAGGCGAAGGCGACGGATGAGATGAGCGAGGAAGAAGCACTTCGACGGGCCGGCGAGATCCTGTCGGGCGCCGAGGACGTGGCGCTCGCCTGCCACATGAACCCGGACGCCGACGCCCTGGGGTCGATGCTCGGCCTCTCGAACTTCCTGCGTGCCCGGGGAACGCGGACGGTCTGCTCCTACGGGAACGAACCGTTGGACCCGCCGCGGTGGGCGACGCTGCTGCCGGGGACCGACCATCTGGTGCCCCCGAGCGCGTTCCCCGCGCAGCCGGCGGTGATGGTCACGTGCGACTGCGCGTCCTTCGACCGGTTGGGTGTGTTAGGGGCGTCTGCCTCGAAGGCGGAAGAGCTGATCTGGATCGACCACCATCGTTCGAACGATGGCTACGGCACGGTTCGCTTGGTCGACCCCGACGCCTCGTCCACGTGCGAGATGGTGTTCCGGCTGATCGAGGCCATGGGCGGCGCCTTCGATCGTGACGTCGCCCTGTGCCTCTACGCCGGCCTGGTGACGGACACGGGGCGGTTCCAGTACCAGGCGACGACCCCCGAGACCCTGCGGGTCGCCGCTCGGCTCCGAGAGCACGACTTCGATCACGCCGAGCTCGTGCGCGCGATGTACGAGGACAACGATCCGTCGTTCCTCCGGCTTCTCGGCATCGCCCTCGGGCGGATGGCCGAGCTGCCGGAAGCCAGCGTGATCTGGACCTATCTGACCCAGGCCGACCTCGCGGAAGCGGGGATCGGGCCCGGCGACACCGACGACCTGATCGACGTGCTCAGGACGGCCCGCAACGTGGACGTCGCCGCCGTCTTGAAGCAACAACGGGACGGGAAGTTCAAGGTGAGCGTTCGGTCTCGAGGCGGACACGATCTCTCCGCCGTCGCGTCCTCGTTCGGCGGGGGCGGGCATCGGCTCGCGGCCGGCTACACGTCCGAACACGGCCCGGAGGGAACGATCGAGCGGCTCGTCGCGGCGCTCCGCCAGGCTTCGTGAGCTCGGCGGAAGGGCTGCTCCTGGTCGACAAGCCCGGCGGGGTAACGTCGCACGACGTCGTCGACGTCGTGCGACGCGGGCTGGGCACGAGGAAGGTCGGGCACGCCGGGACGCTCGATCCGATGGCGACCGGTCTGCTCCTGATCGGGGTCGGCCGCGCGACACGCTTGCTCCGATTCCTCGGCGGCCTGCCCAAGATCTACGAGGGAACGATGCGGCTTGGCGTGGACACGACCACCCTGGATGCCGACGGCGATGTCGTTCGAGAGACCGCGGTCGACGTCTCGGAGGCGGACGTCGCCGAGGCGATGCGAAGGGTTGGTGGGGGAGTCGCTCCAGCGTCCGCCGGCGTACAGCGCGGTGAAGGTCGGTGGCCGGAAGCTCTACGAAGCGGCCCGGGAGGGTGAGCCGCTCGAGGCCGAGCCGCGCCGGATCCGCGTGGATGCCTTCGACCTCGCCTCGTTCGACACTCCGGACGCGCTGTTCCGCGTCACCTGTTCCGGTGGGACGTACGTGCGCGTGCTCGCGGCCGACGTGGGCGCCGCGCTCTCGTGCGGCGCCCACCTCACCGCCCTTCGCCGGACGGCGATCGGGCCCTATGCGGTGGATGACGCCGTCGACCCGAACCATGCTTCCGAGCCGTTGCCGGTGGAAGCGGCGGTGAGCCACCTTCCCCGACTCGACCTCGATGCCGAGGAGGCCCGCGCGGCCTCCCACGGGAGGCCGCTCGGCCCCGCCGGCCTGACGGGTCCGTACGGTGTGTTCGGCCCGGATCGCCACCTGATCGGCGTCTACGAGGACGACGGCCCCCTGGCTCGTCCGCAGGTCATCCTCGCTCCTGTCTGACCGGTACCCTCCATCGCCTATGGACATCGTCCGGGGCCTGCAGCATCTCCCGCTCCCCGAGGGCCCTTCTGTCGTGACGGTCGGGTTCTTCGACGGCGTGCACCTCGGCCATCAGGAAGTGATGCGCCGCACGGTCGAGGCGGCCGAGGAACGGTCCGCTCGAAGCGTCGCTGTGACCTTCGATCGACATCCTCGCGAGATCCTCACGCCGGGCGAGGAGCCGCGTCTGCTCACCACCGTGGAGCGCAAGGCGCAGTTGATCCAGGCGTGCGGCATCGATGTGTTGGTCGTCCTCGAGTTCACGGAAGGGTTCTCACAGATCTCGGCGGAGGAGTTCGTCCGCGACGTGCTGGTCGGCGGGTTGCACGCTGTGCACGCGCGGGTCGGCGCCAACTTCACGTTCGGACACCGAGCCGCCGGCACGGTGGCCACGCTCCGTGAGGTGGGTCAGCCGCTCGGCATGACCGCCGACGAGGTCGAGCTCTTCACGATCGACGGCCTGGTCGTCTCGTCGTCGTCGATCCGCGAGGCACTGGCGGCCGGCGACCTCGTGTGGCCGCGCACCGCGCTCGGACGGAGGTACGCCGTCGACGGCGAAGTGGTGTCCGGCGCGGGACGCGGGAAAGGTCTCGGGTACCCGACGGCCAACCTCCGGACCTGGCCCCGGCTCCTGCTTCCGGGGCAGGGGATCTACGCCGGCGTCGCCCAGCTGGAGGACGGTAGCCGCTACGTCGCGGCCATCGACGTCGGCACCAACCCGACGTTCGGGACGGAGCCACTTCATGTCGAGGCGTTCCTCCTCGACTTCCCCGACGACGAGCTTCGCGGCGACACGCTCACCGTCGGGTTCTGGGACCGGCTGCGCGACGAGGTGAAGTTCGACTCCGTGGACGAACTCGTGGCCGCGATCGCCGAGGACGTGGAGCGGACCCGCTCCCTCGTCGACCCGGGGACGGGCGACGGTGGGTGACACGAGGCCATCGATCTGCGGCGTCACGCCGGGCGGAGCCGGAGTCCCGGGATGAGCTTCGTCGTCGGGGCCGACCGGTACGACCGGTTCATGGGTCGGTACTCGGCGCCGCTCGCCCCGCGGTTCGCCGATCTCGCATCGGTGCATCCGGGGCAGCGGGTGCTCGATGTCGGCTGCGGCCCCGGTTCCCTCACGGCCGAGCTGGTCGGGCGGCTGGCGCCGGGTGCGGTCTGGGCCATCGATCCTTCCGAACCCTTCGTCGAGGCAGCTCGAGAGCGTCATCCCGGGGTCTGCGTGCTGCGTGCGGCGGCGGAGCACTTGCCGTTCGCGGATCGGTGGTTCGACGCTGCATTGGCACAGTTGGTCGTCCACTTCATGGCCGACCCCGTCGCCGGACTCCTGGAGATGGCTCGAGTGACTCGGGAGGGCGGTGTCGTGGCAGCGTGCGTCTGGGATCACGCCGGCGGACGGGGACCGCTCAGCGTCTTCTGGCAGGCGGCGCATGACCTCGATCCGCACATCGAGGGGGAGTCGCGTCTCGCGGGTGCGCGCGAAGGTGACCTCGACCGGCTCTTCCAGGCAGCGGGACTGCACGAGGTCCGGGAGCGCACCCTGTCCGTCGATGTGGAGCACCCCACCTTCGAGGACTGGTGGGAGCCCTACACCCTCGGCGTCGGTCCCGCCGGCGCTTACGCGGCCGGCCTGGACGAGGAACGGCGAGCCCGGCTGCGCGAACGCTGCCGAGAGCTGCTGCCGGCGCCACCGTTCGTCCTGACGGCCACCGCCTGGGCGGCGCGGGGCCTCGTGAACCCGGCTCCCTCAGCGTCGCTCCCCGAGGAGGCGGAGAGCGAGCCGGGCCGTGAAGACCAGCGGGATCGTGATGTTGGCGCGCTGGAGCAGTCCGTTCCCGGGGCGAACCACGTCACGGAGGAACCATGTCGCGATGCCGGCGCTCGCGCCGGCGGCGCCGAGCGCGGGCCTCGCCAGGTCACGCAGCATCTCGTCTCGGGCGAGCCGCGGCGCGAGCGCGAGCAAGCCGAGCGTGCCGGCGACCCCGCCGACGGCGGCGGCCGCGTCGTGCACGTCGTTCTCCCACGATTGGCCCTCGGCCTCGCCGGGCGCCGGGAAGTTGGACCGGCGGTCCCGCCGGAAGAGGCCCGCCACGATCGTCGCGAGGCCCGCGACCCCGATCAGTGCGGGACCCGCACCGGTCCGCGGGCCGAGCCGGCGTTCCAGCGCCGACGCGAACGCCACCGTGCAGCCGCCGAGCGTGACGAACCCCGCCGTCATCACGTGTGGATCGTTCGCATCCTTCGCCGCCAGGCCACTGATGTGTTCGTGTCTGAACTCGTACTCGTCCTGGCGACGCTGGGCGAGCAACCAGGCCACGGTGAACGCGGCGGGCCCCAGGAGTCCGCAGATCGCCCCGAGACGATCGCTTTTCGACACGCCGACATCGTAGAGGTGCGACCATGCGGCCCATGCGGCGTGTCGCCGACCGCCTCGTGCGGCTGATCGCGAGGGGCGCGACCCTCGGCTGGTTCCGAGCGGTGGAGGTGACGGGTCTCGAACGCATCCCTCGAACCGGGCCGGTCCTGCTCGTCGCGAACCATCACGGGGGCTTCGTCGACCCCGCGCTCCTCGTGGCCGTGGTCCCGCGTCCGGTCCGTTTCCTCGCGATGGCCTCGCTGTTCCGGATCCTGCCGCTCCGGCCGCTGCTCGCGCTCGGAGGTGCCATCCCCGTTGCGCGCGCGCAGGACGCCCAGGGTGAGGGATCGGGCCGCAACGTCGGCATGTTCACAGCGTGTTTCGCCCACCTTCGACGAGGGGCCGCGATCGGCATCTTCCCGGAGGGGGAGGCGAGCGACGAGGCACACCTCCTCCCGATCCGGACCGGCGCCGCGCGGATCGCGCTGGGCGCTCATTCGCGCGGCGCGATGGGTCTCCGGATCGTGCCGGTGGGATTGATCTACGAGGACAAGCAGCGGGCACGCTCCCGCGCCTACGTCCGCGTCGGCGAGCCCATCGAGATGGACTCGGACCTGGCGACGAATCCGGCCGTTCCCCCCGACGAGACCGACCGCGAGGCCGTCGCGGCGCTCACGAGCAGGATCGAGGCGGCGCTCACCGATGCCGCGATCGACTTCACGAGCGCGGAGCAGCGTTCCGCGCTGCGTCTGGCGGCCAACGTCGCGCTCCGATGGGAGCACGGCGATCCTCGTGGGCGGCCGCCCGTGGGGGAGGTGGAGCGGCTGGCCGACCGGCTCGCTGAGGCGCCGCAGCAGCTCGATGCCGAGGTCCGCGCGGCCGCCACCGACTACCGCGAGGCGCTCTCGATCGCGCAGATCCCCGACGCCGTGGTCGCGCCGGGAGCGGAGGAGGCGCTCGCTCGACGGAGCAGGATCGGCTGGCTCTTGACGCTGGCGCTCGCGCCCCTCGCCGCTCTCGGGCTCCTCGCCAACGCGGTGGCTGTGGCCGCCGTCTACGTGGTCGGGAGGCGTCGGATGCCCCCCGTGACCCACGCGACGGCCAAGTTCCTCACCGCGATCGTGCTCTTCCCCGCGAGCTGGGCCGTGCTCAGGTGGGTCGTGTTCGACGCCGCCGCCCACCCCTGGCTCCTCACGCTCGCCCTCGGGCCGATCTGCGGTGTCGTCGCGCTGTGGTGCGTGGGCAGGGCGATCCGGGCGCGGCGGGCGCGGCTGGGTCTGCGGAGACTGACCGAGGCGTCGGGCCTCGTGGAGGACCTCCGCGCCCGCCGCGCCCACCTCGTGCACGTCGTCCGAGCTGCGACGACGGGCGCGGGAGCGCGCTCGCAGGACGGTCTGGACCCTGACGGTGCTGGTAGCCTTGACCTGCAACCATGACGCTGACCAAAGAAGCCAAGAGCGAGATCATCCAGGAGCACGCCCTCTCCAGTGGCGATACCGGATCTGCCGACGTGCAGGTTGCCGTGCTCACGCAACGGATCGCCGAGCTCACCGAGCACCTGAAGACCCACAAGCAGGATCACGCCTCTCGGCGTGGTCTGCTCAAGATGGTGGGCAGGCGGAGAAGGCTCCTGGAGTACATCAAGCGTGAGGACATCGAACGCTACCGGGCGCTCATCGCGAAGCTCGGGCTGCGCCGTTGATCCGAGACGCCGCGAGCGCGAGGAGCCTCGCGAAAGAGGAGTGATGCGAACGAACCACTGACCGACCGATCGGAGGCGGAGGCCCCATTCAGGTCGGTTCTCAGTCGCGGACCCCCGGAAGGTGCGCAGCGCCCAGAAACCCGCGCAGCGCCCAGTACCACGAGCCGGAGGCCCACCACTGACAACCGGCCAGCCGCCTCCGGCAGCCGCGGCGCCACGAGGCGCCGCCCACAACAGGAGGTACACGGCCTATGGCCACCAGCATGTCACGGCAGATCGGCACCAAGGATCTGCTCCTCGAGTCCGGCACGTTCGCGAAGCTCGCCGACGGCGCCGCCGTCGCTCGCTACGGCGACACCATGGTGCTCGCCACGTGCGTCAGCTCCAACCCCCGCGAGGGGATCGATTTCTTCCCGCTCACGATCGACGTCGAGGAGCGCATGTACGCCCGGGGGAAGATCCCCGGCAGCTTCTTCCGTCGCGAAGGACGTCCGTCGGAGACGGCGATCCTCACGGCGCGTCTGATCGACCGGCCGCTCCGGCCCTCGTTCCGCGAGGGGTACCGGGACGAGGTTCAGGTGATCATCACGGTCCTGTCGGTCGACATGGAGAACCCGTACGACATCCCCGCGATGAACGCGGCGTCCCTCGCGGTCGGGATCGCGGGTCTGCCGTTCGACGGTCCGGTCGGCGCCGTGCGCCTCGGCCTGATCGGCGGCGAGTGGGCCGTGAACCCGACGTTCCCGGAGCTCGAGGAAGCGACGTTCGACATCGTCGTCGCGGGCTCCAAGAACGACCAAGGCGGGATCGACATCTTGATGATCGAGGGTGAGGCGCCCGACAACACCTGGCCGCTCCTGGCGGCGGGAGCCGGCGCCGCGGCACCCACCGAGGAGATCGTCACCCAAGGCCTCGAGCGGGCCAAGGAAGTCATCGCCGAGCTCATCGAGTTCCAGGAGGAGTTCCTCGCAGCGGTCGGCGTGAAGCCGTCCGACTTCGAGCCGCACCCGCTGTATCAGCAGGACCTCTGGGACGCCCTGGAGTCCTTCGGGAAGGACAAGGTTCGCACCGCGCTCGTCCCCGACAGGAAAGAGCGTGAGTCGAACATGTCGGCCGTCAAGGACGAGGCCAGGGCTCACCTGACACAGACGCTGGGGGAGGACGAGTTCGCGAAGCGCGGCCACGAGTTCTCGCCCGCGTGGAAGTCGCTCGAGAAGAAGGTCATGCGCGAGCGCGTGATCGCGGACGGGGTTCGCCTGGACGGTCGTGGGGCCAAGGACATCCGTCCCCTCGCGGCACACGTCGGGCTCCTGCCTCGGGCGCACGGGTCATCGCTGTTCGAGCGAGGAGACACGCAAGCCCTGAACGTCACGACGCTCGGGATGCTCCGGATGAACCAGATGATCGACACGCTCGATCTCGAGGATTCGAAGCGCTACATGCACCACTACAACTTCCCGCCGTTCTCCACCGGCGAGACGGGCCGGGTGGGATCGCCCCGCCGTCGTGAGATCGGTCACGGCGCGCTGGCGGAACGGGCGCTCAAGCCCGTGATCCCCTCGGAGGAGGAGTTCCCCTACACGCTCCGTCTGGTCTCCGACGTGCTTGCCTCGAACGGCTCGACGTCGATGGCCAGCGTGTGCGCATCCACGCTCTCGTTGATGGACGCCGGTGTGCCGATCAAGGCGCCGGTGGGCGGGATCGCGATGGGGATGATCGCCGAGGACGGCACCTATGTGACCCTGACGGACATCCTCGGTGCCGAGGACGCGTTGGGCGACATGGACTTCAAGGTCGCCGGGACGCGTGAGTTCGTCACCGCGATCCAGCTGGACATGAAGGTCAGCGGGATGCCCGCGGACGTCCTGGCGGGCGCGTTGGAGCAGGCTCGCGAGGCCCGCTTCACGATCCTCGACGTGATGGAGGCGACGATCCCGGCCCCGCGTGACTCGGTGAACCCGATCGCGCCGCGGATCATCACGGTCCAGATCCCCGTGGACAAGATCGGCGAGGTGATCGGTCCGAAGGGCAAGCGGATCAACGAGATCATCGCGCAGACCGGCGCCGACATCGACATCCAAGACGACGGCACGGTGTTCATCGGCTCGCACGAAGGCGAGGGTGCCGACGAAGCGGCGCGGATGATCGAGGAGATCGCCAATCCCCGGCCCATCCTGCAGGGCGAGACCTATGACGGCACGGTCGTGAAGACCACCACCTTCGGTGCCTTCGTCAACCTCGTGCCCGGTCGCGACGGTCTCGTGCACATCTCGAAGCTGGGCAAGGGCAAGCGCCTGAACTCCGTGGAAGAGGCCGTGCGGGAGGGCGACAAGCTGACCGTGCTCGTCGAAGACGTCGACGCGCAGGGCAAGATCAGCCTGAAGCCGGTCGGCCCGGAGTGGGAGGTTCCCGAAGGAGAGCGGTCCTCTGGCGGTGAGCGTCGCGAACCCCGTGAACCCCGCGGTGAGTCGCGCGAACCGCGAGGTGAGCCGCGCGAGCCGAGGAACGGAGCCGATGGCGGTCCGCGACGTCACGGTCGACGGTTCCGCGACGCCGACAAGGGGTCGTCCTAGCAGCCCGACCTCCGGAGGCGGACCAGTGGGGATCGAACGGACCGAGTTCTCCTCGGGCTTGCGAGTGGTCACGGAGCGGATGCCGAGCGTCCGCTCCGTGTCGCTCGGCTTCTGGGTCCTGGCCGGATCCCGCGACGAGCCACCGGCGATCAGCGGCTCCAGCCACTTCCTCGAGCACCTGCTGTTCAAGGGAACCAAGAAGAGGACGGCGCTGGCGATCGCGGAGAACTTCGACGCGGTCGGCGGTGACGTCAACGCGTTCACCTCCAAGGAGTACACGTGCTACTACGCGCGGGTACTCGACCGGGACATCGAGCTCGCGGTCGATCACCTCGCCGACATGCTCCAGCACTCCGTGCTGCGGTCCGCCGATCTCGATGCGGAGCGGCAGGTGATCCTCGAGGAGATCAACATGCACGAGGACTCGCCGGAGGAGGTCGTGCACGATCTCTTCACGGAGGCGCTGTGGCCGAACCACCCGTTGGGTCGGCCGGTCCTGGGAACCGCCGACACGATCCGCGCCGCCACGCGGGACAAGGTCCATCGCTTCTACCGCCGCCATTACGTGCCCGGACGCCTGGTGGTGGCGGCCGCGGGCAACCTCCGGCACGAGGAGTTGCTCGACATGCTGCGCGCCCGCATGGAGACCGGCAAGATCGTGGGCACGGGCGACGCGCAACGGTGGGACCTCCGTGCGGGCGAGACCGCGCCCGAGTCCTCCGCCCGACCGCTCGTGAGGCGGCGGAAGACCGAGCAAGCACACATCTGTCTCGGCACGAACGGCCTCCCGCGCAGCGACCCCGACCGGTTCGCATTCCTCATCGTGAACGGCGCGCTCGGCACCGGGATGTCGTCGCGGCTGTTCCAGGAGATCCGCGAGAAGCGCGGCCTCGTGTACTCCGTGTACAGCTACCACTCGCAGTACACGGAGGCGGGCCTCTTCTCGTGTTACGCGGGAACCACGCCCGCCCGCGCCCGAGAGGTGATCGGGTTGCTCCGCCGTGAGCTCGATGACGTCGCGGGCGGTGGGCTGAGCGCCGAGGAGTTCGAACGCGCCAAGGGCCACGTGAAGGGCTCGATGGTGCTCTCGCTCGAGGACCCGGGAAGCCGCATGTCGAGGATCGGGAAGTCCGAGATCGGACACGGCGAGATCCTGACGGTCAGCCAAGCCCTGAAGCGCGTGGAGGCGGTCACCCTGAGCGACGCGCAACGCGTGGCCAAGCGGGTACTGTCGCAGCCGATGACGCTCACGGTGCTCGGGCCGTTCGCGAAGCGTGATCTCGCCGGAGTCATGGCGTGATCCGCGTCGGCGTGATCGGCGCCACCGGACGGGTCGGCGCCGAGGTGTGTCGCGCCGTGACACGCCGACGCGGACATGGAGCTCGTCGCCGGGATCTCCCGCTCGAAGGCCGGGGAGAAGGCCTCCGAAGCGCTCGGGCTGCAGGGCTCGGACGTCGTGCTCGCGGAGAACCTCGACTCGTTCGTCGAAGCGGCGGTGGAGGTCGCGGTCGACTTCACGAACGCCGAGTTCGCCCCGGAGCACATCGGGTGGGCGATCGAGCACGGGACGCACATCGTCGTGGGCACCACCGGCTTCGACGTGGACGACGCCTGGCGTGGATCGTCCGTGGGTGTGTTCGTGGCACCCAACTTCGCGATCGGCGCGGCGTTGATGCAGCGTTTCGCCGCGCAGGCGGCGCGATACCTGCCCGCGGTGGAGATCATCGAGCTGCACCACGACAAGAAGGTGGATGCCCCGTCGGGGACGGCGGCGGCGACGGCGGATGCCGTCGCAGCCGCTCGCCGCGAGCCATGGAGCGGACCGTCCTCCGGATCGCTTCCCGGTGTCCGTGGCGGTGAACGAGCCGGCATCCGGATCCATTCGATCCGGCTGCCCGGTCTCGTCGCGCACCAGGAGGTCATCTTCGGCGGCCAGGGACAGACGCTCACGATCCGACACGACTCCACGGACCGAACGTCGTTCGTCCCGGGCGTCCTGATGGCGATCCACTGGGTGCCCTCGCACCCCGGCCTGACCGTGGGCCTCGACGCGATCCTGGACGCGTGAGATCGGGCTTGGCCGGCCGCCCGACCAACTAGGCTCGTTCGTCATGGACATCGAGGTCCGCACCATCACGGAGGACGAACGGGTCGATTGGATCCGGGCGACCGAGACGGCGTTCAGCTCGACCCCCAAGGACGACGAGATCGAGGCGTGGCTCCCGGTCCTCGAGACCGATCGCTCGTTCGCGGCCGTCGACGGCAGTCGGATCGTGGGCACGTCCGCGTCGATCACGTTCCGCATGATGGTGCCCGGTGGGGCGAGGATCCCGACCGCCGGCGTGACGATGGTGGGCGTGCACCCGACACATCGCCGCCGCGGGCTCAACACCCGGATGATGGGCGCGATCCTCGAGCAAGCCGCGGAGCGAGGTGAGCCGCTGGCCGCACTGTTCGCATCCGAGGGAGGGATCTACGGACGCTTCGGCTACGGGCTCGCCGGACTCCTCGGGGAGATCCGGGCGGAGTCGGCTCGAACGGCGTTCGTGCGCGGATACGAGCCCCGCGGCCGTGTCGAGCTTCTCGCCAAAGAGCACGCGCTGCCACTGATCGATCGGATCTACGACGCCGCGCTCCGTCCCGGCGGCGTCGAACGGAACGTCACGCTTCGGGATCAGAACTTCGCCACCGTCGGGGAGGAGAAGGATCACCCGTGGATGTACGCGGTGCACTTCGATGAGCTCGGCGAGGCAGATGCCTACGCCGTCTATTGGGTCAAGCACGAGTGGACGGAGTCTCTCCCCGCCGGCACGATGAACCTGAAGGAGTGCGTCGCGTCCACGCCGTCTGGGTACGCGGACATCTGGCGGTACCTCTTCGATGTCGACCTCGTTGCCAGGGTCGAGGCCTGGAACCGTCCCTCCGACGAACCGTTGCTGCACCTGCTGCGGGAGCCACGTCGCCTTCGCTTCAGCGTGGGCGACGGTCTCTGGCTACGGCTGGTGGACGTGGTCACTTCACTCGAGGCGCGGCGCTACGCAACAGATGGCCATGTCGTGTTCGGGATCGACGACCCCTTCCGGCCGGAGACCTCCGGCACGTACGAGTTGATCGCGGAAGGCGGAGCGGGTCGATGTACACGGACCGATGCCGAAGCGGACGTCTCGGGTTCCGTGAACATCCTCGGTGCGACGTACCTCGGCGGCACGAGCTTCCGACAGCTGGCGTGGGCTGGGCAGGTGGTCGAGCATTCGGCGGGCGCCTTCGACCGCGCCGACGCGATGTTCGCCTCCACCCCGGCGCCCTGGTGCGTCGCCGACTTCTGACCTCACCCGTTGCAGGGCTTCGGAGGAGCCGATGGCCGCTTGCGCGCCCGCGCAACGGCGGGGTAGGGTCCGGGGCTCGGCAAGATGGAGGACGGATGTCTCGACGTGCCAACACCTCTCGTTCCGCAAGGCAACTCCTGGTGGCGATCAGCGCGCTGATGGTCGGCGCCGGAGTCATCTGGGCCGGGCCTGCCGCTGCGCATACCTTCACCAGGAGCGACGGCAACGACTCCGTGGGCAGGCTCGATCTCCGATCGGTGTCCGTGAGTCACACGGCGACGGCGGTCGTCCACAAGGTCAGGACCTTCGAGTCGTGGACCCCGAAGGCGCTCGGGCACGACTCGTTCTTCCTCATCCAGATCGACAGGAACAACGGCCCGCAGGGGGACTACGAGCGCTGCGCGTTCATCTTCTACACCACCCGGCTCCGAGGGTCGCTGACGAACTGCGGGAACCAGTTCATCCGATACCTTCCTGTCGCGAAGCTCTCGGGAACCGTCACGACGATCACGATCCCCAAGAGCCAGACCGGCAACGTGTACGAGTGGGCCGTCGCGAGCCGCTGGGAGGGCCCGCCTCCGTGCGGGGCGTGCATCGACTTCGCACCCAACAACTTCCCCGACATCCTCCACGACATGCTCCCGCCGGTCGTGGACCTCGAACCCAGCCCGCTCCGCGTGTGGGAGAACTCGACCTCGGCGAACTTCACCTTCCCGTTCTCGGTTTCGGACGCGCACTCGGGGATCAAGTCATGGACGGTCCAGCGCCGTCAGGTGGGACTCGCGTCATGGACGTTCGTGACCTCGGGCACCACCGGGGGACCCAAGAGCCCTGACGTCCTGGATGGTGTCGAGGGCACCCGGTTCGACTACCGCGTCGTCGCGGTCGACAAGCAAGGCAACCAGAGGATCAGGATCCGTCGCGTCTACATCCCGCGTGATGATGACACCCTCGGCCCGGAAGGAGTGTTCTCGGTTGCTCCGACCATCGTTGCCGATGGGACCGCCTTCGGTGGGACGATCTCGCAGATGGCTGCCACGGACACGTTGACCTATACCTGGACGCCGGGAACCGATTGTCTCTTCGAGCTCATCGGCCCCGGCACAGGCCCGTGGGAGATCACGGTGACGGCGGGTGCCGAAACGCCTACGACCCTCGACGCCGATTCCTTCGACGATCTGCCACGTCAGACGCTGTACTCGGACTCGTCTTGCGCGACGACCTACGTCGTCACGGTGACCACCGGCACGTTCGGCCTCGACGCGGTCCTGGGATAGATCAACGACTCGTCGGTTCGTCCTCGCCCGCCTGCCGGCGGGCGAGGACGAACACCAGATCGCTCAGCCGATTGAGGTAGCGGCGCACCTCGTCGTTCACCTCGCGACCCTCGTGCTCCATCGCCACCACGTGGCGCTCCGCACGGCGGATCACGCTCCTCGCGAGGTCCAACGCGGCGCTTCCCTCGTTCGCCCCGGGGACCACGAAGGCGCGGGGGAGTGCGCGCTCGGCCACGAGCTCGTCGATCCGTCGCTCCAGCCGTTCGGTCATGTCGGACGTCACGAGCGACACGCCGGGTTCGAGCTTTGCTCGCTCGGCCGGGTTGGTGGCCAGATCGGCACCCACCACGAACAGCTCTCGTTGGAGCGCAAGGATCTCCTCGTGGAGGTCCGGATCCGAGGATGCGCGGGCCAAGCCGAGCAGCGCCACTGCCTCATCCGTCGTCCCGTACGCCTCGGTCGCCGCGTCGTGCTTCGACACCCGCCCTCCGTACAGGAGCCCCGTGGTGCCGTCATCGCCGGTCTTCGTGTAGATGCGCGGCATGGGGAGCTAGCATAGGGCGTCGCGGCGGAGCTCCTGCCGAACCCGGACCGCGGGGACCGCCATGAAGGTGAGAGGAGGCATCGCGTGACCGGAAAGTTCGGATCGGTCGTCACCGCGATGGTCACCCCGTTCCGGTCCGACCATGCGGTCGACCTCGACGGGGCGCAGGAGCTGGCCTCATGGCTCACGGACAACGGCTCGGACTCGATCTTCGTCGTCGGTTCGACGGGTGAATCGCCGACCCTGTCCTACAAGGAGAAAGCCGAGCTGTTCCGCGCGGTGGGCGATGCCATCCGGGGCAAGGGCAAGCTCATCTGCGGCACCGGCACCTACTCGACGGCGGAGACGCTCGAGCTCACGCAGGCCGCCGAGGACGCCGGTGCGGACGGCATCGTCGTCGTCACCCCGTACTACAACAAGCCGCCCCAACGAGGGCTCATCGCACACTTCGAACACATCGCAGATGCCACCGAGCTTCCGATCATCGTCTACAACATCCCCAGCCGCACGGGTACCCGGATCGAGCACGAGACGATGCTCCGGCTCGCGGAGAAGTCCAACATCGTCGCCGTGAAAGACTCGACGGGGGACTTCAAGGCGATCTCGAACCTGATCTCCGAGGCTCCGGACGGATTCGAGATCTACTCCGGCGACGACTGGGCGACGTTCGGCTATGTGTGCCTCGGAGCGGTCGGGGTCGTGAGCGTCGCATCGCATCTCGTGGGCTCCCAGATCCGACAGATGATCGACCTGATCGAGACCGGAGACGTCCCCGCGGCCCGCAAGCTGCACGAGGACCTCTCGCCGCTGTTCAACGCGCTGTTCGTGACGTCCAACCCGATCCCGGTGAAGGCCGCCCTCGACATGCTGGGCCGTCCCGCCGGTCCGCCACGCCTGCCGCTCGTCCCCGCGACGGCGGACGAACGCGACCGGGTTCGCAAAGCACTGGAGGATGCCGGTCTCCTCTAGATCGCCCGCGCGACTCGTCTTCCTCGGAGGGGTGGGTGAGGTCGGCCGGAACATGGCCTGCCTCGAGCTCGACGACCGCATCCTGATCATCGACGTCGGCCTCTCGTTCCCGTCGGGAGACATGCCGGGCATCGATCTCGTGCTCCCGGACTTCGACTTCGTGCGCCAACAGGCGGACAAGATCCAGGGCGTGGTCCTCACCCATGGGCACGAGGATCACATCGGGGCCCTCCCGTACCTCCTTCGCGACATCGATCGCCGGCTCGAGGTCTACGGGACGGCGTTCACGCTCGCACTGCTCCAGAGCAAGCTCGAGGAACACCAGGTGACCCACCTCGTCGACCTGAAGACCGTGACGCCGGGGGAGGAAGCGACCACCGGGCCGTTCACGATGCGGTTCCTCCGGGTCACGCACTCGATCCCCGACGGGATGGCGGTCGTGGTCGACACCCCGTTCGGGGCGATCGTGCACACGGGCGACTTCAAGATCGATCAGACACCTCTGGACGGGAGAGCGACCGACCTGCACGGGCTCGCCGAGGAGGCCGGGCGCGGGAAGGGCGTACATCTGCTCCTCTCCGACTCCACGAACGCCGAGGAGCCGGGGTACTCCGTCAGCGAGCGGACCGTGGGACCCGTCCTCCACGACATCGTGGCGGGCGCTCCCGGCTTGGTGATCGCCGCCTGCTTCTCGAGCCACATCCATCGGGTACAGCAGATCGTGAACGCCGCCCGCGCCAACGAGCGCGTGGTGGCGTTCCTCGGGAGATCGATGCACAAATCCGTGGACGCCGCGAGGCTGCTCGGGCTCCTGAACGTCGCGGATCAAGACGTCGTCGACATCGAGGAGATCGACCGGCTGGACCCGGGCCGCGTCGTCGTGATCTGCACCGGGTCGCAGGGTGAGCCGTACTCGGCACTGTCGCTCATGGCGCAGCGGCAGCACAAGTGGGTCGACATCGGACCGGGCGAGACCGTGGTCCTGTCCTCGTCCTTGATCCCCGGCAACGAGCCGGCGATCCATCGCGTGGTCGACGCCCTCTATCGCACGGGCGCTGACGTCTTCCACATGCCCTCGGACCCGGTGCACGCCTCGGGCCACGCCGCCCAGGAAGAGCTGAGGTTGATGCTCTCGCTGGTGCGACCCCGCTGGTTCATCCCGGTCCACGGCGAGCGGCGTCACCTCCAACATCACGCCCGGCTCGCGCACGAGGTGGGGATCCCTCCGGAGCGAACGCTCGTCTGCGAGGACGGCGACGTCGTCGAGGTGGGGGAGGAGCTGCGGCAGCTCGACCGGATCCAGGCCGGGATGACGTTCGTGGACGGACTGGGGATCGGCGACGTGGGCGGCGAGGTGCTGCGGGACCGACGCAAGCTTTCGGCGGACGGGGTCGTCGTGGTCGTCATCATCGTGGACTCCCAGACCGGGGAGCTGGTCGGCGGTCCGGACGTCGTCAACCGTGGATTCGTGCACGAGGAGACCTCCGGGGACATCCTCGAGGAGGCACGGGAACGGGTCATCCAGGCGGTGAAGGAGTCCGCGGAGGCTCGAGTGACCGACCCGTCTGCCCTCCAGCAGAACGTTCGCCGCGTGCTCAAGAAGTACTTCAACGAGGTGACGCAGCGCAAGCCCGTGATCCTGCCCGTGATCATGGAGGTCTGAGCACAGCTCGGGTCCTTGCAGCGACCGCCTCACCCGTCATGCTTGTCGGAACATGGCTACGAAGACTTCCCCCTCCCGGAGGTCCGGGAGCAGCGGGGCGCGTTCGCGACCCGCGAAGAAGAAGGCACCCTCGAAGAAGAGGAAGCCTTCCAAGACCTCCGTCCGAACCGTGCTGTCGCCGTGGGCCCGTGACGCGCTCGGTATCGGCCTCATCGTCCTGGCGCTCCTTGCCGTGCTCTCCGTCTGGGTCGAGGCCGGTGGCCCGGTGGGCAGAGGGATCTCCTGGCTGATCCGAGGAGCCTTCGGGCTCGGGGCGTACGCGTTCCCGGTCTTCGGTGCGTGGTGGGGGTTCGTGCTGCTCAGGGACACCGCCCGTGAGGACCGGGTCCGGATGTTCATCGGGTTCGCCGTGCTGGTCGCAGGCGTCCTGGGTCTCGTCTCGCTGTTCACAGGGAATCCGGGTTTCGCCGACGGCTGGGCGCACGAGGATGGGTTCGCCGGCGCCGGCGGGGCGGTGGGAGCGCTGACGGCGTGGCCGCTCGCGCGCATCATCTCGCCGATCGGCGCTGCGATCGTGTGCGCGGGGCTCGCGACCCTCGGGCTGCTGATCTTCACCGGGACGCCGTTCGCGGCCATCAAGGAGAAGCTCGACACGTTCCGAGAGGAACGGGACGAGAGAGATCCCGTCTCCGCGAAGGCTCGTGAGACCGAACAGGCGGAGCCACGCCGGCGGTGGTCGTGGCGCGAGGCGTTCGGACTGAACGACGAGGATGTGATCCTCGTCCCCGAAGCGGACGACGCGACCTCGACGGAGACGATCCCTGCCGTGGAAGCGGAGCCCGCGTTCGCGACCGAACCCGGGCTCCCCGCTGCGAAGGCCTCACCGACCCGCACGGTGGCCACTCCCAACGGCCCCTATCAGCTCCCGCCGCTCGACCTGCTGCGAACGGCCCCTCCGTCCAACGCGGATTCGCGCGCCGAGCGTGACACCCTGGCGGCGCTGGAACGGACCCTGCACACCTTCGGGGTCGACGCCAAGGTCGTCGGTGCGCACCGTGGCCCGACGGTCACGATGTACGAGGTCGCGGTCGCATCGGGCACGAAGGTGAGCAAGGTCGTCAGCCTGTCGAGCGACATCTCCTACGCGCTCGCGTCGCCGGACGTCCGGATCCAGGCGCCGATCCCGGGGAAGTCGGCGATCGGCATCGAGGTCCCGAACACCCACCGGGACTTCGTGATGGTGGGAGACGTCCTGCGTTCCGCCGCTGCGAAGCAGGCCACTCATCCGCTCGAGGTGGCGCTGGGCAAGGACGTGCACGGTCGGGCGCGCATGGTGAACCTCGCCGAGATGCCGCACCTGCTGATCGCGGGCGCCACCGGCGCGGGGAAGTCCTCGCTCGTGAACTCCTTCATCACCTCGCTGCTGGCGAGGACGACCCCCGAAGACGTCCGACTGGTCCTCGTGGACCCGAAGCGCGTGGAGCTCAGTCACTTCGGTGGCGTGCCCCACCTGCTCTCGCCGGTGATCGTGCACCCGAAGCGCGCGGCCGAGGCGCTGCAGTGGATCGTCCGCGAGATGGAGATGCGCTACGAGCTGCTCGCGACCGTCGGCGTCCGCGACATCGACTCCTACGAGGAAGGGTTGCGCGACGGCACGCTCCGGATCCCGCCCGGCATGGAGGAGAAGTTCGAGCACATGCCGTTCATCGTGGTCGTGATCGACGAGCTCGCCGACCTGATGATGGTCGCCCCGCGCGCGGTCGAGGATGCGATCTGCCGCGTGGCGCAGATGGCGCGTGCCGTCGGGATCCATCTCGTCGTCGCGACCCAGCGTCCCTCGGTCGACGTCGTCACGGGGCTGATCAAGGCGAACATCCCCTCGCGCATCGCGCTGATGACGTCGTCCCAGGCCGACTCGCGCGTGATCCTGGACATGAACGGCGCCGAGAAGCTCGTGGGGCACGGCGACATGCTGTTCGCGCCCTCCAACATCTCGAAGCCGGTGCGGATCCAGGGCGCCTGGGTCACCGAGGGTGAGGTCCGAGCGATCTCCGACTTCATCCGGGCCCAGCGAGAGGTCGTCTACGAGAACACGGTCGAGGGGCTGGCGCTCCCACCGGGCGAGGGCGCCGGTGAGCACGGCATCGGTGACGACGACGACCTGCTGGAGCAGGCGGCCGAGCTCGTGATCCGGTCACAGCTGGGGTCGACCTCGATGCTGCAGCGGAAGCTGAAGGTTGGGTTCGCGCGAGCCGGTCGGATCATGGATCTGATGGAGGAGCAAGGGCTCGTCGGGCCGTCGCAGGGTTCGAAGGCCCGGGACGTGCTTCTCACCTGGGAAGAGTGGGAAGAACGCCGCTCCGCCTAGCGGGTCAGATCGCGCCGACGCGTCGTGCGACCTGGAACAACGTGTCCGCGTGTTGCTGCGGGTCGATCATGAGCCGTCCGGCCACCCCGACGTGCGCCTGCCAGTAGGCGTAGATCCGGTCGACCGACCAACCTCGTCCCTGCGCGCTGCGGAAGCTCCGGACCATCTCGCTCCCGGCCCAGATCGCGTCCGGGCTCACGAGGAACCCGCCGTTCCAGCCGTCGATCGTCCGCCAGAAGGCGCCGATCGATCCCCACCGGCCGTCGTCCTGTTCCCCTGCGACGAGCAGGTAGCGGACGGGACCGTTCGACAACAGGTGTGGGGACGGCAGGATGGCGCGGACGGTCGCCAACGGCGACTCGGCGGTGCGGTCCTGGGGCATGCCTGCTTCCAAATGGAACTCCCTCCCTGCACCGCCAACAGTAGTCCCCCGTGCGGTGCGCTCCACCGGACGGACGGCCGATTCGGAACGGGACCTTGGACCTAGGCCGACCGGCGGTGTCTCTTCCTGTCCTCGACGGTCATCGCCCAACGCTCGTGATCGCGCCAGCGACCGCCGACCTTCAGGTAGCGCAACGCGAGCCCCTCGTTCCGGAACCCGGCTCCGCGGACCAGCGCCGTCGAGCGCTCGTTGCCGGGTTGCACGCTCGCCTGCACCCGATGGAGACGCAGGTCGTCGAAGGCGTGCCGAAGGACGAGCTCCAGCCCCTCGCGCATGTAGCCCTGCCCGGCGAAGGGCTCGAACGCGAAGTAGCCGAGGTAGGCGTTCCGGAACCTCCCGAGGATGATCTGACTGAGGCCGAAATAGCCGACGATGGCACCGTCCTCGTCCCTGCAGACCACGAGACGCTCGTCGCGGGGGCCGACGCCCTGGACGTGCTCGCGGAAGGCGTGTGGGGTGGACGGCGGATACGACCACGGACGATGGAACGCGCGCGATGCACGCACCCGGGCGAGGAACTCCGCCTCGTCCGAGAGCGAGATCGGGCGGATGTGCACGCGGCGGTCGGGCTTGGTCGCGTACGGCATCCGCGGGAGTGTATGCCCGTGACGGCTATCCTTTCGCTCTCATGGCCGGCTCAGTGACCGATCCCCGGGCAGGGGTCGGCTCGGCGCTGCGGCGTGCTCGCGAGGTGCGGGAGGTCTCGCTCGACGAAGCGGCGCGCGACACCAGGCTCCGGGTCGATCAGCTGGACGCGCTCGAGCGGGAGGACTTCGACGTCCTTCCCGGCGACGTCTACGTGCGCGCGTCCCTCCGCACGTATGCGAACTACCTCGGGCTCGACGCGGACAAGATCGCAGGGGCCTACGCTCGGACGGCGGACGAGGCCGAGCAGACGGCGCCACCGGCGAAGCTCGGGCCTGTCGAGCGTGCCATCGCCGCCAGCCGGATCAGGGACAACCAGCGATTCCTCCTCGTGGCGGCCGCCTCGATCCTGTTGATCCTGCTCGCGTTCGGTCTCTTGTCGCGCGGCGCGGCTGCGCCGCCGAAGGCGGTGATCCCGTCCGGCACCGCATCGCCGGTTCCGAACGACCCCACGATCCGGGCCGTGGTGGTGGCTCGGAGCGACGTCGCGGTGGCGGCCGAGGAGGACGGCGCCCCGACCTCGTACCAGCTGAGACCGGGGGAAACGATCACCCTCGTCGCGTTGGAGACCCTGGAGTTCACCGTGGATGACGCGGGCCTGGTAGAGGTCAGCGTCAACGGCGCGGACGTGACGAAGGGGATCCCGGGATCGCCCGTCACGTATCGCTACTCGGCGGGAGACGACGGAGGCGAGTCATCGTCGAACGGGTGAGACCTCTCGGGCTGGGCTGGCCGAACGTCCTTTCCATCGGGCGCATCGCGCTGATCCCGCTCATCGTCCTGCTCCTCGCGATGGACCGGGCAGAGACGAGATGGCTCGCACTGCTCGTCTTCATCGTCGGGGCTCTGTCCGATCTGGCCGACGGATACCTCGCCCGCCGTCACGAGATGACCACGCCTGTGGGCGCCTGGCTCGATCCGCTGTCGGACAAGTTGTTCGTGATCGTGCCCGCCTTGGCGCTCACCGCACAGCGGGAGTTCCCCTGGTGGGCCACCGCTGTGATCGTCCTTCGCGAGGTGTCGGTGTCGTTGCTCCGTTGGCGCCTGGATCGTCGGGGTGTGTCGATGCCCGCGTCCCGCGCGGGCAAGGCCAAGACGTTCAGCCAGATCTCAGCGGTGGGTCTGTCGATCGCACCGCTCCCGTCCGGGTTCGATCCGCTGGTCATGACGGTGATCGTGATCGCGGTGGTCCTGACCGTCACCAGTGGGCTCGAGTACCTCTTCACCGAGCGCCATCGCATGGAGACGGGGTGAGGGCGGAGATCGTCGCGGTCGGGACCGAGTTGCTCCTCGGGCAGATCGCGAACACGAACGCTCGGTGGATGTCGGAGGCCCTGGCGACGATCGGTGTGGATGTGCTGCACCACGAGGTCGTCGGGGACAACCTGGAACGGATCGTCGACGCGATCCGAACCGCCGCGTCGCGCGCCGACGTCGTGATCCTCACCGGTGGACTCGGGCCGACCCAAGACGACATCACCCGCGATGCCCTCGGTGTCCTCCTCGGATCGCCCATGGAACGGCATCCGGAGCTCGAGGAGATGCTCCGAGAGAAGTTCCGCTCGTTCGGTCGCCGCGAGATGCCCGAGAGCAACCTCCGCCAGGCCGACGTACCCGAGGGCGCGAGGTACATCACGCCGGACCGCGGGACGGCGCCCGGGCTCGTGGCGGAGCTGCCCGGGGGTGTGCGCGTGTACGCCGTGCCCGGCGTGCCGGAAGAGATGGTCGAGATGATGGAGGGGACGATCCTTCCCGAGTTGGGGTCGATGGATGCCGCTGTGGTCCAGTCCCGCGTGCTGCGATGCGCGGGGATCGGCGAGTCGGCGCTGGCGGAGCGGGTCGACGACCTCTTCTCGGGCTCCGCCAATCCCACGATCGCGTTCCTCGCGTCCTCGGGCGAGGTGAAGGTCCGGATCACCGCGAAGGCGGCGACCGCAGGTGAAGCGAACGTGCTGATCGAACCGGTGGCCGAAGAGGTCCGGCGGCGGTTGGGCGACGACGTGTTCACGTCCGAAGACGAGTCGCTCGAGCAGGCCGTGGTGCGACTGCTTGCCGCGAGGGGCGCGACGCTCGCCTGCGCCGAGTCGATCACCGGTGGGGGAGTCGGCGCTCGGATCACGAGCGTTCCGGGTGCCTCCGAGGTCTTCGTGGGCTCGGCCGTGGTCTACACGGAGGAGGCGAAAGAGGCCGTGCTGGGTGTTTCTTCGGAGACGTTGGAGGGGCCGGGGCCCGTCAGCGAGGAGTGCGCTCGCGAGATGGCCGAGGGTGCACGCCGCGTCTTCGCGACCGACCTCGGGCTGGCGCTGACGGGAGCGGCCGGCCCGGAGCCACACGGCGGTGCGGCTCCCGGTGTGATCTGGATCGCGCTGGTGGGCGACGACGTGGCGCATGCGCGAGGGTTCCAGGTGCCGGGGGAGCGAGATCGCGTCCGTCGGTGGGCGGAGCAGGCCGCCCTCGACCTCCTCCGACGCCACCTGGAGGGCCGGCCGCTCCCGGCATCCGATCGCGTGATCTGATGGCCGAGGTCTGATCCATGGGCCGAGACCGGGCAGCGCGCCCCGAGGCGAAACCGCTGCGCCTGTTCGTCGCCGTCGAGATCCCGGAGGTGGCGAGGGATGCGGTCGAAGAAGCCTTCGCGCCCTGGCGAGAGCAGTTCCCGAAGGCACGATGGGCACCACGCGAGAACTGGCACGTCACGCTGAAGTTCCTCGGGCGGACGTGGCCGCGGCTCGCCGACTGGGTCCCGCAACAGGTGGAGGCCGCGGCGAAGCGTGTCGGGCCGTTCCGATCACGGGTCAGTGGTATCGGCGGATTCCCCTCTGCGAGGAAGGCGCGTGTGGTGTGGGCGGGCCTCGACGACGAAGCGGGTGACATGGCGCGACTCGCCGTGAGCCTCGAGGCAGGCCTGCTCGAAGAGTTCCCGGCGGAGACGCGAGCGTTCCACCCGCACCTCACGGTCGCGCGGAGCGACCCACCGCTGGCGCTTCCACCCGAGTTCGCCGAGACACCCCTGCTCTCGCGGGAGTGGGAGGTCGATCACGTCGTCCTGTTCAGGAGCCATCTCCGGCGACCGGCGCCTCTGTACGAGCCGGTGGGGCGCTTCCCGCTGGGCTCGTAGGGTGCTTGCCTTCGAACACCTGTTCGACTAGCCTCGGCTCGCGTGCGTGGCCACACAACACAAGAGGAATGACAGAGGTGTAACTTATGTCAGGGTCGATGGGTAATCTCCACTCGTCGCTTGCACAGGCACTCTCCCGGCCCCCCTCCGGGCAGGGCAGGGGTACGAAGGAGGGGAACGTGGATCGGGACAAGATGCTGGACGTCACGCTGCAGCAGATCGAGAAGCAGTTCGGCCGAGGCGCCGTGATGAAGCTCGGCGAGCACCCGATGGGAGCGGGCATCACCGTCATCCCCACGGGCTCGCTGGCGTTGGACATCGCGCTCGGGGTCGGTGGGATCCCCAAGGGGCGCGTCGTCGAGGTGTTCGGTCCGGAGGGTTCGGGCAAGACGACCGTGTGCCTCCACATGATCGCCGAGGCGCAGTCGAAGGGTGGCATCGCCGCATTCATCGACGCCGAGCACGCGCTCGATCCCACGTACGCGCGGGAGCTGGGCGTGAACATCGACGAGCTGCTCGTGTCCCAGCCGGACTCCGGCGAGCAGGCGCTCGAGATCGCCGACATGCTGGTCCGCTCCGCGGCGCTCGACCTCGTGGTCATCGACTCGGTGGCGGCGCTGGTGCCGCGGGCAGAGATCGAGGGCGAGATGGGCGACACCCACGTCGGGTTGCAGGCGCGTCTGATGTCGCAGGCGATGCGGAAGCTCTCGGGATCGCTGTCCCGATTCGACACCACCGCGATCTTCATCAACCAGCTGCGGGAGAAGATCGGCGTGATGTTCGGCTCACCGGAAACGACCCCGGGAGGTCGGGCGCTGAAGTTCTATTCGACCATCCGACTCGACGTTCGCAAGATCGAGAACCTCAAGGACGGGACCGAGGTCGTTGGGTCCCGTACGCGGGTGAAGGTCGTGAAGAACAAGGTGGCGCCGCCCTTCCGCCAGTGCGAGTTCGACATCATGTACGGCAAGGGCATCTCCAAGGAGGGCTCGCTCATCGACGTGGGCGTCGATCTGGAGATCGTGAAGAAGTCCGGCGCGTGGTTCACCTACGAGGGGGACCAGCTCGGCCAGGGCCGGGAGAACGCCCGGCAGTTCCTCGCCGAGCACATCGATCTCCGCGACGAGATCGAGCGGAAGGTGCGTGAGGCCGTCGGGCTCACCGGTTTCACGGAGGAGGACGACCAACCGATCACGATCGGCGAGGCCGAGGCGCCTCCCGCTCGAGGAGCCGCCGCCCTCGGACGAGCCGGTCGCCGCGGGCAAGCGGGGCAAGGGGTCGGGATAGGCGTCACAGGGGTCACTCGCCGGCGTGAGCCCAAGAACCCCAAGAGCTGCCATGAGCGCGCCCTCGGGCTTCTGGCCGTACGTCCTCGCAGCCGCCGCGAGCTGGAACGGCGGCTCCTCGGGGCCCGGTTCGAGCCGGACGAGGTGGAAGAGGTCCTGACGCGACTCGAGCGGGTCGGGCTGGTGGACGACGAGGCCTTCGCCAGGCAGTACGCGGAGCAGCGGTTCGTGTCGCGGAAGGAGGGCAGCCGCGGTGTCGAGCAGGGACTGCGGGCCGCCGGCATCGACGCCGGGCTGGCGGCTGCCGTCGCCGATGAGGCTCCCGACGATGACGAGGAACGGGCAGCGGATCTGGCCCGTTCTCGGGCGGCCCGGCTTCGAGGGGTGCCGCCCCAGAAAGCCTTCGCGCGCCTCTCCTCCCTGCTGATGCGTCGGGGGTACAGCCCCGAGATCGCCCGCAGCGCAGCACGGAAGGCGCTGGAGATCTCCCTCCAGGACGAGTAGCGACCTTGTGTCTCGGGAGCCCCGGCCGTAGCATCGGGGAAACGAGAGGAATCGATCTCCCGAACCCAACCAGACGAACGATCGAAGGGCTGAAGTGACCGAGTTCAACATCGACCCGACCACCTGCTCCGACCCCGCACGTGCTCTCAGAAGGGGTCGACAGCACTAGCCTTCGTCGAACAACTGGACCGGGGACCGAGATCCCTCTCCCGAGACATCGGGAGGAACGATGGAAGCCGTCATCGCCGGTCTCGTCGGCCTGAGTGCCGGAGTGGCCGCGGGATTCGTCGTCCGCAACTCGATCGGAGCGACCAATGCGCGCTCCGCCGAAGCCCAAGCCAAGAAGCTCCTGCTCGACTCCGAAGAGGAAGCAGCCAAGACCCGCGCCCGGGGGCTCCAGGAGTCCAAGGACGAGGCCGCCCGGATGCGCCGGGAGACCGAGGAGGATCTGAAGCACCGACGCGAAGAGGTGGGTCGACTCGAACGCCGGATCACCGAGACGGAGAGCGACCTCCGCGACCGCGGACAGCGGATGGATGCTCGAACGGAGGAGCTCAAGGAACGCGAGGACAAGCTGACGTTCGTCCGCGAGCAGCTCGAGAAGGCGACGGAACAGCACAAGGCGCAGTTGGAACGGATCGCGGGGATGACGTCGAACGAGGCCAGGGAACTGCTCGCTTCGCAAGTGGTCGACGAGGCGAAGCGCGGCGCGATGACCCAGGTTCGTGAGATCGAGCAGCGCGCCCGCGAGGAGGGGGAGGAGCGCGCCCGGAAGATCGTGACGATCGCCATCCAGCGGGTCGCGTCGGAGCAGACCGCCGAGTCGAGCGTCAGCGTCTTCACACTTCCGAGCGAGGATATGAAGGGACGGATCATCGGCCGCGAGGGGCGGAACATCCGCGCGTTCGAGGCCGCCACCGGGGTCAACATCATCATCGACGACACACCCGAGGCCGTGGTGCTCTCGTGTTTCGACCCCGTCCGCCGCGAGGCGGCGAGGATGACCCTCGAGAAGCTCGTGCAGGACGGGCGGATCCAGCCCGCGCGCATCGAGGAGGTCCACGAACGGTCCGTGCGCGACCTCGACGAGCAGATCCGGAAGAGCGGCGAGGACGCCGTGGCCGAGGTCGGTCTCACGGACGTGCACCCGGAGCTGATCAAGCTCCTGGGACGCCTCCAGTACCGCACCAGCTACGGCCAGAACGTGCTGAAGCACCTGGTCGAGTCCGCCCACATCGCGAGCGCCCTGGCCGCCGAGATCGGCGTCGACCCCGTGATCGCGAAGCGCGGGGCGTTCCTCCACGACATCGGCAAGGCCGTCACCCACGAGGTGGAGGGCTCGCACGCGATCATCGGAGCCGAGATCGCGCGCCGTCTGAAGGAGGACCCCGAGGTCGTCCACTGCATCGAGTCACATCACGGCGAGGTCGAGCAGCGAACCATCCACGCGGTGCTCGCCCAGATCGCCGATTCGATCAGCGGCGGCCGGCCCGGCGCCCGCCGGGAGTCGTTGGAGACCTACATCAAGCGGCTGGAGCGCCTCGAGGAGATCTGCACGGCGCACGAGGGCGTCGAGAAGGTCTTCGCGATGCAGGCGGGTCGCGAGGTGCGCGTGATGGTCACGCCCGAGGACGTGGACGACCTGCAGGCGCAGACGATCGCGAGGGACATCGCCAAGCAGGTCGAGGAGGAGCTCCAGTACCCCGGGCAGATCAAGATCTCGGTGATCCGGGAGACGCGTGCCACCGAGTTCGCGAGGTAGCCTCGGGACGTGAACGGGGAGTTCCTGATCCGCACCTTCGGGTGCCAGATGAACGAGCACGACTCCGAGCGGATCGGAGGCATGCTCCGCGCGGACGGCATGACGCCGACGGAAGTCGTGACCGATGCGCGCGTGATCGTCCTGAACACGTGCGCGATCCGCGAGAACGCCGATAACAAGCTCTACGGGAACCTCGGGCACCTCAAGCCGCTGAAGGCGGTGAACCCCGACCTGCGGATCGTCGTGGCCGGCTGCCTCGCCCAGAAGGACCAGGGCCTGATCCAGGAGAAGGCGCCGTGGGTCGACGTGGTCGTCGGGACGCATGCGCTGCCGCACCTGCTGGATCTCCTCCGGCGTGCGGAGGACGAGGGCCCGCTGATGGACGTCGCCGAGTACACCGACCTCTTCCCGTCGGCGCTGCCGGCGGCGCGTGAAGATGCCTTCCGCGCTTGGGTCGCGATCGCCGTCGGATGCGACAACGCCTGCACGTTCTGCATCGTGCCGTTCGTCCGTGGCGCGCAGCGCTCCCGGGCGATCGGCGACGTGCTCGCCGAGGTGCAGGGGCTCGCGAGCCGGGGCGTGGTCGAGGTGACGCTCCTCGGACAGAACGTGAACACCTACGGTCGCGACCTCACCGTTCCCGGGACGTCGCGCCGTCCGCTGTTCGCGGAGCTGCTCCGCCAGGTGAACGAGGTGGAGGGGATCCGGCGGATCCGCTTCACGTCGCCACACCCGCACGACTTCACGCCGGACGTGATCGACGCGATGGCCGAGAGCGACAAGGTGTGCGAGCACATCCACTTCCCCCTGCAGTCCGGCTCGGATGCGGTGCTGAAGGCGATGCAGCGTTCGTATCGCCGGGATCGCTACCTGGGGTGGCTCGACCGGATCCGGGAGGCGATCCCGGCGGTCGCCGTGTCCACCGACATCATCGTGGGGTTCCCGGGCGAGACCGAGGCGGACTTCGCCGACACGCTGGACGTGGTCGAGCGGGCGGGGTTCGACTCCGCGTACACGTTCCAGTACTCCCCGAGGCCAGGAACCCGCGCGGCGTCGATGCCGGATCAGATCCCCAAGGAGGTCGTGCAGGAGCGGTTCGATCGGCTCCTGGCGCTGCAGGGGCAGATCTCCTTCCAGAAGGCGCGGGCGCAGATCGGCACCGAGGCCGAGGTCCTCGTCGAAGGCGCCGGGCGACGCGGCGCGTCCACACAGTCGAGGACCCGGACGAACCGGATCGTGCATCTCGCCGATGCCGCGGAACCGGGCACCTTCGTCACGGCTCGCATCATCGACGCCGCGCCGCACCACCTGTCCGGCGAGGTCGTCAGCGCACCTGCGCTGGTCTGAGGGTGGAGCCGTTCCTCGCCCTGGTCGGTCCGACCGCGTCCGGCAAGACGGAGGCTGCCTTGCAGGTTGCGGAGGTGCTCGGCTCGGAGATCCTCTCGATCGACTCGATGCTCGTGTATCGAGGGATGGACGTCGGGACGGCGAAGCCGACGGCCGAGCAGCGGGCGCCTATCCCGCATCACCTGCTCGATCTGGTCGAGCCGAGCGAGCCGTTCAGCGTGGCTGCGTTCCAGGCCGCGGCCCGCGAGGCGGCGGACGATGTCCGCCGCCGCGGGCAGTGGCCCTTGCTGGCGGGGGGTTCCGGCCTGTATTTCCGGGCGGTGGTGGACGACCTCGAGTTCCCGGGCACGGAGGCGCAGACCCGCGACATCCTCGAGGGAGAGGCGGCCGCGCTGGGACCCGAGCGGATGCATCGGCGCCTCGCCGAGATGGATCCCGTCGCGGCCTCCCGGATCGACTCGGGCAACGTCCGACGGACGGTCCGGGCCCTGGAGGTCGCCGCCATCACCGGGAACCGATTCAGCTCCTACGCCGCGACGTGGGAGTCCTATCCGCCGGACCGGGTTCGTGCCGCCGGGATCCGTCTGTCGCCCGAGGTCCTCGCGCTCCGGGTCGAGGCCCGCGTGGAGGAGATGCTGGCGGCCGGGTGGCTCGACGAGGTGGAGACGCTCGTCGCCGGCGGGTTCGGGGGCTGGCTCACCTCCTCGCAGGCCATCGGCTACGCTGAGCTCTCCCGTCACTTGGCGCACGAGCTCAGCCTGGAGGACGCCGTCCGACAGACCGTCAAGCGGACCCGCAACCTCGCGCGGCGGCAGATGGCGTGGTTCCGGCGAGACCCACGGATCCGATGGTTCGATGCCGGTATGGAGGGCGCCCCCGGCGTCGTGGACGAGATCGTGACGTACTTGGCGGACGCGTGAGTGACCTCCGCGTGTGGAAATACCAGGCGACCGGCAACGACTTCGTGATGACGTACGACCCCGAGGATCGCCACCCCCTCTCATCCGACGAGGTCCGGGTTCTCTGCGATCGTCGGTTCGGGATCGGCGCCGACGGTTCGATCCGCGTCACAACCGGGCGCGACGGACGACCGTTCATGGACTACCGGAACGCCGACGGGAGTCTCGCGGAGATGTGCGGGAACGGTCTTCGATGCGTCGCGCTACTGCTCCGAGACGTCGGAGGGATGGACGGGTCCTCCTTCGACGTGGAGACGAGGTCGGGCGCGCGCCGAGTGGCGCTCGTCTCCGACGGACGTGTCAGCGTGGACATGGGGGAGCCCAACTTCACGAAGGCGGCGATCCCGATGCGCGGGCCGGCGTGGGAGACCTCACTCAACGAACCCCTCGACCTCGGCGGCGGCGTCGTGGTGACGGCGAGCGCCGTGTCGATGGGCAACCCCCACTTCGTCCTGTTCGTGGACGAGGACCCGGAGCGTTTCCACGTCGCCCACATCGGCGCGGTGCTCGAGCGCGACGATCGATTCCCCGAGGGCACGAACGTGGAGTTCGCGAGGGTCACGGAGGCCGGGATCGTCGCGCGCGTGTGGGAGCGAGGGAGCGGGGAGACGATGGCGTGCGGCAGCGGGGCGTGCGCGATCGTGGTGGCGGCGAACGAGGCGGGGCTCACCGGCCGGCGGTCGACCGTCCGCTTCCCCGGCGGCGTGTTGGAGGTCGAGCGCCTCGAGACGGGTTCCGTCCTCCTCACAGGCCCCGCGAGCGCGGTCTTCGAGACGTCGATCGACCTCGAGGCGCTGATGGAGGCATCCGACGCATGACGACCGTGGCGGAACGGCTGGCGGCGCGTGCCGAGACGCTCGTGGCGATCCACTCGGAGAGCCGGCACGAGGAGGAGATCCTCGCGGAGATCCGCGGATCCCTTCCCGGCGCCTACCGCGTGGTGGACGACGAGGACTCGGTGCTCCTCGCCCTCCCGCAGCGGCGGCCGGGGGCGCCGTTGGTGATCCTCGCCGGTCACGTGGACACCGTGCCGCTCGGCCGGAGCGCCCCCGGCCGCCGCGTAGGCGACACGCTCCATGGGCGGGGGGCATCCGACATGAAGAGCGGCCTCGCCGTCATGCTGCAGATCGCGGACTCCCTTTCGACGGCCTCATCGGATGGCGGGTCGGATCTCGACTCCGACCTCGACGTCGGACTGTTGTGCTTCGGACGCGAGGAGCTGCCGTTCGCGGAGAGCGCACTCGTACCGCTGTTCGACCGTCGGTCCGAGATCTCGGACGCGACGCTCGCGATCGTCCTGGAGCCGACCGCGAATCGGCTCGAGCTCGGTTGCCTGGGCAACCTCAGCGCAGACGTCGTGTTCGAGGGCGAGGCAGCCCATACCGCCCGGCCCTGGCTGGGCCGGAACGCGATCCACGCCGCGATCGCCGCGCTGGCGCCGATCGGCGACCTCCCCGTCCGGGACGTCGAGGTCGACGGATTGGTCTATCGGGAGGTCGGCTCCGTGACCACGATCCAGGGAGGCGTCGCCGCCAACGTCGTGCCGGACCGGGCGGCCGCCCACGTCAACTTCCGATACGCGCCCACGCACACGCCGGCCGAGGCCGAGCGCAGGCTGCGGGAGCTCCTCGGGCATCCCAGCGCGACGGTCGAGATCGTGGGCAACGCCCCGCCCGGGCCGGTGCCCGTCGGGAACGCCCTGGTGGAGCGGCTCCGGACCGCCGGCGATCTCGCCGTCGGTCCGAAGCAGGCCTGGACGCCCGTTGCGGAGTTCGGCCTCGTCGGCGTGGACGCCGTGAACTTCGGACCCGGCGACCCGCAGTACGCTCACAGGGACGACGAGCAGGTCGACGTGGCCGCGATGACGAGGTCGTACGAGGTGCTGCGAGCGTTCCTGCGCGAAGGGGAGACATAGAGGAAGGGGAACGTGGTCCATCTATCACCCGGTCTCCGAGCGACGGAGCCGTATCCGTTCGAGGAGCTGGATCGCCGGAAGGCGGCCGCGATCGCCGAGGGTCGCGCCGTCGTCGACTTCGGCGTGGGCGACCCCCGCGAGGAGACGCCCGCGTTCATCCGTGAGGCGATGAAGGATGCGATCCAGCCGACCTCTTCCTATCCACGGGCCGCAGGCCTCCCCGAGCTCCGTGGCGCCATCGCGTCCTGGGTCGACCGACGCTTCGGCGTCACCCTCGATCCCGATGCCCACATCCTCCCCACGCTCGGTTCGAAAGAGCCGATCTTCAGCCTCGCCCAGTCGCTCCTCGACCCCGACGGTGGCAAGCACCTGGTGACGGTGACGAGCCCGGGCTACACGATCCCTGAACGAGGTGCCCGGTTCGCCGGCGGCGACGTGGCGCGGCTCTCGCTCACCGAGGCCAACGGCTTCCTCCCCGACCTCCACGCCGTCGATGCGTCGACGTGGAGCCGGACCGCCGCCCTCTGGTTGAACTACCCGAACAACCCGACCGGCGCGACCGCGCCGCTCCCGTTCTTGCGGGCCGCCGCCGACCACTGCCGCGCGCACGACGTCCTCCTCGCCTCCGACGAGGCGTACAGCGAGCTGTGGTTCGAGGGAGAGCCACCGGCCTCGGTGCTGCAGGTGGGCGATCTCACCAACGTGCTCGTCTTCCACACGCTCAGCAAGCGCTCGTCGATGACCGGGTACCGGTCGGGCTTCGTGGCCGGGGATCCCGAGGTGATCTCGGCGTTACGAGGACTCCGGCCCTCGGTCGGGGTGACGCCCCAGGAGTTCGTCCAGCGCGCCTCGGTCGCCGCGTGGAACGACGACGCCCACGTCGAAGAGACGCGGGCGATCTACGGACGGAAACGGAAGCTGTTCCTCGACCTGTTCGCCTCGCGAGGCCTTCGCGTGCCCGGGAGCGCAGCCTCCTTCTACCTCTGGGTTGCCGTCCCCGAGGGACGGACCTCGCTCGGATGGTCGCTCGAGCTCCTCGATGGTGCCGACGTGATCGTCGCGCCGGGCTCCTTCCTCGGGCCGGAGGGGGAGGGCTACGTCCGCATCGCGATGGTGCCCACGATCGAGGAATGCGAGCGGGCGGCCGAGGCACTCGATCGCGTCCTGGAGAGCGCCGCGTGAGCGTGACCGACCTCGCCGAGCGGATCGAGCGATCTTGGACCCAACCGGAACGCGCCGACGCGGAGGCCGTGGAAGAGGCTGTGGGCATGCTGGATCGCGGAGAGGCGCGAGTGGCGGAGCCCGACGGTGACGAGTGGAAGGTGAACGAGTGGGCCAAGAAGGCGGTGCTGCTCTCCTTCCGCGTCCGCGACATCGAGACGACCGAGGTGGGGCCGTTCGAGTACCGAGACCTGCTGCCGTTGAAGCGTGGCTACGAAGAAGCCGGCGTCCGAGTGGTTCCTCCCGCGACGGCTCGCTACGGCGCGTTCCTGTCGCCGGGGGTCGTCCTGATGCCGAGCTACGTGAACATCGGCGCCTGGATCGGACCGGGCACGCTCGTCGATACATGGGCCACGGTCGGATCGTGCGCGCAGATCGGCGCCGACGTGCATCTGTCCGGGGGTGTCGGGATCGGAGGCGTGCTGGAGCCCGTGCAGGCGCGGCCGGTGATCGTGGAGGACGGCGCGTTCGTCGGGTCGCGGTGCATCGTCGTCGAGGGCGTTCGGGTGAGGGCCCGGGCCGTGCTCGGTGCGGGACTGATCCTCACCGGGAACACCCCGGTGATCGACGTGACCGGTGACGAGCCGGTGGAGCACCGCGGCGAGGTGCCGGCCGGCGCGATCGTCGTCCCGGGATCACGCCCTCGCGACTTCCCGGCCGGGAGCTATGGGCTGCCGGCCGGCCTGATCATCGGCTATCGGAACGAGTCGACCGAGTCCAAGCTCCAGCTGAACGAGATGCTGCGCGCGTTCGGCTCGTCGGTGGGCTCCTAGGCGATGCCGGGGCGGCAAAGAGTCCGACCCAAGGGAGTGGCCGCTCGCCAGGTCGGGACCGACCGCACGCTCGAATCGCCGCTGTCGGCGACCTGGCAGCCTCGGGTCCGCGAGCGCGCCGTGCTCGTCGGAGTCGGGCCCGGGATCAGCGAGACGGACCTGGACGAGCTCGCCGCGCTCGCGGACTCCGCCGGCGCGGAGACCGTGTCGCGCATCGTGCAGAGCCGCCGGGAGCCCGACCCCGGGACGTTCATCGGCCGGGGCAAGATCGAGGAGCTCCACCGGACGGTGCACACCCTGGAGGCGGAATCGGTGATCCTCGATCAGGAGCTCACCCCCGGCCAGCTCCGCAGTCTCGAGGAGCGGCTCGGTGTGAAGGTCATCGACCGCACGGCTCTGATCCTCGACATCTTCGCGTTGCACGCCCGCAGCAGGGAGGGGAAGGCGCAGGTCGAGCTCGCGCAGCTCAACTATCTCCTTCCCCGGCTCCGCGGCTGGGGGGAGGCGATGAGCCGGCTCGGGGGCGGCATCGGCACGCGAGGACCGGGCGAGACCAAGATGGAGGTCGACCGCCAGCACATCCGCCGCCGCATCGCGAAGCTCCGACGCGACATCAAGACCCTCGCGAAGACACGGGACCTGAAGCGATCTCGCCGTCAGGACTCCGGGATCCCGCAGGTCGCGATCGCCGGTTACACCAACGCCGGGAAGTCGACGCTGATGAACCAGCTGACGGGTGCGCGTACGGTCGTGGCCGACCAACTCTTCGCGACCCTGGATCCCACGACGCGACGGATCGAGCTCCCGGGCCGCCGCCGGGCCGTGATCTCCGACACCGTCGGATTCGTCGGGAAGCTTCCGCACGACCTGGTCGAGGCGTTCCGCTCGACCCTCGAGGAGGTGGTGATGGCCGACCTGATCGTCCACGTCGCCGACGCCACCTCGCCCGTGCTGGACGAGCAGGTGGACGCGGTGCGCCGCGTGCTCGGGGAGATCGGAGCGGGACGGATACCGGAGGTCCTCGCGCTGAACAAGATCGACAAGGTGGCCGGCTCCGCGCGAGCGAGGCTCGCCGGGCGGTTCCCGGGCTCGGTGGCCGTGTCCGCGTTCACCGGCGAGGGGGCGGACGGCTTGCTCGAGGAGATCGGGGCTCGCGTCCCCCATCCTCCGGTGGAGGTCCGGCTGCTCGTGCCCTTCGGCCGCGAAGACGTCACCGCCAGGCTGTACCGAGAGGCGGAGGTGCTCTCGAAAGAGATGGACACGGAGGGGACGTTGGTCCACGCGCGGGTGGGGCTGCGATTGCTGTCCGCGATCCGGGGATTCGTGCTCGACGAGGTCTGAGCGGTCCGTCCTGCCTATCGGACGAGACCGACCGGCTTGCTCACCCCGGCCGGCGAGGGCGTCGTCCGCTGGGCAGGTCCGCCCGCACGGCGAGCCGCCGAGGTGCGGAGACGGCGCTTCCGAACGAGGAGTCCTGCGCTGCCGAGGAGCAACACGGCCAGGGCGACGAGGTGCGGCCATGCGGACCGGATGGGCGTGGTGTGAACCGACGGTGCGACGCCGACGGCGGGGAACGTGATCGTCGCGCGCGCGCGGCGGACGAGCAGCCCACTGCGCAGGGTGATCCGCGCGTCCCAGGGGCCGTTGGGAACCGCCCCATCGAGGGCGATCGTGACGGACTCCGTTGCGCCGATCGCGAGGGTGGTGCCGAGGGTGGCGGGGAAGGGGCCGGCGCGCAGCCCGCCGGGACCGTCGGCGAGTTCGAGGGTTCCGCTCATGTCGAGCGCGCGACCGCCCGTGTTGTGCACGATCGCGAGGATCGTCGGCCGGCCCTCGGGGGAGCGCTCTGCGGTGACCGAGTCGATCGTGAAGTCGGCAGCAGGTGCCCCGCCGGGCCCGACGGAGAGATAGAGCCGGATGCCGACGCGGCTGACCTCGATGACCCCTCCAGCCGCGTCTGGCGTCGAGCGGATCTCGGCCCACACGACGCCGTACTGCTCGCCGGGTGGCGCGTCGCTCGGAACACGGATGGTGACCGTGGCCGTGAGGCGTCCGCCGCCGGGGATGTCGGACGCGCTCGGATCGACGGAGGTCCAGGTGGACAGGTCGTTCCGGGTGTGCCCCTCGGCGCCCAGGAACGACCCGTTCGCGACCGAAGCCGCCGCGGGATAGAGCACGACATGCTCGGCGGAGTCCGTGCTGTTGGAGACCTCGACCCGGCGATGGATCACGGTCCCGGGGGCAAGGTGGTCCACGATGTAGAGCCGGGCGCGAGGATCGTCGCCCGCGCTCGCGGGGGCGTCGATCAGTCGAAGTCCGATGCCGCCGGCGGTCGCCGCGCGAAGGCCGGCGGCGGCCACACCGACGGGCGTGGCCACACACACGGCGACGGTGAGCATCGCCAGGGCCCATCGCGGCAGGATGACGAGAGGTGGTACGGACGTCGCGATCCGCAGGGCGGGCCGCGGCGTCCGCACCCCGCTAGACAACAGAGTGGGTGATGATCGCGCTGTAGGTGGTGGCGATGGTGCCGCCTGCGACCGCCACGTTGATCGTCGGGTTCCAGGTCGCGGAGTTGTCCCCCGTGATCCCGGTTGCGGTGACCGCTGCCGAGGCGCCGGTCAGGTTGCCCGGGTTGTTCGCCGTGTAGGTGGCCGTGCCCGTCTTCGTGATCGGGCCGGCGGTGTAGCTCACCGCGCTCGCGGCGATCGTGGGTCCGGCCGACGGCGTGAACGCCGTCGAGATCACGCTGGCGACCCAGCCCGAGCCGGCGGCGGCGCTGCGCGCGTCGTTCACCTGCACCTGGCCGAGCGCGCCGCTGATGGTGCCGCCGGAGACGCTGTTGGAGATGCTTCCCAAGCTGCCGGCGGCGGCGGGTGCACTGATGGTGAGTGAGCCGCCCGTCACGGTGACCGAGGCGGTTGTCGTGTCAGCGAAGGCAGGCATGGCGATACCGAGGCTGAGCAGTCCGGCCGCGGCGGCCACGAAGAGGCTGCGCGTTCTCATGGGGTTCCTTCTTCCTTGGAGATGTCCTATGAGGGCCGACCTGGGCCCTCACCTCTGCATCGACACGCCCGAGAAGGAACCCCTCAGGGAGAAGTACTGGAAGTGCTCACAGCGGTGTTCACCGCGAGCGACGCCCTAGTTGTCGGGACGGCCGATCCGCCAGAGGCCGGGCTCGGCCCAGGTTCCCGTGATCACGGTGTCCGGGTCTTGCCCTCGTTCCAGCGCGGCGCGGAGGGCGAGGAGCTGCAACCGGACGGTGAGCGGGATCTGCGCGAGAAGCATCGGGAGCGGGGCCGGCTCCGCGAGACGGTACGCCGGGATGCCCTCGGCCTCCGCCGCCGACGTGACCGCGTCGACGAACCCGTCCGTTTCCGGGGTCATGAGACTGAGGAGCGCATCGCTCGTGTTCAGCGGAACGGCCGAACCGTGCAGGAGGAACTCGATGTCGTGGCCCTCGGCGAACACACGGGCGCCCTCCCGGAGCTTCAGGGCACCCTCGCGCGCGGTGAAAGCGGCGGGTCCGGCGCCTGCGATCACGATGGCCCGTCCCGGGATCCGGATCGCCTCGGTGCCCGACGATTCGATGGCGCTCCGGACGGAACCCGGCACGAGCGCGAGCGTGTCGTCCGTGATCGAGTCGGCACCCATCTCTTTCGCGATCATCGCGAGCACGAGCAGCGTCGTCGTGTAGCTGACCGTGTAGGTCTCCGAGGTCTCGCGAGCGCACGTCTCGACCGAATGTGGGAACGGCGCACCGCGCCTCGTGATGGTGATGACGTCCAGTCCGGCGGTCGTCGCGAGCGCCCGAGCGGCGAGCGCGTAGGCCGTCTCGCCGGTGTGGGTGATGACGATGATGGTGTCGTCGGGCCCGACGATCGGCGCCCAGACGACGAAGCGCATCGACGACACGGCGACCGCCGATCGACCGGCGTCCTGGAGCATGCCGGCTCCCAGGATCGCCGCGTGGTGGCTCGTGCCCGTGCCGACCAGCCAGATCCGGCGGGCCCGATGCAGCCCCTCGGCGGCGGCGTGGATCTGCTCTCGGGTCTTCTCGGACGTGAGGAGATGGGAGAGCTCGTCCGGCTGCGATCGGATCTGGCGTTCGAGGTTGGTGCTCGCTTCGGCGGACATGGGCGCGTCCCTCTGGTCGGTTCCGCGGAGCTTAGCCCGCCGCGTATCCCTTGGCTCAGACCTTCCGGAGGACCGCGACCACCTTGCCGAGGATCCGTCCGTCCAGCATCTCGAAAGGCTCGAGGGCCGGGTTCTCGGGGATGAGCATCACCCGCGCGCCGTCGTGCCCCAGCCGCTTCACCGTGGCCTCGTCCTCGGCGGGTCCCGGCAGGAGCGCGGCGACGATGTCGCCGTCGCTCGCGGACCGCTGGCTCCGAACCACGACGACGTCACCGTCCAGGATGCCTGCGCCGATCATCGACTCGCCGGCGACCCGGAGGGCGAAGTGGCCGTCGCCCCGGATGAACTCGGTCGGCACCATGATCCGGTCCTGGATGTGCTCATCGGCGAGGACTGGCTCGCCGGCCGCGATCCGGCCGATGAGCGGAACCGGCGTGCCCTCGGCCCGGCGATCGTCCGAAAGGGTCATCGCCCTGGGCTTGGTCGGATCCTTCCGGAGGAGGCCCTTGCGCTCGAGGTTGGCAAGCTGCGCGTGCACCGACGATGACGACGTGAGCCCGACCGCGTCGCCGATCTCACGGACGGTGGGGGGGTAGCCGCGCTCGCGAACGGTCCGCTCGATGACGTCGAGGATGCGCTGTTGCCGCGAAGTGATGTCAGACACGGTGCGTAGCCTCCTGTTCCGGATGGCACTTCTCGCTGCGGGGACGGTAACACCCACCACGAACGGATGCAAACATATGTTCGGTTCTCCTCTTGACATCGAACACCCGTTCGGGAACGATGGCTCGATGGGTCGAACGCACGTTCGCCGGAGGCGCTTCATCACCCTTTGCGCAGGGTTGGGACTCGTGGCCGTGCTGTCCGGTCCCGTGGCCAACGCGGTTGGGGTCGGCGGTGCGGAGGAGGCCCAGTCCTCCAGAACGCACGTGGTGAGGTCCGGGGACACCCTGTGGTCGATCGCCACGAGGTTCGAACCCGCGACCGACCCGCGCATCGTGGTCGACGCCATCGCGTCCGCCAACGGCGTGGATCCCGGTGCCCTGGTGCCGGGCCAGCGACTCACCATCCCGTCGTTGGGCTAGCCGATCCAGCGGATGGGTTTGACCACCCCACATCCTGGGGGTACCGTGCCCGCGGCCACCACATCTTGTGGCCACACGAGACATGAGATGCCCTTGGTGTGGTGTGGACGACGACCGGGTCGTCGACTCACGCCCGGCCGACGGCGGATCTGCGATCAGGCGCCGGCGACAGTGCGCTTCGTGCGGCCGCCGATACTCGACCTACGAACGGATCGAGGATGTCGGCCTCGTCGTTCGCAAGCGGGACGACTCGAGGGACCCGTTCCGGCGCGAGAAGGTCACGGCGGGGATCCTCAAGGCGACCAAGAACCGGCCGGTGTCGGAGTTCGAGGTGGAAGAGCTCGTCGACCGCGTCGAGGAGCGGTTACGCCGGAAGGGCCCGGAGGTCACCTCCCAACAGGTCGGGATCGAGGTGCTGCAACAGCTCCGGAAGCTCGACGAGGTCGCCTACATCCGCTTCGCGAGCGTCTACAAGGACTTCCAGGAGATCACCGACTTCGAACGGGAGCTCGGGACCTTGCTCAAGAGGGAGCCGGCCAAGCGTCGGAAGCGCTGACCCCCTCGACAGCAAGGAAGAGCGACAGGAACGGGTTTCCCACCGTGCCTCCACTGGTGTTCCACAGCCCTCTCCGGGTACGTTCCGAGCCGTTCCCCGGATCCGACGGGGACCACAAGATGTTGTGGTTGGGGATGGGGGTTAGGCCCCATATGTAGGAAAATGGAGCTTGACACCGAACGACCCCGGGGGCAGTATTACATCCTTGTGATTCCACGGGTGTGATTCCTTCCCCCAGGGTGGTCCTGGCTCCCAGGATCTCCTGGACGAACCACTTCCCAGGACCGAGAGGAGGGCGACGCAGGTGGCGAAGACGAGAGATGACCTGCAAGACGTGCAGGTGATTCGGTCGGGAGTTGGACACGGGAAGGGGCTCACGTTCGGGAGGCACTTCTCGAAGGAGGGCACCCACCCGTTCGACGAGGTCGAGTGGGAGACGCGCGACGCGGTCATCCCCAACTTCAAGGAGGGCGGGAACGCCTTCGAGCAGCGCGGCGTGGAGTTCCCCGTCGGCTGGTCGCAGAACGCCACCAATATCGTCGCCCAGAAGTACTTCCGCGGGCCGCTCGGGGCGCCGGAGCGCGAGTCCTCGGTGCGCCAGCTCGTGTCCCGCGTCGTCGACACGATCCGCGGTTGGGGAGAGAAGAACCGGTACTTCGCCACGGATCAGGACGCCCAGGTCTTCGCCGACGAGCTGACGCATCTGCTCGTCAACCAGAAGGCGGCGTTCAACTCGCCGGTGTGGTTCAACGTCGGCGTCCCCGACACGCCGCAGCAGTGCAGCGCGTGTCAGCCGTACGGAGCGCTCGTCAGCACGCCCGACGGCCTGATCCCGATCGGGAAGCTCGTCGAGGAGAACCGGGTCGGCGCGAAGGTCCACGACGCCGGCGGCGTGACGAGCATCGTCGCGACCAAGGCGAACGGAGTGAAGGATGTCCTCCGGATTCACACGAAGTCCGGACACCAGCTCGACGTGACCGGCGACCACCTCGTGTGGCGGTCGCAGGGTGGTGCGGGGAGCTTCGTGCCGGCAGAGGAGCTCCGTGTCGGCGACAAGCTCCAGTGGCATCGCCGGGATTCCTTCGGCGACGGCGAGATCGACCTGATCGAAGTGGCCGAGGCGGCCCTGGTCGGGTGGCTGCAGTCCGACGGCTCGGTCGGGCAGGACGAGGGGGCGGAGGGCTCGCCCACGATCGAGGCCATCACCGTCAACGGGGACGAACGCAGATGGGTGAGCGAAGCGCTCGACCGTGTCTTCCCGATGGTGCACCGGAACGAGCGCATCCAGGCGACGCATGACGAGGGCGTCGAGTGCCGCCGGATCCGCCTCTACGGCAACGTGCTCGAGTCGTTCATCGACAAATGGGGCCTCCGGGCGCGCGGCGTCGACCTGGAGGTCCCGGAGCGGTTCTTCACCGCGCCGCTGCCCGTGGTGGCCGCGTACCTCCGGAGCATCTTCCAGGCGGAGGGCTATGTGCGAGTGCACGAGTCGTCCGGCCTCGTGGCCTTCGACACGGTCTCGGAGAAGCTCGTCCGTGGCGTGCAGCAGCTGCTCGCACGCTTCGGGGTCTTCTCCCGGGTGAGCTTCAAGCGAGACCCGCGGTTCACGCAGAAGGGCTGCTGGCACCTGGCCATCGGCAACGTCGGCGATCAGGTGCTGTTCGAGGCGGAGATCGGTTTCGTCGACGCTCGCAAGACCGACAAGCTCGACGTCGCGATCGACCGGCAGGGCATGGCGACCCGTGACACGAAGCGACTCGAGATCGACCGGATCGAGCCGTTGGGTCCGATGGACGTCTACGACATCCAGACCGAGAGCGGCGAGTACCTCTCGGGGAACCTTCGGGTGCACAACTGCTTCATCCTCGCGGTCGATGACCACATGTCGTCGATCCTGAACTGGTACGTGGAAGAGGGCACGATCTTCAAGGGTGGGTCCGGCTCGGGCATCAACCTGTCGAAGATCCGTTCCTCGAAGGAGGGGCTCGCCGGCGGCGGGACCGCGTCGGGACCCGTGAGTTTCATGCGCGGCGCCGACGCCTCCGCCGGCACGATCAAGTCGGGCGGCAAGACGCGCCGCGCGGCCAAGATGGTCATCCTGAACGTCGACCATCCCGACGTGCGGGACTTCATCTGGTGCAAGGCGGTCGAGGAGCGCAAGGCCAGGGTCCTGCGCGACGCCGGGTTCGATATGGACCTCGACGGCAAAGACAGCCACTCGACCCAGTACCAGAACGCCAACAACTCGGTCCGCGTCACCGACGAGTTCATGCGTGCCTTCGAGCAGGACCAGGACTGGAAGCTCAAGGCGGTCCTCACGGGCGACACCGTCGAGACCACGCGCGCCCGCGATCTGATGCGTGACATCGCGCAGGCGGCGTGGGAGTGCGCCGACCCGGGCATGCAGTACGACACGACGATCAACGAGTGGCACACCTGCCCTGCATCGGGGCGTATCAACGGGTCCAACCCCTGCAGCGAATACATGCACCTCGACAACTCCGCCTGCAATCTGGCCTCGCTGAACCTCATGAAGTTCATCGACGAGGAGGGCACCTTCAACGTGGGGGACTTCCGGCACGCGGTCGAGGTCGTCTTCACGGCGCAGGAGATCGTGGTCGGGGAGTCGAGCTATCCGACGGACAAGATCGCCGAGAACGCCAGAGCGTACCGTCAGCTCGGGCTCGGGTACGCCAACCTCGGAGCGCTCCTGATGGCGCGGGGCCTGGCCTACGACTCGGACGCCGGGCGCGCCTGGGCGGGCGCGATCACCGCGCTGATGACCGGCCACGCGTACCGGACCTCGGCCCGGGTGTCGGAGGCCATGGGCCCGTTCGAAGGCTACGAGCCGAACGCCGACGCGATGCTCCGCGTGATGCGGAAGCATCGGGAGGCCGCGGACGAGATCGACGGCGACCTCGTGCCGGAGGGCTTGCTCTCGGCCGCGAAGCACTCCTGGGACGAGGCCGTCTCGCTCGGCGAGCAGCACGGCTACCGGAACTCCCAGGCCACGGTCCTCGCGCCCACGGGCACGATCGGGCTGATGATGGACTGCGACACCACGGGCATCGAGCCGGAGCTCGCGCTGGTGAAGACGAAGAAGCTCGTGGGTGGCGGCACGATGCAGTTCGTGAACCGCACGGTGCCGCGGGCGCTCGAGCGGCTCGGGTACGACACCGCCGAGGTCGACGACATCGTCGGGTACATCGCCGAGCACAACCAGGTGACCGACGCGCCGCACCTGAAGGCCGAGCACCGGTCGGTGTTCGACACCGCCATGGGCGACGCCTCGATCCACTACATGGGGCACGTCCGGATGATGGGCGCGGCCCAGCCGTTCATCTCGGGAGCCATCTCCAAGACCGTCAACATGCCGGAGCACGTGACGGTCGAGGAGGTCGAGCAGCTCTTCGTCGAGAGCTGGAAGCTCGGGTTGAAGGCGGTCGCGATCTACCGGGACAACTGCAAGGTCGCCCAGCCCATGTCGGCCGACAAGAAGAAGACGGCGGTCGTGTCAGGGAGCGAGGAAGCGGGCGAGCCTCAGACGCTTCCCTGGTCGGCCAAGAAGCGGCTGCCCCGGTCGCGCCCCGCGATCACCACGTCCTTCCGGGTCGGCGATGCCGAGGGCTACATCACCGCGGGGTCCTACCCCGACGATGGGCTCGGCGAGATCTTCCTGAAGGCGTCGAAGCAAGGCTCGACCCTCTCGGGGATAATGGACGCGTTCTCGATCGCCGTCTCGGTGGGCCTCCAATACGGCGTGCCGCTCGAGGACTACGCCTCGAAATTCATCAACATGAAGTTCGAGCCGAGCGGGATGACCGACGACGCCGACATCCGGTTCGCATCCTCGATCGTCGACTTCGTGTTCCGGCGGCTCGCGCTCGACCACCTGCCGCCGGAGAAGCGCGAGGCGCTCGGCATCCGTTCGATCGAGGAGCGCAAGGTCGAGGCGGCCGAGAAGATGGCCGCGCCGGAGGAGTCGGTCGAGGAGACGACACCCGTCGAAGAGGCTCCGATCCATGCGTCCGAGGGAGCCGTCGTCCGGCCGATCGAGCTGATCTCCGGGCCCACCGCCAAGGAGCTGGACGCGCCCCTTTGTTACCAGTGCGGCTCCAAGATGCAGCCGGCGGGCTCCTGCTACGTCTGCGGGAGCTGCGGCAGCACCAGCGGCTGCTCGTAGGATAGGCGCGCTCGCGAGGCGGGCCGGGGACGACCTTCGGTCGTCCCCGGCCCGCCGCACAAGGGGGAACCATGAGCCACGAAGAGCCCGGGAGGCTGCTCGGGCTGCACCACGTGCAGCTCGCGATGCCTCCCGATGAGGAGCAGGCGGCCATCGACTTCTACGAGGGGGTCCTCGGGCTCGAGCAGGTCCCCAAGCCCCATGAGCTCGCCGACCGAGGCGGCGTCTGGTTCCGCTCGGGCGACCTGGAGGTGCACCTCGGCGTCGAGGAGGGCTTCCATCCCGCGATGAAGGCGCACCCCGCGTTCCTGGTCGAGGACCTCGAGCGCATGCGCGCGCGGGTCGAGATGAGCGGTTACAAGGTGATCGACTCCGACCAGTTCTCGGGGTTCCGCCGGGTCCATGTACGCGACCCGTTCGGGAACCGCCTCGAGTTGATCGAACCGGTGTGACCCGAGTGGATCTGCCCTTCGCTCGAGTCCGCCCCGAAGGTCAGCTGCCGCAGGCGCAGCATCCCGGCGATGCGGGCCTGGATCTGCGTGCGGCGGAGGGCGTGACGGTCAAGCCGGGGGAGCGGGCGATGGTGCCGACCGGCGTGGCCGTCGCGATCCCGGACGGCCACGCCGGTCTCGTGCTCCCGCGGTCGGGTCTCGCGTCCAAGAAGGGCCTCACCCTCGCCAACGCGCCGGGCTTGATCGACTCGGGCTACCGAGGCGAGGTGGTCTGTGCCGTCGTCAACCTCGACCTGCACGAGGCGGTGGAGATCTCGGCCGGCGACCGGATCGCGCAGCTCGTGATCGTCTCGGTGCCGGACGTCTCGCCCGCCTTCGTTGAGGAGTTGCCCGGGTCGAGCCGCGGCGAAGGAGGTTTCGGCTCCACGGGGGTGCGCTAGGCCGCCGGTTGAAGCTCAGGAACCCCGTGCCTAGGATGATGGGGCTGTCTGCGGACGTGGCTCAGTGGTAGAGCACCACCTTGCCAAGGTGGGGGTCGCGGGTTCGAATCCCGTCGTCCGCTCCAAGGAACCGCAGGTCAGCAGAGGCCACGGCCGGCGCGTTCGTTACCGGTTTCCACTTGTGCCGCAGATGTGCCGCACCGTGCCACGACGCGAGCGCCTCCGCGATCTCCTTGCCGGCCCGTAGACGCCTTCAGGTAAACCTCCTCCGCCGCTCGCGCGAGAGACCGTGTGGAGCGACGATATGGCCTCATACACGGGAGAGGAGCTGGCGGTGGCGGAATCCGGACCCGTCGCCGTGGAGTCCTTGGAGACGTTCGAGGACTTCTACGTCCGTGAGTTCCCGGCGGTGGTCGGGCTCGCGTACGCGCTCTCCGGGAGCCGTTCGGGCGCCGAGGACCTCGCCCAGGAGGCGTTCCTCGCCGCCCATCGCAACTGGGACCGGGTCGGGATGTACGACCAGCCGGGCGTCTGGGTACGCCGGGTGGTCGCCAACATCTCGGTCTCGGTGTTCCGCCGACGCGTCGTCGAGGCCAAGGCGCTCGCGCGGATCGCGCTCGGCTACACGCTAGCTCTGCCCGAGCTCTCGGCGGACGATGCCGAGTTCTGGGAGGCCGTCCGGTCGCTCCCGCGGAGGCAGGCGCAGGTCATCGCGCTCCACTACCTGGACGATCTACCCGTCGCCGAAGTCGCTCGCGTCCTCGGCACGGCCGAGGGCACGGTCAAGAAGCACCTGCACGAAGGCCGGAGAGCGCTCGCTCGCCGGCTCGAGCTCGAGGAGGACGAAGCATGACGCTGGATTCGCGTGCTCATCGGGCGGCGCAGGGCATCCACCGTGCCGTGGAGGTCATGGAGATGACAACGACAACTGAGGAACCCCGGAAGGTCGAGCGCTTCGACCGCTTCCGGGATCGCAAGGAACGGAACCGGCGTCTCGGCGCGATCTTCGTCGCCGCGGCGCTCGTGATCACAGCCGTACTCGTTTCGACGAACATGCTCGACCGCGGACAGGGAAGCATCCCCGCGGGGCCGTTCGAGCCGAAGGGCCGGATCCTCTACGGGATCCCGAGAGAAGGGACGGAGATCGACCATCTGTACACGGTCGATCCCGACGGTGGGCGGTGGCGCGATCTCGGCGTCGTCTCGGATCGCGGAGCCCGATGGTCGCCCGACGGGACCCGGATCCTCGTGTCCTCGAGGGCGGGACCTCCGTCCACCCGCCTCCCGCTCCGACCCGCAACGATCCTGCCCGATGGGTCGGGGTTCACGCTCCTGGATGGAGTGAGCGATCCGGGGTTGGACCTGCATTGCACGGCCTGGTCGCCCGACGGGTCGCGGCTCGCGTGCGAGGGTTTCCATGGCAAGGAACCGGCCGGGTTGTACACCGTCCGGGCCTCCGACGGCGGAGGACTGCAGCAGCTGTCGGACGTGGCGTCGACCCCGGCCGACTACTCGCCCGACGGCGGACAGATCGTGGTCATCCGAGGCGCCCGGGAAATAATGGGCTTCTCCAAGCCCGGTCGCCTGTTCGTGATGAACACCGACGGAAGCGGCGTTCGGCAGATCACCCCGCCGGGCTCCGCCGACGCCGGAGCCGACCACACGAGCTGGTCCCCCGACGGACGATGGATCGCGTTCACGAAGAGCGGGAACATCGCAGCGATCTATGTGGTTCGCCCGGACGGAACCGGCCTGCACCAGCTCGAGATCGATCCCTCGGCGGGTCTGGTGAACGTGTTCGGCCCGGCCTGGTCCCCGGACGGCGAGTACCTCGCCTTCCAGGGCTGGGACGGGGAGCCGGATGCGAACATCGACCTCTACGTCGCCCGCGCGGACGGGTCCCATGTAGTCCAGATCACGGACGCGTTCGGCTACGAAGCGGGGATCGACTGGACGTCCGCCCAGACCTAAGACGCTCCCGGCTCCGCGGGGGGAAGCTTCCCGCGGAGCCGGAGCCCCCGTTGTCCGGCCGGGCAGTTCGTCCTGAAGTAGGCTGCATCCATCAAAGGGGTATTCAGGGCCGGGCAGTGATGCCCGGCCCTACCCTTCTTGGTGCCGCAGGCAACCGAGGCTCGATCCTGATGTCGACGAGCCAACGACACGATGCTCCCCAGGATGCTCGAGGGATCGACGCAGGCCGGGGTGGTCGGTAAACAAGCGACGTGTCGGCTCGACGTGAGCGTCGGGGAGCATCGGGAGCTGGAGTCGGCCCTGAGAAGGAAAGAAGCCGGCGAATCGCCGGCCCCTTTCGCGCCCGCCATTGCGCAGGATCTACTTGCACTGCATGCAGGGCTCGCCGTTCACCATGATCGGATCCCAGGTGGGCGCCGATGCCACGCCGTCCTGGGGAGGGCTGTACTGGCGGTGCAGAGCTTCGTTCGGGCCGCCGATCGAACCCCAAGCCACGGCGCCGCTGGCGGCGGGATTCTCGAAGCCCGCGTAGCCAGTCGACTCGCGGATGTAGGTGGCGGCCGGGTTCTCGAGGCCCGAGTAGCCGGTAGACGCGTGGACCGACGGTGTCACGTGGGAGATACCGACGGTCACCGGAAGCGTTGCTCCCTGCTCACGGACCGCAGCGGTGGAATTCGCGAGCCGCTCGATGTCCGTGACCGATGTCACGAACGTGGTCTGCCCGGCGTCCCTCAACAGCGTCATGCCGATCGCAGCAGCGATCGCGGCGACAACGAGAACGGCCACGGGCCAGATCGGCACCGCGATGGCCCGTTGCCTCTGGAGGGTTCCTCCCTGGGTGCTCATGGCTCCTCCTCCTTCTTTTGGTCCCGCAGGGGACCTTCGCCTGATGAGGCGACGATATGGAGGGCGTCTCGTGGAGTCCGTGCCGACGCGCACTGATCAGTGGTGACGTTCGCCACGTCAGTCCTGTAGCGAGTAGACGGTCGTGGGACGCGATACGACGGGACACTACGACGCGGATCCGGTCAACTCTTGACTGACTAACTCATGAACTCGGCGATCGGTCCCCAAGCCGAAGCCCCACCCGGAACGCCGCGGATCTGCGCGAGGGTGATCGGGTTCAAGGATCCCGTCGTTGACCTCGACCCAGTAGCGGTCCGCGACGGGAAGCGTGACTTCGAACGGTGCCACCTGACGACACCGACCTAAGGATGCCACGGGAGGATCAGCGGCCAGGCCGATCCAGCTGGCGCTTCCGGTGACGGTCACGGTTCGTCAACCGTCGCTCCGCGGAAGAGCACCCGTTCGTTTCCGACATACGGATCGCTTCGATGACACGGGAAGTTCGTGTCCTTCGTGAGCGTCCCGCGCAGTTCGACGGTGGCGCCACCCTCGCTCGTCGCAGGTTGGCTCGATGGCGAAGCACCTGCAGCTCCCGTTCGATCGGCGCAACCCACCAGGAGGAGGGCTGACCACATCAGCACGCCGAGCTGTCGATTCCTCACGACGCTTCGACATACGTGGAGTCCGGGTTGCGCTTCGGGACTACGGGAGCCGAAATTCAGGTAAGCCCAGCCAAGGGTTCTACGGAGTGAGTTCGAGATCTCGGAGATCGACGACCTCGTCGTCGGATGGGACCTCGACGTCGAGCTTGGCGCCGACCTTCCTGATGTCCACACGGGCTCGGAAGCCGCCGTCACCCTCCCGAGGATCGAACACGAACCTCATCCGACGGATCGTTCCGCCATCGTCGATCCACACGTCGAACGAGACGTCGACCTCGCCGAGCTCGCCCCTCAGCTGTTCGGTCGCCTCCTCCGCATCGGTAGACGTCTGCGTCTGTGTCTGCGCGAACGCTTGCTCCAGATCGACATCTCCTGCGTAATGGGTGACGGACGTGTCAGCGGCGTTCTCCGTACCAACGGTCTCGACATCCCGGGCTCCGTTCAGGTAGCCGAGGAACGCGGAGATGTCGGGACCGGTGCCCACTTGATCGCCGACCCCGGCGTCCTCTGACGACACCCGGATCCAGTCGGAGGTCTCGTAGAGCTCGGGGTCGTGGAAATAGGTGTCGTCCCCGTCGATCACCACTCTGAGCTCGGCGTCGGCGGGTACATCCGGTACCCCGCGCATCCGGATCGTCATCCGGCCGCGGGATGCCCGGAGGTCCATCGCCACGTCGCCCTCCATCGTGAGCGTGTCGCCCGCGAAGTCGTACGTCAGCGAATACGTTGCGTCGATCGTCGTCGCGGCGGCGTCGAGGGCAGCCGCCCGGACGAGCCTTTCGGGGTCCGCCGTCCGGCCCTCTCCGCAGGAGGCACTGAGCGCGAGGATCGCCACGGCGGCCAGCAGCAGCCGCGCTCGGATGCGAGGCGTTGGTCCTCGAGTGCGCACCCCTCGAGAGTACCGCTCGAGCCCAGGGGATCAGCGGAGGGACCGCTCCGATCCGGCCACAGTGTTTGCAGCGACCGCCATCCGAGCAAGGATGGGTCGATGGCCTCGTACTCCGTCAACAAGCCCGCCGTCGCGCGAGCACGGAAACTCATCGACGCCCACCAGTACGTCCTCGACAGCACGTGGGGAGACGTTCAACCGAGCGCTGAGGACGAGAACGCCTTCCTGGAGTCGCACTCGTGGGACGACTACGGCGAGTGGTATCTGGGCCTCACCGACGATGCGACGGATGAGACCAAGTCCAGGTACGCGTTCGGCTACGGGGACTTCCGCCGCCTCCACAGAAGCGGCCTGCTCGCATGTCAGTACCGGGCTGCCGAGTGGCGCCACACGGAGGTCGAGCAGGCCGCTCATGACCTCCTGCAGCACCTCGACAGCACTCGGGGCTGAGCCCCGTCGTTCGCTCCGGTCAAGATCAGCTACGGGATACGGCGCTCCCGTTCGCAACCGTCGGCTGCATCACTGAGCCCGTTCCCACCGTCGCACCGGTCGAAGCCGAGGCCGCCGTGCAGGAGATCCATCCCGCCCTCGCCGAAGAGTGAATCACCTCCCGAATTCCCCCAGAGGGTGTCGTTCCCCGGGCCGCTCGAGATCACGTCGTGATCCTCGCCTCCGAACAGGCGGTCGCTGCCATCTCCGCCCCGGATGCTGTCGATCCCCTCGCCGCCGTAGATGTCGTCGGAGTTCTCTCCTCCGATGAGCAGGTCTTCGTCGTTTCCGCCCTTGAGGAGGTCGTTCCCGTCGCGGCCCCGGAGGGTGTCGGCACCCTGCCCGCCGTAGAGGCGATCGTGGCCCTCCCCCCCGACCAGCTCATCGGCGCCGAATTCGCCCAGCAGCTCATCGTTGCCGTCCCCGCCGCCCACTTGATCGACGCCCGCCCCACCTGTCACCTGATCCGCGCCGAAGCTGCCACGTACCCGGTCGTTCCCGGCATCGCCGCACACGAGATCGTCGCCGAGGGCGCCGTTGATCTGGTCATCGCCACCGAGGCCCGCGATGACATCGTCGCCGGGCGACCCCACAAGGATGTCGTCGCCGTCGGTCCCGATGATCGTCGCGACCTCACCGAGACAGGTGGCGACGCCCGCGTACGCGGCTGGGGCGATCGCGACCAACAAGGCCACGGCAGCGATCCCGACGGTGAGCCGAGGTACGTTGCCCCGCGTTGCTCGGATCATGTGTGAACCTCCTTCAGGGTTTGCCCGACAATTGGGGACAGCATTTCTGAATTCAAGTAGCCCATTCGACTTACGGTGGCCACACCGGTGTCGACGACAGCCGAACCTTGACTCGCGCCGAGGTCTTGAGGCTAGAGCAAGGAATGCTACGGTCGCTCCGTGGCTGAAGTCACCGTAGAGGGGATCCACAACCGGAGCCGACGAGCTACTCAGCTTTCACGAGCGGACGGTTCGATCCTTGAGATCGAGTCCGGGGAGACGGTTCGAGGCCCATTCGTCATCAAGTACGACGATGCCGAGAAGGGGTTTATCCCCTCGCCGAACGAGATCTGGATCATCAGCGACGCACAAGAGCACCGCTGGGCGACGGTGCACACCTGGACGCCCCGGGAAGAGGCCTGAGGGATCCCCTCGGATCCGACAGAGCGATGGACGCATGCTCACCTGTGGGATGGTTCTGCGGTGGCGGACAAGGCAACGACTGCCGAAGACGTGATGCGCGGAGTGGCGGGAGGAGCTCTCCTGGGCGTGCCGCTCTTGTACACGCAGGAAACCTGGCTGCACGGTCGGAGCATCTCGCCGCTGGTCATCCTCGCGGGCCTGGCCGCCACGTTCGCGGTCAACGTGGCGCTGTCCTACTTCGTGGGGTTCCGTCCGGGCCGCACCCACCGCCCGATCGAAGACGCGGTGGTCGGGATGGGGCTGTCCGTCCTCCTCGCCGCGCTGCTCCTCGTGCTGCTGGACCGGGTCGGGCAAGAGACCTCGTTGGAGAACGTGCTCGGCGTCGCCGCATTGACCGCGATCCCGGTCAGCATCGGCTTCTCCGTCGGGGTCGCGCTCGCGCCGATCAGCGGAGGGGAGAAATCGGAGCAGATCCCGGGTGGGATCGGGGACCTGCTGGTGGCGGCCGGCGGCGCGTTGGTGTTCGCCCTGAACATCGCTCCGACGGAAGAGCCGATCCTCCTCGCCGCCGAGCTGGACGGCGTTCGCCTCGGCCTGCTGGTCGTCGCCTCGCTCGTACTTCCCTACCTCATGGTCTTCTATGCCGAGTTCGGCGGCCGTGATCGGCGTGTCGCGAGCGACGGGGCGACCCAGGGGCCGCTCACCGAGACGCTCCTCGCCTACGCTGTTGCGTTCGTCGTCTCTGCCGCGATGCTCGCGATGTTCGGGCGTGTGGAGGAGCTGAACGGGGCGGCGACGGCGCGTGTGGTCACGCTGGCGTTCCCCGCGTCGATCGGAGCCGCGCTCGGGCGGATGCTCATATGACCGCCAAGCGACGCTCGGGGAGCACGGGTATCGGGCGGAAGCGGACCACGTTCGAATGGGTGTTGCTCCTCGTCTCGCTGTCCGCCACCCTGGCCATCGTGATCGGGCTCGTGGTGAGCGAGCTCTCGGGACCGCGCGGCCCGGTCGACCTCCGCGTGAGCGTCGCGGACGCGGGCGGGCCGTCGAGCGGCGGCAGGCCACTCGAGGTCACCGTCACGAACGTCGGCGGGACGAGCGCAGAGAACGTCGTCGTCGAGGTGTCGGTCGGCGACGTCGTGCGCGAGGTGAACCTGGACCTCGTGGCGAAGGGTGACAAGGAGTCCGCGGCTGTGGTGGTTCCCGCCGATGCGACGGGTGCCCCCGAGGCCGAAGTCCTCAGCTACACGCACCCTTGAGGCCGAGCTACTCGGTCTCCCGGTCCGTCCTTCGGTTGCGCCCCTTCGGTCCGGTGACCGAGGGCCTGACGACGACGAAGTAGAAGACGACCCACGCGATCACCCCGACGGTGATCAGTACGAGGACGAGCGGTGGGATGTTCGCCTCGACGCCGGCGAGTATCGCGAGGATCAGACCCGCGACGATCGCGACGACACCGAAGACCTTCTCGCCCGTCCGGGTCATAAGGGGTGGCTTACCCGCGCGTCCGGGAGACCAATCGCTTGCTCCCAAGGGCTTGCCCCACAGTGGCTCCATTGGTTAGGCGTTCTCATCCGGCCGCCCCTCCTGCATCCTGGTCAGGCGCCAACTCGAGCAGTTCGTAGACGTCGACGCTTTCCGCCCTGCCTTTCAGTGACGCAGGACCGAGCGAGCCGACCCGCACCCGATCCCGCATCCGCTGATACGTGGCGTCCGCGAGGAGCACCTGCCCCGGCTGCGCGATCGCTTGTACCCGTGCCGCGACATTCGTGGTGTCGCCGATCGCGGCGAAACTCCGCTGGCCGGTCGAGCCGACGTTCCCGATCACCGCGAGACCGCTGTTCAGGCCGATGCGGAATCGAGGCCACTCCGGGTGCTCCGCCGCGGTGCGCGCGGTGTACTCCTTCATGGCCAGGGCGGCACGCGCCGCGTGGAGCGCATGATCCGGCTGGTCGTCGAGCGCGTTGAACACCGCCATGATCGCGTCGCCGGCGAATCGCTCGATCAAACCTCCCTCTTGCTCGACCACCACGGGGACGGTGCTCTCCCAATACCGATTGAGCATCTCGATCACCTCGGACGCCGACTTCCCTTCGCTGAACGTCGTGAACTCGGCCAGGTCGGCGAAGAGCACCGTGACGTCCGTTTCCCTCCCGCCGAGGTCGGCGAACGAGGGTTCCTCGTGCAGACGGTCGGCCAATCGGGGACCCGCGTACTGGCGGAAGAGCGTGTCGACACGCACGAGCTCCCGAGCTGAGCGCTCGAGGGAGGCGACCTCCTCTGCGCTCACGCCCTCCGCGTGGAGCTGGTCGATCACCGGTGCCAAGGGGGCTTCCGCCCGGATCGCTTCCACCATCGCCCCGAGCGAGTCGGCGTGCCGCTGATCGATGCGCTCCAGCGTTCGCTCCATGTAGAGACCGCCGAACGCCCCGGTGACCGAGCCCTGGCGCTCGTACTCTGCGCGTGCGGTCAGCAGGATCACGATGAAGGCGATCGCCATCAGCACGTGCCACTCCCACCAGGTGGCGTGCCAGCTGCGGGCGACGATGATCGCCAGCACAGCCTCAGCCAGCAGGACGAACGCGGTCGCCACCGCCAGCGGAAGGGGACTGCGTCGGCGGAGATAGACGGTCACGTAGCGGAACGCAGCGAACCCATAGAGCCCGATCGCCACCGGCGCGATCACGCGGAGCGGCGTGGGTGCCTCACTCGGAGCCGGCCCTCGCAGGAAGGACGCGCCCGCGAGCGATGCCGACGCCCAGGCCACGAGCACGCCGATCAAGGCCCACCGGATCCAGCGCCTCGCCGAGCGTGACAGCTGGGCGGGACCGTGCTCCGGCTGGAGCGCCGAAGCCGCCGCGAACACCGCCGCCAGGAAGAGGCCGATCGGAGTGGCGATCACGAAGCCGTTGTTCGGCTCGTGGACGAGGACCTCGGGGGTGGCAAGGGCGTGCAACGCGAGGAACCCTGCGCTCGTCAGCAGCACGAGCGACACCAGGAAGAGTCGGACGTCGTCTCGGCGCGTCGCCGCCTCGCTCATCGCGAGCCCGAGCACCGTGTCGAGGACCGCGACGCTCAGCACCAGCCAGAAGTGCGAGGGGTGATGCTCCCATCGCACGTCGAATCTCGGCACCGCGAGCAGAAGGGCGAGGCCGGCGAGCGGCAGCACCATCGCTCCGACAAGGGTGATCGCCTTCGAACGCCCGCCACTCATCCGTTGTGCTCCTGTCGCCCCTGGATCCATGGGAGCCAATCACAAACCCGAGTTCGACGGTTGCCGGTCGGGCCGGAGACGAGCGAGAGGGCCGGCCCAGAAGGGCCGACCCTCTCGGATCCAGCTTTGGCGCTTTCGATCCCTACTCGAAGCGGCGGCGCGCCATGTTCGCGACCAGCGCCCCGGCTGCCACGGGCCGGAAGGCCAGGAGCATCCAGGCGACGGCGGTGAACAAGATCACGGCGGTGCCGATGGTGCCCCAGGTCGCGCCCATACCGACCAGCGCGAGCGTGATGGCTCCGATCAACCACAACATGTTCTGTGTCCTTTCGTGTCACATCCCGCGGTCCTGCCTGGTGCAACGCGGGGCGGCGTTCATAGATTTCCTCTTCTCGAGGCTACCTTCGGTATCGGCAGCTGTGAACGGTCCCGTGTGAACACTGGGTGAACAGCTCGAGAGCGGGCCGATCCGCCTCGAAGGGGTGCATCTGTGGCCTCTTGTACGCTGTTGGAGAGGGGTCCAGGACCGTCGCAGGCCGCGGCTAGACTGGCCCCTCGTTCGGCGGGGTGGCCGAGTGGTTAGGCAGAGGCCTGCAAAGCCTCGCACACCGGTTCGATTCCGGTCCCCGCCTCGAGAGCCGCTACGATGTGGCCGATCCGGGCGCTTAGCTCAGGGGGAGAGCGCTTCCTTGACACGGAAGAGGTCAGAGGTTCAAATCCTCTAGCGCCCACCGGAATCCCCAGGCCAGGTCGCCTCATTTCGGTCCTTGCCAGTCTGCGCTTGTGTATCTCACGGGAGTGATGGAGGCTTCCGGCGTGATTTGCCCCTCCTGCGGCCGGGAAAACGCGGACGATGCACGGTTCTGCTCCGCGTGCGGATCGTCGTTGGAAATCGAGCCGGCGGCCGATGTTCGCAAGACGGTGACGGTCGTGTTCTGCGACCTCGTCGGATCGACCTCGCTCGGCGAGCGCACCGATCCGGAGGCGTTGCGCGAGCTCATGTCGCGCTACCACGCGGAGCTTCGCACGATTCTCGAGCGACACGGCGGCTCGGTCGAGAAGTTCGTTGGAGACGCGGCGATGGCGGTCTTCGGCCTACCTCAGGTCCACGAGGACGACGCGGTCCGCGCCGTCCGGGCCGCGCTCGAGATGCGGGATGCCGTCGCGGCGCTCGGCCTTCAGGTGCGCATCGGCGTCAACACCGGCGAGGTGGTTGCGGGCGCCGGCGAGACTCTCGTGACCGGCGACGCCGTGAACGTCGCGGCACGGCTGGAGCAAGCGGCCGGCACCGGCGAGGTACTGATCGGCGCGGCGACCGAGCGGCTCGTGCGCTCGAGGATCCTGGCGGACGCGACAGAGCCGCTCGCGCTGAAGGGCAAGAGCGAGCTCGTTCCGGCGTTCCTCGTGCGCGAGCTCCGCGACGACATCCCGGCGTTCACGAGGCCCATCGCAGCCCCGTTCGTCGGCCGGAAGACGGAGCTCGAGCTGCTGGAGCAGGCGTTGGAGACGGCCGTCGGGACCCGGGCGCCGCAGCTGGCGACGATCGTCGGACCGCCGGGGATCGGCAAGTCGCGCCTCGCGCGCGAGCTCATCGGGCGAGCGAAGGCTCGGGTCCTCGTCGGCCGGTGCCTGTCGTACGGCGAGGGGATCACGTACTGGCCGCTCCAGGAGATGGTGTCGCAGATCGGGGACGTGCGGGCGGCGTTGGAGGAAGGTCCCGACGGAGACCTCGCGGCGGTGCGGATCGCGGGCGCGATCGGAGATTCGGACACGCCCTCCACGCCCGAGGAGATCGCGTGGGGTGCGCGGAAGCTCTTCGAGGCGATGGCCCGGGTGTCTCCGTTGCTGGTCGTCTTCGACGACATCCACTGGGCTGAGCCCACGTTCCTCGACCTGATCGAATATGTGACGACGTTCGCACAAGAGATCCCGCTGCTGGTCCTGTGCACGGCTCGAGCCGACCTCTTCGACCAGCGTCCGACGTGGACGGCTCCCCGCCCCAACGCCACCGTCCTCATGCTCGAGCCGCTGTCCGCGGATGACTGCGCCGAGCTCGTGAGCGACCTCGGGGAGAGCGCGTCCGACACCGTCGAGCGGATCGTGGAGACCGCCGAAGGCAACCCGCTGTTCGTCGAACAGCTCGTCGCCACGCTTGCCGAGGAAGGAGCCGGTCTGGAGGTGCCCCCGACGCTGCAGGCCCTGCTCACCGCCCGCATCGATCGCCTCGCGGAACCCGAGCGGGCGGTCATGGAGCGGGGTTCCGTCGAAGGTCGGCTCTTTCACCGAGGGGCCGTCGCCGCGCTGCTCCCCGAGCCGGATCGCGGGGAGGTGGGCGGAAAGCTGCTGACGCTGGTGCGCAAGGAGCTGATCCGACCCGATCACGCGATCGTGCCAGGCGACGACGGGTTCCGGTTCGGCCATGCCCTCATCCGCGACGCCGCGTACGACGAGATTCCGAAGCGGCAGCGGGCGGTTCTACACCAGAGCTACGCGGCGTGGCTCACATCACGCCTCGGCGACGACGCGCCCGACGAGATCATCGGGTATCACCTGGAGCAGTCGTACCGCTACGGCGCGGAGCTGGCAGCGGCCGACCCGGTCGTCGGTGAGCGGGCTGCCGAGCGGCTCGCGAGGGCGGGCGAGACGGCACATGCGAGAGGGGACATGCATGCGGCGGTGAACCTCCTCAGTCGGGCTGCGGACTTGATTCCCGGTCATCCTCGACGACCCGCGCTTCTCGCCAAACTCGGCGCCGCGCTCCACGCCAGCGGCGAGATCGAGCGTGGGCGTTCGGTGCTCGGGGAGGCGGCGACCCTCGCGAACGCGGCAGGTGACGGGCATGTGGAGTGGCTCGCGAGGATCGAGCTCGCCGCGACGCAGCTGGAGACCGAGTCCGGGGATCCGGAGGCCGCGTTCCGAGAGGGGGAGGCCGCCCTGGCCGCGCGTGAGTCAGTCGACGATCACGAGGTCCTCGCTCGAGCCTGGCACCTCATCGGTACGACGCATAACTGGCGCAGTCAAGCGGCCGAGTGGCGTGACGCCTCCGAGCAAGCGGTCGCGCACGCGCGGGAAACCGGGGACCTGGCCCTGGAGGTGCGGATGGCGATTGGATTGGCCGGCCCGATCGTCTACGGTCCCGTGCCCGTCGACGAAGGACTTCGTTTCGCTGACGACCTCATGGCCCGACTCGGCCACGTGCCTGAGGTCCAGGGGTTCGCGGCGCACGTCCGCTCGCACATGCAAGCTCGCCGCGGCGACCTCGACGGGGCGTTTGAGGGCGTGAACGCTTGGCGGCATCACATCCACGAGCTCGGTCAGGAGATCATGTACGCGGGAACGGCGGCCTGTGTCTGGGACGTGTGTTCCTGGGCCCGGGACTGGACACACGGCGAAGAGGTGTTGCGCGAGAGCTACGAGATGTTCGAGCGGATGGGCATGAACACTCACCGCTCGACGATCGCGGCCCACCTGGGGGAGGCCGTGTTCCGCCAGGGACGCGTCGACGAAGCGGAGCGCCTCAGTAGGGAGAGCGAGCAGCTCGGTGCGAGCGACGACCTCTACAACGACATGGCGTGGATGCGACTCCGCGCCAAGGTCGCGGCGGCCCGCGGCGACCTCGATCGGGCTCGAGCGCTCGCGAAGGACGCGGTCGAGACCGCCGAGGGTGTCGACTTTCTCGACGAGGTCGCCCTGACCTGGCTCGATCTCGCCGGGATCCTCCATGCCGCTAGCAACCCGGAGGCTCGACCCGCCGCCACCGAGGCGCTCGGTCTGTTCGAGCGCAAGGGCAACCTAGTCGGCGCGCGCTGGGCACGCGAGCTCCTCGACCAGACCCGGAGCGACCGGTAGCGACTCTCCAGTGAACCAGCCACCTCCTCCGTGCTCGGCGGGATGCTCGCGTTCAGCTGACCAAAAACCCCATCTCCTAACCTGTGGGTTCTCCGCGAGAACGGCCACAAACCGTGTGGTCAGGGAGTTCTGAGAACATCCCACCAACCACCGACCGACGACCAACCAACGAACCACCCACCCGCCCGACGCGTGATTGTCAGCGCCGCCGTGCGCATGTGCCGAAAATGGCGCGGCAAGGTTAGGTACGAGCCAGTTCTACTACAGCCCGGCGTGGGCTTTACGACGACCTGTCGCGCCCACCGGCGGCGAGGCAGCGTTCTGCGTCGGACGGGTTGCCGGCGCGCGCGAACGCTTCCGCGGCTTCGTGGAACATCGCCCGGGCTTGCGCCTCGTCGCCCTCCACCTGGCGGAGGACGCCCCGCGCCTCCCACACCGCGCCGATCCACGGGCCTGTCTGCCACATCCCTGAGATGCGCTCAGCCTCGGCGATGAACGCGCGCGCCCGGTGCATATCGCCGTTGCGAGCGCTCGTCGTCGCAGCGGTGGTGAGGTAGCCCATCGAGCATGGTTCACACGATCGCATCTGGGACAGCGTGCGCTCAGCCTCGCGCAGAACGGACATCGACCTCTCCGGAGCCGATGCCTCGATCATCGTGCCGAACACGCGCACCAACAGGTGGGAGACGATGTCGGAGCGGTTAGCAAGCGCGCGGGCTCGGCCGAGGAGCCGGTTGGCGTCGTACCGACGCCCACGGCGCACCGCCGCCTCTGCCAGCCGCTGCCTCGCGAGCGCGGAGCCTGAGATGCAGCCTTGGCGGTCATTGGCCTCGGCCGCCGACCTGAGGTGACCCTCCGCTTCGTCAACGTGACCGCCGAGCAGTTCCGCCTCGCCCAACATCAGCAGCGCGAGGGCGGCGCCGGTCGCAGAGTTCGCCTGATCGGCGATGCGCATCATCTCCCGAGCGAAGTCGGCCGCGATGTCGTAGCCCTCGGGCCCGGTGAGGTAGTACTCAGCCAGACAGAGGTGGGCGTCGTAAACGATTGGCTCCATGTTGGCGCGCATACGCATCGACTCGGCGAGCTCCTCCGCGAACTGCTCACGCCACCTGCCCTGGCTCATCGCGACCTTCGCGAGGATCACCGCGGCTTCTCCGAGCTCGCGGCCGAGCCCGGCGTCGAGAGCGATCGCACGCGCCTCCGTTGCCGCACGCTCAGCCTCTGCCATCTCCCCGCGGTTCATGTGCACGAGCGCCCACGCCAGCAGTGCATGTGCGCGCTCGGTGTCGGAGGGAGGCTCGGCACCCTCGACCGCAAGCACGCGTTCGTACAGCGCGACCGTTTCGGGATCTGGCCCAACTCCCAACTGATCTCGGAGGACCTCGCGGAGCCTCTCGAAGCGGCGGATCGCCGCTCGGCGTTCCCCGGCGTCGAGATCGATCATCATCAGCGCGCGCGTCGCCTGCTCGTCGGAGGGGTCCTCCTCCGCCAGGCGAGCCCAAAGCGCTCCGGCGCGCAGCACATCCAAGTAGCGGCGGCGCAGCCGCGCGCGCGGCTCGACCGTCCAGGACTCATAGATGTCATCGGGCAGGAGGTCGCCCCGATAAAGATCGCCAGCGTCGCGGTTCATCGCGGGGTCGCCGGTCTCCAGTGCACGTCCGGAGGCAGCCTCGAACCGCTCGACATCTGTGTCGACACGAGCCTCAGGCGCCAGCACCAGCACGCCGCGTTCGTTCACGATGGCCCGCTCGTCGGCTAGCGCGAGCCTCGCGAAATGTAGCGCCTTTCGGAGATTGGTGCCGGAGGCTTCCGGCTCGCTCTCGGGCCAGAGCGCGTCCATCACTTGGAGGCGGTGCAGCCGGTGATCGGGAGCGAGGGCGAGCAGCTTGACCACGTCGGCCGCGCGGCGGCTCCGCCATGCATCGCTGGAGACGGGTTGATCGTCGACCGTCACCGCCGATCGACCTAGCAGCTCGATCGCGAGCTCATTCACATCGGCATCGTAGAGGCCGACTGCGGCCCCGCCCACCGGGCCGTGCGGAACAGTTCGGGAACGCTCGCCTCCGTAGCTTCGCGTCCGGAAGGAGGTGAACAACAGGTGACGCTCTATATGGATGTACACGACCACCTGCCCGAGGGAGCGACCGCGGTCGACGTTGCGAGGGCGCACGCCGACGACCTTCGCGTCCAGGAGCGATTCGGCGTGCGCTACCTCAATTACTGGGTGGACGAAGGGGCCGGCAAGTCTTTCTGCCTGATCGAAGCCCCTGACGCCGACGCCGCACACGCCGTGCATCGCGAGGCGCACGGCCTCGTCGCAGACGAGATCTATCCCGTCACCCAGGGGTGGTAGCGGACGGATCACTGAAACGACGACGAAGGAAGGTTAGCCGTGATGACCGTGACACCGAACGAACGCAGGAACGGGTTCTCGAGTGGGGCCGAGCAACAGCCCGGCCGCGTGCACACCTTCAACGCAGGCGACCTCAGCTGCGCGACCGGCCTGGCGGAGGAGTTCCGCAGGCAGATCCAACAGATACCGCTCGGCGACGAACTTCTCGTGACCACCGGCGATCCTTCCGCGAAGGAGGACCTGCCGCCGCTCGCACGGATGATGGGCCACACCGTCCGTTCGATCGAGGACGCACGCGACGGATCCGTCGTCATCGACGTGGAAAGGGGACGATGACATGACCAACAAACTGATCTTCAATTGCACCTACGGCTCCGATGACCCGGAGCGCGCAACCCTTCCGTTCGTGGCCGCGAACGTCGCCGCGACCGCCGGCCAGGAGGCGGTGGTCCTGTGCACGATTGACGCCGTGTGGCTCGGCACGAGCGATGGGGCGAACGGGATCGCTCAACCCGGGCTGCCGGTGCTAGACGAACTCTTCAACGACTTCGTGGACAACGGAGGCCAGGTCTGGCTCTGCGGTGCGTGCACCGGTCCCCGCGAGATCGGGGAGGACCAGCTGCGGAAGGGCGTCACGATCGTTGGCGCGGCCAAGGTTGTCGAAGAGGTCATCAACGGAGCGCGGACGATCGCCTTCGCCTAGATCCGCCGGTTCCCACGGAAAGGGGAACGGAATGCCGGAGTTATGAACGTGCACAAGGGAATGGTGTGGGCATCACGCGGGAGACCTTGATGAGCGGACCGGTCATCCAGCCGAGGAGGTCTTCCCGGTCCCGGTCCAGATCTGATCCGGCGGGAGGATCCGCTCAGGGCCGGGGTGGATACCCCCGGCCCTGATGCTCCACCGATCGACCTGACCTGCTTGGCTCCGGGGCGACCTTCCTGCTGACAGGGCTTGAGAGGGTCCTAGACTGACTCCCATGGACCGGACCGAGCATTGGGACCGGATCTACGAGCGTCGGTCGCCGGGCGAGGTCAGCTGGTACGAGCGCACGCCGACGATCTCGATGCGACGTGTTCGCCAAGCGGTGGCAGGAGGGGCACGGAGTCTCCTCGACGTTGGCGGCGGCGCGTCGACGCTCGTCGACGAAGCCCTGGAGCTGGGACTCCACCGCATCGCGGTGTTGGATATCTCCGAGCGTGCACTCAACGCCTCCGCGGAACGCCTCGGCTCACGGGCGGATCAGGTTGAGTGGATCGTCGGAGACGTGAGCGTCATCGATGATGTGGGGAGGTTCGATATCTGGCACGATCGGGCCGTGCTCCATTTCCTCACCGATGCGTTCGACCAGGAGCGTTACGTCTCGCTATGTGAACGAACCGTCACACCAGGCGGCATCGCGATCGTTGCCACGTTCGCCCCCAGCGGTCCGGAGATGTGCAGCGGCCTGCCGGTGCAGCGGTACGACGCATCAGGACTCGCTGAACGCTGTGGTCCCCGATTCGAGCTCCGGGATTCCGAGCGCCATGTCCACCTGACGCCCCGCGGCGTCGAGCAGAGGTTCATGTACGCGTCGTTCCGGCGCGTGTCCGAGGATCGAGCAGGGGTGCCCGCTTAGCAGGAGGCGTGGGATGACGATCCGGACCGACCCCGAGGGGAACGAGACCGCCGTGCTGTTCGACCTCGTCGATCTCGACGGCGCCGAGGTCCTCGAGATCGGATGCGGCGACGGCCGCCTCACGTTGCGGTACGCGGAGCGCGCAGCTCACGTGACGGCGATCGAACCGTTCGAGGATTCGATTGCCAGGGCGATGGAGCGGCTGCGGGACACGAAGCTCCCGGTCAAGTTCCGCCATGTGAACTTCGAGGACTTCGCGGCAAGCACCGACCCCGACGTCTTCGACGTCGCGCTCCTGTCTTGGTCGCTCTGCTGAATGGAGCACGAGGGCATGGTCCATGCCCTGGAGGAGATCAACCGGTTGCTGAAGCCGGCCGGCACCCTGATCGAGATCCACCCGTCCGTCGATGCCCCGCCGTTCGTGGAGGTGAGGTCGAACCGGTTGCTGTCGTTCTCCGAAGCCGATCCAGTGTTCGACTACGAGGACGACCTTCGACAGGCCGACGCGGCGGTGGCGGCCGTCCTCGACCGAGGCGTGTTCGTCCTCGATGGTCGACGCGGGTTCGAGCTGCGGACGTACGCCGCATCGGTGAAGGAGCTGCGGGACCACTGGGCGCTCGTCGGTGCCTACGACCCCGAGGAGCCCGAGGAGACGCTCGCGCGCCGACGGGACGAGATGTACGCCCGGGCCCAGACGGCGCTGGACGCGGGGTCGGGCACGGCGGAGGTGATCTACGTCGAGCCGGCGACGATGTCCAGGCTTGCGTCGTCGCTGTCGGTTTCCTCGCGTGGCTGAACGTGTCCCGACCGGACAGGCCGTGCTCGAGTGGAGTGCGCGCCCCGCCGAGCATCCTCGACAGTGTCTCTGACGGCAGGAAGGTCGAGGCCTATCGCGTATCTGCCAAGGAACTCGCGGACTAGGAGCGGAGCACGAACGCGTCGATCTCCAGGCCCTTCAGCGTGACCGCACGCCGCTCGGCTTCGTCGACGGGGCGCTGCGCCCTCCTCGCCGTCTCGTCGGTGAGGAGGATCTCGCCGGCGGCCGCTTGGCTGGCTAGGTGGGCCGCGATGTTGACCCGGTCGCCGAGCGCGGTGAAGTCCAGCGCGTCCTTCGGCCCGACGATCCCGACGAACGCCGTGCCAGTGTGAACGCCGACGCCGAGCGGCACCCATGGTCCATCAGCCGATCGATGTCCCGTGGCCTCGAGCAACGCGCTGGCGGCGTCGACCGCGCGAATGGCATGTTCGGTCCCCGCGAGGAACGGAAGGAACAGGCCCACGACCTCGTCGCCGACGAACTTCTCCACGATCGCGTCGTGGTCGATTAGGACCTCACGTGCGACCTGATAGAAGCGGCTCATCAGGTGGGTGAACTCCATCGTCGTGACGCTTCGCGCCAGTGCACTCGAGCCCCGGATGTCGGCGAACAGCATCGAGACGTCGACTTCTGCCCCGTGCACGTCGGATTCGCTCATCGTGGGGCAGAGCGCGGCATGGAGCTGTAGCCCCGTGAAGCACCGCTTGCAGAGGTTGGGGTTCTTCTCCCACGGCGTGAAGCCGAGCCGCTTGAAGATCGCGGAGCCCGGTGCCCGGAACGGCGCCGCGCACAGCCTGCAGCGTGGACTCGACGGGACGAGGCGGAACGGCATTGCGTGATGCAAGTGAGGATGCGTGCCACTTAGGAAGTCGTGCCACTCCTGCTCCGGCGTGAGGTCGCGCATGCGCCAAGCTTAGAACGTCGGCTGAGCTGACCTCGGTGAGCAGGACTCCTGGGGGCGCCTCTCGGACCTAACTCACGCCCGCGCTCGGGCGGCAGCCGCGATCCGAGGACACGCGGTCGCCCTCGCTCGGACAGCCATGAGCCCGAGGATCCGCCCGATGGTCGGTCAACACCAGGTCAAGGAGCCAACCGTAACAGGCGGTAATGGACGGTACTCCTGAACAGCATGAAGACGGCCTGACCTGCGAAAATGCTGGTCAGAGGGTTGCGCGGGCCTTCCTTGACACGGAAGAGGTCGGAGGTTCAAATCCTCCAGCGCCCACTACCATGCTCCTTGCCTCAGAAGGCTTCCGGCCGGTCCGCCTGGTTCCGCCACGGCCGCTAGTCGGAGCCGTGGTCAACGCCGCGTAGGAGCGCTTCCCGAAGTCTTCGAGTAAAGGTTTCCGTGCTCCGGGCCCACTATCTGTATGGAATGGGCGATGTGCGGGTGACTGATGCTTCCAGGATCGAACACCTCTACAAGGAAACGGGCAACCGTCTGTGGTGGGCGCTGCTCGCTTATACCGGTGACCGTGAGATCGCGAGCGATGCCGCGGCGGAGGCCTTCGCGAGGGCCCTCGGCACCGCAGACACGATCCGTGATCCGGCCGCTTGGATCTGGCGGGTGGCCTTCCGGGTCGCGACGGCCCACCTCCGCGAGGCGAGGCTCAGGTCCATGGAGCCGAAGGGTAGCTATGAGATGGACCAGCAAGCTCTTGGGGTTGTGGTGGCACTGCGGCAGCTCACGCGCCGGCAGCGCGCTGTGTTCGTCCTCTTCTATCTCGACGACCGACCCACGGACCAGATCGCGGAGCTCCTCGGGATGGCTCCGGCGACGGTGTCGGTGCACCTTCACCGAGCGCGTCGGCAGCTCCGCGCGATCCTAGGAGACGAGGATGCCTAACGCGAAAGAGTGGGTCGGACAGATACGGCGCGAGGATCCTCCCGAGCTTTGGGAGCGTGCCCTGCACCGCGCCAGGGTGACGGGGATCGGAGCGAATGGCTCGGCGGAGTCATCCTCCGTGAACCTCAGGGTCCGCGGGATGGAGGCCTTGAGTGCGGCCCGCGAACCCGAACGCGATCCCTACAGCCTCGATGAGGTCAAGGAACAGCTCGTCGTGCTCGGCCGCGAACGCGGCTTCGTCACCTCCGGCGACGTCTTCAAGGCACTGCCGGAGAT
>CAVXMB010000002.1:0-374407 GCA_963762745.1 uncultured Actinomycetota bacterium
GCTCAGAAGTGCGACCGACTGACTCCGCAACCTGTGTGGCCGATCCGGGGGGCGCGGGCGGAGCGATCCGGCTCCGGCGGTATGCTCCCGTGCTTCGCCTGCGTCGCCTTCGGAAGAAGCGTGAGCACCCCATCAAGGAGCTTCGTGAAAGAACTCGACACCCCCGAGGACAGGCCCGAGATCCATGCGAGAGCCGATCACTGGAGCGGGTCGCGCCACGTCGTGCAGGTAAGACCTCATGTCTGGCGGTGGCTGGCGCCTCGCATCGGCGGGGGCTCGGTCCTGGAGATCGGTCCCGGGCTCCGACCGACCGCGCCTGTAGCCACATCGACCTTCATCGATTCCTCCGCCCACGCGCTCGAGCAACTCGCCGCACGAGGAGGCCGAACCGTGTCCGCTGGGGACGCCCTTCCCTTCCCGGATGACTCCTTCGACGCCGTGCTCGCTTTCGAGGTCGTCGAGCACGTCGAGGACGACACGGGATTGCTCGCTGAGATGGCGCGCGTCAGTCGCCCGGATGCCGTGCTGATCCTGTCGACCCCCGTCCACGCCTCCATGTGGTCGCCGCTCGACGACGCGTGTGGTCACATCCGGCGCGACGAACCCCAGGTGCTCTTCGCGAAGCTCCGCGCCGCCGGCTTCGAGATCGGCGGACATACGTGGACCCCGGCCGCTTCCCGGCGTGTCACCAAGCTGCGGGCGAGGGCGCTCACGTCGAACCGCCGACTCTCGACCGCGTTCGTCCAGACGCTGATCTTCCCGTTCCATGCTGCCTACCAAGGGATGTTCGGGAAGCTCCACTGGAGGTCTCCGGGTGCGCCGATCCCCTCCGAGGCCGACGACGTGATGCTCTGGGCGACGCGCACGGGCGAGGGCCGGTCCGAGAAGATCTCCTGAACGCGAGCGATCGACCGTTCCTTCGCCGCGCCGCGACGACATGACGGGAAACATCCTGCACGGGGGTTCGGGGCAGACGTCTCGGGGTACGTGACGAGTAGCCCTCGGAAGGAGTGGGTTCGAGACGATGCCCGGTTTGTGGAGATTGCTGCCCTTCGGCCGCGCGACGGCCGGATTGTGGGCCTGGAAGAACCGACGCGAGCTGGGCCGGTGGCTCGGCTTCGTGTGGCGCGCCGTTCCCCCTTCGCCTGGGAACCGGGATGACGTGCTGGCCGAGGGCCGGCTTCGCGCCGCACTCGCGAAGGACGCGCGGACCCGCGGTATCCCCGCCCTCTCCGTCCGCGTCGCGAACGGAACCGCGTTCCTCGATGGACACCTCCCGCCTGATGTGCACGACCTCGTCTTCTCGATCGCGCAGAGGAGCAAGGGCGTGCGCGACGTGAGATGCAGGATCAGCGACAGGGGATCACGCCGCACGCCGATGTCCCACATGCACACGATCCCGGTGGCCGCGATCCCGCCACGGCCGGTCTAGTTCGGCTCGTCCGAGAGATCGATCTCCTGCTCCATGACCTCCGGAGGCACTGTCCCCACCGTCCCGCGCCGGATCGCGCGGAGGTAGAGGAACAGGATCGGCAGGCGAAGCAGGCCTGCCAGCGAGATCGCCCACGGGACCGAGGCCGCCCGGCCCACGCCGCCCACGACCGGACCGGCGAGCGCCTGTCCGACGGCGTCGGCCTGTCCGCCCATCGAGTTGATCGTCGCGCGCGTCGCGGGATCCAGGCCCTGGTTGATCCACGCGGTGAAGATCGGACCGCGCACGCTCCGGAGCCCACCCACGATCCAGAACAGGAGCACCGCCCACCAGAAGCTGCCGACCACGGCGAACCCGACGACGCTCGCGATCAGCGCGATGTCGATCAAGGCGAGGATCTTGGCCACGTGTCCGTGCCCCTCGAGATGTCCTCGGCGCTTCACGTAGGAGAGCGCACCGATCCCCAGCACCAGCGCGACGCCGTCGAAGATCCCGAACCAGACCACGCGGTTCAGATCGCCCAGGGGTGGCAGGCCGATCCCTTGGAGGAAGTGAAGGTCCGACAAGCGGTCCCACCCCTCCGTCGAGGCGCCGTGGAGCGCCGCGGTTGCCAGGATCAGTAGCAGGACATGGTGGGCCCGAACCTGCCGGACGGCGCTTCCCAGGGTGTCCCGCATCGAATGCCGGAGCTTCGTGCCCACCTCCCGGCTGGGGCGCCGGCTCTCCCTCATCACGAACACGAGAGCGAGCCCGAGGCAGAAGTAGCCCGCCCCGCAGATCAGGATCGGGAGCCGCAACGCGATCGACGCGAGCGCGACGCTCGCGACGATCCCCAGCAGCGCTCCCCCGTTGAAGAACTGCTCACTCCGGAGATAGAGCGGGCGGGCGGCCTCCTCCCCCACCTCGTCGGTGAGCCACGCGACGTCCGCCCCGCTCACGAAGGTGGCCGACACGCCGTAGAGCACCTGCGACACGGCCGCGATCGCGAACGAATCCGCGACCCCGAGCAGCACGAACGCGACCCCGGTGCCGAGGTACCCGATAACGATCGACCACTTGCGGCTGATCGAGTCGGCCATGACCCCGGTCGGGATCTCGAAGAGGAGGTACGACACCTCGAGGATCGTTCCCATCAGCACGAGCTGCAGCGGATCCAACCCCACCTGCAGGATGAGGAACACGCTGTAGACGGTGCTGTCGAGATGGAAGAAGAAGCCGTCGGCCGACCACATCGCGAGCCAGATGGTTCCCGCCCGCCAGCGGCCCATCGTGGATCAGGGCGCCTCGACGGGAGGACCGAGCGGCATCCAGCACTCCACGATCGAACCCTCGCCAAGCCGGCTTTCGATGTGGCACCACCCGCCGGCGAGCTCGGCCCGCTCCCTGACGGTGGCGAGGCCGAGATGACCCGGGAGAGGAGTCGCGGTCGGGTCGAACCCGTCTCCGTCGTCTTCGATCCGCAGGAGCAGCCCCCCGTCCACGGACGACAGTCGCACCTCGAGTTGGGTCGCGTTCGCGTGCTTCCGGACGTTGGCCACCGCCTCCTGCGCGATCCGATAGAACGTCACCCGAGCCTCCGGGACGGGCTCGTGCTCGAGCTCGTCGATCACCTCCCAGGTCCAGCCCGTGTCCTTCGCGGAGTGCTCGAGGTACATCTCGATCGCGGGGGTGAGCCCTTCGATGTCGAGGGCAACCGGCCGCAACTCGAAGAGGAGGTTCCTGAGACGGTCGATCGCGGAACGGAGCTCCTCCGCGAGCTCGCCGATCTCGTGCGCGTCGACGCGCTCCGGACGGTCGAGCAGTAGCTGCAGTCGCATATCCACGGCGCTCATGACCTGGATCGGGTCGTCGTGGATGTCGGCTGCGATCCTGCGACGCTCTTCCTCCTGCGCGGTCTCGAGCAGTTGCGCCAGATCGCGCCGCTGCTCGATCATCCGCCTCACTTCCTCGAGGCTCGCGCGGAGCCGGTCCTCCGTCTCCTTCTGCGCGGTGATGTCCACCATGATGCCTCGCCAGTACAGGATGGTGCCGTCCTCGGCGTCCACCGGCACCGCTTCGTCGCGGATCCACACCTCGCGTCCGTCTTTGGCGAGGATCCGGTACTCGCTCAGGAATCGTTCGCCGCCGACGTTCGACGCACGGTGCTCCTGCACCACGCGTTCCCGGTCGGCCGGGTGAAGCGAACGGACCCAGAGCTCCGTGTCATCCATCCACTCCTCGACGCTGTAGCCGAGCAGGCTCACGATCTGCGGGCTCGTGTAGAGGTTGGTGGACAGCTCGTCCGGCCGGTCGATATAGAGGATCGCCGGAGCGCCCTCCACCAGCGCTCGGAACGCCTCGGGGTGCAGGTTCTGCCCGGGCCACGTCATCGCGTCACACCCGCGAGATGATCGCCGCGAGCAGGGCGGTTCGAGGGACGATGCTGGTGAGGTCCACCCATTCCGCGGGCCCGTGATCGTCGCCGCCGACCGGACCCAGGCCGTCGATCGTCGGCGTCCCGGCCGAGCTGGTCGTGTTCGCATCGGAGGCGCCGCCGGTGGCGGCGTCCCGCAGCTCGAACCCGAGCTCCGAGGCGGCGCCGACAGCGACATCGACGAGCCGCCGCGCACCCTCGCCCTTCTCCATCGGCCGGTGCCAGCCGTGCGTCTCGATCGAGATCTGCACGTCCGGGATCGCGATGTCTGCGCAGATCCGAGCCACTTCCGCCTCGGCCTCCTCCAGCGTGGCGAGCTCCGGCGAACGGAGGTCGACCTCGAGCTCGCATCGCTCGGCCACCACGTTGGAACGGGTGCCGCCTCGGACCACCCCGACGTTGGAGGTGACTCCCGGCCAGCGCCCGTTCAACCCTTGCAGCGCGAGGATCGTGTGCGCGGCTTGCAGGACCGCGTTGCGACCTTTCTCGGGCTCCACGCCCGCGTGCGCGGCCCGACCCGCGATCTCGATCGTGAAGTCGGTGATCCCCTTGCGCGCGGAGACGATGTCGCCGTTCGCACGAGCGCCTTCGAGCACCAACGCGGCGTCGTGTGCCGGCGCGAGCTCCCTGATGATCGGTCCCGAGAAGGGGGAGCCGATCTCCTCGTCGGGGTTGCAGATGTAGGTGATCGTGCCGAAGCCGTCGAAGCCGACATCCTGCAAGATGTGCGTCGCGAAGAACCCCGCCAGGAGACCCGCCTTCATGTCGGACACGCCGGGGCCGCGCGCGATGTCGCCCTCTACCTGGAACGGACGCTCGGCGGCGGTGCCGTCGTCGAAGACGGTGTCCATGTGCCCGACCAGCAAGATGTTCGGTCCACCCGCGCCCCGGAGCCTGCCGACCACGAGGTCGCCGAGCCTCGGGGACCCGTCGTGAGGACGCCGCTCGACCTCCCAGCCGTGCTCTTCGAATCGCGTCTCGCACATGTCGGCGATCCGGTTCACTCCCTCCGGCGAGTAGGAGCCGCAGTCGACGTTGACCATGGCCTCGAGGGTCTCGAGGAACTCGGGGTAGCGTGCGTGCGCGCGGTCGCGAAGCGTCTGAGCGTCCATCGGTGACGCCGACGCTAGCATGAGCCGCTCAGCCGAAGGGAGGATGCGTGTCGCGAGAGTCGGTCGGCGCCGTGGTGGACGCGGCCGGATCCGGCGTCCGCATCGAGGAACTCCGGATCGACCCACCGGGTCCGGGCGAGGTGCTCGTCCGCCTGGTGGCGAGCGGCGTCTGCCATTCGGACCTGTGGGCGATGGAGCACGGGAACTGGGGAGCCCCGTTCCCGATGCTGCTGGGGCACGAAGGGGGCGGCATCGTCGAGGAGGTCGGCGACGGAGTGCAGGTGCCCGCCGTCGGCGACCCCGTCGTGCTTTCCTGGGCGGTGCCGTGCGGGACGTGCGGGCCCTGCCGGCGCGGCGTCCCGCGCCGATGCTCACATGCGTGGGTGCAGCCTCCGCGCGTCCGCCGGGCGCGGGACGCCGCGCCGCTCTCCGGGACGCTCTCGCTCGGGACCCTCGCCACGCACACCGTCGTGCACGCGGCGCAAGCGATCCCGATGCCGCCTGAGCTGCCGCTCCGGAGCGGATGCCTCCTCGGGTGCGGCGTCTCCACCGGCGTCGGCGCCGCGACGCAGACGGCGAAGGTGTGGCCCGGCGCCCGCGTCGCCGTGATCGGGCTGGGCGGGATCGGTCTCGCGGCCCTGCAAGGGGCGAAGATCGCGGGCGCCGAGCGGTTGATCGCCGTGGACCTCGCGGCGCCGAAGCTCGACTGGGCGAGACGCTTCGGAGCCACGGATACCGTCGACGCGTCGGCCGTCGACGCCGTCGCGGCGGTTCGCGAGCTCACGGCGGGCGACGGCGTCGACTTCGCGTTCGAAGCCACCGGCGTCCCTCAGGTCGTGTCCCAGGCCGTCGCGATGCTGGACTACGCTGGGATCGCGGTCGCGATCGGCGTGCCGCCCATCCCCGCGGAGGTCACCCTCGCGTGGAACGGGACCGAGCACGCCGCGTACCCTCGGAAGACATCGCTGCTCATCACCGACGGCGGCGACCCGATCCCCTCCGAGGACTTCCCGGAGATGGCGCGATGGGCACTCGACGGGCGACTCGACCTGGACGGGATGGTCAGTCGTGAGCTCGGTCTGCAGGATCTCGACGAGGCGTTCCGGGCCATGCTGGCCGGCGAGGTGATCCGCTCGGTCGTGGTGTTCGACGCGTGACCGAGTCCCCGGGGACGGCCCGCGGCGATCTGAACGCGTGGTGGCGTTTCGGTATCCCGCTCGTGCTTCCGATCGAGCGGGCGCTGTTCCGCGTCCGGGTCACCGGGATCCACCACGTTCCCTTCGCCGGGCCGGCGATCCTGGCGTTCGTGCACATCAGCGTGCTGGACGGACCGAGTCTGGCGATCGAGGTCGCGTGGCGACGTCGCCGTGTGGTGCGGTTCCTCGTCGCCGCCGAGGTGTTCGACGTGCCGGTGAGCGGTTGGTTCCTCCGCAGGTACCGCCAGATCCCCATCCGCCGCGGTCGGAGCGACTCCGGCGCGCTCGATGAAGCGATCGAGACGATCCGACGCGGCGCGCTCGCCGCGATCGCGCCCGAGGGCGCGGTGAACCCGACGCCCGGAGAGCTCCAGCGGATCCGGAGCGGCATCGCGCGCATCGCGCTCCCGACGGGCGCCCCCGTGATCCCGGTGGGGGTCTGGGGCACGCACCACAGGTGGTCGAAGTCCGGCCGGCATTGGGGACGCCCGATCCGGCCGCGTCTGGGCTTCGCCTTCGGTCAGCCGATCGAGCCCACGGGCGACGTCTCCCGGCCGGAAGACATCGATGCATTCCTCGAGAGGATCCGGGATGGGCTCGAGCAGCAACTCGCGGAGGCGCGGTCCCTGGCAGGTGATCCGACGTGAGCCGGACGGCGCCAGCGGCGCACGACGCGACGTATCGACGGAAGCTGCTCTTCCTGCTCTCCTCGGCCACGTTCTTCGAGGGGTACGACAACTTCGTCCTGTCGTTCGTCCTCGCGCTTGTGCTCGTCGATCTCGGCGGCACCGAGGCGGAGGCCGGGTGGATCCGGGCGATCGTGGGCCTCGGTGCCGCCGTCGGGTTCCTCCTCTCGGCACAGGCCGACCGGATCGGTCGCAAACGGCTCCTGCTGATCACGATCGTCGGCTACACGGCGTGCGCGGCGCTCACGGCGCTCTCCCCCAACCTCGCGTTCCTCACCGGGGCGCAGTTCCTCTCCCAGATCTTCCTGGCGTCGGAGTGGGCGGTGGCCATCACGATCGTGACCGAGGAGTTCCCGAGAGAACAACGAGGCCGAGCCCTCGGCATCGTGACGTCGATGAACACCCTCGGCGGGATCGCCGTCGGGCTCCTCGCGTTCGGCTTCAGCGTCCTCCCGTTCGACGTGTCCTGGCGTGCCTACTACGTGCTCGCGCTCGTTCCGCTCGTGATCGTGGCCATCGGTCGGCGCTCGATGCTCGAGACGGAGCGCTATGCGGCCGTCCGGTCGAGCGAGGGCTTCGCGCGGCTGAACCACACGGGACTGCTCGAGCCATGGAAGCCCGCGTTCCGATCGGACGTGCTCGCCGTGGGCCTCGTGACGTTCCTCCGGCACGCCGTCGCCGCAGCTGCCGCCTTCTGGTGGGCCTATTACGCACAGCAAGAGGTCGGCATGTCCGTGTCCCTCTCGGGCCTCTATCTCGCGGCCGCCGGCATCCTCGGGGCCGTGGGCTTCATCGTGGCCGGGCGACTGATGGACCGCTACGGACGCAAGCCAGTGTTCCTGGCCTACATGTTCGGGACTCTTGTGTTCGGGACGTGGCTGTTCCAGATCCATGACCCGCTCGTGATGCTGCCGGTGCTCTGTCTCGCGATCTTCTTCGGCCTCGGATCCGTCGCCGTGACATCGGCGTTCGCCACGGAGCCCTTCCCTACGTACGTGCGGAGCCGGGCTGCGGCGTGGTGTCGGAACGCGTTCGAGATCCCGGGTGGGATCGTCGCGCCGCTCCTCGTCGGGGTCCTCGGCGACCACGTGTCGGGGCCGATCGGCTCGATCGGAGACGCGATGTCGCTCACCACCGTCGCGTTGATCATCCCGACGATCTGGATCGCCTGGCGATACCTGCCGGAGACGAAGGGTGCGAACCTCGTGGCGATGGACGAGGCGGTGACGGCGTGAGACGACCGATCTTCGTGACCGTTCTCCTCATGATCGCGCTCTCGGCGTGCGGGGACCGGTCCCGGCCGGAGGGGACCGTCGAACGCTGGCTCCTCGCCTTGAATCAAGGAGCCGCGGGCGAACCCGGCCGATTCGCATCCGACCAGACCTCCGACCAGGTTCTCCCACATCGGGGGAGCATGGAGCCGGGACGGCTCGATGTGATCGAGGTCGGGGCGGCGGAACGAACGCGGTGTTCTTTCGACGTCCCCTTCCGGGTGGTCGACCTCGATGGTCACGAAACGCGGATGTTCGCGATCCTCCAGCGCTGTCCGACCGCATTCCCCAAGCCCATCGCCGCGGTCGAGCGTCGAGACGTCCCCCACGGCGTCTTCCCTTCGGAAGGCGGCTCTTCGTTCGGAACGGACCGAGCCGTCGTCTGGGCGCTCGCGGCCGCGATCGGCCTCGGGATCCTCTTCCTCGGAGAGGGTCTGATGCGTCTCACCCGTCGCACCGTGATTAGCCGGCATGCATCGGGGGTAGGGAGCCCTCGCGGAGGTGATGACGCATGATCAGCCCCTGGGCGTACCCGGAGAACCGCTACTACTACGAGTGGTACGCGGATGAATCCGAAGATGAAAGATCGGACAGCGACATCAAGCAAGAGCTCCTCGACCACATCAGGACCGGCCCCTACGCTGACCAGTACGACATCGATGTCGACGTGACGAAAGGCGTCGTGATCCTGACGGGGACCGCGACGACCACGGTCGCCAAGCGCGCCGCCGGCGACGACGCGTGGGACACGCGTGGCGCCACCGACGTGAGCAATCAGATCCAGGTCAAACGAGAAGCCGCCGCGAGCTGACGACACGCGCTGAGAGGAATGCAAGGGGCGGGCTCCCGAAGGGAGCCCGCCCTCTTGACTGTCCGCGGGTGCCGAGCGGCTTTAGCCGCCCAGCGCCACGCCGGTGATGAGGTTCGAGTCGCGGAGCTTCCGAAGCGCCTCGCGCTCGATCAGGCGCACCCGCTCGCCCGAGAGTCCCAGCACCTTGCCGGTCTCCCGCAGGGAGAGCGGCTGCCCGTTCTCGAGCCCGTAGCGGAGCGCCACGACGTGGCGCTCGCGCTCGTCGAGCACCTTGTCGACGGCCCCGCCGATCTCCTCGCGGAGCAGCTGGTCCTCGACCTCGGCGAACCCGGCCTCGGAGTCGATCTCCTCGATCAGGTCACCCAGCTCGGTGTCCTCACCGACCGGAGACTGCAGGGAAAGCGGCTCGCGCCGACCCATCTCCGTCAGGTCGTCGATCTCGTCGACAGTGGTGTCCAGTGCCTTCGCCAGCTCCTCGCGCGAGGGCTCGCGGCCCATCGACTGCGCGAACTGGAACCGCGTGCGGTTGAGCTTCCGCAGCCGGTCGTGGATGTGGACCGGCAGGCGGATGGACCGCGAGCGGTCCGCGATCGCCCGGGTGATGCCCTGGCGGATCCACCACGTCGCGTAGGTGGAGAACTTGAAGCCGCGGCGCCAGTCGAAGAGCTCGACGGCGCGCATGAGGCCGATGTTCCCCTCCTGGATCAGGTCGAGGAGCGGTAGCCCCTGGCCCTGGTACTTGCGGGCCACCGAGACGACCAGCCTGAGGTTCGCCATGATGAAACGCTGGCGCGCGGCCTCCGCCGTCCGCATGTCGCGGCGGGCCTTCGCGATGCTCTTCTCAGACCGGAGACGGCCGGCACGGAGGCGGTCCTCCGCCTCCTTGCCCGCCTCGATCGTCATGGCGAGCTCGACCTCTTCCTCCTTGGTAAGCAGCGGCTCTCGAGCCGCGGCCTCGAGGTAGAGGCGCAGGTCATCAGCGTCGTCGGTCCCAAGGGGACGCGCCGGCTCAGGCACTTCGTATCACGCTCCTCACTAGGTCCGTTACCCGCTCCGCGGGGGTCGTACCCGACTTCTCTGTTGTCCGACCGAGCGACCACGTAGGCAAACGTGACTAGATGTCCGCCTCGGCCACTAGATCCCATGGTAGGGGCCTCGTACTTCTGTGTAAAGCCAGATCCGTGTGGCGGTCCTGTGAAAAAAGCCTGCCGCGCACGGATTGCCAGTCCATCTCGGTGTGCATACCCACGGGTTTCAACACCAAACGAGCCTCAGGAATTTCCTGCGCCTACAGATTGACCCACGGTCAACCGCGCTCGCCCTTGTGGTCACCTCGGGTGGCCACTAGCGTTCCAGGACCCATGTTTCCCGAGCCGCCGTCTGTCCCTCCGCGACCGGACCTAGGCCGTGTGGCACCAGCGCCGGCGGCGTGGCACGAAGTGGCTTCAGGATCGATGGGAGTCGGCGCCATCGTGGGCGCCGGACTGCGGATCTGGGCGAAGCACTGGCTCCCCTGGTTCCTCCTCACGCTCGCGATGACCGGGGTGATCTCGGTCGTCATCGCTGCGGTCGACCCGTGGACGGGGACCTACGGCATCGAGTACTGGGTCGGAGAAGAACCCTTTGCCCGCCCCGACCCCACGGCGCCCGCCGTCATCCTGAGCCTCGTGATGGCATTCTTCCTCGGCCCGTGGGAGATCGTGATCCTGACGCGAGCCGCGCTGCGGGCAACGTTCTCCGACCTACCGCCCACCGGTCGTGCGCTCATCGGCGCAACGATCCGTGGGGTTCATTCGGTCGTCTGGATCTTCATCCTCCTCGGCATCTGTCTCATTCCGCTCGGCATCTTGGTCTTCGCGATCGCGACCGGCGATCGGGAAGCTGCGGCCGGGATCCTCCTCTTCGTCCTTCTCGCTCTCTTGCTCTGGGTCGGTCCGAGGCTCGCGATCCTCGCGCACGTGTTCGTCGGCGAGGATGCTCGTGGGACCCACGCGATCGGAGGATCGTGGCGTCTCTCCAAGAATGCGTGGGGGACCTCCCTCGGCACCGTGCTGCTCTACTTCCTCGTCGTCATCGGGGTCAGCATCGTGCCTTCGATCATCGTCGGGCAGGCATTCCCGGATCCGGTGATCGAGGATGCGATCCCCCGCGCCGTGGTCCAAGCCCTCGTGAGCGCAGTCACCACCCCGATGGGCACGGCTGTCCTTACCGCCCTGTATCTGGAACTCCGCGCCCGGAAGGGTGTCCTCGATCAACAGGACCTGCGAGCGAAGCTGGCTCGCTTCGACTGAGAGGGATCAGGGCCGCTACGGAGGAACGGTTCCGGCAGGTACCGCCCGGCCTTCGCTCCAGGCTCGCAATCGAGCGATGTCCTCGGCTCTCGTGCGGGAGAGTGGAGCAGTGTTCTCCGCCTCGTCGCGAAGGAACCCGTCGTCGATCTCCTTTTCAACGGCGAACGCCCTATAGAGGGCTCCGACCACGACGCCTTCTAACTCTGCCCCGGAGAAACCATCAGTGCGAGCCACGATTCCGGCGAGGTCGAAGGATGATGGATCGCGGTGACGGCGCTCGAGATGCAGGCGCAAGATCGCCTCCCGATCGGCTGGGCCAGGCAGATCGACGAAGAACGTCTCGTCGAATCGGCCCCGCCGAAGGAGCTCCGGCGGCAAGCTCTCCACGTCATTGCACGTGGCAACCAAGAACACCTGACCGCGCCGCTCCTGGAGCCATCTGAGGAAGCCTCCCAACACCCGCTGCCCCACGCCCCCGTCCCTCGCAGCCGAGGACGCCGCGAACCCCTTCTCGATCTCATCGACCCACACCACGACAGGAGACATCGCCTCGATGGCGCTGAGCGCCCGACGGAGCCGGGCTTCGGATTCGCCCACGAAAGACCCGAATATGGCACCAGGATCCAGGGCCACGAGCGGCATCCCCCAGGTCCTCGCCAACGTCTTGGCAACGAGCGACTTGCCGCATCCTGGGACCCCGATCAACAGCACCCCGCGCGGCGAGTCGAGCCCGTAGCTCTTCGCATCGGGAGCGAATCCGCGACCGCGAAGGGCGAGCCACTCTTTGAGGGCATCGAGACCCCCCACCTGCTCGAGCCCTCTGGCCTGCGTCGGCACTAGCGACAGAACGCCGTCTTCCGCCAGGAGCTCAGCCTTGGCCTCACGCACTCGGGGGAGGTCTCCGGCGTCGAGGCGGCCGTCTTCGAGCGTCGCCCGGAGGATGAGGCGCTGCGCCTCCGGGAGCGACAAACCCTTGAGACTCTCAGCCAACTCTCGGACTCGCTCCTCTGAGAGCTCGATGGTGGCGACGTGTCGTGACTGGAGCTCCTCCATCGTCTCTTTCACGAGGCGATGCACTTCGGCGTCCGAAGGTGGCTCGAGCGTCCACAGCAAAGCGAGCCCGCGGAGTTCATCAGGCACGGAGATGGCCGCGCCCGTGAGGATGAGCGTCTGAGCCGGCCTCGCTTCGAGTGCCCGTTCCTTGAATGCGCGGAGGCTGATGTGATCCTCCAACACGTGGCCCACGTCGTAGAAGACGAAGACGCCGGGGCCATCGATCTGGGCGATGAACCCGATCGCGCCGGCCGCGACCGAGGTGTTGGCTTGAGAGCTCTGGCCGTCGCGGACAAGACCGCGGGTCGCCGACCAGGTCCAGACGGGAAGGCCCGCTTCCGAAGCCGCAGCACGCAGGTAGCCCATGAACCGTGCCTCGTCGTCTGCCCTCGCGACGATCAGGTGGTGCCGAGAGAGCAGCAGCACTCGGAGCTCACCGGCGGCGTCCACTGGCGAATCATCGCAGGCGGCTACGCTTCGGCCGTGGACCTGCCGGAGCTCCGCCGCGTCGACCTCGACGGTCCCGTCGCGTACCGGGAGTGGGAGGGACCGTCGGAGACGACGTTCGTCCTGCTCCACGGCTTGGGCGCATCCCATCTGTCGTGGGTGCAGGTCGGGGAGTCTCTTTCCGGGCTCGGTCGTGTGCTCGCTCTCGACCTTCCGGGCTTCGGCTGGTCGCCCCTGGAAGGTCGGGGGGCGGGTCTGATGGATCAGCGACGGACGGTCTCACGCTTCATCGAGAGATTGGGCGGCGGTCGGGTGGTGCTGGGCGGGAACTCGATGGGAGGGGCGCTCTCCATCCTGCAGGCGGCGGTGGAGCCGTCCTCGGTTGCGGCGATCGTGCTGACGAACAGCGTGTTCCCGTGGAGGATCAACGCCGTCCCTCATCCGCTCATCCTGGCCTCCTTCGGGGTCTACGCGACCCCGTGGCTCGGGGAGCAGGTCGTGTCGTGGCGGCTGCGCCAGATGGACCCCGACCAGATGGTTCGGTTGAGCCTCAGTGTCCTCGCCGCCGATCCTCGCTCGATCCCCGAGGAGGTGGTCGAGCTCCTGGTCGACCTCACCCGCGGGCGGAAGGACGATCCCGACGCCGCGAGATCGTTCCTCGAGGCCGCCCGCTCGATGCTGCGTTTGGGACGACTTCCCTCCGTGTCGCGCCGTGCGCTCGACAACGTCGTGTGTCCGGTCCTGCTGCTGCACGGCCGACGGGATCGACTCGTTCCCGTGGCGTTCGCGGAAGCGGAGCTGGCGAAGCACCCCGGGTGGCGAGGGCGGTTCTTCCCGGACCTCGGACACATCCCGCAGATGGAGGCACCGGGGCGTTGGCTCGCCGAGGTCGCCGACTGGTTCGCCGACACGCTCGACTGACTAGGAGCTCGCTGCCTTCTCGAGCTCGTCGATCGCGGACTCGATCCCGGTGGTCAGGACGTCGAGGTCGGGCACCCGGTCCCAATCGGCGGTGAGTCCGAAGGCCATCGTGCCGGCAGCCGAGGTGCACGCGACCGAGAGCCCGCAGTCTTCCTTCAGGTTCATCGCCGGGTAGCTCGCCTCGAGGGGTGCACCAGCGATGTAGAGCGGCACCTGCGGCGCCGGGATGTTCGAGACGACGAGGTTGCACCAGCGCGCCTGCGCGATCAGGCGCGCCGCCGTCGCGTGGAGCGCCGGCGGCGCGTACGCGCCGAGCCCGATGATGGTGTCGGCGCCCACGGCCATGCCGGAGTCCTTGATCCGGGCGGTGGCGGCGCGGACGCGCCGGAGGCGCGTCCGCGCCGCCATCTTCCCCACCGGGACGTCCACGAAGATGGGTGCGACGCGATTCCCGATGTCGCCCCTCTCCCCCGGTGTTCGCACCGACACCGGCACCATCGCGCGGAGGGTCCTGCCCTTCGTCGGCTCACCGCGGTGGGCCAGGAGCTCGTGCACGCCGCCGGCAACAGCCGTCAAGACGACGTCGTTGACGGTGCCTCCGAGAGAGTCCTTGATCGTCCGGAACACCTCGAACGGCCGCTCCGCGGTCGCGAAGCGGCGATTGGGACCGACCTTGCCATCGAACGGCCCCCGAGGCGGCGTGCCCATCCCGGCGACGATGCGGAGGGCATCCGCGGTCGCCGTCGCGGTCTGCGCGAGGATCCACGGCTGCCTCACGACGTGGGTGAAGCTCTGGATCGGGTGCAGGACGACCTCCTCGACGGCGTCGATGACGAGCTCTTCGAAGGGCGGCGGCGGCTCCGGTGACCATGCCTCCTCAGATGCGCCGAGCGGCGCGTCCGGCGCGAGGTCGAACAACGCCGACCAGATCATCATCACGCCGATCCCATCTGCCATCGCGTGGTGCAGCTTCAACAGGATCGCGGTTCGGTCCTCGGCGAGATCCTCGAAGACGTAGAGCTCCCACAGGGGCTTCGTCCGGTCGAGCGGTCGTGAGACGACGCGACCGACCGCGCGCTCGAGCTCGAACCGCCCGCCCGGCGACGGCACGGAGGCACGCCGGAGATGGAAATCCAGATCGAACCGATCGTCGTCGACCCAGACCGGCCTCGAGATGTTGCCGGGGACCGAGAGCAGCTTCCGCCGGAGCCGTGGGGCCAGCCGGAGCCGAGCCTGCACGACCCGCTCCACGTCGTCGTAGGTCAGGGAGGTGCCGTCCTCGCGTGGCCCGAAGATGGACAACCCCGCCACGTGCATGTGCACACCGGGCTTCTCGAGGTAGAGGAAGCTGGCGTCGAGCGCCGTCAATCGCTCCGCAGGCATGGACCCATGCTAGGGTCCGCCGCGATGCGCCGCCTCGCGACCGCCATCGCGCTCGTCGCGCTGCTCGTGGTCCCGGCCGCGCAGACGCAGGCACAGGAGCCGCCCGATCCCGTCCCCTCCGGCCCGAGGGGCACCGTTCGCGTTCCCCAGGACGTCGCCACGATCCAGGAGGCGGTCGATCGGGCCGAGCCCGGCGGGCTCGTCCTGATCGCCCCCGGCGTCTACCGCGAGGCCGTGGTCGTCACCACCCCGTACCTCACGATCCGCGGGATGGACCGCGACGAGACGATCCTCGAGGGCGGGTTCGAGCTGGCGAACGGCATCCACGTGATCGATGCCGACGGTGTCGCGGTCGAGAACCTCACGGCCCGACACTTCCTCGTGAACGGTTTCTTCTGGTCCGACGTTCTCGGCTATCGCGGCTCATACCTCACGGCGCATTCGAACGGCGACTACGGGATCTACGCGTTCGGATCTCGATGGGGGCAGTTCGATCACTCCTACGCCTCCGGGTCACCCGATGCCGGTTTCTACATCGGTAAGTGCAAGCCTTGCGACGCCGTCATCACCGACGTGCTCGCCGAACATAACGCCCTCGGATATTCGGGGACGAACGCCAGTGGCAACCTCGCGATCGTGAACAGCGAGTGGCGAGAGAACCTGGGTGGCATCGTGCCGAACACCCTCGACTCGGAGGCATTCGCGCCGCAGGAAGACGTCGTCATCGCCGGCAATCACGTCCACCACAACAACTCGACGACCGTGGACGCGAAGGAGTACGGGTACGTCCCCTACGGCATGGGCATCGTCGTGGCGGGCGGCCGACGCAACCGAGTCATCGGCAACCTCGTGGAGGATCAGGCGACGTACGGCATCGCGATGATCCCCATCGTGGACACGAACTTCTGGCCCTCCGGGGACAACGAGGTCCGGAACAACGTCGTCCGCAGGAGCGGTCGAGCCGACCTGGCACTCGCCGCACCGTCTGCCGGCGGGGACTGCTTCCAGGACAACGACTCCTCCACGAGCCAGCCACCGGCCGCCGAACTCCTGTTCCCCTGCGATGGACCGCGGCCGTTCCCCGGAGGCGGAGGCAGCATGGCGCCGACGACGAACGTCCTGTCTCGATTCATCGATTCGCTCGACGGCGAGTTCCCACACGGGGACTGGCGCGAGCAACCACCCCCGCCCGAGAACCTTCCTGACATGCCGGACGATCCGGTCACGGCACCGCCCAACCCTGCGATACCGCAAGAAGCCGTTCCCGAGCTCTACCGCATCCGTGACGTCGCGGACATCCGTCCCGCTCGCGGACTTCGGATCAACCAGGAGGTCAGCGTCATGGGAGTGCCACTCGTCGCCAGCAGCTGGTGGACCCTGCTCCTCGGGCTCTACGGCTACATCCTGCCGTTCGTGCTGTACGCGTCCTGGGTGGCGATCGCGATGTGGGATCTGATCCGGCGCGATGCCGACTCGATCCCCGAGCGCGCGAGGTGGATGGCGGTCGTCATGCTCGTGCCGTTCGTCGGGCCGTTGCTCTACTTCGCGGCCGGCCGGTCGATGATCCCGGCGCAGCTCCGGTTGATGCTCACGGCAGGCGGCGTGATCGCCTACCTTGTCTTCCTGGCTCTAGGAGTTGTCCTCGGAGGGTGATGAGTCCTCCAGCTGGATCCGCATCCGCTTGAACGCCTTGCCCTTCGACTCCGTCTTGACGACGGTGACGTGCCCGACCTCGCCCGTCGACTTCACGTGCGTCCCGCCGTCGGCCTGCTTGTCGATGCCCTCGATGTCGATCACGCGGATCGGATCGACGAACTCGGGGATCAGGCTCACCTTGGTCCGGATCAGATCCGGATCCGCGAGGGCCTCGGCTCGCGGAAGGAAAGTGACGTGGACCGGGCGATTCTTGTTGAGCTCCTCGTTCAGCTTCGCTTCCACTTCCTTACCGAGCTCCTGGCTCATCTCGTCCAGCTCGAAGTCCATGCGAGCGGAACCGGTGTCGTCCATGTTCCCGCCGGTCACCTTCGCCCCGTAGTCGCGGAAGATCACGCCGGAGAGCGAGTGCAGCGCCGTGTGGGTTCGCATCAGGCGGTGGCGGCGGGCCCAGTCGATCTCGGCGGTCACGGAGTGACCGACGAGCGGTGCGTCTCCGTCGACTTGATGGACGATGTCGCCGCCCATCTTCACGGTGTCGGTGACCCGAGCGAGACCGCCCTCCCAGCGAAGCGTGCCGGTATCACCCGGCTGGCCCCCGCCGCGCGCGTAGAACACGGTCTTGTCGAGGATCACTCCCTCGTCGCGGATGTCCACGACGGTTGCCTCGCAACTGGCCAGGTACGCGTCTTCAGCGAAGAGCTGTTCGGTCATGGCTCCGAAGGTAGCGCATCGGCGGGACCGAGGGCTTCGACGTCGACGAGGACATGAAGCGGTTGCAAGCGTTCCTGGACTTCAGGGGACGTGCCGTCTCGAACGATCACCGCCAGCCCTGCGAACGACGCGCCCGTCTGCTCGATCAGGATCCGTGCGGCGACCGCCTGACTCCCCGTCTCGATCCAGTCGTCGACCAGCAGGACGCGGTCCACGTCGGTCAGGAGATCGGACCGCATCACGAGGGAGAGCCGCCGACCCCGGTAGTCGGGTGCAGTCTGCACCTCCGACCGCGGACCCGGCGAGGCTCCCCCTTCCTTCCTGACACCGATCACGCCGGCACGGAGGTCCGTCGCGACGGCGCCGGCGAGTACGAAGCCACGAGCTTCGAGGGCGGCCACCTTGGTGACACCGCCGTCGCGGAACGGGTCGGCGAGCGCTCGGACGATCGATCGGAAGAGGTCGGCGTCGGCGAACCACCGCCAGACGTCGGCGTGTCCGTCGACCCACCGGAAGGAGTGCACCAGGTCGTCTCGGATGCCCATGTCAGACGTCGGGCTCGCGGACGCGGGTGGTCCGCACGAGGGTGGCGAGGATCGCACCGCCGAGGATGAGCACGCCACCGATCGCCGTCGGTGCCGTCAGCGGCTCGTCGAGGAAGAACGCGGCGAGTACGGCCACGCCGAGCGGCTCCATCACGCCGATGATCGCGTTGCGGACGGCGCCCACGAGCTGGAGCCCACCGAGCATCGTGGCGAACGCGCCGGCAGAGAAGACTGCCATACCCACGAGGAACGGCCACGACGACGCATCGGGGAGGTCGCGTGCGTTGAATGCGAGCGCGAACACGACGTTGGACGTCGCGGCGCCGGCGCCGAGCCAGGCGGCAGCCGTGACGGGATCGGTCCTCTTGATCGTCCGATCCGCGGTGATCAGGTACGCCGTGTACGCGAACGACGTGAGGAGAGCGAGGAGGATCCCCATCGGAGCCACCTCGACCTCGCCGCCGCCCACGATCACGACCGCGCTTCCTCCCAGAGCGAGCAAGAGCGCGACGAACAACCGCCAGCCCGGGGGCTGTCGATCGAGCACGATCGTCACGAGCATGACCCACACGGGATAGAGGTAGAACAGCAACGTCACCGCACCGGCTTTCCCGTAGTTCAACGCGGAGAAGAACAACGCCGCTTCCGTGCCGTAGCCGATCGTCGCCGCCAAGATCAGCGGGAGCCGCTCCCCGGGCGCCGGGGCGAGGGGCTTGCGGAGCACGACCAACACGACGAACAGGAGCAGCGCCTGTCCCGCGAACCTGATGGCGAGCATCGGGAAGGGGAGATCGCCCGCCGCGACTTCCTTGCCGAACATGACGACCGCCGCGAACTGCAGCGCCATCAGGGCGGAGAGGGTGGACCCCAGCAGCTCTTGACGGGGAGTCCGGGCCCGGCGGTCGCCCGGCAGCGGCTCGCTCACGCCCCCTCCAGGAACGCACGAACGCGCTCGATCAGCAGCGGGATCGAGGCGATCAGCTCCTCCTCCGACCCGAGCATCAACAGCTCCGAGTTCGGGAGCAGATCGTGCAGGATGCGGCCGAGCTCGGCGGGATGGATCGCGTCACCTTCGCGGCAGATCAGTAGGACGGGGGCTTGGACCTTCCTCAGCACCTCGCGATCGGAGATCGAGATGTCGCGCGTGACCTCACGGATCGACCGAGCGACGCCGACGGGATTCATGTCCTCCCAGAGCAGGAGGTCCAGCTCCCGGAGCCACGGCGCTCGTTCGTAGCGGTCGCGGCTCATCTCGAGGATCCGCTCGATCGCCTCGTCCTTCGGATAGGCCTCCAGGAGATCGGCGATGCCGTCGAAACGCTCAGGGTTCCGGAACGGGAGGTCGAGCGATGCGGGCAACAGCATCACGATCCGGTCGAAACGATCCGGATCGTGTTCGAGGAGCCACATGATCGCTCCGGCGCCCAGAGAGGTGCCGACGGCGTTGCGCGCGCCGTAGGCGCGCGCAACGACGTCGAGATCGGACGCGAGATCCTCGAAGCGGTAACCACGTTCCGGAGCGCTCGAGTGGCCGTGCCCTCGGAAGCAGAACCGAACCGCGGTACCGGTGAGGGATGGCGTGAACGGTGCGAGCTCGCGACAGGAGTTGGTCAGGCCGTGTGCGAACACCGTGACCGGCTCGCCGGCGCCGTCGATCTCGACGTGCAGCGTGACATCTCCGTTGGAGACCTCGGGCATGGCTCCACAGACTCTCAGGCTTCGATCAGGTCGTCCTGAGGCGCGAAGCGGTCGCGGATCCGTCTCGCCCACGCCGCGATCGCGGCGGTCAGCAGCAGGAACACGAAGCCGGAAGCCATCAGGATCACGCGCGTCCTGCCGGGGTCGTTCTCGACCCAGACGATCGACAGGATCAGCGCCGGCACGATGAATCCGAGGTTGTAGGCGATGTCGAACAGCGCGAACGCCCGGCCTCGGAAGTCGTCGGGCATCGCCTGCTGCACGATCGTGTCCGCGGAGATCTTCCCGAGGAAGAAGGCGAAGAAGCCGACGAACAACATGCCGGCGAACCCCGCGACCGAGACGAGGCTGCCGAACACCAACGTTCCGGCGCCCAGGAGCGCCATCGACACCAGCAGCAACCGGATCGGCGGCACGCGGTCCTTCCACGTCTGTGCGAGGACCAGTCCGAGCACGCCTCCGATCAGTCCCACGCCGCCCGAGAGAAGCGTCGGGACCTGGCTCTCCGATCCGCCTTCGACGAGGTTCTTCGCGTAGAGCGCGAAGACGAACAGGCCGAATCCCCAGAACTGATATCGGAGCATCTGGAAACCGAGCAGGCCGAGCGCGGCCGCGGGTCGGGAGGCAACCTCACGGATGCCGTTGGCGATGCTCTTGATCACCTGCCGAGCCTCCTGCGCCAGCGTCGTGACGTGGGGCTCGGCCTCGATGTGCCGCAGACGGGTCGCGACGAACGCGCCGACGCCGAGCACGACGGCGCCGGCGAAGACCACCAACCAGGCCGGAAGCACGGCGCCGAAACCGAAGGCGAACGCGATGCCCACGATCTGGAAGAGCGCTCCGCCCGCCTGCGACAGCGCGTTGCCTTGGAGCAGGTCACGACCCGAGAGCACGTCGGGGATGGCAGCCGATTTCACCGCGAGCGTGACCCGGATCACCGCCTGTGCGGCCAGCAAGCCGAGGATCAGTGCGGCAGTCGCTCCCAGGTCCCCTTCCGTGCTTCGGTCTCCCAAGGGGAACAGGACGGCGACGGCGACGACCCCCACCACGCTCGCCGTGATCAGGTTCGACCACCACACGACACGGCGCCTCTCGAATCGGTCGATGACGACCCCGATGAACGGCGACAGCAACGTATAGGGGACGTACAGCAACAGGATCACCTGGAGGAGGTAGTCGGCCGAGGGGACGTTCTGCACGTCGAATCCCTTCTGCCCGCCGAAGGCGATCGACTTCCCGATCGCGCCCTGGACCACGCCCTGCCCGGCTTGGGTGAGGAACTGCACGCTCATCAACGTCGCGAAGTCCGGATTCGAGAACTGCGAGAACAGGCGGTTGAAGAACCCGCCGAAGGCGCCGAGCGCGCGGAGGATCGTCCCGCTGAAGAAGCGCAGCGCCGCTCCCGCGCCGATCGCGACGCCCACGACGACCCAGGCCTTCGCGGGCGTGAGCGGCCCCCGCCACACGCCGAGCACGAGGATGCCGGACAGCAACGACATCACGATGGACGTGCCCGGGATCAGCGCGATCCGGCTCGGGGTGTCACGCAGACCGAAGAACGGCGCCGCCAGCAAGCCCGGCGCCACTCCGAGCAGGAACAGACCGGCGAGGACGCGCGCCTGGTGCGGCAGGTCGTGCAGCGGACCGGGCGGATCGGCGAAGCGGGCCGCGGCAGCAGCGGCCGCCGCGGCAGCCCGCTCGACGACGTCCGCGCCGGGCTCGTAGTGGCCGTCGCCAGTCAACACGTAGGTGCCCGGACCGATCTCGATCGCCTCGGCCGTCGCCCGCTCGAACGCCGCCTGCTCGTCCTCCGCCGTGCACTCGGCCTGCGGTATCCCGTTGCATCGTCCGGCGTAGTACTCGCCGATCAGGAAGACGACCGGCGGCTCGGTGTATGTCATCAGCCGGCGTTGGAGCTCTTCCCGATGGCTCCGCGTCGTATCTCGGTAGTTCTCGCTCGGCCCGTCGGAGGCGACGCCGCTGCGGAAATCGTCCACGGTGCCGACGTAGGTCACCTGGTACTTCGCGGCGGTGCCGGGCAGTCCCGTCCGGAAGACGTTCGTGTAGGTCTTCGCCCACCCGTAGGTGGTGTTCGAGCCGGTCGCGTCGTCGGTGTTGCCGTAGTTCACGATCAGGACGATTGGGCGCTCGCCGGCGGCTGTGACGACCTCGCGGGCTGCCGCCAACGACGTGCGCACGCTCTGCGGCGCCCACTGGTTGTCCTGCTGCGCCCATCGGTTCATCGCGGGATCGAGGAACGCATACGCGAGCGCACCGACGACGATCACAGCGCCGAGAACCCCCACGGTCCTGCGCGCACCCTCGCCGCGAGACAGCCACCGCACCGCAACGAACGCGCCGAGACCGGTGAGCGCCATCGGCGCCGCCGTCGCGTTCATGAAGCGGTAATACGGGATCTCCTGACCCAGCAGCACCGTGAGAACGCCCGCGAACGGGAACATCCACCAGATCGAGACCTGCTCGTATTGACCCGCGGGGGTGCGCGACCTCTTCGACACGACGATCGTCGAGACGATCGCGAGCAGGATCAGCGGGACCGTGAGGACCGGCTTCGTGAGCGGCTGCATCGATGTCACCCACTCGACCAGCCGGTCCCGGAAGAACGCGGCCGTGTACGGCGGCGGGAGCGCGGCGTCCTTCAACAGCTCGGGACCGCCCGGACCCCAGATCCCGACGACCCAGAGCGCGAGCCCGGTGATCATCCCGAACCCGGTCGACAGCAGGAGCGGCCCGTCCGATCGCATCGCCGAGCCGAGGCGGAACCGGCTCGTGAGGAGGTGCGTTCCCCACACGCCGATCAACGAGACACCGAACAGGACGCACGTGGTCGGGTGCGTGAACGCCGCCGCCATGGCGATCATGAAGATCGCCACCCGGGCGCCCCACGACGTCCGAGCCGCGTCGGCGAACGCGACGATCAGACACAGCAGGAACAGGACGGTGATGTTGTCGAGGTAGCCCACGTAGGGCGTCGTGAGGAACAGTCCGGCCGTCGCGAGCATCGTGAGGAGCACCACGAGCGGGTCGCCCCTGCTCCGGAAGGCACCGGCGCCGAGGGCCAGGCCGGTGAGGATCGGGATCCCGAGCATCAAGAACGCGCTGAAGCTGTAGGTGCTGATCCCCGACACCCGCTGCAGGAGCGCTCCCGCGAGCGGCACCGTCACCCGGTAGCCACCCGAGAACAGGTTGTCGGGACCCCAATCGCCCGCGACCGAGCCCGGGTCGTCCTCCAGGATCACGCCGGCCCGCCACGTGTACCAGGCCGGGTCGCGGGTCGGTGCAGACAGGGACGGGTCGGCGATGAAGCGCCAGCCGAGCGCGAGCAGGAGGACCAGCGCGAACCCGACGATGACCCACCACGATCCGAGTCGGCTCGAACGCATGGCAGGAGGTGGCACGGCATGCTCGTCGGCCTGCGATGTGCGGGTGAGCGTCACGATCCTCCCGTGGGACGCGGCCCGTGGGCCGCGACAGGCCACAGGATAGAGGACGGGGGTCGGGACCTCCCCGGTCAGGTGCGTGCGCAGTCTCGACAGAGCCCGATCAGGTCGAGGCGATGGCCGACGCTCGCGAACCGAGCTTCCCGTGCGAGCGTGTCGAGGGTCCGGTCGAGCTGGCGTTCCAGTGAGGTCGGGATGTGGAGATCCTGCACGCGGCCGCACCTCGAGCACATCAGATGATGGTGGTGCCCCGTCAGCTCCTCGGCCAGCTCGTAGCGAGCGAAGCCGTCCTCGGCGGCGACCCTGCGGATCAGCCCCGCGGTCTCGAGCTCCGCCAGGTTCCGGTAGGCGGAGCTCTGCGGCAGGTTCTTCCGTCCCCGCACGATGTCGGGCAAAGCCAGTGGCATCCCCGCTCTCGCGAGGATCTCCACGAGCCGTCGGCGTGTGCGCGTGTACCGCTGCCCCGACGTCGCCAGCCTCGACGCCACCGCCTGATGCAGCTCCATCAGTGGACCTCCTGCTGGAGGGCGCGAGGGGCCGTCCGCTTCGCGAGCGCGACGGCGGCGAACACGGCCGCCGCGACGAACACGATCGCACCCCCGGGCGCGAGATCGAGAGGCCGTGCGAGCGTGAGCCCCGCCACCGACGACACCGCGCCGATCGCGACGGCGAGCCGCAACGTCCCCCGGAACGATCGTGCCAACAGCTGCGCCGACGCAACCGGCAGGACCATCATCGCCGCGATCAGCAGGACCCCGACGATCTTCATCCCCGCGACGATGACGCCGGCCGTGAGGGCGGCGAGCGCCACGCTCAGCGGGCCGACCGGCAGGCCGGCGACGCGGGACCAGTCCTCGTCGGTCACGACGGCGAACAGCGCTCTCCCGGCCAGACCCATCGCGGCGACGACCGCGCCGCCGAGCAGCGCGATCGTCGCGACACCCACCCACGTGACGGCGTACGGGTCCCCGAAGAGGTACGAGAGGGTCTCGAGCTCCACGTCACCTGCCCTGCTTGCGAAGACCGCTCCCATCGCGATGCCTACGTAGAAGAAGAGAGCGAGCGCGAGGTCACCCGCGGCTTTCCTCCTCAGTCGGAGCAGTTCGACGCCGACGGCACCGATCACGGCGAACGCCAGCGCGGTCCACACAGGCCAGATCCGGATCAGGAGACCGGCACCGACGCCCGCGAACGCGACGTGGGCGATCCCGTCGCCCACGAGGGAGAGACGCTTCTGCACCAGGAACGCCCCGATCATCGGGGCGAAGACCCCGACTGCGAGGCACGCGATCAGCGCGCGTTGCGCTTCCGCCGTCTCGAACGGATACGGGATCGGGAGCGCGCCGATCATCGAAGGTCCTCGAGCCAGAGTGGCAGATCTTCACGGTGCACACCGAGCGACACGCCTCGTGACGCGAGCTCCGAGGGACTGCCGTCGAACACCACGCGCTGCTTGAGCACGACGACCCTGTCGATCACGTCGGCGACGGCGGCGAGTTCGTGTGAGACCAGCAACACGCCTGCGCCGTGTTGCCGGATCAGGTGGACGAGCGAGCCCCGGAAGCGACGCTGGGACTCGGCGTCCACCCCCGCGATCGGCTCATCGAGGACCAGCAGCTCCGGTTCCCCGGCGAATGCTCTGGCGATGAACGCGCGTTGCTGTTGACCGATCGAGAGCTCGTTGAGCGGGCGCAGCGCGAGCTCTGCGAGCCCGACGGAGTCGATCGCGTGGCGAACCGCCGCGTGATCCGATCCGGTGAGTCCTCGCCACCATCCGCGCTGACGGAGCCTCCCCGCGGCGACGATCTCCTCGACCGTGGCCGGCACCTCGGACTGCAGCGAGGGGCGCTGGGGAACGTAACCGACGCGCCAACGATCGCGGACGTCACCCGGCGAGCGACCGAGCAACTCCACGCGGCCAGATCCCGGCTCAAGTGCCCCGAGGATGACCTTCAGAAGGGTGGACTTGCCGGATCCGTTCGGTCCGACCAGCGCCACGAACTCGCCTGCGCGCACCTCGAGCGTCACGTCCCGAAGGACGGGGTCGTGCCCATAGGCGAACGAGAGGCGATCGGCCCGAACCAACACCTCGGCGTCGCGAGGCGCAGGGGTCGGCGCGTGCGCGGCGGGCTCAGCTCCCATCCGGTCTCCACAGGTCAGCGCAGACGGAAGCAGGAGTGAGAATCATTCCCAGTATCATGACGTGCAAGGTATGCGGTGGATGGGTCTCGCGTCAAGCGATGTCGACGGGGAGGCGTCTACTCCTCCGGGGCCTGGACCCATGGATCCGGCCCCGGATCGCCACCGGTCGCGACGGTCGCGAGCCGCGGGAGGAAATGCTTCCATCCCTCGAGTTGTGCCGCATCCGCTCCCTCGGGCAGCCCCGCGTGGGTCAGCTGCACGATCGTCGCATCACCGTCGGGGATCAGCTCGATCGTGACCGTCGACGAGCCCGGCGGCAGCTGCTCGTCGCCCTCCCAGCCCCAGGTGAACACGACACGTCGGGGTGGATCGACCTCCACGTACTCCCCGACCGCGTGGTTCCTTCCCGTCACGTTGACGCGATAGACCCCGCCGGGTTCGGCCTCCACCGTGGCGTCCACCCCCTTCCACTTGACGATCTTCTGCGGGTCCGTCAGGAACGGGAACACCGCCTCGGGTGACGCCTCGATCCGGATCTCACTGTTGACGGTGATCGCGCCTGCGGCCACGTCGTCTCCCTTCCTCGGCTTCCACTTCTTCCTTCAGGGTCGCGAGGCTCCCGCTCCAGAAGGCCTGCAGCGACGCCTCGAGTTCGGCGAGCGCCTGCTGGTTCGCGCGGTACAGACGACGCGCACCGTCTCGCCGCTCGGTCACGAGCCCCGCCGTCCGAAGGACCGTGAGGTGCTGCGAGATCGCGGGGCGGCTCACCTCGAAATGCGACGCGATGTCGCCGGCCGACCGCTCCGCGTCCCAGACCAGACGGAGGATCTGCCGGCGTCGAGGCTCGGCGATCGCCTTCAAGGCAGCCTCCATGCGCGGATGTAAGCAGATGCTTACGGTGTCGTCAACGGACGGCGAGACGGAATCGACCCGACCGGGTCCGCTCGAGCATCCCTTCCTCGACGAGCGACTCCGTCGCGGTGGCGATCGCACCGGCCGGATGGTTCGTCCGGTCGGCGAGCGCCTCGGCGCTCGCCGACCGGAGCGCGCGCAGGGCGTCCACCACGGCGCCGCGGACCTGGCGAGCGCTCCCCTCGAAGGCTGGCTGGCGCCGGCCGGAGGGCCGGCCCGTCCGGCCGGCGGCGCGGAACCCACAGTGAGGGGCGAGCGGGCATCCGTCGCACCGCGGCGTGGGCCGGCAGCACACGCGCCCGAGGTCCATCAGCGCCTGGTTCCAATCGCCCGGCGCCGACGGGTCGAGCCACCGCTGGGCGTCACGTGCCAGGCGATCGGCAGCCACCTCGTCCGGCTCAGCTCCGTGGATCGCGCGCGCGCAGATCCTTCGAACGTTCGTGTCGACCCCGGCCACGGGGTCGCCGAATCCGATCGACGCCACGGCGGCGGCGGTATAGGGCCCGACGCCGGGGAGCTGCCGGAGCGAGCCGGGGTCCCGGGGCACCCGTCCCCGGTGATCGCGGACGATCGCGCGGGCGCTCTCGTGGAGCGCGACACCGCGCCGGTTGTAGCCGAGACCGGCCCACGCTCGGATGACGTCGGCGCGCGAGGCCTCGGCGAGCGCGCCGACGTCGGGGAACCTCGAGATGAACGCCTCGAAGATCGGCTCGACCCGGGCGGCTTGGGTCTGCTGGAGCATCACCTCCGAGACCAGCGTTCGGTAGGGGCTCCGGCGGCCGCGGCGCCACGCGTACGCGTGGCGCCGCGGCCCATACCAGTGGAGGACCGCCGATCGAAGCTGCGCGAGCGTCACGCGCTCAGAACCCGGTGTTCGTGTCCTTCGACGGCATCTGGTCCGTCGCCTCTTGCAGGGCCGAGTAGATCTCCCGGAACACCTCGGCCACGTACGAGGCGGGCTGGCTGCCCTGCGAGCCCATCGCGCCGCGGACCGCCGAGGCGGTGACGTCCGCGGCCTTGTCGAACACGTGCCAGTCGATATCGCGTGACATCGGTCCTCCCGGTTCGGTGAGGCCACAGGCTACCTCCGCCTCACGTCCCGGGCCGCCTATCATCCGCCGATGAGGGGCGGATCGATCGATCGGCGGATCCTCTTCGCCTTCGCGGGGGTCGTGTTGCTCGCCGGCTCCAACATCGTCGCCGTTCGATTCAGCAACCGCGAGCTGGATCCCTTCTGGGGAGCCGGGATCAGGTTCCTGGGGGCAGCGTCGATCCTGTGGGCGCTGGTCGCCGCCGGACACCATGAGCTCCCGAGAGGACGAGATCTGCGCGGGGCGCTCGCCTACGGGGTCCTCAGCTTCACCGTCGCCTATGCCTTCTTCTACTGGGGCTCGCAAGAGGTCCCGGCGGGCTTAGGGGGCACGATCATGGCTTCCGTACCGCTGCTGACGGTGATGCTCGCGGCGGCACATCGGCTGGAGCGGCTACGCCTGCGCGGTGTCCTCGGAGCCGTGATCGCGCTCGTCGGGATCGCGTTGATGTCCTCCGGAGCCCTGGCCGGCGATGTCTCGCTCCTTTCGGTCCTCGCGGTCGTCGTCGCGGCCGTGGCCGCGGCGGAGTCGGGCATCGTGTTGAAGCTGCTCCCCTCGTCGCATCCTGTCGTGACCAACGCGATCGCGATGTCGGTGGGGGCGGTGCTCCTCCTCGCGCTCTCGCTGGTGGCCGGCGAATCGTGGCGACCGCCGGAGAGCCCGAGCGTGTGGGGAGCGCTCATCTACCTGGTGATCGCGTCCCCGTTCCTGTTCATGCTCTTCGTGTACGTGATCCAGCGATGGACCGCCACCGGAGCCAGCTTCCAGTTCGTCCTGTTCCCGATCGTCTCCGTGCTCGGCGGCGCGTTGCTGCTCGGTGAAGACATCACCTCCTCGCTTCTGCTCGGCGCTCCTCTCGTCCTCGTGGGTGTGTACGTCGGAGCGCTGTCCGGCTCCCAGGAGCCTGAAGGGGCCGGCGAGCCCGCTTCGATATCCACTGCCTCCGATCGTCGCGAAGAGCCACACGGTCCCGTCGGCCCCGGCTGAGATCCGTCTTCGCCCTCGGCTAGCATCCGACTCCGATGCTCTTCCCCACGGTGGACTTCGCGATCTTCTTCGTCCTGGTCTTCACCGGCCACTGGCTCCTGAACCACCTGTCCCGGACGTGGAAGTGGTTCATGATCGCAGCGAGCTACGTCTTCTATGCGTGGTGGGACTGGCGGTTCGTCTTGCTGTTGGTGGGCATCAGCGTCCTCGCGCAGGTGGGAGCGATCGCAGTTGCGCGAACCCATTCGCCTCGAGTGAGACTGGTGACGAACGGCGTCGCCGTCACGCTGCTCCTCTTGCCCCTCGCGTTCTTCAAGTACTACGGGTTCCTCGCGGTGAACGTGACGAACACGCTCGGTTCGCTCGGCATCGAGTCGTCTCTCCCGCTGATCCAGGTGGTGCTCCCGGTGGGGATCTCGTTCTTCACCTTCATGGCGATCGCCTACGTGGTCGACGTGTACCGAGGCGACTTCGAGGTGGCGAGCTGGACCGACACGTTCCTGTACCTCTCCTTCTTCCCACACCTCGTCGCGGGCCCGATCGTCCGCCCGAACGAGTTGATCCCCCAGTTGCAGGAGCGGCGGGACGAGCGTCACGTCGACGTCGCGGGCGCCGCCTGGCTGATCCTCGGCGGGCTGTTCAAGAAGGTGGTGGTCTCGAGCTACCTCGCGGCTCAGATCGTGGACCCGGTGTTCGGCGACCCTGCCCGTCGAAGCGCTCCCGACGCCTTCTTCGGGATCCTCGGCTACGCGATCGTGATCTACGCGGACTTCAGCGGATACACCGACATCGCGATCGGCGTGGCGAAACTGCTCGGCTTCCAGTTCCCGAAGAACTTCGATCGACCCTACGCGGCGCGCTCGATCCAGGACTTCTGGCGTCGATGGCACATGACCTTGTCGCGGTGGCTCCGCGACTACCTCTACATCCCGCTCGGCGGCAACCGGGAGGGTGAGCGCCGCACCTACGTCAACGTCTTGATCACGATGACGTTGGGAGGGCTGTGGCACGGCGCCGCGTGGACGTTCGTCTTCTGGGGCGCCTTCCACGGCGGCCTCCTCGCGGCGCACGGATGGCGAGAGCGACACGGCGCGGCCGAGCAGGCCGACGGATGGCTCGACATCCTTCGCCAGCGCGCGGCGACGTTCGCGCTCGTGTGCGTGGGGTGGGTCTTCTTCCGGGCGGACTCGATGGACACGGCGTTCTCACTGCTCGGCCGGCTCGTCGCCGGATGGACGACGCCGACCGAGTTCCTGACGCCGCTCGTCGTCCTGACCGTCGCCGGGATGCTCTCGCTGCAGTTCTGGCCACGCGGTCTCGGTCTCCGGCTGCAGGCCGGGCTGTCTCGACTCAAACCCGTGCCGCTCGGGATCGTCTTCGGCGTGACGCTCCTGGTGATCGTGATCCTGGGTCCGGCCGGCGTGGCCCCTTTCATCTACTTCCAGTTCTGATAGGCAGGAGGAGATGAGCCGGCAACGGATCGACGACGACGGACCCGTCGAGGGCTCGTCCAAGGTGATCTACGGACGCCGGCTGATGCCCGCCGGACGCGTGCTCATCGTGATCCTCGTGACCCTCCTCGTCTGGACGATGCTGTACGCACCCACGATGAAGCGGGCGGCCGAGGCGTCCTCCCTCGGGGTCCGACGGTCTGTGTCGCTCGCCTTCCTCAGACCCATCGCCGCGGTGAGCGACTGGATCGGGATGAGCGAGCTCGCGACCACGATCGAGCGGGCCGTGGGGAGAGATCCCGGCAAACCCGGGGGCGCGTTCGTTCCGCCGCCGGAAGACATCCCGGTCACGCCCGACGAGACGGACGGTGATCCCGACGGCGGGAACGACGGAGACGGTGACGGGGACGGGGACGGCTCGAACGCCGAGGCCGATTCGATCCGAGCGCCGTCGCCCAGTCAGAAACTCCGCGTCGTGGTCGTCGGAGACTCACTCGCGGCCGGCCTCGGCTACTTCGCCGAACGGGTGTTCCGTCCGCGGCTCGTGAAGGTGTCCCGCCAGGGTCGGATCTCCACCGGTCTCGCACGGTTCGACTACTTCAACTGGCCCTTCACGATGCGCCGGATCGTCGACAGCTTCGATCCCGACCTCGTGATCGTGATGCTCGGAGAGAACGACCATCAGTCGCTGCAGTCGGTGACGGGTCAACGTGTGGCGCCGATCGGGACACCCCTGTGGCCCCCCGCCTACCGGGACCGCGTCCTTCGGATGATGCGGATCGCGACCTCCGACGGGGCGAAGGTCGTGTGGGCCGGCCTCCCCATCCCGGCCAATCCCGGACTCCGCGAGCACTCGGAACGACAGAACGGCATCTTCAGGTTCGCGGCCGGCGAACTGGATGAAGTGGCCTACTTCGACTCCTGGGAACGCTTCCGGGAACCCGGAGGCGGCTACACCGCGTACTTCCGGGAGGGCAGGCGCGTGATCCTCATCCGTGAGGGCGACGGCCTGCACTTCAACGCGATCGGATACACGATCCTCGCGCGAGAGATCGCGAAGCTCGCCGTCGAGGAGTTCGGTCTTTCTCCCAGGACCTTCGAGGTCGCGCTCTAGGAGTCTCCGCCCTCTCCGGGGAGCGCCACGTCCGGTACCTGCGCCATCGCCGCCACGACGTCTTCTTGCTGGTACTCGACCTCGGGCAGGCGACCGTTCAGATAGTCGTCGTACGCCGTCATGTCGAACGCGCCATGACCGGAGAGGCCGAAGAGGATCACGCGCTCCTCGTTCGCGTCGCGAGCGGCGATCGCCTCGTCGATCGCTCCCCGAACGGCGTGGGCCGACTCGGGGGCGGGCACGATGCCTTCCGTGTGCGCGAACTGCACGGCGGCGTCGAACACCGCGTTCTGTGAGTAGGCCACGGCGTCCATATGACCGTGCTTGACCAGGAGGGACAACGACGGCGAGTCCCCGTGGTAGCGCAACCCTCCTGCGTGCACGGGGGCGGGGACGAACGTGTGGCCGAGCGTGTACATCGGGAGGAGCGGGGTCGTCATACCCGTGTCCGCGAAGTCGTACGCGAAACGACCCTTCGTGAGGGTCGGACAGGCGGCCGGCTCGGTGGCCAGGAAGCGCAAGTCGGGAGTCGAGCCCGATAGGCGATCCACCATGAACGGGTACGCGAGACCGGCGTAGTTGGAGCCGCCCCCCACGCATCCGATCACGATGTCGGGCCGGTCACCCGCGATCTCCATCTGAGCCTTCGCTTCGAGCCCGATCACCGTCTGGTGGAGCAATACGTGGTTCAGCACCGAGCCGAGGGAGTACTTGATCGCACCGCCGGAGGTCGCGGCCACCTCGATCGCCTCGCTGATCGCGATCCCGAGCGAACCGGTCGACTCGGGGTTCGCGTCGAGGATCGCCTTGCCGGCCTGCGTCGTCGGGGAGGGTGACGGCACGACCTCGGCACCGAACGTCTCCATGAAGATGCGGCGGTACGGCTTCTGCTCGTAGGAGGCCTTCACCATGAACACCTGGCAGTCGATCCCGAAGAACTTGGCGGCCATCGCCAGCGCGGATCCCCATTGCCCGGCGCCGGTCTCGGTGGCGAGCCGCTTGGTGCCGGCCTCCTTGTTGTAAAAGGCCTGCGCGATCGCCGTGTTCGGCTTGTGGCTTCCCGCAGGCGAGACCCCTTCGTACTTGAAGTAGATGCGTGCGGTCGTCTGGAGCGCCTTCTCGAGACGGACCGCACGATGCAACGGCGACGGCCTCCAGAGCCGATAGACGTCGAGAACCCCACCCGGGATGTCGATCCACGGGTCGGCCGAAACCTCCTGGAGGATCAGGGCTTCCGGGAACAGCGGCGCGAGGAGATCGGGCGTCACCGGCTCGTGCGTCCCCGGATGCAAGGGGGGAAGCGGCTGCATCCCGGCCTGCGCGATCGACGGCATGATGTTCAGCCACGCCGTGGGCAGCTGGTCCTGGGACAGATCGAACCGGGTGGGCGCGTCGGTCATCGGGGAAGCCTCCTCGTTCTCGGAAGGGGGCGAGCCTACCGCGGAGCACCAGCTCGGAGCCAATCCCCCGACGACCGGACGGGAGGCCCCGGCCGTCGACTACCGAGTGGGTTGCTCCGCGACCTCGACCCAGCCGTCCACCAGCCGCGCTTGGTGGACGGCGACCGGATCCTGCGCGGGACCCTCGAGGGGCTCTCCGGTTTCGACGTCGAAGACGCTCCCATGGCACGGGCATTCCACCGTGGACGCACGGTCGTCGAACTCCCCTTCCGACAGCGCGCACCCGGCATGTGTGCACTCGTCCGCGAACGCGAACAATCGCGCCTCCACGTGGGCGACCGCCACACGCCCGGTGGAGAGATCGAAGGCCCGCACCTCTCCTTCGGGGATCTCCGCGATCGACCCGACGCGGACGAAGTCCACCGTCTACGCCCGAATCAGCGCCGACCAGAAGCGCTGCAGCGCGGTCACGGCTCCGAGCGTCGCGAGGATCAGCAGGACCGGCGTCATCGCCCCGGGCACGAGCAGGCCGATCATCAGGGCGAGGAACCGCTCGAGTCGCTGGAAGAAGCCTTCCGTGAGCTGCACCCCCACCGCTTCCGCCTCCGCGCGGATGTGGCTCACCGACAGGCTCACGACGAGCGTGAACAACGCGAGCGCCGCGTCGAGTTGTCTCCCGTCGTCCGACAGCGCCCAGAACAGGCACGCGAACAAGATCGCGTCCGACACACGGTCGAGCACCGAGTCCATGAAGGCGCCCGATCGCTTCTGCTGTCCGTGATGTCTCGCGACCGAGCCGTCGAACACGTCGCACAGACCGGCCGCGAGCAATGCCCACCCCGCGGCGAACCACTCCCCGAGGATGATGAGCGTCCCGGTCACGACGGTCAGCACCAGGGCGAGGAGCGTGAGATGCCAGGGTCGCACCCGCGCCCAGATCAGGAACGCGAGGATCGCGCGGTAGGGCCACTGGAACATCCATTGGATCGCGCCACCTGCGGCCGACCGGTTCTTGCGGGGCTTCGGGAGATCACGGACCTTCGGAGCCTCGCGTTCGACGTGTGGTCTCGAGCGATGCCCGGTGGCCGCACGCCGACCCATCAGCTCGCGCTCATCAACCCACGAACGGTTCGAACCCGACCACGATGTATTCGAAGCTCCCGCCGGGGGCCTTCACGAGGACCTGTTGGTCCTTCGACGCACCCAGCAAGGCTCGTCCCAGCGGGGAGGACGTGGTCACGGTGCGAGCGCCTGGCGCCTTCTCCTCACCGTGCTCGGCCAGGAGGTAGGTCTCCTCGTCGTCGTCATCGAGCACCCGGACGGTCACCAGCATGTGCGGGACGATCTTGTCTGCGGCGATGGGGGCCTCGATGATCTCCGGATCACGGAGCGCCTCCTTCAAACGGCGGATCTGCGACTCCATCAAGCCCTGGGCGTCCTTGGCCGCGTCGTACTCGGCGTTCTCGCGGATGTCGCCGTGCTCGCGAGCCACCTTGAGGCGCTCCGCCATCCGGTCCCGGCCGGCCGTCAAGAGCTCCTCGAGCTCCGCCTTGAGGCGACTGTACGCCTCGAGTGTGAGCGACGCGGTTGGCTCCTGTCCCGGCTTGCGCTTGGGACGGGCTTTGATCTCTTCGGGAAGTTCAGGCATTCGTTCGAGTCTACTGAACGGGCTATCCTCGCCCGCATCCGGAGAACGGCCTGGGACGAGAAGGGGCGAGGCGATGGGGCGGCTTGACGGCAAGGTGGCGCTGATCACCGGCGGCGCGAGCGGCATGGGGATGGTCGCGTCGGAACTCTTCGCGTCGGAGGGGGCCAAGGTCGTGCTCACCGACGTCGTCGACGGCGCCGGTGAGCAGGTCGCCGAGAAGATCCGCGCCGGCGGCGGCGAGGCGACCTACGTGCACGCCGACGTGTCCAGTGAATCGGACGCGAAGGCGATGGTCGCTACCGCGGTCAGCTCGTACGGCGGCCTCACGGTCCTCTACAACAATGCAGGTGTGATGCTCGACGACGACGGGTCGGTCCACTCGACGGACGAGTCGATCTGGGACACGACCCTCGGGATCAACGTGAAGGGCGTCGCGCACGGGTGCAAGTACGGGATCCCCGCGATCATCGAGTCGGGGGGCGGCTCCGTCATCAACGTGGCCTCCTTCGTGGCGTGGATGGGCGCCGCCACGTCCCAGACCGCCTACACGGCGTCGAAAGGGGCCGTCCTCGCGATGACGCGAGAGATCGCCGTCGAGTACGCCCGGAAGGGGGTGCGCTGCAACGCCCTGTGTCCGGGGCCGATCGACACACCCTTGTTGGCCGAGCTGCTGTCCGATCCCGACCGGCGTCAGCGGCGCTTCGTGCACATCCCGATGGGCAGGCTCGGACAGGCGGAGGAGCTGGCGAGAGCCGCGCTGTTCCTCGCGAGCGACGACTCCAGCTACATGACGGGGGCCTCCCTGGTGGTCGATGGCGGGATCACCGCCGCCTACGTGACTCCCGAGGACTGACGGCCAGGCTCGAGCGATACGCTCGACGGATGGTCGACCTCGTGGCCACCGGGCATTCCTGGAGCGGTGGCGGTGGCCCCATGTCGCCGGCACCTTTGGTCGGCCTGCTCCTGACCGTCGTGCTCGCTCGGTGGTTCGTGGGGCTTCGCATCTCGCCGATGCTGCTCGGCCTTGCCGTGCTCCTCGGAACGCTGTTCGCCTTCGCCGCAGACACATGGGGTCTCACGACTGCGATCTTCGCGTGGGTGGTTCTTGCCTTCATCGTCGCCGGCCGAGTCCGACACACGCGAGGAACCCTCGGACGCAACCCCTCAGATTGACAGCGGTGCGCCGCTGGGGCTCAATATCGCCCGTGGGCCCGCGCCCGCGGGCGGAAAGGGGGGTCGCGAACCGTGTCTGAACGACGCAAGGTTGGCTCCGTCAGCTATCGAGAGGTCGGCCAGGACTACTTCGACCAGCGAGGGTTGAAGCGGCACGCGGGAGTGTTCGCGCTCTGGTCGCTCGGCGTCGCCGCCGTCATCTCGGGCGACTTCTTCGGTTGGAACTTCGGCCTCGGCGTGGGCGGCTTCGGAGGCCTGCTCCTCGCGACGGTCGTGATCACGGTCATGTACTACGGCCTCTGCTATTCGATCGCAGAGATGTCTCCGGCGTTGCCCCACACCGGGGGGGCGTACTCGTTCGCCCGTTCGGCGATGGGGCCGTGGGGAGGCTTCATCACCGGCTTGGCCGAGAACATGGAGTACGTCATCACGCCGGCGGTGGTCGTCGTCTCGATCGGCGCCTACATGGGCGTGATCATGACCGAGCTGTTCGATCTGACCACCACGCCCATCTGGAACACGCCTCCGTTCTGGTGGGCCGTGTTCTATCTGGTGTTCGTGGGTCTGAACATCGTGGGCATCGAGGCCACGATGCGATTCACGATCATCATCAACATCCTGGCGCTCTTGATCCTCGGCTTCTTCTTCGTCACCGCGATCCCCAAGTTCGACGCGGACCTGCTCTTCAACATCCCGCAGGGCGGCGGCGAATCGCTCCCGAATGGCGGCGGACCGTTCCTGCCGTTCGGGATCTCGGGGGTCTTCAAGGCTTTGCCGTTCGCTATCTGGTTCTACCTCGCGATCGAGGAGCTCCCGCTTGCCGCGGAGGAGTCGATGGATCCGGCTCGAGACATCCCCAAGGCGACGATCTGGGGGATGACCACCTTGGTCATCACCGGCGTGCTCGTGCTGCTGCTCAACCCTGGCGTCTCCGGAGCCAATGAGACCGGCGCCACCCTCGAGCCGTTGTTCCTCGGCTTCTCGGACATCTTCCCGAACTCCGATATCGCAGCTCTGCTCGCGTTGATCGCGGTCGTCGGCCTGGTGGCGAGCTTCTTCACGATCATCTTCGCCTACGGCCGCAACATCTTCTCGCTGTCGCGGGCCGGGTACTTCCCGCAGTGGATGTCGGTGACCAGCCCGAAGCGGAAGACGCCGCACGTGGCATTGATCCTGGGCGCCGTCGTCGGCTACATCCTCGCGTACGGGATCTACAAGTTCGGCTACGACGAGGCAGGAGCCACCACGGCGCTCGGCGCGGCACTCCTGACGATGGCGGTGTTCGGCGCGGTCATCTCCTACGCCATGCAATGCCTGTCGTTCATCGTGCTCCGGCGGAAATTGCCGAACATCAACCGGCCGTACCGGAGCCCCCTTGGTGAAGGCGGCGCGGCGATCGCGGGCATCATCGCGGTGATCGCGTTGATCTCGCTGTTCACGATCAGGGATTACCGGTTCGGGGTGATCGGAACGGCCATCTGGTTCGTCCTCGGCTTGATCTACTTCGCCGTCACCGGGCGCAACCGGTTGGTCCTCTCACCGGAAGAGGAGTTCGCCATGACGCAGGGCGAGGCCGGACACCCGGAGAGCCAGGGCTACGGCCAGACGCACGTCGGGGAGGTCAAGGAGTAGGAGGCAACCCGTTCCATCGGATCGACCGCGGGGCGGTGGGCGACGCGCCCACCGCCCCGCCCGTCTTCGAGGAGGAGCCGTGCAGCCCCAGGGCATGATCGACGCGAAGCAGCTCGAAGAGCTGGCCGACGCCGGCGAGATCGACACCGTCCTCTGCATGTTCACCGACTTCCAGGGTCGCTTCGTCGGGAAGCGGATCCTCCCGCACTTCTTCCTCGACGACGTCATGGGAGACGAGGGCTTGCATGCGTGCCTCTATCTGATCGCGATCGACATGGAGATGGAGCCCCTGCCGGGCTTCGAGTATGCGAGCTGGGAGACCGGCTACGGCGACTTCAAGATGATCCCCGACATGTCGACGATGCGGCTCGTCCCGTGGCTCGAGAAGACGGCGATGGTGATCTGTGACGTCGCGGACGAGCACACGAGCGAGCTCGTCGAGGTGGCGCCGCGCACGATCCTGCGCAGGCAGGCGGAACGCGCGAAGGCGGCCGGCTACACGTTCAAGACCGGATCGGAGCTGGAGTTCTACCTCTTCAAGGAGTCCTACGAGGAGGCCGCCGCGAAGCGCTACCAGGGCATGCAGCCGTCATCCCCCTACATCATGGACTACCACATGCTCGCGACCACAAAGGACGAGTGGCTGATCCGACAGATCCGCAACGGCATGTACGGCGCGGGGATCCCGATCGAATTCTCGAAAGGTGAGTTCGGCCGCGGCCAGCACGAGATCAACATCACCTACGCTGACGCGCTGACGACCGCCGACTACCACGCGCTCTACAAGCATGGGACGAAGGAGATCGCCGCGATGAACGGCGCGGCCATCACGTTCATGGCCAAATGGACGATGGAAGAGGCCGGCTCCTCGTGCCACATGCACTCGAGCGTGTGGAACGAGGACGGCTCCACGTCGCTGATGTGGGACGACGACGATCCGAACCACATGAGCGACACGTTCAAGCACATGCTCGGTGGGCTGATGTCCACCTCGCGGGAGATGGCGTGGATGTACGCGCCGTTCGTGAACTCCTACAAGCGCTATCAGCTCGGCTCGTGGGCGCCGACCGCGATCTTGTGGAGCCACGACAACCGGACCTGCGGCTTCCGGGTGGTCGGGGAGCACCAGGGCAACCGTGTGGAATCGCGGTTGCCCGGTGGGGACGTGAACCCATATCTCGGCTACGCGGCGACGATCGCGGCCGGCCTGCACGGCATCCGGAACGAGATCGAGTGCCCGCCGCTCTTCGAAGGGAACGCGTACGAGTCGAAGGATGCGGAGCGGGTCCCCCCGTCGCTCCACGAGGCGATCGCGGAGATGGAGCGCTCCGAGGTGATGCGGGAGGCGTTCGGCGACTTCGTGTTCGGACACCTCCTGAACATGGCTCGTCAGGAGCAGATCATCTTCGACAACCAGACCGTGACCGATTGGGAGTTGATCCGGTACTTCGAACGAGGCTGAGGCGTGGAGCTCCCCGCTCTCGGGTATGGGGCGCCCGTGAGGAAGACCGGCCTTCTCGCGGTGACGATCGTCGCCGCACTCTTCGCGGGGTGCAGCGAGGGAGACCTGCGGGATCTGGCCGATGACGCCGAGCAGGCATTCCAGGACGCAGGCGAGGCCCTGGAGGATCTCGCCGATCGGACCGAGGGACCGATCCGTGAGGCGGCGGACCGTGCCAGGGAGACTGCCGATGAGGCCCGGCAGGCGTCCGACGAGTTCCGCGAGAACCCCACCACGGAGACCCGCCAGGCCCTCCGTAGCTCGAAACGCCGGCTCGACGACGTGTCGCGTGAGCTCGAGGCGCTGATCGACCAGGCCCCCCAGGGGATCCGGTCCGCCCTCCGTCGGGCGTTCGAGTCCCTGACTGAGCTGCGACAACGGATCGACAGGCAGCTCGAGAGCTCGTAGTCGGTCCTGCTACGACCCGCTTTCGAAGACCGGGACGAGGGCGAAATAGAGCTCCCGGTAGCGTCGGTATGCCTCGTCGTAGACCTCGCGGGCGGCCGGATCGGGCTGGTGCTCGTCCGACCGGAAGGCCACGAACGCCTCGACCGCATCGGCGACGCCGGCGTGCACGCCCGCCCCGACCGCGGCGAGGATCGCTGCTCCGGTCGCCGTCGTTTCCACGCTTTCCGGGACGCGCACCGCGAGTCCCGTGACATCGGCCTTGATCTGGCGCCAGAGCGGGCCCTTCGCACCCCCGCCGACGATCGTCAGCCGTCGAACGCCGAGCCCGGCGGCCGTCATCGCTTCGAGGATGTCGCGGAGCGCGAAGGCGCTTCCCTCGAGGATCGCCCGGGTCATGTGGTCGCGGGTATGCGCGAGCGTGAGGCCGTAGAAGACGCCGCGGGCCGCGCCGTTCCACTCCGGAGCCATCGCTCCCTGCATCGCGGGGAGGAAGATCACCCCGTCGCTGCCCGCGGGGATCCGAGACGCCTCGTCGCTCAGCTGATCATAGGCGTCGCCCAGTCCCTTCTCTTCGTTCCGTCGCTCCTCGAGTGCGAACTGGTCTCGCCACCAGCGGAGGTTGCCGCCGGATACGAACCCCGGGTTCTCCAGCAACCAGGCGTCGGGGTCGGCGTGGGGGTGGCACTCGACCAGCATCGTCGGATCCTCCCGCGGCTCGGCACTCGCCGCACACACCGGCTCGGCGGTCCCCACGACGTCGCACACCTCGCCGGGCTCGAACACGCCGGCGCCGAGGGTGGCCGCCATCTCGTCGCCGCAGCCGACCGCGACCACGGTCTCCGATGACAGGCCGCTCGCGTCGGCGAACTCGGCGGTGACGCTCCCGACCGCCTGCGTCGCATCGACCAGCTCCGGGAGCATCGACGGCTCGATCCCCGTCGCGTCCAACGCCTCCGTGGACCACGCCTTGGTCCGAGGATCGAGCAGCGCCATCGATGACGCGTTCGAGGGATCGACCGCGGTGATGCCGGTTGCGTGACGGAGGGCATAGGAGCCGGGCGACATGAGCAGCGAAACCTCTTTCCAGATGTCGGGCTCCTCGTCGCGGACCCAGAGCGCCTTGAACACGGCGTGGGACGAGTCGAGGTTCGCACCGACGGCGCGGTAGAAGTCCCGAGGCGAGATCCGCTCGGCGAGGGCCGCCGCCTGCGCCTCGGCCCGGCGGTCCATCCAGATCAGCGCGGGGCGCAGGCGGCGGCCCTTCGCGTCGCACACCACCATGCCGTCGAGCTGCGACCCGAACGAGAGCCCTCGGATCGCCGCCGGGCCGTCCGGGCACTCGCCGACCAGCCGCCGACACACGGACTCCACAGCGGCGGTCCACAGGTCCGGATCCTGCTCGGCCCACCCGGGGTGAGGGAAGGAGAGGTCGTACGCCTCGTAGGCGGAGGCGACGAGCTCGCCGTCCGCGGCGTACAGAGCGCCGTTCGTTCCCTGGCTGCCGACGTCGCAGCCGATCACGTATGGACCGCTCACGGGAGCCTCATCCCTCGCATGCCCTCACGGCATGACGACCATCTTCAGTCCCGTGCCGGCGCGGATCGTCTCGAACGCCTCGGCGATCTTCTCGAGCGGCCAACGGTGGGTGACGACCTTCGCGAGCTCTTCCTGCTTGCGGTCGAGATAGTCCATCGTGATCCGGTACTGGCGATGCGTGGCCCCGTACGCACCGAGCACCGACAGCTCCTTGTAGTGGAGCTGGTTCATGTCGAGGGGGCTCACGGGATCGTGTTTCGGCAATCCGGCGAAATAGACCACTTTGGCGCGCTTGGCCGCCATCTCGAGGGCGGCTTGCTGCGCCGGCTTCGCCGGTGCGGCGACGCTGATCCGCTCGGCGCCGACGCCTCCGGTCCGCGAGAGGACCTCCTCGACGCCGTTGTCCTCGCCGGCGACCCACGCGTCGTCGACCGCCTGGCCGATCGCGTCCAGGGCGATCTCGAGACGTTCCGCGGAGACGTCCGATAGGAAGACCTTCGACGCGCCGCGGTCCCGCGCCATCACGGCCTGCCAGCATCCGATGGGTCCGGTCCCGAGGATCACCACGGTGTCCCCGAGCCTGATGTCCAGTTGTTCGATCCCGTTCAGCGCGCACGCGAACGGATCGGCCACGGTCGCGAGGTCGCTCGGCAGCTCCGGCGGAAGGGGGATCAGGTTCTTCGTCGCGATCGGCGGCACGCCGGCTCGCTCCGCGTAGGCCCCCGGGAACGGTTCGTACCCGTAGAGGAGATGGTCCTCGCAGAGGTTCTGGAAGCCCTCCGTGCACCACCGGCACTCGCCGCAGGTGAGGATCGAGCCGAGGAAGACGCGGTCGCCCTTCGAGACCCCGGGTGGAAGGTCTGCCTCCGCCCCGACCTCTTCCAAGACACCGACCGGCTCGTGGCCGAGCTGCCAGGGGACGGGCGCCTTCGGGTCGCCGTTGAAGAAGGTCCTCGCGTCGGTGCCGCAGATGCCGCAGGCCTCGACCCGCAGGACTGCCCCCCGGGGGTCGAGCGAAGGCTCCTCGGCGTCCTCGCGGACCTCGATCGCGTTGACGTCGGTCATGAACGCTGCGCGCATCAGCCGGCGAGCTCTTCCTGCAGCGCCGCTGCGGACTTGTCCGCGCTCCACCGCTCCCGGATCACGCGCGCGAGCGCGCGCGTGATCGCCTCCGGCGATCGGTGCATGAAGATGTTGCGGCCCACCGAGCAGCCGATCGCGCCTGCGGCGATCGCCTGCTCCATCCTCGTGAGCAGTTCCGCATCCTCGAGGCGGGAGCCGCCGGCGAGGACCACGGGGATCCCGTTCGTCGCCTCGACCAGCTTCGCGAAGGAGTCGGCGTCACCCGGCCAGTTCGTCTTCACGATGTCGGCGCCGAGCTCGGCGCACAGCCGAACGTTGCGCCGCAGGTACTCGAAGCCGTACTGGTCCTTCAGCTCCTCGACGCTCGCGTAGGTCGTCGGGAACTCCGCTTCGGCGATGAACGGCATGCCGAGCGCCGCGCACTCCCGTCCCACGCCGGCGAGGATCTCGATCATCGAGGACTCGGTGTCCCCGCCGAGGGCGGTGAACAGGACCACGGCATCGGCCCCCAGGACGAGTGCCTCCTCGACCTCCGCGATCTGCACGATCTCGGGTCGATCGCCGTCGGGGCTCGCGGAGGCGGAGAGCAGCAACGCGAGGGAGGTCGTCGGGGAGAACGCCGGTTCGGCGATCTTGATCATCCCCTTGCTCATCATGATGACGTTCGCCCCTCCGGCGACGGTCTCCGCCGCTCGAGCAGTGATGTCGGCGAGCGGTTCCAGGAACGTCGGGGAGGTCATCCCGTGGTCCAGGGCGCAGATCACCGACACGCCCGCGGGGTCGATCACGCGCTTCAGTCGCATCGCCTTGCCCGTCATCCGCGCCTCCTCGTTCCTACTCGCCTGAGATGGCTCGCTCGCGCCCGAAGTGTGCCAGAGCAGACCATTCCATGCGACCGGACCCGGCGGTGGGGGCCGCGGCTAGAATCGGCTCCATGACCGAGATCCTGTTCGTGCGATGTGATGCCTCGGAGACGTTCGGGGTCGCGCCCGCGGCCGTGGAGTCCGCCGGTGCGACGGTCCGCGTGTGGAACGCGCTGGACTCGATGGACCCGAGACCGTCTCTGGATGACATCGGCGGGGTCATCGTCTTCGGTTCCACGTTCAACGTCGGGAATGCAGATGAGCAGCCGTTCATCAAGGAGACCGCCGACGTGATCAAGGAGGCGCTCGAGCGCCGGATCCCGTTCCTGGGCGTTTGCTTCGGCGGTCAGCTCCTCGCCTGGGCGCTTGACGCCGAGGTCGGCGAGGGACCGATCCGTGAGATCGGCTTCGAACCCATCCGTCCCACCGCCGACGCGGCGCACGACCTCCTCTTCTCCCACCTGGCGGATGGCGATCTGGCGTTCCAGTGGCACGGGGACGCGTTCGAGATCCCCGAGGGGGCGACGTTGCTCGCGACGGGCGACCAGGTTCCCAATCAGGCGTTCCGGGTCGGCGACCTGGCGTGGGGCACCCAGTTCCACTGCGAGGTGAACCTGTCCGAGCTCGACTTCTGGCTCGACGAGTTCTCGAAGGAAGCAGATCTGCGATCGGAGTGGGGCAAGAGCTCCCAGGAGGTCCGCGACGAGGCCGGGCGGTTCATGGCCGAACACGAGAGCCGAGGCCGTGAGGTGTTCGAACGCTTCGCGCTCCTGGCGGGCGGCGCAGAACCACGCGGAGCCCGTCGCTAGACTCGAACCGATGCCCTCCGACCGGTACCGACCGCTCATCGCCGTCGTCGCCTACCACCTCTCCGAAGACCGCGTCGCGCGATGGCCGGAAGGGGGGTACGGCGTCCCGAAGCCGTATCTCGACGCGCTCCGGCGAGCCGACGCGCGCACGGCCATCCTGGCGCCCGGCGAGGAGGGAACGCCGGAAGAGATCCTCGAGCCGTTCGATGGCCTGCTGCTCGCCGGTGGCGGCGACGTCGATCCGCAGCGATACGGAGCGGAGCCCGGCGACCACCTCTACGGGGTGGAGCCCGACCGGGACGAGTTCGAGATCGCACTGCTCAAGGCAGCGGACGAGCTGGCCGTCCCGACCCTCTGCATCTGTCGCGGGATGCAGATCATGAACGTCGCCTTCGGCGGCACGCTGCATGGCCATCTCCCGGACCATCCCGACCTCCTGGAACACGGGGTGCCGCTCGAAGGGACCCAGACGATCCACGTGGTGACGCCGGAACCGGAGAGCCGACTCGCCGCGGTGACGAAGTCCGGTCCCCTCGCGAGCGCGTCCCATCATCACCAAGGAGTCGACCGGCTCGGTGAAGGATTGGCCGTCACGGGTCGGAGCCCCGACGGCCTGATCGAAGCGATCGAGCGGATCGTCCCCGATCCCCAAGACATGCGCGCGGCGTGGATGCTCGGCGTGCAGTGGCATCCGGAGGAAACCGCCGAGCGGGATCCTTCACAACAAGCGCTGTTCGATGCCCTCGCGCGACGCGCCGATCGCCAGACCGAGGCGCGGGCATCCGTCACGAGGTGATGGACAGCCCCTCGGGGGTTCGCTCTTCCTCCTCGAGCCTCAAGAAGAGACCGGACTGCGGCTTCGGATCGAAGTAGGTCGCCTTGGCGGGCATCTGCTCGTGGCGGTCCGCCACCGCGACGAACTGATCGAAGGTCGGCGGCATCAGCGTGAACGCCGCCCCTCCGTCCTCGTCCACCCTTCTCGTCAGCTCCTCGAGGGGAACCGCGTCGGAGACGAACTCCAGCCCGGGGTCACCGGCCTCCCCGAACCCGAAGATCGGTTCCAGGACCTCGCGGTGGAGTCGCGACACGTCGAGCGACTCCACCCCAACCAGGTCCGGTTCCTCCGCGGGCACGAGCCGATACCAGCGCCCACCGACGTAGAGACCGAACACCCCTCGCTCGACCGGCTGGGTCTCCGCCTGCTCCACGGTCAGCCGCTCGCGCAGCCGAGCGAGGAGTTCGTCGACCGCCATCGGGAGCGGGCCGACGATCCGACGATGGAACGCCAGCATCCTCAGCGCATCCTCGGGGAAGAGCACGGCCGGCACGCCGGCCCCACCCGGCCGGCCGGAGCGCTCCCAGAGATCCACGGACGCCATCGCTCGATGATGTCCGTCGGTGATGTACAACGGCTGCTGCTCGAGACGTTCCCGGATCCGCTCGATGGATTCGCCGTCGTCGATCCGCCACACGCTCTGTTCGAGATCGCCCGTCCCGAACCTCCGGAGCGGTGCTCCCTCCGTGATCGTCTCCACGATCTTCCGGATGTCGTCGTCCGCGCGGAACATCAGCGCGACCAGCGTGGATCTGGCGCCCAGGCGAGCGAGGTGCAGCCCGAGCGCGTCGACGCGCTCGGGCTGCACCCCTTCGTGCCCGAGGACTCGGCCGTCGACGAAGGCCTGCGGCGGCACCTCACCGACGATCCCGGTCTGCACATGATCGGCGGATCGGAGTCGATAGATGTAGAGGGCGGGTTCCGGGAATCCCTCGTAGAGCCCCGCGTCGAGAAGCCGATGCAGGGCGGCCGCGTTCGCTTCATCGAGCGCTTCGGGGTCCGCCTCCCGTCCGTCCGTCGCATCGTCCGGCGTTCGCGACACGTGCAACCACGAGTACGGACGTTCGGCCAGGAGCGCGGCTCGTTCCTCACGCGAGAGCGCGTCGTGCATCGGCGAGACCACGTGGTCTGCCCACTCGGCACGCACGATCCGCGCGGGGAACGGCTCGAGCGTGCTCATCCGTTGGCATCCCGGAACCCCGCCATGAATCCGACCAAGGTGTCCACGCCCTCGTCGGTCATCGCATTGTAGATGCTCGCCCGGACCCCACCGACGCTCCGATGGCCTTTCAGGTTGACGAGGCCTTCCCGTTCGGCACCTTTCAGGAACGAGGCATCCAGCTCGTCCGACGGCGTGCGGAACACCACGTTCATGTGCGAGCGGTGAGCCGGATCCACGGGCGAGAGATAGAAGCCCTCGCTCTTCGTGATGGCGTCGTAGACCGCTCCGGATCGCCGGGCAGCGCGTTCCTCCATCGCTCCGACTCCCCCCTGGTCGCGCATCCAGCGGAGCACCTTCCCGGTCACGTAGATCGCGAACATCGGAGGCGTGTTCAACAGGCTGTTCTTCTCCGCGTGCGATCCCAGTCGCAGGTACGTCGGAAGGTTCGGGTTCAACTCTTCGAGCAGTGCCGTCCGCACCACGACCACCGCGAGGCCGGCGGGGCCGAGGTTCTTCTGCGCACCCCCGTATACGAGGTCGAACCGGTCCCACGGGATCGGCCGGCTCAGATAGTCCGAGGACATGTCCGCCACCAGCGGGACCTCGACGTCCGGGAACTCGGCCATCCGGATCCCCTCGATCGTCTCGTTCGAGGTCACGTGCAGGTATCTGGTGGCTCCGGCGATCTCCAGCTCGTCGTCCGACGGCATCCGTGTGAACGAGAACGGCTCGCCGTCCCATGCGACATACGCGTCCCCCCACGCGCTCGCATCCTGTAGCGCCCCCTTGGCCCATGTGCCCGATCGGACGTATCCCGCACGCGCTCCCTCGAGGAGCAGGTTCATCGGGACGAGGGCGAACTGCAGCGTCGCTCCACCCTGGAGGAACAGGATCGAGAACTCCTCGGGCACCAAGAAGTTCGCGCGGAAGAGGGTGAGCGTCTCCTCGTGGACGGCCTCGTACTCCGGGCTCCGATGACTCATCTCGATCACCGACATGCCGGCACCCCCGAAGTCCAGGAGCTCGGACTGCACCTCCTCCAGCACGGCGAGCGGGAGGGTGCATGGACCGGCGCAGAAGTTGTGAACCCTCACGACCGACCTCGCTCGGTCGGGACCGCCGAGACGTGGATCACGTCCTCGAGCGCCACGAGAGCCGCGATCAGATCCGGGCCAACGTCCCCGACGACGTCGATCGTCGCGACCGCCGCGTTCCGCCCCTCGAAGACGCGGTTCTCCATCTGTTCGACGTTGAGCTCACGGCGCCGCAGGATGTCGAACACCCCTGCCAGCACGCCGACGCGGTCGAAGTGGCGGACGTGCAGGGTGTGGGTGCCCAGCCGGGTCGGCGCGAGGTTCACGCAGTTCAAGATCTCCCCCCGGACGAACGCATCGATGATCTCGACGACCCCTTCCGCCACCGCCCTCTGAGCCTGCGAGGTGGACGCTCCGATGTGGTGCGTTCCGACGACGTGAGGGTGTTGGGCGAGCTTCGAGGACCAGTCGGTCGCACCCGAACCGGGTTCGTCGGGATACACATCGAGCCCTGCGCGGATCCCGCGCGTCTCGAGCGCATCCAGGAGCGCGGCCTCGTCCACGATGTCCCCGCGAGAGGTGTTGAGGAGGATCGCGCCCTCCTTCATCCGATCGAGGAGCCGAGCGTCGAACATCGACTCGGTCTCGGGTGTGGCAGGGACGTGGATGGATACGATGTCGGAGGAGGCCACGAGCTCCTCGAGCGAGTCCACGAGCTCGATGTCGAGCGCCCTGATGCGCTCCTCGGCTGCCTCGTCCCGGTCCTTGCGGATGGCGTGCACCTCCAGTCCGAACGCGTTCGCTCGCTCCGCGACGGCGAAACCGATCTCACCGAGCCCGACGACGCCGATCACCTTCCCGAACAGGCCGTCGGCTTTCGAGTAGTCGGCTTTGTTCCAGGAGCCCGTCCGGAGGTCGGCCACGTTGTCAGCGATCCGTCGGTCGATCGCGAGGAGCAACCCCATGGTGAGCTCGGCGACGGCGATCGCGTTCCGCCCGGGGACGTTCGTGACATAGATCCCGACCGCGGACGCGGCGTCCACGTCGATCGTGTTCGTGCCCGCTCCGGCACGCACGATCAGCTCGAGGGCGTCGGCTGCCTCGATCGAGGCCGCTGTCACTTCCGTGCTCCTCACGACCAGAGCCTCGAAACCCGGGATCCGAGCGGGAAGGTCGTCGGCCGAGAGCTTCGGCTCCGAGACACATCCATGCCCGCGCTCCGTCAGTGCGTCGACGGTGGAGGGGTCGATGGCGTCTGCGAAGAGGACCCGCATGCCCTAGGAGCTAAGCAGAATGAGCTGACGAGGAACAAGCCTGACCACTCCGCCCGAAGGGCCCGGCATCCCCCCGGAGACGGGCTGGCTGGTCCGGAGTGACCATGCCGTGCCTGGCGCTCTCGGGCCCCCGATGCTATACAGACCCTCTCGACTGACCCGACGTTCAAGAACGCGGGTCGGCCCGGGCGGACCGAGACCCGGACGCCCAAGAGAGCGTGGAAGCTCCAACCGATTCGAAGACCCATGCGTAGGAACGTGAAGAAGACCTTCGGAAGGGGGCAGCGATGAGAGGAATGCGACGAGCGTCGCTCGCGCTCGCGGTGGCCGCTGCGGTCATGGTCGGGCTCGCTGGATCCGCGTTAGGGCAATCTGAATCGGCCTCTGCCGATGCCGAGAAGCTCACGCTCCATGTCGGCACGACGAGCGACATGGTCTCGGCGAACGTGTTCAAGGCATGTTGCACCTCGGAATACGAGATGATGCTCCTCAACTACAACATGCTCTACGGCTTCAGCGCCGACGACCTCTCACCGGTCCCGGAGCTCACACCTGGCTGTGAGCCGAGTTCGGACTACATGACATGGACCTGTCCGATCCGCGATGACGCGAAATGGCACGACGGCGAGCCGCTCACCGCGGCTGACATCGCGTTCACTTATCGCTTCATCCTCGACAACAACCTGGCGACGTTCGCCGACTACCTGCCTTACAACCCCACCTTCGAGGCGCCCGACGCAACGACCCTGATCTGGCACTCGGAGGAGCCGACGCTCGCGCCCACCGTCCCGCCGTACATCCCGATCCTTCCCGAGCACGTCTGGGGCGCCCTCGACGGCAAGCCGGCCAAGGAGATCCGCTCGTTCGAGGAGATCCCCTCGATCGGATCGGGCCCCTTCCAGCTGACGGAGTGGAAGCCGGAGCAGTTCTGGCGGATGGAAGCGGTGGACGGGCACTTCTTCGGCGACCCGACGATCGACGAGGTCGTCTTCCACGTCTACGGCAACGACGAAGCGATGGTCCAGGCACTGAAGTCCAGCGAGATCGACTTCGCCTACGACATCCCGGTGACACTCGCCAAGAGCCTCGAAGGTGAGGAGGGCGTCGCCATCAGCGAGGAGGCCGCCGACTACCACACGAACCTGGCGTTCAACTTCGGCGGGCAGGCCAAGGCGCATCCGATCATGTACGGATCGCCTGCGGTCACCGAGGAGACGAACCATCCGGCGTTGCACGATCACGCCGTGCGTCTGGCGATCGCCCACGCGATCGACAAGCAGGCGCTCGCCGATGTCGTCTTCCAGGGCGCGGCCGTGCCGGCCGACACGTTCATCTCCCCCGACAAGGCGTTCTGGCATCTCGATATCCCCGCCGATGAGGAGTACGACTTCAACATCGAGGAGGCGAACCAGATCCTCGATGATGCCGGGTACACCGAGAAGACTGCGGACGGCATCCGAATCGACCCGAAGAGCGGAGAACCGCTCGTGCTGGACATCCTCGGTGTCACCGACTCCCGTGGCTCGGTCAAGTCCGGAGAGTTGATGGCGGGCTGGATGGAGCAGATCGGGATCAAGTTCGACCTCCGGAACGTGACCGAGACCAAGGCATACGAGGAGTGGGAGAACGGCACGTTCGATGCCTACATCTGGAGCTGGGGAGGCGACCCCGACCCGGACTTCAACATGTCGATCTATACGACGGAGCAGTGCTTGGGTTGGAGTGACGGTTGCTACTCGAACCCGGTGCTGGACGACCTGTACACGGAGCAGCGTCAGACGTTCGATCGGGAAGAGCGTCAGGGCCTCGTGCACGAGTTCCAGCGGCTCCACTACGAGCAGATCCCTGAGATCGCGCTCGTGTACCCGGAGCTCCTGCACGCCTATCGGACGGACACGTTCGAGGGGTACGTGAAGACGCCCACCAACGGCGGTTCGCTCCTCTTCGGATGGCGGGTCGATTCCTACATGAACCTGAAGCCGGTCGTCGCCGGTGAGCCGGGGGCCGCCGCCGACGAGGGCGGCATGTCGACCGGCTTGCTCGTGGGGATCGGAGCGATCGTCGTGCTCGCCATCATCGCCTTCGTGGTGATCGGCCGCCGGCGTGGCGAGGAGGACGAGGCCTGAGCGCCGGGTAGCGACGAGCTCGGAGGCCGGGGTTGGGATCGGGGAAGTACCTGCTTCGCAAGGTGCTTCACGCTCTCGCGACCCTGGCCTTCGTGCTTGCCTTCAACTTCGTGCTGTTCCGCGCCATCGGTGACCCGGTGAAGCTGCTGACGCGGAGCAGCGTCCATCTGGATCCACACGAGCAAGCGCTGCTCCGCGAAGAGTTCGGGATCGACGATCCGCTGCCTCAGCAGTTCGTGAACTATCTCGGCGACTCGCTGCGCGGCGAGTTCGGCTATTCGTTCATCTCCGGACGGCCGGTCATGGACTCCGTGACGCAACGGGTGGGACCAACGCTGATCCTCGTGGGGACGGCAACGGTCCTCTCGACCTTGCTCGGCATCCTGATCGGGATCAAGGGAGCCTGGCGCCGCGGAACCGCGTTCGACACGGGTTCGCTCCTCGGGTCTCTCACGCTCTACTCGATGCCCGAAGGCTGGCTCGGGATGATCCTGTTGATCACGTTCGCCGGAACGCTCGGCTGGCTCCCCGCCGGAGGGATCGAATCCACCGACGAGCTGACGGGGATCGCGCACATCCTGGACATCGGCAAGCATCTCGTGCTGCCGTGTCTCACGCTCACGTTGGGGTATATCGGCGAGTTCGCGATCATCATGCGTTCCTCGTTGCTAGAGGTGATGGGGGAGGATTTCGTCCTGACGGCGCGAGCCAAAGGCGTGCGTGACAGGGATGTCCGCAGGCGGCATGCGGTCCCGAACGCCCTGCTCCCCACCTTCACACTCGCCTTCTACAGCGTCGGGTTCATCCTCGGAGGAGCCGTGATCGTGGAACAGGTCTTCTCCTGGCCCGGCCTCGGACAGCTGACGTACGCCGCGATCAACGGGAGCGACTACCCGGTGATCCAGGCGATCTTCCTGCTCTCCAGCGCGGCGGTGATCTTCTTCAATCTGCTCGCCGACATCCTCTACGGCTACCTCGATCCGAGGGTCAAGGAAGCATGAGCACGATCGAGACCCCACACGAGCCCTCGGCGTTCACCGTCGGAGTTGAGGCACCCCCGCCTCCTGCCCCGCGCGATCCGAGGAGGATCCGATGGGCTCGCCGGCGCCGAGCGTTGCAGGGGTTCTGGCGTGTCTACCGTAAGAGCCGGATGGGGATGATCGGCCTCGGGCTCCTGGTGGTGTTCATCCTCCTGGCGCTGGCGGCTCCCTTGCTCGTGTCGCCGGAGGACCTGAAGGTGGGAACCTCACCTGGCCTCCCCTTCGAGCCTCCTTCGCTGGAATTCCCCCTGGGCACGGACGACTTCGGCCGGTCGGTCTTGGATCTCGTGCTCTACGGGTCTCGGATCTCGCTGCTGGTCGGGTTCGCCGCGACCGTCGTGACGATGGTCGTGGGGACCGCGGTGGGGATCACGGGGGGCTACTACGGTGGTCGGGTCGACACCGTGATGAACGCGCTCACGAACTGGTTCCTCGTGATCCCCTGGATCCCGCTCGCGATCGTCCTCGCGTCGATCCTCGGGAAGTCGCTGTTCAACACGATCCTCGTGATCGGGATCACGTCATGGGCCGGCACGGCGCGACTGGTACGGGCGGACACGCTGTCCGTCAAGGAGCGGCCGTACGTGGAACGGGCGAGGGCATTGGGCTCGAGCAACTGGCACCTGGTCAGTCGGCACATCCTGCCGAACGTGATGCCCGTGATCTTCGCGAACACCGTGCTCACGGTGGCGCTCTCGATCCTGGCGGAGACGACCCTCGCGCTCCTCGGCCTGGGGGACCCATCCACGATCTCGTGGGGGATCATCATCTTCGACTCCTTCGACGCAGGTGCGCTGTCGGCGGGCTTGTGGTGGTGGCTGATCCCCCCGGGCGTCTGCATCTGCCTCGTGACGCTCGCCTTCACGATGTGCGGCTATGCCCTGGACGAGGTCCTGAACCCGAGGATCCGAGAGCGGTGACGGCATGAGCGTCCTCTCGGTCCGGGACCTGCGCGTCACCTATCGAACCAAGGGCGGCGACGTGCCCGCCGTGCGCGGCGTCGACCTCGAGATCGACAAAGGACACGTGCTCGGTCTGGCCGGCGAGTCGGGATGCGGCAAGTCGACGATCGCCGGAGCGATCCTCCGGCTCCACTCGGCGAAGACGAAGATCGAGGGCGAGATCCTGCTCGACGGGAAGGACGTGCTCGCGATGAAGCCCGGTCAGCTGCGAGCCCTCCGCTGGACGGGCGCATCCATCATCTTCCAGGGCGCCTTGCACGCCCTGAACCCGGTGCGGCGGATCGGGGATCAGATCGCCGAGGCGATCACCGTGCACAAACTCGCTGGGGAGCGAGAGGCGAGGGTCCGAGCGGCCGAGCTGCTCGAGGAGGTGGGCCTGCCGGCTCGGCGGATCGACGACTATGCGCACGAGCTCTCCGGGGGTCAGAAGCAGCGGGTGATGATCGCGATGGCGCTCGCCTGCAACCCGTCGCTCGTGATCGCCGACGAGCCGACGACCGCCCTGGACGTGATGGTCCAGGCGCAGGTGCTCAAGCTCCTCAAGAGCCTGCAACGCGAGCTGGGTCTCGCGATGCTCTTCATCACCCACGACCTCTCTGTCCTCGCAGAGGTCTCCGATCGGATCGCGATCATGTACGCGGGCAAGATCGTCGAGGAAGGAGCCGCCGACCGGGTGTTCCACGAGCCGGCGCACCCGTACACGACGGCCCTCGCGGGCGCGTTCCCGGAGATCGGAGACATGCGGTTCCGCGGCAAGCCCTCCGGTCTCGGGGGAGACCCTCCGGATCCGCAGCACATCCCGTCCGGGTGCCCGTTCCACCCTCGGTGTGCGGTCGCGATCGATGTCTGCCCGACGCTCGACGTCGACCTGTGGCCCGCCGGCGAGGGCCGCCGCGCCGCCTGCATCCATGTCTCCGGCGCTCCGTCCCTCTCGGAGGCATCGCAATGAGAGACACCACGCTCGAGCATCGCGAGCAGACCATGGGCGACCCGATCATCGAGGTTCGGGGTCTCGAGGTCAGCTTCGCGGGACGGACGTCGCTCCTCCAGGGATTCCGGCGGAACCGAGGGACGGTCGCGACCGCGGTCGACGGCGTGGACCTCAGCCTGCACGAAGGCGAGGTGCTCGCGCTCGCCGGCGAATCGGGCTGTGGGAAGACGACGCTGGCCCGCGCGGTCATGGGGCTGATCCGCCCCAACGCCGGTCAGATCTCGTTCAGAGGGAAACCGCTCGGCCGGAAGCTGCGCGCGTATCGCCGAGAGGTGCAGATGGTCTTCCAGGACCCGACGGCCTCGCTCAATCCACGCCAGACGATCTACGAGAGCGTCGCGGAAGGCCTTCGGATCCACGGGATCCATCAGGGGCCGAACGGAGAATCGGAGGAGGAGCTGGTGGCTCGGGCGCTGTCACGGGCCGGCATGCGCCCGCCGGAACGCTTCTATCTCTTGTTTCCCCATGAGCTTTCGGGGGGCCAGCGGCAGCGCGTGGTGATCGCGGGGGCGCTGGTACTCGACCCGAAAGTGATCGTGGCCGACGAGCCGGTCTCGAACCTCGACGCGTCCGTTCGTGGCGAGATCCTCCAGCTGCTCCTGCAGCTGCGTGACGATCTCCGGCTGTCGATCTTGATCGTGACACATGACCTGGGGCTCGCATGGACCGTGGCCGACCGGGTGGCGGTGATGTATCTCGGCAGGATCGTGGAGATCGGCCCCGCCGAGGATGTGTTGCTGCACCCGCGCCACCCGTACACGAAGGCGTTGCTCAACGTCGTGCCGGAGGCAGGAGGGATCGACCGCCCGATCCTGCTCGGCGAGCCGCCCGACCCGACACGGGTCCCACCCGGCTGTCGGTTCCATCCGCGATGCCCGGTAGTCGCTTCGGGGGAGGCGGCGAGCCTCGGGATCGAAGAGAAGTGTCGTGGGGAAGATCTCGGACTGAAGGAGCTCGCTCCCGGTCACCTGGCGGCGTGCTACGAGGCGTGGCTCGAACGAGGGTCGGTCACATCTCCTCGGCCGGAGCCGTCGCCGCATGAGATCCCTCGGACGGGCGGTCCATAGGCTCCCCAGGCGAAGAATCCTCCTCCTCCTCCGAGTGCTGCTCGCCGTTGCCTTTCAGGACACCCAGGATCGCCTCCATCTCGGAGTCGGGCAGCCGCTGGTCCGGATGCATGCCGGTCGCACGGGCTGAGGCAAGGAGCGTCCGGAGGTTGGACTCGGCCATCTCGACGCGATTCTCCAACTCGCGGGCTCGCTCGGCGAGCCCGCGAGCCCGCCGCTCAGCCTCCGCTCGCATCTCTCGGTTCTGACGTGCTTCCTCCCGGGACGTCTTCAACTGGGCGCGGAGCTGGGATACCTCTTGACCCAGCTCCACCAGCCGGTCCACCGTGGCTCTGCCTAGATCCGAATAGGCCAGACCCCCGCGCCGGGAGCCTGGATCCTCCGGCCGCTTGCGCGCGCGCCTTCCCCGTCGCTCGATCGTCTCCCGTTCGCCCTCGGCCACCGGCGTGTTGTCCAAGAGCCGATAGGAGCCGCCCGCGGGCTCGAGCCGGCGCCGCGCGACGAGCGCCCTGACTGCGCGAGCGATCGACAATGGATCTGGGAAGCCCAATTCCCTGCCAAGCTCAGCAGGCGTGGCTTCCAGCAACTCCCCCTTGTCTGTGCGGTCCGCGACAGCGGCGAGGAATGCATTGACGCGCTCGAGGCTCTGCTCGTTCACAGCCGGATTCTCCCTGATTGTCACGGCTATGCGCCAGTTGTGCGGAAGCGCACTAGGTTCAGGCAGTCCTCGACCACGAGGCGGTCCGGTCGGGTAGATAGGCTCCGCTCCGTGGATCCGTCACCTCTGTCCGGCATCCGCGTCCTGGACCTCTCCAGGGTGCTCGCGGGACCGCTCACGACCCAGGTCCTGGGCGACATGGGCGCCGATGTGATCAAGATCGAGCGGCCACGGGAGGGCGACGACACGCGCCATTGGGGTCCCCCGTTCGTGGGTGAGGACGCCGCCTACTACCTCTCCCTCAACAGGAACAAGCGCTCGGTCGCGGTGGATCTCAAGACCGCGGAGGGTGTCGATCACGTCCGAAGCCTCGCGAGCGGCTCGGACGTCTTGATCGAGAATTTCCGGCCGGGCCTCATGGCTGAGCTCGGACTGGATCCCGAGGAGCTCCGTCGAGCGACTCCCGGCCTGATCACGTGCTCGTTGACGGCCTTCAACGACGACGTGCCCGACGCCGAACGTCGTCCGGGCTACGACATCATGGTCCAGGCGCTGTCCGGACTCATGAGCGTCACCGGCGAGCCGGGCGGTGAACCGGTCAAGGCCGGCGTCGCGCTCCTCGACGTCATCACAGGCCTGCAGGCGGCGATCGGCATCCTCGCGGCGCTTCACGAAAGGACGCGAACCGGTCGGGGAGGCCATGTCAGCGTGTCGTTGTTCGACGCGAGCGCGGCCGCGATGACGAACCAGGCCGCCAATCATCTGATCGGCGGGATCGTCGCCGGGCCGATGGGGACCGCGCACCCCAACATCTGCCCGTACCAGGCATTCCACGCATCGGACAGGCCGTTCATCCTCGCCGCGGGGAACGACAGGCTCTTCCGGCGAACGTGCGAGGTGGTCGGACACCCCGAGTGGGCCGATGACGCCCGGTACGCGACGAATGAGGAACGAGTGCGCCACCGAGACGAGCTGATCCCGCTCCTCAGCGCCTCCTTCGCGACCAAGAGCGCCGACGAATGGATCGGCGCCCTCGAGGCAGCCTCCGTCCCCTGCGCCCCGATCCGAGCGATGGATGAGGTCTTCGCTTCACCCGAAGGCGCTGCGATCGTCGAGGACGTGGACGACCCGGCGCGTGGCACAACGCTCCGCCTCGTTCGCAACCCCATCCGATTCGACGGCCGCGTCCTCGATACGCGGCGAGCCCCGCCGCTGCTCGGCGAACACACGGACGAGGTCCTCGGCGAGACGTGACGGCGACCGAACGGTGGCGAGCGCACCTCGAACGCTGGGCGATCCCGCCCGAGATCATCGCCGCCGCGCCGGAGTCACCCTACGGCTTCCCCACGGAGCTCTTCCGCACTAGGGGCGAGCGCGCGACCGACCGAACGGGCCCCTCGCCGACGACCGCTCGAGCCCTCGAGAGCCTCCCCGAAGGCGGTCGTGTGCTCGACGTCGGTTGCGGAGGAGGTGCCACCTCGCTTCCCCTCGCCGGGCACGCGCGCGTGCTCGTCGGCGTGGACGCGCAGGAGGACATGCTCGACGGCTTCCTGGCGAATGCCCGCGCGGCCGGCGTCGAGGCAGAAGCAGTGCACGGACGCTGGCCAGATGTCGCCGAGCAGGTCGGCCCGGTCGACGTCGCGGTCGCGGGGCACGTCCTCTACAACGTGGCGGATCTCGAGCCATTCGCGCGCGGCCTCGCCGCGGCTGCTCGAAGCAGCGTGGTGTTCGAGCTCACGGAGCGCCACCCGCTCCACTGGATGAACGACCTGTGGCTCCGGTTCCATGGGGTCGACCGGCCCGACGGGCCGGTCGCCGCTGACGCGCTCGAGGCGCTGACGGAGCTCGACCTCGATCCTCGGATGGAGCTCTGGTCGGCGCCACCGCGCGGAGGGGGCTTCGAGCGGGATGCCGACGCTGTCGCGCTCGTTCGACGGCGTCTCTGCCTCTCCCCCGACCGCGATGGCGAACTGTCCGACGCACTCGGGTCTCGGCTCGCCGAGCGCGAGGGCCTCTGGAGCGTCGGCCCGCTCCACCAAGACCTCGCGACGATCCGGCTCCGCGCTACCGCCGGAGCCCGATCCTCGTGATGGACGCGTAGATCTCGTCCTCCGGATCCTCGACCCGCTTCGGCTTGGTGGCGTCGGCACCCGCGCGCTCGGGGATCGAGAACCTGAGCGTCGTCAGCGTCTTCAGGAAGGCGCCCAGGTCCTGCGATCCCACCGGCCGGCGGCCTCCCTCCCGGAAACGGAGGTCGAGCTCGCCGGCGTCGCGACGTCCGAAGATCAGGACGACGATCCGGCGAGACTGGACCTGCGCCGAGGGGAAATCGCACCCGGCGCCGGGCTGGAGCCGAGCGATCCCGCGCCCCCGAACGCGACCCGACTCCGTCAGCCGGATCCGTCCCTGCAGCCGCCAGTCACTCGTGCACGAACCGCCCACCCGGTAGGTGTGGATCGTCCGGCTGGACATGACGAGCTGCCACCGAACGAGCTCGGGTACCGATGGACTCGGGCTCTGGCTCGGGGCGCCGCCGGGGTCCCGCACTTCGGGCGGGAACAGGTTCGGGGGGAACCGGTACGCGATGTACGCGCCGGCCGCGGCACACGCCAAGAAGATGCCCACCCACAGCACCGCCTTCGTCCATCCACGCACGGATGCATCATCTCGCAGCTGGGAGGGCGAATCGCTACCAGCCGAGCCCAGTCATCAGTGCTCGGAGCGTGAGACCGAAGCTGATGAACGACGCCCAGGCGAAGGGCACCCATGGCCTCATCGGCCGATCGATCCCCACCGCGCGAGCGTCGCCCGCCCTCGCGACCACATGAGCGAACACGAAGAGCAGCAACGGGAGGTAGCCGTAGACGTAGTGCAGCGTGCCCCCCAACGCCCCTTCTGCTTCGAGCCGCCGTCCGGCGATGAGCAGGATCGTGCCGAGGAGCGCCTGGGCGCCGGCGACCACCTGCGCGACGGCGAGCCACGTCCAGTAGCCGTCTCCCGGTTCGCGTCGCGTGACCTTGGCTGCGAGCCCCCAGATCCACCCGAGCGCGAAGATGGCGACGACCGCGAACCCGATGACGCGATGCAGTGCCGACACGGCGCGGATACTACGGACCCGAGAGCGCTAGAGCCTCGAGAGCACGAACGCGACCGCGAGCACCGGCATCGCGATGGACAGGAGCTTCAGCGCCGCCTCCGGCGCCGTCTTGATGGCGTCGACCCCCATCGGCTCCGTGGTGCCGTCCCTCAGCGTGATCGTCCCCTCGACGGTCGCGACTCGGCGCCGGAGGCGGCGCACGGGCGTCGAGAGCGCGCGTTGGGCGGCGCTGATCGCCGCGCAGGCGGCCGCGACAAGGACGGCTGCGACGGACAACGTTCCATCCTGTGCGAACGCCCCGGTCAGCGCGGGGAAACCGCCCCAACCGAGCGCGAACCACAGGTCGGAATGGAACGTGCCGCCGAAGAGCTCGAGGTTGTACGCGACGACGAGGAATGCGCCTACGGCGATGTAGACCAAGAGCCACGCGGAGACCTGCACGACACCGACGATCCCGACGGCCGCGGCGCCCACGAGCGCGACGATCGCGAGGCCCTGGAGCACCCGATCGGGGATCTCGGTCCCGAGGGGTCGGCCTCGGAGCTCGTCGAGCGCGTGCGCCGCGATCCCCACGCCCAGGAAGAACCCGAGCAGGCTCATCCCCAGCAGGTAGAGATCGAGCTCGGGCGCGGTCGCGGCTCCGAGAGCAACGTAGGAGAGGTGCCACGACGTGTAGGGCGGATGCAGCAGCGTCCACCAGTCACGCCAGCCGCCCGGCGCGAGCGCGTAGAACGCGGGCCGCTCCTCGCTCATCTGCCCTTCACGCCCCAGAGAACGACGGCAGAGCCGAACAGGAACGATCGCGTTCGGACGTGCCGGATGCCCGCGCGCTGGAACCAGCGCACCCACTCCTCCATCGGGTGCGCCTCGACGAAGCGCGAGACGTTCGGCCCGAGGAAGGCGACCGTCCGAGCCCACGCCGGGGATGCGCCGCTCCCGATGACCCTCATCAGCAACCTCGTGTGGATCCACCAACCCACGCGCGGGATCGGCGACTGCGGCACATGGAACTCGAGCATCGCGATCGAGCCTCCCGGCCGGATCACCCTCGCGAGCTCTCCCACGGTCGCCGCCGGGTCCTCCACGTAACGCAGCAGGTAGGTGAAGGTGACGGCATCGATGGACGCATCCGCGAAGGGGAGACGTTCCGCCTGTCCCAGCACAGGTGCGATCCGGTCGTTGAGACCGGCCAGCCGATTCGGCTCGCGACCGGCGCGAAGCATGGGCTCGCTCTGGTCCAGCGCCACCACCCGGACGCTCTTCCGCGCGGCGAGCGCTCGAGAGACGAGCTGGGTCCCGGCCGCGACGTCCAGGACCGTCGATCCCGGGACGGCGTTCGTCTTCGACACGAGGAAGCGTCGCCATCGCCCATCCTGGCCGAAGGAGAGCAGCGCTCCCATCCGCTCGTATCGGGGCGCGATCCCCGCGAAGAGTCGTCGTGCGAAGCGTTCGCGCTCAGGTCTCATGAACGGTCGAGCCTCGTCTACGACGATCCGACGAAAGCGGGCACTTCCGCGAACGACGCGAGGATGTGATCGGGCCGGCCTTCCGGATGATCCTCGTCCCCTTCTCTGTATTTCCCGGTGCGGACGAGGATCCCGGTGAGCCCCGCCGCCTGCGCCCCGAGGATGTCGTTCACCATGTCGTCGCCCACCATCGCGACGTGATCGGTGCCCACGCCGAGCATCGCCAAGGCCGCGTCGAAGTACGCCTTCTCCGGTTTCCCGCAGATCGTCGCCTTCGTGCTCGCGGCTTGCTCGAGTCCGGCGATGTACGCGCCGCCGTCGAGCTCCCAACCCTCGCTCGTCTTCCAGAAGAGGTTCCTGTGCATCCCGACGAGCGAGGCGCCGTCCATCAGACGGCGGAAGATCCTGTTCATCGTCGCGTAGGTGAAGTCCTCGCAGGCGCCTCCGATCACGATCACGTCGGCGTCCTCGACCGGAACGAGGTCGACGCCTGCCAGGTCCTCCGTCGCGTCTCCATCGGAGAGAACGAAGACCTTCGCTCCCGGGTGTGCGGCGCGCAGATTGGCGGTCGTCGCGACGACGGCGGTCACGATCTCCTCCTCGCCGACATCGAATCCAGCGTCCCGCAAAGTGCCCGCAAGGTCGGCGCGGGTCTTCGTCGTCGTGTTCGTGATGAGACGGAACGCGATCCCGTCTTCACGCAGGCGCTTCATGGCGTCCACCGCGCCGGGCAGCGCCTCCCAGGAGACGGCCAGCACGCCATCGATATCCAGCAGCAGCCCCTCGATCGCCACGATCAGGAGTGTGCCATCACAAGCGGATCCCCAGCGAGCGGCGCATGTGCTCGACCCTGTCTGCGTCGGCCTGTCCTCGTTCCCGGAGACGCCACTGTTGATACGGGGCGATGAAGCGGTGCCGAGAGGGAAGCAGCGGTCGCAACAACTTCAGCGCGGCGAACGTCGACTGCATGCCCACCCGCCTTCCCCGGCCGAACGGGAAGCCGTAGCCCTCGCGCAGGTCGGGAGGGAGCGATCCGAACGCGAGACGGGCGACTGCTCTGAGGACGGGTCGCCACTGCGCATCGGGCGGAGGATCGAAGAACAGGTCCGCGACGCTGCGCGCGGCGTCCGTCACGAGCAGCTCCCCTGATCGGGCGGTGTCGGCGATGTACGCCTCCAGTGCCGGGACCGTCGCAGGGATCTGCTCCCTCGGCAGTCGCAACAGCTCGGCAGCCAGCATCTGCTCCTCGTGGAAGCGCTGACGACCCGCCGGATCGAGGGCACCCACGGTGAGCCGCTCGAACAGCAGGGCACTGTCGACGAGGCAGGCGTGAACCCAGAGCAGCAATCCAGGATCGAGCGCGTCGTAACGAAGACCGGTCACCCTGTCGACGCCGTTGATGCGTTCGTGCACTCCATTGATGCGATCCGCGGCGGCATGCGCCTCTGCCTTGGTACCGAAGGTGAGGGCGTATTGCAGCACCAGTGTCCGTTGGAGTCGCGTCCAAGGGTTGCGTTCGTACATCCCCGTCTGGTTCGCCCCCGCGATCACCAGCGGATGGGCGGCCTGCATGAGCATCGCTCGGGCGCCGCCGAACAGGACCGTCACCTCGCGGTGCACCTGCCAGGACACGCTCTCCGGCCCGAAGTAGCCCTCGTCGTCCTTCACGGAACAAGGGTAGCGCCGTCTCGAAGCTGGACTCCTCTGAGGGGCCATGGAACGATGCAGTCGCATCAGCCGCCCGAGTCGGAGACTTCCCCACGTGATGTTGGTCCTCATCGTGATCGGCTTGGCCGTCTGCGTCGGGTTCATCGCCGGTGGCAGCCTCCGAGCGTTCGAGCATCTCAGGGTGCACTGGTGGGGGCTCGCGCTCGCGGGTCTGATCGTTCAGGGCGTCTCCCTCGTCGGTGACATCGTCCGTCCGGCAGGGTGGGCTCTGCTCGTGGGCTCCTACGGGCTCCTGGTCTTGTTCGCGTGGGCGAACCGGCGACTTCCCGCCCTGTGGCTCGCGATGGCCGGGCTGATCCTCAACATCCTCGTCATCTCCTTGAACGGCGGGATGCCGGTGAGTGCAAGCGCTCTCGAACTGGCCGGCACCCGCGCCGAGGGACTCATCAGCGAGGACGTCACGAAGCATCACCTGATGGGACCTGACGACAGGCTGACCCCTCTGGCCGACGTGATCGGGATCCCGCCCCCCATCGGAGCCGTGATCTCGATCGGCGATGTCCTGCTCTACGCCGGTATCGCGATCCTCGTCGTCGCAGTCATGCTCGGACGCTTCGGCGAGGATCCCCCGGCATCGGCTCCGTTGTTCCAGGGGTATCGGGGGAAGCACCTGCCTCCGGATCGCCGCTTCTCCCGTCTGGGGCCTCGGCCGGCGGCTCCTGCTGCAGGAGAGAAGTGGGGAACCTGACCGTGATCGACGCTCCCTCGCCGGGCGCACTCTCCACCTCGAAACGACCACCACCGACCTGCGCGCGTTCGCGCATCATCGCCATGCCGAAGTGACCCTCGGGTCCCGGAGCACTCGTGTCGAACCCGACGCCGTTGTCCTTGAGGCTGAGCACGATGTCGTCGTCCTCCTCGCGGACCGCGATCCACATGTCTCGTGGCTGGGCGTGTTTGAGGGCGTTCATCACGCCCTCCCGGGCGATGTGATACACGAGCAAGGCGATCGGGGCCGGCAGCTGGATGTCCTCCACGTCACGATGGAAGCGGATCGAGGAGTCCCGACCGACCTCGTCGGTGAACGACTCGAGCGCCTCCGCGAGCCCCTTCGCTCCCAGCGGCGAACGATGCAGATCTCGGATGAGCGCGCGGATCCGGTCCGATGTCTCTTGCTTCGACTGGCGGATCTTGTCGAGCTGGACGCTCACGTCCTCGGTCTGGCCCTTCTCCAGGAGCTTGCGCGCGACATCGACCTGGATCGAGAGACGGAACAAGACTTGGGCGAGGTCATCATGAAGGTATCCGGCGATCTGTAATCGTTCGTCAGCCCGCTCCTCAGCCATGGCGTTCGAGAGCGAACGAAGAACCTGCTCGCGATCCTTGAGTTCCTTGTGGGCCTCTTCGAGGGCTTGCGATCGGAAGAACATCTGACGCGCAAACAGTAGGGGTGCAAGGAGTGCCGGAACGGCCCAAAAATCAACACTGTCGTACAAGATGGCAAGACTCAACCCAACGAGACCGAGCCCGAAGTAGCTAACGAGGAACTCGCTCAGGCGACCTATTCGTAGCTCGCGCGCAACTTGTCGGATCGGCACCCCTGTGCGCAGGCTCACGAAGATCGCAACAAGTCCACTGTTCACTGCGTAGTCCACCAACGACGCACCCGTGGCCGCCAACAAGAGGACAATTTCAGACTCAGCCTTAGTCTCGCGGCCGAACTCAGTCAATGCGTGGAACAGCGCGCTCGCTGCAAGGACAGACAGAGCAACCTGACAGCGATTGAACAGAGCACGAAGGACCGTCACTTCGCGTTTGAATTCCCGTGGGTCGGATGCCCCGACCAAAGCCACGGCCGCCGCTGCCACGGGCTCGTAGAGGAATGCCACAACCATTAGCAGAGGAAAACCGACACTGATGGTCAGGCCACGCCAAGCCGGAACTGGGAGGAGCTCGACCAGGCCGATAAGAGCAGCCCAGAAGACGAGTTCGCCCCAGTGTTCGCGGAACGCCGCAGGGTCTCGTACAACGAGCAGGGCACCCCCCACGAGGGTGGGAAGGATCACAAGTAGCTCGAAGGCGACTACCTTCCTCCGATCGACCTTGGCCGCATTCGCCTTCATGAAGGCCAATCTTGGCGTTCGGAGCCCTGAGCGCAAGCAGCCCAACTACCCCTACAGCAAGTGTCGTACATGGCGCCTACAGCATGCTCCGTAGCTGTATCGGCGTCCTTGTCTATCCCCCGTCTGACGTCGATATTCACTTCCGGAGTCCCCCAAATGGGGGGTTGGAATAGGTCAGAAGCGGGACTGCCTCGTTGGGCCCGTTAGATGAGAGGGGGATCGGCATGAAGGTCGTGCGACGGATCGCTATCGCGCTCGGCTCTCTGCTGGCTGTCGCTCTGGCTGGCGGCGCCCACTGGCGCGGCTAGACAGACCGAACATCAGAGATTGAACCAAATGGGGGCCCTGAAGGGCCCCCTTCCAATTCTGAACCGGTGAGTTCACGAGTACTTGGGGATGCTGGCGGCCACCGTGGTCCCCGACCCTAGCCTCGAGTCGATCGACATGATTCCGCCCGCCGCCTCGAGCCGTTCTTTCATTATCTGCAGGCCAAAATGCCGATTCCCATCTACCCCAAACAAGTCGAACCCGGAACCATCATCTGTGACGCTGACCCTAACCATCGCTTCGTCTGCCCAGAGCCGCACCGTAATCTGTGAGGCTCTGGCATGCTTCGCAGAGTTGTGGAGGGCCTCGCGCATGACCTGATACGCGAGTAGCTGAGCAAGAGGTGTGCTCTCAAACTCCTCGTGGTCTATTACAACGGGAGGCGCCCCAGCGGCTGCCAGTTGATCGACCAGCATGCGAAGCGTCGGGACCAGCCCGCCGGCGCCAAGCGGCGATCGACGAAGGTCACCCAATAGATCCCGGATTCCTCTCTGTGCTGCGTCGGTCGCGAGGAGGAGCTCAGGGAGATCATCGTCAAGCTCCAGCAGCCGCCCTGCCGCGAGATCTTGCTTCAGCACCTGCCCCATCAGATGAACCTTGTAGAGGGACGGAAGTACCTCATCGTGCAACTCTCCAGCCAGGGCGAGCCGTTCGTCTCTCCGTTCGCGCGCCACCTCCCCGGCAGCGCCGAGTAGTGCGGCATCCTTTTGACGGATGCGCTCCGTGGCGTACAGGACTTGCTGGGTCTGTCGAAACATCTCCCGGGCGAGGACAAGAGGAGCGAGGAACAAGAGCAGTGCCCAAACATCGCCCACGGCAACCGCGGCGGCGAGGGGTAGGGCAAGTAGACCAAGGAGCAGGTAGCCGGCCAAGTAATGAACGGGCGATGCGCCAAACATCTTCAAGAAGACGCCCCGCGGCGCCAAGCGATCCTCGATCGACACGGCGGAGGCCACCAAGATGAAATTGACTCCTGCATCAAGCAAGAGAGCAAGGCCACCAGGCAGAAGGACTTCGGGCCAATTGAGGATGGCTCCATCCAGGAAGTGGAAGAGAGCGGACCCGGCCATCACGCTTGCAGCCACCTGGCTCCGATTGAAAACTGACTTCGCTAACGAAACACCTCGCTTTAGTTCCCGCGGATCGAAGGAGCCAATGAAGGCGATCAACGCTGCTTCGGTCGGAAGAAAGATCATTCCAGCCGCCAGGGTCACCGGAAACGACATGCTGACACTTACGGAACCCCATACCCGAACGGGAACCAGATCTACTGCAGCCACGGTGGCCGCCCACAGACCCAGCTCCAGTAGCTCGGCATCATTCCCCGCGAGGCGAGCGGCCCCCGGGAATGCGACGATGGCTGTGAGGAGACTGACGGCCCAAAGAAACACCTTGGCCAGCCCTGATTCGTGAGCGCTAGCATCGATGTTCCGGCGCCTCTTGCGACCGATCGAGACCGCCATCTTCCCCCTTTGGAGCGATGCGGCCTCCCCGGCTACCGCGGGCCAACGAACGCTCGAAGTTGTAGCCCATCGGCTGTACGCCAAGCAAGACTGACAATCTTGGGCCGGGCCAGTCGCCGGCTGCCATGCGAAACTCGATATCTCATGACGGCTGAACCTGAGCAGGATCCGAAGAAGCGCCGATTTCCCTTCCGGGACGAGGTCTGGGGAGACGAGCCCCAGGAGGTCGACGCTTCCGAGCTGGTCGAAGAGCTGGAGACATCTGCGTCTGGACTGACCCGTCGTTGGCATGACCACCCGACCGTCGTTCCGTTCAAGGTCGTGGCCCGATTCATCGCTCGCAACGGCAAGCGAGTCGCGGTCACGATCGCCGGCTTCGCCGTCCTCCTCGCCGGCGCGGCGATGCTGGTTCTTCCGGGGCCGGGGATCGTCGTGATCCTCGCCGGGCTCGCGATCCTCGGAACCGAGTACGTCTGGGCTCAGAGACTGCTGAGGATCGCGAAGGAGAAGGCGAACCAGGCCAAGGACGCCGTCTTCAAGAAGAAGGAGGAGGAAACCGAAGGAGGGGGCACACCGTCGTGACTCGGGGCTCGATCCTGATCGGGACCTCTTCGTGGACGGATCCCACTTTGATCAAGGACGGGAACTTCTACCCGCCCGGCACGAAGACGGCTGAAGGACGGCTGAAGTTCTACGCCTCGAAGTTCCCACTGGTCGAGGTCGACTCCACGTACTACTTCCCACCGTCCGAGCGGAACTCGGAGCTTTGGATCGATCGCACACCCGCCGATTTCACCTTCAACATCAAGGCCTACTCCCTCCTGACGAACCACCCGACGCGACCGGACTCCCTCTACGGCGACATCAAGGCCGAGCTGCCGAAGGAGCTCCTCGAGAAGCGGCGCCTCTACCGGGACAAGCTCCCGAACGAAGCGGTCGAAGAAGTGTGGGAACGGTTCCGCCTCGCGCTCTATCCCCTGCACTCAGCCGGCAAGCTCGGCGCCGTCCTGTTCCAGTTCCCCCAGTACTTCACGATCTCGAAGAAGAACAAGGCGTACATCGAGGAAGCCGTGACGCGACTGCCCGACTATCGGATCGCGGTGGAGTTCCGGCACAAGTCTTGGCTGGAGGAACGCAACGTCGAGGAGACGCTTGGCTTCCTACACCAGCGCAACCTGCCGTTGGTTTGCGTGGACATGCCGCAGGGCTTCGACTCTTCGATGCCTCCGATCGCCGCGGCGACGGCGGACGATCTGGCGATGGTGCGCTTCCACGGACGGGACCCCAAGGCGTGGCAGACGAAGAGCGAGAGCGCGAGCGAGCGGTTCCGCTACGACTACGAGAAGAACGAGCTCCAGGAGTGGGTACCGAAGATCGAGGGGCTCTCGGAAGAGACCCGCGAGACGCACGTCCTGATGAACAACTGCTACCGGGACTTCGCGGTACGGAACGCGAGGGACCTCGGCGCCATGCTCGACCTCGACATGCCGGAGTAGCTCGTAGGCTGCCGGGCGTGGAGAAGCGCTGGAAGGTGGCATCGATCGGCGGGGTCCCGATCTACATCACCTTCCCGTGGCTCTTCTTCGCGGCGTTCATCGTGTGGGACTTCTACCGCTCGCTCGCGGGCGCCGGGATACTCACGGAGCAACAGGCCCTCGGCTGGGCGGTCGCGAACGCAGCGCTCTTCTACGGCAGCATCATCCTGCACGAGCTGGCACACGCGGCCACCGCGCGAGCGTTCCGCCTACCCGTGCACGGGATCACCCTCGTGTTCTGGGGTGGCTACACGGAGACGCATTCGAGTGAGCGGGGCCCGCTCGCCTCGTTCCTGATCTCAGCCGCCGGACCCCTCACGACCTTGGCGCTGGGTGGGGTCTTCTGGGTCGCCGCGGCGGCGACAGACGGCGTGCTCTCCGCGATCCTGGACAGTCTCGCGTTCCTCAGTCTCCTCTTCGCAGCGCTCAATGCCCTCCCCGGATTCCCGCTGGACGGCGGACGGATGTTGCTGGCGGTGGTCTGGGGGATCACGAAGGACCGCTTCGTCGCGCTGAAGGTTGCGGGGTGGGGAGGAGTCGTCGTCGGCGCCGCGCTCGGACTCGTCGGCCTTCAGTTCCTTCGCGCCGAGAACGGTGCCTGGCTGTTCTTCGGGTTCATCGGCTGGATGATGATCAGCCAGGGACTCCAGGTAACCAAGCAAGCGCCCGTTCTCCGAAGCTTGTCCGAAGGACTGGTCTCGGAGGCGATGGGGTCAGCACCACCCTCGATCCCTGCCGACACCACGTTGCTGCACGCGCTCGAGACGCATCTCCGCGAGGATCGCTCGACGGAGTTCCCCGTCGTGGACGGACAAGGACGCGTGATCGGCTCGCTGTCCTTCACGACGGCGGCGAAGGTCGGCGGGAGCGACCCCACCAGAGGGGTTCGAGAAGCGATGACCTCGCGCGAGCAGATGCGATGGGTTCGGCCGGATCTCACCCTCGATCGCGCGCTGGAATGGATCGCGGGGAGTGGGCAGGCACTCGTCCTCGACGGCGAGCGTTCGCTCGGACGACTCACAACGCGGGATGTCGACCGGTGGTATCAGCGTCGGATCCTCGGGACCCCTGCGCCGGAGGAGACCGGCGCGGTCCCCCCACGCCCCGACCTCGGGGGTGTCGGCGACTGGCGGTAGCATCCGCACTGTGAACCCCCCCTCCTCCCTCGATGATCGGCAGGAAGCCGTCCTGGCCCATCGGACCGGTGCACTCTTGGTCACAGGTTCTGCCGGGACAGGGAAGTCATCCGTTCTCCGCGAACGGTTCGCGACGCTGGTCGAGGGCGGGGCGGACCCGGAACGGATCGCGTTGGTGGTGGGGTCACGTCGCGCGCGGCAAGCCGCGCGCGACGCGCTCATCGCGCGTCTCCCCTCCTCGCTCTCCAGTCTCCAGGTCCTGACCTTCCATGGTCTGGGCCATCTGATCCTGCGCGAACGCTTCTCTGCCCTCGGCTACACCGAGCCTCCGGAGGTGCTCTCGGCCGCCGATCAGTTCGCGCTCGTACAGGATCTGCTCCAGGGACAGGATCCGGCGGAATGGCCCGCGTATGGGCATCTCCTGACCCTGCGGGGGTTCGCCGACCAGATCCGTCAGTTCCTATTGCGTGCGCAGGAGGCCTGCCTCACGCCGGAGGAGATCGAGACGAAAGCGGAGGCCCGCGACCTCACCGGCTGGCGCGAGCTCGCGACCTTCTACCGGACATATCTGGACGTCTTGGATGCCGACCGGCGCGTGGACTTCGCCGCGCTGATCGGCCGCGCCGAGGCCGCGGTGTCGGCCGCCGACTCTCCCCTCCTCGACCATCTGCTCGTCGATGACTACCAGGATGCGACCTTCGCGCAGGAGGCGTTGGTGACATCGCTCCGGGTGAACGATCTGGTCGTGGCTGCCGATCCCGATGCACATGTCTTCTCGTTCCAGGGAACGACCGCCGTGCCGTCGCTCCGATTCACCGAAGTCTTCCAAGGAGCTGCCCACATCGAGCTGCACACCGCGCACCGAGCACCCCAGGCCGTTCGCATCGACGCGTGGAGCGCGGCTCACACGTCGGAGGAGTACGCGGCTATCGCGCGCGAGTTGCGGCGACTCCACGTCGACGACGGCGTCACATGGGGAGACCTGGCGGTTGTGGTCCGCCGGCAGGGCGCGCACGTGGGTGGGCTGCTCCGAGCCCTGGACGACGCTCGCGTGCCTAGGACGGCGCCGGAGAGTGGGGTGTCCCTCGCTCAAGAACCCGCCACGCGTCCGTTCGTGTTGGCGTTGCGCTGGTTGGTGGGATCGGAGGACGAACGGAACGGCTTGATCGAGTCCGTCCTGACGTCGGACCTCGTCCGTCTCTCGCCGGCAGCGGCACGGGGCCTGTTGCGGGTCGCGCACACCAAGACGGGTTCCGTGTCGAGAGCCCTCGAGTTCACCGACGGACTGACCGCGCAGGAAGCCGCACAGGTGGAGGAGGTTCGGGGGGTTCTCGATCGCGCCGCGAAGGATGCGGACCGTTCGGTGCTCGACACGTTCGCCACCCTGTGGCGCGAGCTGCCGTGCTCGCGCCGCCTGGTCGAGGGAGGCGACGCCTCCGTCGAGACGCGGCGCGAGCTCGATTCCGTGGTCGCATTCTCCAGCGCGGTTGCGGAAGCGGGGTCGGCGGCAGATCCCTCGGTCGAGGCCTTCCTCGCCTCCGTGGACGCCGGAGAGCGCGGGCCCGGCTTCTCCGCCTGGGAACGCCGCGACGCCGACGCGGTACAGGTGCTGACTGCACACGGAGCCGTCGGTCGAGAGTTCCACACGGTGCTCGTCGTCGGCACGGTGGAGGGCAACTTCCCGAGCCTGTCCCGGCCCGAGCCGATGTTCGATCTCGCCGCGCTCGACAGGCTCGTCTCCCAATCGGATCGCAATCGCGCCCGATTGGAGGACGAGCGCCGATTGTTCCGGATGGTGCTGGGTCGTGCGCGGGAACGCGTCGTGCTCATGGCCAGCCGCGCGCACGCCGACGAGGCCTCGACCGGCTCGCGGTTCGTCGAGGAGCTGGGCATCAAATGGTCGGCGACACCGGATCCCGGGCTCGGCGAGCCGATCTCGGTCCGCGAAGCCGCTGCCGTATGGCGAAGGACCCTCGCGGACCAAGGGGTGTCCGGCGCCGAGCGACTCGCCGCGCTCGACGGACTCGTCACCCTCGGCGTCGATCCTCGGCGCTGGTGGTTCCAGCGCGACTGGACGGACACCGGCCGCCCTCTTCACGAGCACCTCCGGGCGTCGTACTCCAAGCTCGACGTCCTGGACAACTGCGAATTGCAGTTCGTCCTCGGCTCGGAGCTCGGGCTCGGACGGCCAGTGGGCTATCAAGCCTGGGTGGGCTCCCTCGTGCACCGGATCATCGAGGACTGCGAGAAGGGTCAGGTCCCACGAACGCTCGAGGCACTCATCGCCGAGGTCGATCGACGATGGCGACCGCAGGAGTTCCCCGCCAAGGCGGTGTCGGAAGCCTGGCGAGCGCTCGCGAAAGGACGGATGCTGCCGAACTGGTTCGAGCGGTACGGCGCCCATCCCGCATCTGCCACCGAACAGGGCTTCGAGTTCGACTACGACGGCGCGACCATCGTCGGATACATCGACCGGATCGGACCCGATCCGGCGGGTTACCCGGGAAGCCGCATCACGGATTACAAGACGGGCAGCGCCGACCGCGCCCCGAAGGCGAACGAGAGCCTCCAGCTCGGCATCTACTACCTCGCCGTCCTCGAATCCGAGGAGCTGAAGGAGTTCCAGCCGGTCTCCGGCGTCGAGCTCTCCTACCTCAAGGGTCACTGGCGCACCGGCGATCTCGAGACCCGGGAGTGGACGGTCGGCACGACCGATCGTGAAGAGGCGTATCAGAACGTGATGCGCGAGAAGCTCTCCGGCCTCGTCGGCGAGCTCGGAAGGCTCAACGAGACGGGGTCGTACCGGCCCAACTACCAGGCCAACTGCTTCTTCTGCGAATTCCAGTCGCTCTGCCCGCTCTTCCCGGAGGGCCGTCCCCTGTTCGACGTCGGCGATCCTGCGATCTCGGTGAAGAGCCCCGCATGAGCGCAACCACGACGTATCCGCAGGCGATCCTCGACGTCCTCGGGGGGCGAGCTCCCACGGAGGAGCAATGGCGCGCGATCACGTGGCCCCTCGAGCCGTACGTGCTCGTGGCGGGCGCCGGTTCGGGGAAGACCTCGGTGATGGCGGCGCGCGTGGTCTACCTCGCGCTCGTCGCACTCGGGCGTCTCCCCTCGGATCACCCGGGCGTCCTCCCCGGCAATGTCCTCTGCCTCACCTTCACCAACAAGGCGACCGAGAACCTGCAGCGACGGGTTCGTCACGCGCTCGCGGGTCTCGACCTCCCGGACGGGGAGGAGCCGGAGATCACCAACTACCACGGGTTCGCTGCCCAGCTCCTCGAACGACACGGCGTGCTGATCGGGATCGAACCCAACCAACGGGTCCTCACGCCCGCCCAGCGTGTCGAGCTCTGTGCCCGGGTCCTGGATCGCATGACCTTCGAGGTCGTCGAGGCACAACGGGTGCCGGGGGTCGTCGACAGGATCCTCACCCTGGACGATCAGGCGGCCAACCACTTCCGCACCCCCGACGAGATCGTCGAGTTCAACGAGCGGCGGCTCGAGGAACTCAAGGACCATCGATCCGATCGCGCGTTCGGATCGGCGAGGGAACGGATCGAGCTGGCCAAAGCGTGCGCCGTCTTCCGAGAGCTGAAGCGAGAGCTCGGCGTGATCGACTTCGGCGATCAGATCGAGCTTGCGCTCAACATCGTGGAGCAGCATCCCGAAGTCGCTCGTCAGTATCGCGAACGTTTCGCCGCCGTCCTGCTCGACGAATATCAGGACACGAACGTGGCGCAAGCGCGGCTGATGGCGGGTGTCTTCGGCGACGGTCACCCGGTGACGGCGGTCGGTGACCCCGATCAGAACATCTACGCGTGGCGCGGGGCATCGCTGTTCAACCTGCTCGAGTTCCCGAATCAGTTCCGGAAGTCCGACGGCGGCGAGGCGACCAAGCTCCCCCTGTACACCAATTTCCGCTCGGGCGCCCGCATCCTGGAGGCCGCAGACATCTTGATCAGCCAGCTCCCGGCGCAGCAGCGTCCCGACCCGGACAAGCGACTCGTCCCGTGGGAGCAGAACGGACCCGGCGAGGTCCATGTGGCACGCATCTCGGACGAGGTGAAAGAGGCGGCGTGGGTCGCGGATCGCATCGTCGCGCTGCACGATGCCGGTGCGGCATGGTCGGACTGCGCCGTGCTGTGTCGGACCTCGCGACTGTTCCTCTCCTTGCAGCAAGCGTGCAACGAACGAGGGGTACCGGCCGAGATCCTCGGGCTGGCCGGGTTGCTGAAGATGCCGGAGGTCGTCGAGGTGCTCGCCTACGCGCGCGCCACGCTGGACCCCTTGGCGAGCGTTGCGCTCGGCCGGATCCTCCTCGGGCCACGGTACCGGGTCGGATTCAAGGACCTGGCCCTGGTCGCCTCGCTGGCCAAGAACAAGAGTTACGCCCTCCGCGAGGAGGACGAAGCCGAGGGCGAAGCCACGCCCTTCCTCTTCACCGAGGCGCTGGAACACCTCGACGAGGTCGAGGGGATCTCGGAGGAGGGGCGGGCGCGCCTCGAGGAGTGCCGCCAGGAGCTCGCGGCGCTCCGGGTCGAGGCGCGCCGACCGGTCGGTGAGTTCCTCGGCGAGATCATCCGGCGCACCGGGATCCTGACCGAGCTCGACGCCCACCTGGACGTGGCGTCGGCGGCGACGGCGCGGCGAAACCTCGCGGCGTTCCTCGACGAGGTCCACGCGTTCTCGCCCGTTCAGGGCGAGCTCACGCTTCGCGCGTTCCTCGAGTACGTCGACGCCGTCGAGAACCTCGACAAGCAGGAATGGTCACCGGTGCAGCCCTCGGAGGAGGACTCGGTCAAGGTCATGACGATCCACGTCGCCAAGGGTCTCGAGTTCGATCACGTCTTCGTGCCGGGCCTCGCGAACGGTCTCCTGCCCAACACGACGATCCAGCACAATCCGGCCGAGCGTGGCAAGTCGATGGACTTCGAGCTCCGGGGCGACGCCTCGTATCTCCCTCGCTACGACGGCAACCTGTCGGCGTTCAAGAAGGACCTGAAGAAGCAGGAGGAGTACGAGGAACGGCGAACCGCGTACGTCGCGATGACACGGGCCCGCCGGACCCTGCACGTCACCGGTGCCCATTGGTACGCGGAGAACCTCCGCGCCAAGGAGGCCGGCCCGTTCCTCCGCGAGCTGAAGGACTGGGTCATGGAGACCAAGCACGCGACGTGGGACCCCGGCGCCGACATCGACGAGGAGAACAACCCCATCCTCGGCTACCGCGAGCGGTTCGTTCGAGACTGGCCCGGTCCCGCGCTCCCCGCGAGCTCGGATGCCGTGTTCCCGGAGGGGTGGCGGCACGCCTCCGTCGTCGCGAGCGACGGCGGCGGCGTGCAGGAGTCCCTCCTCGAGTCACTCGACGAGCAGCAACGTGAGGCGTCGGTGCGGTTGCGGACCGACCGGCGTGGGCTCGCGCTCCATCTGAAGGAGCGTGAGGAGGCCGAGGGCGCCGGTGAGGAACTCGCTCCTCCGCAATCGGTGTCGGTGGGAGGGGTGATCGACTACACCCGGTGCCCGAAGCGCTTCTACTGGACGTCGGTGCGGCCACTCCCACGGTTCTCCGGGCCGGCCGCGCGGATCGGCACCGAGATCCATAGCTGGATCGAGCGCCGCTCCACGGGGCAGGGGCAACTTCTCGAGCTCGACGACGCCCCCGATCTCACCTCGGAAGAGCTCGCCGACAAGCCGGGCAAGGTCGATCGGCTCCGGCAAGCGTTCCTCGCGAGCCGGTTCGCCGGCAAGGTGCCGCTGTTCGCCGAACGCGCGTTCCTCCTCCGGATGGAAGGGTTCGCGGTGTCGGGACGGATCGACGCGGTGTTCGGGGAGTCGGTCGATGCGCCGTGGGAGATCGTCGACTGGAAGACGGGGAAGCGTCCGCCGGACGACGATCCGCTCGCGGGCCTCCAACTCGAGCTCTACGGCCTCGCGTGCATCGAAGTCTGGGGGAAGCGCGCCGAAGACCTCACGCTCACCTATCTGTACCTGGCGGGCGGCGAAGAGGTTTCCCATCCGATGGGTGACCCCGACGAGGTGAGGGCTCGCGTCTCAAAGTCGCTCCGATCGATCGGCGCGAGCGCGTTCGATCCGATCCCCGGCGCGTGGTGCCACCACTGCGACTTCCTGTCCTTCTGCGAGGCCGGCCGCGCATGGGTCGCCCGGGCGGAGTGATCGCTCAGTCCGCCGGACGGGACTCGAGGCGCTCGATCTGCTCAGAGAACCGGCGGTAGTTCGCGGCGGGATCGTACCCGCCGACCGTGACGCCCGGGATCGATCGTGCGAGCAGGCCCGTCTCCGCGGGCACGCGGACCTGCGCGACCGCTCGGAACCACTCGAGATCTCCCGGCTGCAGAACCGATTCCCCTCGCGTGCCGGGGTAGCGAAGTGAGGGATCGTCCACCACGACGGGGACCGAGCGGAACGCCCGTTCGATGGAAGCCTTGCGCTCGGGATCGTCGGACTCGACGACCACTCGGCCACCGAGCCACGTCGCCGATGCCACTCCGGGCGGCGGTGGCGGCGGGGGTGGAGGCGGACCCGCTTGCGGCGGCGATGGCGGTGGATCGGCGGGCTCGGGAGGGTGATGGAACTCGATCCGGAGCGGGCTCACCTCGCGAGCGAACGGTCGACCCGTCGGACCATCCTGGCCAGCGACGCGAGGAGCGCCCGGGCGAGGTCGGCGTCCTCCTTCACGAGCCGCAAGAACGATGACCGGGTGAGCCGAAGGAGCGACAACGGCGTCTCGGCCACCACCGAGGCAGATCGCGGGCGCCCGTCGAGCAAGGAGATCTCGCCGAAATGATCGCCGGGGATCAACCGGTGGACGGTCTTCCCGCCCGTCACCACCTTCGCCTGTCCCGAGACCGTGACGAAGAAGGAGTCTCCCGGCTCGCCCTCCTGGATGACGGTGTCACCGGCGTCGAACTCGACGGTCGACGTCAGACCCGCGATCTTCTTGAGATGCCGCTTGGAGAGGGACTCGAACAGCGGCACCGCCGCGATCACGGCATCGAGCTTCGCCTTCGCCAACGTGACCTCCTCGGGAACGCAGCGCCAAGCCTAACGGGTTCGGCATCCGCGCGTGTCGGCGACCCGAGCTAGGGTCGCCGACACGAAGGAGTGGTGGCGTGATGCGCGTGGCCGACGACCCACTCCCCCTCATGTTCGACGTCCTTCCCGGACGGATGGTCATCTATCAGGGCGAGCCGTATCCCGACGCGTGGGTGGTCCGGTACGGAGCGCTCCTGATGGAGCTCGTGGACACCGAGGGACACTGCTTGGCGCTGGATCTGCTCGGGCCGGGAGACCTCGTGGGAGGTCCGTCCTCGTGGACGGCCGATGCGTCGGTCCGCGCGCTCGTCACGAGCGGGCTCTTCCCCGCCGGGCCGATCGCCCTCCGCGACGGCTTGGCGCGGCGCGCGGGCCGTGCCGCGTGGCTCGCGTGCTCGGTCGCCTGGGATCGGATCGCGGATCGTCTGGTCGCCAGGCTCGAGGACCTCGCCCTCCGGTTCGGAAGGCCGGTCCCGGGAGGTCGATGTCTCGAGCTCCCGCTCACGCAGGAGCACCTCGCCGGGTTGACGGGAGCGACCAGGGAGAGTGTCAACCGGGCGTTGGCCGAGCTCGCCTCCGAGGGACGGGTGGAGAGGACGCGAGGGCGCTACGTGATCCGCCCTTCGACCTTTCCCGTCGAGAGGCCCCTTTCACCCCTCGGCTTGCAGCATCGCCAGGGAGCATGAGTTGCAATAGCGAGCCTTGCCCTTGACGGGGCGGCCGCAGCGCTGGCACGTTCGAGGGGTCGCCGCCGTCCAGGGACCGTCGTCCGTCTTGCCGATGCGCTCTGCGCGTCCCTCATCGGCCAGCTTGAGCAGATGGGCCAGGACCGATCGCGCGGCCAGTGGGCGCACGTCCTTCGGATGGTCGGCGTAGATCACTTCGACCATCTCGGCGATCGTGCGAGGGCCGTCTTCGAGGGCCGTCAGCACCTGCGTCTCGCGCTGCTCGCGATGCGCCAGATACTCGAGGAGCTTCTCCCGCGCTCGAACGACGACGGGGCCGTGACCCGGATAGATCGTTCGAGGGTCGAGTTCCTGCATACGCTTGAGCGATCGCAGGTACTGAACGAGGTCGCCGTCGGGCGGATCGATGAAGCTCGTTCCACGGCCGACCACCGCGTCCCCGGTGAACAACGCGCCGCTCCCGGGCTCGAAGAACGCCATGTGGTCCGAGGTATGTCCCGGGGTGTGGACGGCGACCAGGTCGAGCAAACCGGCGCGCACGCGCTGGCCGGCGCGGAGTTCCTCCGCGCCGGCCAGCCGTGCGGCGTACACGTGCGCTTCCACCATCTCGCCGAAGCGGACGGCGCCGGGAGCGTGATCCGGATGGTCGTGGGTGACCAGGACGGCGCCGACGCGCCCGGCCTGGCGGGCGACGTCGGCCAGATGCTCAGGCAGATCGGGACCCGGATCGATCACGATCGACGGGTCCCGCCCGACGACCCAGGTGTTCGTCCCCTCGAGCGTGTAGACGCTCGGATTCGGAGCCAGCACCCTCGTGACGTCCAGCATCAATCTTGGAAGAAGACCGAGCGCGGCAACCGACCGGCCTCGTCTTCGTCGGGTTCGCGGGTGACGATCTGCAGCCCGAGCACCTCGTCGGCGTCGCGACAGTCCGCGAGCGCGCTCATCGTGAAGTGCGTGGGCCAATAGAACAGGACCTCTTCCGACTCCCACGCGGACAGCAAGGACCTCGGCGATGCCCACCAGGCCCGAGCGGCTTCCGCTCCGTCCGGCGTGGGTTCCGCCGCGCCGTCCATCCGGACGGCGTAGTAGCGGGCATCGAAGCGCACCGGGACCTGCGAGGGCGCGATCCATCGAGCGACCTCCCGCAGACGCTCTGCCGGCGGTGGTGCGTCGTGGATCGGCGCGAGCGGGCGGCCGCGATCCTCCGCGACGACGGCGTCTCGGACCACGGCCAGCCCCACCTCCTCCGCCAGTTCCCGGATCGCGGCCGCCCGTGATGCCTCGGTCGGTCGGCCGAACCATCGTTCCGCGAGGAGCGCATCCTCCGGATCGACGGCACCCCCGGGGAAGGCCACGTACCCGGGCAGGAACCGATGGTCGAGCGTTCGTTCGATGACGAGCACCTCCGGTCCATCCGACGCGTCGCGCACGCCGATCATCGAGGCCGCCAGCCGGATCTCCGCACTCACGGGAACCGATGCTACCCAGGAGCCCGTACCCTCACGCCCGTGGATGCGCGCGACGCCGTGACGGCCGCGATCCGGGACCACGGCCCGATCACGTTCGCGGAGTACATGGAGCTCGCGCTCTTCGGTCCCGGAGGCTTCTTCGAGCGGCCGCCGATCGGACCCGACGGGCATTTCGTCACCAGCCCGCACGTGCATCCGGTGTTCGCCGAGCTGCTCGCCCGCGCGATCGTCGATCTGCACGGCCGGCTCGGGCAGCCACGTCCCTTCCAGGTGATGGAGGTCGGGGCGGGCGACGGGACGCTCGCCCGGCAACTCTCTGAACACCTCGGCGATCTGGAAACCGAGTACACGGCGATCGAAACGAGCACCGGGGCCCGGCGCGCGCTCGAGGCGATCGAAGGGATCCGGATCGCCGAGCGTGCGGAATCGCCCGCGCAGCTGATCCTGGCCAACGAGCTCATGGACAACCTGCCGTTCCGCCGTCTGCGGGGCACCGCCTCGGGAACGAAGGAGGTCTTCATCGGGCTGGACGGTGAACGTCTCGTCGAACGCCTGGCCGATCCCGATCCGGCGCCCACCGAGGATCTCGCCCTCGCAGACGGAGACGAGGTCGTGATCCCCGAGGGGGCGATCGCGTTCATCGACGAGGTGGCCGCTCGGCTCGCCCACCCCGGCTACGCGCTCCTGATCGACTACGGCGGGGTGGGCGAGCCGGGCGGCCCGCCCCACGGCTATCGGTCGCACCGGCCGGTCGAGGATCTCCTCGACCGACCCGGATCGACCGACATCACGTCCGGCATCGACTTCGATCTGATGGCCGCGCACGCGGAGGCGCAAGGGTTGATCGCGTTCCCCAGCGTCACGCAGCGCCATGCGCTCACGGCGCTGGGCTTCGACCGTTGGGTACACGAGCAGCTCCGAGGGCAAGCGGAGCTCCTGAACCGCCGCGAAGGACTCGAGGCCGTGAGGGCGTGGAGCGGGCGGAGCCGCGCCTCCCTGCTCGTCGATCCGTCGGCGCTCGGGCGGCTCCGATGGCTGCTGCTCGCCACCCCAGGACTCCACGCGCCGGCCTGGATGTGAACGATCAGGCGGCGTGTCCGAGGCGACCTCTCCACCACACGACGGCGCGGTACTGCAGCCACAGGATCGAGGCGGTGAAGACCAGCATCGCTGCCGTCGCGGCCGACGCGTAGCCGTAGCGGAGGTATTCGAACTCGTTCCGGAAGACGAACAGGGGCAGGTACGTCGTTGCGTAGGGAGGCGGCCCACCTTCGGTCACGATCAGCCCGGGCGCGAAGGTCGCTTGAAGGCTCAGGATCGTGTCCCGCGCCGCGATCAGCAGCAACGCCGGAGCCATGATCGGGAGGGTGACTCGGACGAACCTGCTCCACCTTCCCGCCCCGTTGATCGCCGCGATCTCGTGCAGTTCCTCGGGGACCTGGCTCCGGGCGATGAGCGCGATCAGCGCACCCTCGCCGAGCTGGAACGCGCCCATGATCAGGACGGCCCATCGGGCGGGCGTCCCCTGCGTGAGCCACGACGGCGTCGGCAGGCCGGCAGCCCCGAGCGCCAGGTTGAGCGGCCCGTACACGGGGTTGAGGATCCACAGCCAGACCAACGCGTACGCGGCGTCCGGCATCACACTCGGGATCAGCACAGCGACGCGGCCGGTCGCCCGCAGTCGGCCTCGCCGCTGAAGCACGAGCGCGATCCCGAGCGCCCCCAGGAGCCGTATCGGCACGGCGGCGGCCACGTAAAGCAGCGAGTTCCGCAGGGAGATCCGGAAGACCGGATCGTCGATCAGTTCCCTCAGGTTGGCCGAGCCGACGAACCGTGGGGGCCGCACCAGGTCCCATTCGTAGAACGACATCGCGAGCGACCCGAACGCCGGCACCAGGACGAGCGCGATCACGCCCACCAGGAATGGCGTCGCCATGAGCCACAGGACCCGGCGATCGCCGGCGTCCATCAGGCTTCCGCGCGGGCGAACTGGTCGCGGGTCTGGGTCTCGAGCTCCACCGCGACCTCGACACCCGACCCTCCCCCGTAATACGCCTCTTCGAGCAACCCGTTCGCCGTGTCCTCGATCTCCGGCCAGGTCGAGATGTTCGGGACGGATCGGAGGTACGGGATCTGGTCGAGGAAGACCTGCGCATGGGCGGGCGGCTCTTCGGGGTCGAGGAAGGAAGGACTCTCCGCCACCGACCGCAGCGACGGCACGGTCCGTCCGGCCTCCGATGCGATCCGCTGCCCCTCGGGCCCGAGTGCGAACTCCATGAACCGCCACGCCTCGTCCTTGGCGTCCGATCCCTCCGTCATGCAGTACGCGTCGGAATGCAGGACCGACGCGGGCGTACCGAGCGTGGGCACACCGGCCACGTCCCACTCGAAGTCGGTGATCGTCCGGAGCGTGGGGACCACGCGCCGCGACTCCATCAACATCCCGAGGCGACCGTTCAGGAACCGGCTCTCGAAGTCTTCGGCTTCGGCCTCCTCGTCCGTCGGGGTGACGCCGTCGACGGTCCTGAGGTCGAAGAACCGGTCCAGCGCGACGACCGCGCCCCCGTCCAGAGCGAATCGTGACGGCGACAACTCGTCGTCGAACAGCCGTCCTCCGTTGGACCAGACGAAGGGCGCGACCCGGATGATCTCGGGATCCACGCCGAGGCCGTACGTGTCGACGGTTCCGTCCCCGTCGCGATCGTTGGTCAGCTTCTTCGCGGAGGCGACCATGTCGTCCCACGTCCAGCCTTCCTGCGGGAGAGGGACGCCCGCGTCCCGGAACAGGTCGGCGTTGTAGTAGACGACGAGGCTCGAGACGTTCTGCGGCAGGCACACCTGCTCCCCATCCCACTGGAACGGGGTGAGCGCGGTATCGAAGAACTCATCCTCGGAGAACGCCTCTGAGTCCTGGAGGTACCGAGCGACGGGTGCGAGCGCCCCCCGCGATGCGAACTGACCGTAGAACCGGTAGTTCATCAGGAAGAGGTCGGGCGGCTGTCCCCCCGCGATCGATGTGGACAGTCGCAGGATCAGATCGTCGCGCTCGGCGAAGGGGATCAGCTCCGCCTCCACCTCTTCCTGTGTCTCGTTGAACGCGGCGACGACCGCTCGGTACGCATCGATCTCCTCGGGATCACCCGACACCATCACCGTGATCCGTGAGGCTTGGCCGGAGGGCTCTCCCCGACACCCGACGCTCGCCACCAGCAAGAGCGAGCATGCTCCGAGCCACCACCCGTTCCGTTTCCGCATCACAACGTCCGTTCGAAGAGATGACGTTGCACGATGAAGGCGGTGACAACCGCAGGGGCGATCGCGATGACGGCCGCCGTGAGCATGAGTCCCTGATCCGTCGGGGGCAACTCGGCGAGCGAGGCGAGGCCGAGAGGCAACGTGAACCAACGCTCGTCGTAGATGTACAGCAACGGATCGGTCAGGTTCCCCCACGACACCACGAACGCCACGGCCGCGGCCACCGCGACGGCTCCTCTCCGCAGAGGGACCACGACGCGCCACCACGTGCCGAAGGGCCCGAGTCCCGCTTCGGTGGCCAGGTCGTAGATCTCACGAGGAACGGTGTGGTAGCTCCATGCGAAGAGCAGGACCAGCAGCGGCGTCACGCCGATCAACGCCGGTGCGATCAGGGGTACCGGCGTGTCGGTGAGACCCAGGAGACGGAACAGCACGAGCCGCCCGACGAATACCGTGCTCGCGGGGATCGCGACCGCGACCACGGTGACGCCCAGCAGCAGCAGCGCGGCACGACGCGGCAGCCGCGCGATCGCGAACCCGGCACACGACGCGACGAGCGTGCCGGCCGGCACGGCGATGACCGCGACGAAGAGGGAGTTCAGGAGTTGCCGCTGCAGCACGCGCCGCTCCCACACCTCGGGGTAGTTCGAGACGCCGGCGCCCGCCGGCCAGAGGTCGATCGACGTCGGTGGAGCGGTCCCCGGGGGCCGGAGCGAGCCGAGGAACGCGAGCAAGAGGGGAGTCAGGAACAGAGCCAGGACGAGCGACGGCAGGATCAGGGAAAGGGCCTCCGATCGCAACCGGTCCGGGCGCCCGTCCACCGCAGGAGGGTACCCGCGAGGCACCCGGTTCCGGGGTGGCGCGCGCGAACCGCAGCGGTCTACGATGCGCGTCGTGTGTACCCCAGGGGACCGTGCCGGTCGAGCCGGCCGGGAGGGAGGCGAAGGTTGATGCAGTCCAGGATCATGTCCGGAGCGATCACGGTGTTCGCGCTGGTCGTGGTGGCGATGTTCGTGTCGTTGGCGGCCAAGGCGCCCACCGGCAACCAGGGCCTGGGACGTGCTCCCGGTGGGGTCGAGGAACGGCTCGAGCAGCGCCTCACGACCGACATGCGCCTCGACGCCCTTCGCGAGGCGAAGGCCGACGGGACGTTCGGCCGGCGCGAGCAAGTCATCCTCGCCGCTGCTCCGGGATGGGCGGGCGAGCAGCTGATGAACGTCGCGACCGACGATTGGGAGCCGGCGATCGCGGCCGACCCGAACGCACCGTTCGTCTACATGCTCACGACCCGGTACGCGCCGAAGCCGTGCTCGGGCAATTGCCCCTCGCCCTGGATGGCGCTCGAGATCTCTTCTGACGGTGGAGCGACGTGGAGCCAGGGCGTGCCCCTGTGCGCGTGCAAGGGCTCGGGGCAGTTCGACCCGATCATCGAGGTCGTCCCCAGCACGGGCCACGTCTACGCCGTCTACATGAACGGCTACAACGTCGTGTTCACCAAGTCCACGAACCACGGCCAGACGTGGTCGGTCCCGGTCAAGACGTACGGCCAGGTTTCGTGGAACGACAAGCCGGTCCTCGCGATGAGCAACGACGGCCAGCACGTGTACGTCTCGTGGAACGGCCCGAACGCCGGCGACCCGTAGGTCGCCCAGTCCCACGACGCGGGAGCGACCTGGACCCAGACGAAGCTCGTCGACGGGCCCAGGTACTTCTTCGCCTACGACGCCGACGTCCTGCCGAACGGTACGGTCGTGTTCTCGGAGAGCAGCATCCTCTACGGCGGCCAGGGGTCGACCCCGTCGGGCCAGGTGCAGCACCACGCGTTCGTCTCCACGAACCAAGGAGGTCGTGGCAGAACGTCCTCGTGGACTCCGTGGAGATCGGCGAGTCGTGCGTCGCGGCCGGGTGCTCACTCGGACTTCTACATCGGTCACAGCGGCGTGTCCGCCGACGCCTCGGGGAACCTCGTGATGGTCTACGACGGTGCCACGACGCCGGGCGGCAGGCAGCTGACCTTCTCGAAGACCTCCACGACCGGCGGGACGACGTGGTCGGCTCGGACGACGCTCTCGACGGTCGGCGAACAGTCCACCGGCCCCGTGGTGGAGTCACGAGGCGCCGGGGACGTGCGCGTCTGGTACGCGCAAACGAACGGCGGGAACCACGACGCGTGGAACATCTGGTACCGCAGCTCCACCGACGGAGGGGCGACCTGGGCAGCGCCGGTGAACATCTCGGATGCGACCTCGGGCGCCGCGTACAAGACGGCGGCGGGGTTCCAGGAGTTCTACGGCGACTACGGCGAGATCGCCATCACGAGCGCGGGCAAGACGATCGGAGTGTGGGGCGAGGCCTTCAGCTACACGGGGCCGGGAGGGACCTGGTTCAACCGGCAGACCTAGCCGGACTTCTCCGAGGCCCAGCCCGAGAACTCTTCCTTCACGGCGAGCTCGTCGATCTCCTCGATATCGGCGAGGCGACGGAGCTCGGCCGCCGCCGCGACGGCGGCCTTCTCGGCGGCCTTCTGATCGCGGAGCATCTGTGCGTACTCGGCTTGCGGGATGTACACGGGCGTCGGGTAGTTGGAATTCAGCGGCGGTGGTTCCGGTCTCGTTCTCGCGGGCGGTCCGGGCGAGGCCTCGGGTTCACCGATCGCCACCTCCACCAGCTCGGGAGTGGGCTCGCTCCTGGATCGCCGGCCCAGACGGCGTGACGGCGTGGGCTCGACGTCCGTTGCCGTTTCCTGGACGACGGTGCCTTCGGACGTGAGACGAACCGCCTTCAGAGCGGCGCGCAGCGCTTTCCGTTCGCCGCGCTGCTCCTTGCGTGTCGCGTCTTCGGGGAGTGGGTCGGGGAACTGCGTGACGGGCGCCTGTGCCGGCGTGCCTTCCGGCGTGAGACGAACGGCCTTCAAGGCGTGGCGGAGCGCTTTCCGCTCTTCGCGCAGCTCCTTCCTCGTAGCGTGATCCGGTTGCGCTGCGGAAGCATGGAGGGCCGGCTGCGCCTTGGGAGCGCGGAGAACCGGTGCCACCGGCTCCGGGAGGTCTCCTCCGAGAGCCCGCTCCTTGAGTTGGTTCAACTGATCCGCTGCGGAGAGCTCCTGCCCCTCGTCCCCGTAAGGATCCAGCTCGGCGGGATCCAGTGTCCCGGGCAGCGGGACCCGCTTGTCGTCGTCGAGGATCATGAGGATGCGCGCCTCGTCGTGACTCCGCTCGCCCATGAATCCGCTGACCAGCTCCCACGCGAACCGTTGCGTCCGCACGACGCTGACGATGGAGACCGCTTCTCGAGTGAGCACCAGACCGGGTTTCGTCATACGGAAGACGACGAGGGTTGCTCCGAGCATGACGACGGCGCCCACGGCGCGCATCGAGATGGACATCGGAGCGAGGAGGAACATCAAGGCCAGACCCATCGGGATCAGGGCGTAGAGCTGCGACTCCAAGCGCCAGCCGCGCGCCCAGACCTCGAGCGATCCGTCATCCGCGGAGCGGGTGCGGAACGAGCCGATCTGCTCCGTGTTCATCCCTGCACTGGTATCGGCAGGAACCGGCCGAGTGTTGAGCACGACTTCGGCCTCGTGAGACGGCGGCCGGCCGCGGCTGGGACGTGAGGCCCTGAGGGGTCCGTCAGCGGTCGACGTCGCCGACCACGAAGAAGATGGAGCCGAGGATCGCGATCAGGTCCGGAACGAGCGTACCGGGGAGCATGGCCGGGATCACGCTGACGTTGGAGAACGATGCCGTCCGCATCTTCAGCCGGTAAGGCTCCTTCTTGCCGTCACCGACGAGGTAGTAGCCCATCAAGCCGAGAGGGTTCTCGGTCCTGACGTAGATCTCACCCTCCATCTTCAGGGTCTTCGGGAGCTTCGCCGCCCGGAATTCGCCCGGCGGAAGACGATCCATACATTGCTCGATGATGTTGCAGGACTGCTTCATGCGCTCGATCAGAACCCAGAGCCGGTCGTAGCAGTCACCCTTCAGACCCACGGGTACCTCGAACTCGACCTCGCCGTACTTCTCGTATGGCTCGTCCTTCCGAGGATCCATCGCCACGCCGCTCGCCTGGAGCACCGGTCCGGAGGTCCCGTAGGCGATCGCCATGTCGGCCGGGAGGAGCCCGACGTCTCGTGTGCGGGCGTAGATGATCTCGTTGCCCATGATCAGGGTCTCGAACTCCGCGATCCGCTTGCGCGTCTCGGCGAGCACCTTCGCGGAGCGCTTCAGGAAGCCGCGGGGGAGATCGTCCTTCAGTCCGCCGACGCGGCAATACGAATGGTGCATCCGAGCACCGGTGGCGGACTCCATCAGATCCTGGATCATCTCGCGCTCGCGGAACGCGTAGAAGATCGGCGTCATCGCGCCAAGCTCGAGCGGATAGGAGCCGCTGAACATCAGGTGGCTCAGGATCCGGTTCCACTCGGCGAACATCGTCCTGATCCACTGGGCGCGGTCGGGCACCTCGATGCCGGCGAGCCGTTCGACGGCGATCGTCCAGCCGAGCTCGTTGTTGAAGGCGCTGATCCAGTCGTGCCGGTTCATCAGCACCAGCACCTGGCGTGCGTCGCGATACTCGGCCAGCTTCTCGGCGGCGCGGTGCATGTACCCGATCACGGGCTCTGCCTTCGTGATCACCTCGCCGTCCAGCTCGAGCACCACCCGCAAGACCCCGTGCGTCGAAGGATGCTGGGGTCCGATGTTGAGGATCATCTCCTCCGTGGAGAACCCGCCGGTGGGGACGACCTCGACGTCGAGTCCGCCGCCCCGGATCATGGACGCGACCTGGGAGCTCTCGAACGCGGCCTGCTCGCGGATGTCCATCCGCGCGCCATCCTAGCGGAGGCGCGTCGGGCCATCTCCGGTCGATGGAGCGTCTCAGCCGAGGCGATAGGCTCCCGGACGATGGCCGTCGACGTCCGCCGGAAGGTCCCCTCGGTGGATGCGCTCCTGCGCTCCGATCCCGCGCGGCGGGCCGCGTCCTCGCTCGGACGTCCGCTCCTGAAACGGTTACTGGAAGACGTGCTCGCGGAGGTGCGGGAGGCCGCAGCGAAGGGCGAGGATCCGCCTCCTGAAGAGATCCTCTTGGCAAGGGCGCTCGGCCGGGCCTCGCATGCGGCGCAGGGGATGGTGCCGGTCATCAACGCCACCGGCGTGATCCTGCATACGAACCTGGGGCGCGCGCCGCTGCCCGAGCGCGCAGCGCGGGCAGCGGCGCGCGCCGCCCGCAACTACACCGACATCGAGGTCGATCGGGAGACCGGCCGTCGCGGCAAGCGCGGTCGCCACGCCGAGATCCTGCTCACCGCGGTCACGGGTGCCGAAGCGGCGATGGTCGTCAACAACTGCGCCGCAGCCCTGTTGCTGGCGATGGCCACCCTCGCCAAGGGGAAGCAGGTCCTCGTCTCACGAGGTGAGCTGATCGAGATCGGCGGGGAGTTCCGCATCCCCGACATCCTCGCGGCGTCCGGGGCACGACTCGCCGAGGTGGGCACCACCAACCGAACGAGGATCGGCGACTATCGGGCGGCAGCAGGGGACAAGACCGGCCTGATCCTCAAGGTGCACCCCTCCAACTACCGCATGGTGGGCTTCACGGCGGCGCCGTCGGCCGCGGATCTCTCGGGGCTCGCTCGCAAGCTCGGGATCCCGTTCCTGTTCGACGTCGGATCCGGGCTGCTGCATCACGGTCACGGTCATCCCGACGACGAGCCGAGCGTGTCGGACGCGCTCGCCCAGGGAGCGGACCTCGTCACGTTCTCGGCGGACAAGCTCCTCGGCGGGCCGCAGGCGGGCATCCTCGTCGGCCGGGCCGATCTCCTGGACCGGCTGCGCCGTCACCCCATCGCGCGCGCCGTCCGCATCGGAAGGATGCAGATGGCGGCACTCGAACAGGTCCTCGCGCTGATCGCCGCCGGCAAGGAGGGGGAGCTGCCGGTGTTCCGGATGCTCCGCGCCTCCGCCGAGACGGTCCGGGATCGCGCGCAGGCCCTCTCCGAGACGATCGGCGGAGAGCTCGAGGGAGCTCGCGTCGTGCGCTGCGAGTCGGCGGTCGGCGGCGGTTCGATGCCCGGCACCGAGCTGCCCTCGTGGGGTGTGCGGATCCAGGTACACGACGCGCCGGCCTTCGCGGCTCGCCTTCGCACGGGGACGCCGGCCGCGTTCTCGCGGGTCGAGGATCAGTTCGTCCTGTTGGACTGCCGAACCGTGACGGACGAACAGTTGCCACACCTCGCGCGCGCCGTGCACTACGCCCTCGAGGGCGACGAGGAGCACGGTCACGCTCTCCACGGTGACGATCCCTCGGACGACCCGGGCGACTGACCACGACCTTCGTCAGGGAGATGATGGAGCTCCGCGTCGTGGCCACCGCCGGCCACGTCGACCACGGCAAGTCCTCGCTGATCGTGCGCCTCACCGGGATGGATCCGGACCGATGGGACGAGGAGAAGCGCCGAGGACTCACGATCGATCTCGGCTACGCGTGGTGTGAGCTTCCGTCGGGACGCGAAGTCGGCTTCGTGGACGTGCCGGGGCACGAGCGGTTCATCGCCAACATGCTGGCCGGAGTGGGACCCGCTCGACTGGTCCTCTTCGTGGTCGCCGCCAACGAGGGATGGCGACAGCAGTCGGAGGAACACCTCGCGATCCTCGACGTCCTTGGCGTCGCGGGCGGCGTGGTCGCGCTCACGAAGCAGGATCTCGTCGACGAAGAAGGTCTCGACCTGGGGGAAGAGGAGATACGCGATCGACTCGAGGGGACCGTCCTCTCGGATGCCAGCGTCGTCCGGGTCTCGGCCACGACCGGCGAGGGCGTCGACGACCTTCGGACGGCCCTCGACGATCTGCTGGTCGCCGCGCCGGCCCCAAGGAAGGAGCGAGCCCGGTTGTTCGTCGACCGCGTGTTCACCATCTCCGGCGCCGGGACGGTCGTCACCGGCACTCTCGGCGGCGATCGCATCAGCGTCGGTGACGAGATGGAGCTCTATCCACACGGACGGACGGCACGGATCAGGTCGCTCCAGACGCACAAGCGGAACGAAGAGCACGCTGATCCCGTCAGCCGCGTGGCGGCGAATCTGGCGAGCACCACCAGGCAGGACCTCGCACGAGGCGACGTGGTGGGAGCGCCTGGCGCATGGAAGCCGACGACGGTCTTCGACGGGGTGCTGCGGCCGGTCCGTGGCCTTGCCCACCCGATCACCGGGCGAGGCGCGTACAAGGTCTATGCCGGCGCGACGGAAGCGGACGCTCGACTCAGGATCTTCGGTGGGACTCGGCTCGAGGCGGGTGGTGAGGCCTTCGTCCGGATCAAGACGATGCGCCCGTTGGTACTGGATGTCTTCGACCGATTCGTCCTCAGGGAATCCGGCCGGCAGGAGACGGTGGGCGGGGGTTCGGTGCTGGATCCGGCGCCGCCGCGGCGCGCCGGGCCGTCTCCGGAAGTGCGGCTAGCCCGACGCGCGGCGGCGGCGCGAGACGACCTTCCGGCGATCCTCGCCGACGAGCGAGGTGCCGTTCGGGCCGCGGACGCACTCGCGATCACCGGCTCTCGCGCCGGCGTCCCACGAGCAGGCGACTGGTTGCTTCGCGACGGCCTGCTGGAGGAAGTAGCCGCCGACCTCTCGGTTCACGTCGATGCGTTCCATCGCGCGCACCCGCTGGATGAGGGAGAACCGCTGGCGTCGGCTCGCCGAGCGCTCGTCGACTCGCTCAGGCAACGAAGCGGTCCGTGGGATGGTCGTGGGCCGGAGCGAGGACTCGTCGAAGCGCTCCTCGATCGCCACGTCGCCGACGGGATCCTCACCCGCACGAGCACGTCCGTCGCACTTCCCTCGCATCGACCCGCCGACCGGGAGAAGGACCCGGTCATCCAGCGGGTGGTCTCGGCGATCTCATCGGATCCGGAACAGCCGCCCACCGTCAAGGACCTCGCGTCGCAGGGGATCGGTCGCGACGCGATCGACGCGGCCGTCAGGGCCGGCCTCGTCGTGCGCGTCGCCCCCGACCTCGTGTTCCTCCCGACGCTGGTCGCGCAGGCGGAGGCGATCGTCACGGCGACCGGCGATGCGGGCATCACGGTGAGCGCGTTCCGTGAAGCCCTTGGGACCAGCAGGAAGTACGCCGTGCCGCTCCTCGAGTGGTTCGATCAGAGGGGGATCACGCGCCGGGAGGGCGACCTGCGGTTCCCTCGGAGACCTCGGCCGTCACCGTGATCTCGATGCTCGCTCCGAGCGGGAGTGATGCCACGCCGACGGCCGCCCTCGCATGTCGTCCGTCCGGTCCCAGCACCTCGATCAGCCTGTCGCTGGCCCCGTTCGCCACCGTCGGGTGTTCCACGAACTCGGCGTCCGCAGCGACGAAGACGGTCACCTGCAGGATCCGCTGCAGGCGGTCGAAGCTCCCCCCGAGGTGGTGTCGCAGCGCCGACAGCGCCTGGAGAGCCGCCCGCGCGGCAGCCGCCTGCCCCATCTCGACGGAGACGTGCGACCCCAGTCTGCCGGGATGGAGCAGCTGCCCGTCGATCATCGCCACCTGGCCTGCGACGAACGCGAGCGACCCCGCCTGCGTGACGGGGACGTAGCTCGCGACGGGCGCGGGAGACTCGGGGAGCTCGAGACCGAGCTCCTCGAGCCGTCGAAGGATGGCTGCGTCGTCCACGGGCGGCATCCTCTCAGACGAGTCCTTCGGAGACAGGCTCACCGATGTGATCACCTGCCCGCGGATCGGGGGAGCTCAGCTCGCTTCGAGTGCCCGCCGTTTGAGGATCGCGCGCCGCTCCGTCTCGTTCAGGCCTCCCCACACCCCGTGGGTCTCGCGGGTGGCCAACGCGTAGTCGAGGCAGGATCGCTGGACGGGGCACACGGCACAGATCCGCTTCGCGACGGCCTCGCGACCCAGCTTCTCCCGGCGCTTCTCGAAGTAGCTCGGCGCGAAGTAGTAGGCCGCATCCTCGCCGCGGCACGCGGCGAGTCGCTGCCAACCGGGCAACCTCTCGTCGAACGCCATCTACCCGGTTGTTCGCAGGAAACGGGGCTCGAGATTCCCTCGTGGGCCACAGGATCCGTCCGCAACAGGTTCTCCAGAACTCCCTGTATCCGTTACGCGCCAGGCTGTTCCGAAGGGTGGAGAGGCTCCGGCTCCGCCTCGACCTGCAGGATCAGCCCGTCCACGCCTCGGACGCGGATCGACATCCCCGCCTCGATCGGAGCGCCATCCGTTCGTCCTCGCCACAACGCTCCTTTGACGAAGACGGGTCCGTCCGGCGCCAACCGCCCCCTCGCCTCCCCGACGAGACCGATCAACCCGCGCTGCGTTCCCACGATCCTGTCCCGAGACTGGAGGGCGACGGTGAGCGCGAACCCGTAGTACAGGAGGCTCGCCAGGATCGCACCGCCGATCAACCAGGGGCTGATCCGGATCGAAGGATCGACGTCGTTCCATGCCAGCACCGAGCCCGCGCCGAACGCAGCCAGCCCGATCCACGTCGGCCACGACAGGCTTCGGAGCCGCACGTCCAACGTCAGCAGCCCGATCCCCAGGAGCAGGAGCACGAATCCCGCCCATGAGGGAACCGCCACCGTGAGCCCGTAGATCGCGAACGCAACGAGGCCGACCCCGCTGAACCCGGCGAATCCGAACCCGGGTTGTGTCAGCTCGAAGGCGATCGCCGCCAGCCCGAGCACGAGGAGGAAGTAGACCATCGAAGGGGTCGCGACCGCGTGGAGCGCCCGGGCGATCAAGCCGGGTTCCTCGAACAGGATCTGGACGGTGCGCTCGTTCGCTTCCGCCTGGGTCGTGGCGACTCGCGTCCGCAGCTCGACCACACCTGTCGGCGTCCGCACGCTCATCCCGTCGACCGTACGCAGGAGCTCAGGAACGGAGGAGGCAACCACCGCCGCGATGTCGGCATCCAATGCATCTTGGGCAGGGAGAGGCCGACCGACGGCGGTGAGATCCACCTCTCGCCCACGGAGCTCGAGCCAACCCTCGATCTTCCGGGTCAGTCCCGCGGACTCGCGGTCGGGATGTAGGACGTCCACCGGCAGGAGCGGTCCAGTCTGCGAGCCGGGCGAGACCGCCGCGAGCGAGGACGCGAGCATCAAGAGGAGGCCCGCCCCACTGGCCTTCGCCGGCACCGGGCCCACCCAGGTAAGCACCGGCACGTCCAGGGTGGCGACGCGCTCGGCCAGAGCGACCCCGTCCTGGCCGAGTGCTCCCGGGGTGTCGAGCTGAAGGACCACGATCGCGCCTGCCCTTTCCGCGTCGGCCAGCCGCTCCTCCAGGTATCCGCGGAGTGGTCGGTCGATGGGTCCCTCGACCTCGATCACGTGCACGTTCGTGGTCTCGGGAGCAGCCGCCGCCGAGCCGCCGATGCCGATCGTGAGGATCGCGGCGATGACCGAAACGGACCGGAGGGGGGCACGCATGGAGGCGCATCGTACCGAGCAGTCGGGCGCAGGATCCGGCGTATCCTGGTGGGTACCCCATGAGCGTAGATACCGGTCGCCGCCCGGCGGGACCCCCGCCACCGGGGGGCCGTCCGAGCCCCCGGCCACGACGCGACCCCCGAGCCGTCCGTGACCGGGTCTCGTTCAAGCCGATCGCGGCTCTGCTGCTTATCCCCGTGATCCTCGCGACGGCGGTCCTCACCGCAGCGGTCCTGGCCCCTCCGTTCGCGGTCGCCGGCTTCGGGCTGAACGAGATCCGCACGCGACTCGACGCCTTGGGGTCGGACTTCACGCGGATACCGAGGTTCCCCGAACGATCCACGATCTACGCGTCGGACGGATCCGTACTCACCCAGGTCTACCTCGACAATCGCGAGATCGTGCCGCTCAACGAGATCTCCCCGGTCGCACGGGAGGCGGTGCTCGCGATCGAGGATTCCGACTTCTTCGCACATGGCGCCCTGGATTGGTCTTCCCTGATCCGCGCGATGATCGAGAACGCGCGAGCGGGAGAGGTCGTCCAGGGTGGTTCGACCATCACGCAGCAGCTGGTCGGCAGCACCCTCGGTGAGAACCAGTTCGACCAGAGCGTCGAAGGGAAGCTTCAGGAGCTGGCCCTGGCGATCCGCGTCGAGCAACGGTACTCCAAGGCGAGGATCTTCGAGCTCTATCTGAACCAGGTGTACATGGGCAACGGCGTCTACGGCTTCGGCACGGCGTCCGAGTTCTACTTCCGGAAGCCCCCACGCGCGCTCACGCTGCTGGAAGGGGCAACCCTCGCCGGGATGGTCCGGGCGCCCGAGTACTACGACCCTCTCGATCGGCCGAAGAAGATGCTCCTTCGCCGGAACGACGTCCTCAACAGGATGCAGGGGCTCGGATGGATCTCCGAGGACCGGAGCGAGCGGCTCAAGGCGAAGCGGTTGAAGCTGCCCAAGGATGCCGGGAAGGTGCTGCGGCGTCATCCGCCGTTCTTCGTCAAATACCTGACGGACCAGATCGTCGAGAACAGCTCGGGAGAGTTCGAGGCCCTCGGTCGTACCGAGAAGGCCCGTCGGCGCGCGCTCTACGAGGGCGGTCTCGACATCCATACGACTCTCGAACCGGGATGGCAGCGCTGGGCGCAGGACGCCGCGCGACAGCCGCTCAGCGTTTCGATCTTCCCCCCGGCGGGATCGCCCCCGCCGGATGTCTCGATCGTGACGATCGACAACCGCACGGGGGCGGTCAAGGTGATCCTGTCCGGGAGGAACTACCGCGAGGACGAGCTCGACCTGGCGACCACGGGCCACCAGCCCGGGTCGGCGTTCAAGCCTTTCGTGCTTGCCGGCGCGTTCAGGCGAGGGATCCCGCCGACGCAGACGTACTCGAGTTCCTCGCCTTGGTGCTCGCCGCTCTGGGACGACGACGATCACTGCGTGGAGAACGCCGAGGGCGGGGGTCAAGGCACCGTCGACCTGTGGACCGCCACCGAAGACTCGATCAACGTCGTCTTCGCGCAACTCATCTTCGATGTCGGAGCCAGCCTGGTCGCGGATCTCACCGAGCAGATGATCGGGATGGATCCTCGGAACGAGGGCCTCCAACCGGTGCCGGCGCTCGCGACCGGCTCGGTCGCGATCTCACCCATCGACATGGCCGCGGGGTACCAGACGATCGCGAACGACGGGAAGCACTGCGAGCCCTACACGGTCCAGTCGATCGAGCGCGACGGGAAGGTCCTGCTGACGCACGAACGCACGTGTGATCCCGTCCTCAAGGCGGGCGACGCCCGTCTGATCACCAAGATGCTCGAGGCTGTTCCCGTTTCGGGCACGGCATCGGGTGCCTTCGGGGCCTGGGGGGATCGGCCGGTTGCCGGCAAGACGGGTACCGCGCAGGAGAACACGAACGTCTGGTTCGGCGGCTACACCAGGCAATACACCACCGTCGTGTGGGTGGGCTCGCCCGGGAACCCCTACTCGATGGGACACGTCTTCGGCGGCACGATCGCCGCGCCGATCTGGGTGTCGTACATGTCCAAGGTGATGCAGGGGTTGCCGTCGATCGGCTTCCCCGACCCCCCGAAGCCGCCGGAGGGTCCGGTGCCGAGCGTGGTCGGGCTGAAGAAGGACGAAGCGAGGGCGATCCTTTCCGAAGCGGGGTTCCGCGTGTCCGTCTCGATGGGCGACTCCTTCAGCCGGAAGGGAGAGGTCTTCGGCCAGTCACCGGGCGGCGGGACGGTCACGTTCCTCGGGACGCTGGTGACGATCGAGGTCTCGACGGGAGAGCCACCCCAGGTCTCGGTCCCCCGCGTCATCGGCTTGAAGGGTTTCAACGCGAAGCTCGCCCTCCAGGAGCGCGGGTTGGTGGTGAACGTCGTGCAGGTCCCGACGGAGAATCCCGCCAAGGTCGGCTACGTCATCACCCAAGATCCCCCGGCCCACACCGTGGTGGTCGAGGGGACGTCTGTGACGATCTACGTGGGCGTCGGACCCAACGGCAACGGTGGCGGCAACGGTGGCGGAGGAGGGAACGGCGACGGTGGCGGTGGCGGGGGTGGCGGGGGCGGGTAGCTAGCCCGCGGAGTCCCGTAGCCGGCCGCGCACCTTCTCCTGCACGACCTTGCCGTCGACGCGACCCTTCGCCTTTCCCATGACCAGGCCCATGACCGCGCCGAACTCCTTCTCCGAGGTGGCGCCGGTCGCGGCGAACGCCTCGTCCACCAGCGCGTCGACCTCGTCCTCGCTCAACATCTCCGGGGCGTAGCCGGCGATCGCGTCCGACTCGGCTCGCTCCTTCTCGACCAGCTCGCGGCGACCCGCAGCCTCGAACGCCTCGATCGACTCGGCGCGCTTCTTCATCTCTTTCGTCGCGACATCGCGCACCTCGTCGTCTGAGAGCTGGTGGCCGAGTTCCTTCTCCTTGTTCGTGACCGCGGCGGAGAGCATCCGGAGCGCGCCGAGCCGGACCTTCTCACCAGCCCGCAACGCGTCCGTCATCTCGCCGGCGAGTCGTTCTTTCAGCGTCGGTTCGCTCACTACACTCCCCCCGTGCTTCCCGTGGCCCTGACGATCGCCGTCCTCGGTGCCGCCTGCGTCCTCTACGGGATCTTCATCGAGCGGTTCCGATACCAAGTGGTCCGGCATCGGCTCGACATCCTACCGGCGGCCGCCCCACGGCCCGTCGTGGTCCTCCACCTGTCCGACCTGCACTTCGTCCGGCGCGATCCCCGGAAAGCTCTGTTCCTCTCGACGTTGCCGACGCCGGACATCACGATCGTGACCGGAGACTTCCTCGCCGAGCCGGAGGCGGTGGAAGCGGCGATCGAGGGTGTCCGGCCGGTCCGTGGTCGCCTCGCGTCCTGGTTCGTCCTCGGCTCCAACGACTACTTCGTCCCGAGGCCACTCAACTATCTCGCGTACTTCCGGAAGCGGCGGAAACGACGAAGGGCCCGCCGGGGCCGCGCTCCCGAGCTCGCCCGGGCACTCGCCGCGGACGGATGGGAGGACCTCACCAACGTCCGTCATCTCCTGTCGCTCGAGGGGCTCGACGTCGAGTTGTTGGGCCTGGACGACGCCCACATCCGGCGCCACGACCTCCGCGTCGCGCCGCGTCGCGCCGCTGAGCGATTCGGCGTCGCCGTCATGCACTCGCCGGACTCGGCTCCGGAGGCAGCCGCCCTGGGCTATGGCCTGATCGTCGCCGGGCACACCCACGGTGGCCAGGTGCGGCTCCCGTTCGTAGGGGCGCTGGTCACCAACTGCTCGATGCCGCGCAGACTCGTCTCCGGCTTGATCCGGATGGGGAACGCCGCGCTGCACACGTCTCGAGGCCTAGGCACGAGCAAGTACGCGCCTTTCCGATTCTGGTGCCGGCCCGAGGCGACGTATCTCGAGCTCGGACCTCGGGCTGCATCCTCGGAGCACGCGCTAGACTGAACCTGACGGGACGTGGCGCAGTTTGGTAGCGCGCAGCGTTCGGGACGCTGAGGTCGCGGGTTCAAGTCCCGCCGTCCCGACACCGATAAGGAAGGGCGGGCCGGAAGCGGCCCGCCCTTCATTTCGCCAAGGAGCAACACCAAAGGTTTGACGACCCATCCGGGCCCAGATAGCCTCGGGCGAGGGCTCCGGAGACGGGGCCTTTCGATTGTTCGAACAAAGGAGCTCATGACCGGGACGCGCACGCGGATCACACGGCTCGTCGTAGCCGTGCTCTTTGCGCTCCCCGTCGTTCTGTCCGTGCTCAGCCTCTCGTCCCTCGCGGCACCGTCCGCGAAGGACGTCGAAGCGGCGAGGGAGAAGCTCGCGGGCCTCGAGCACGACTTCGAAGCACTCGCCGAGCAGTACAACGACGCGAAGTATCGACTTTCCCTCACCGAGCGGAAGCTCGCAGAGACCCGAGCCCAGCGCGAAGCCGCCGAACGGCAGGCGGGCGTCGCAGAGGAGCGCCTCGCGGACCGTGCGGTGCAGGCGTACCTCGGAACCGGATCGCAGGTCGACGGGCTCTTGGGGGCGGAGAGTATCGCCGAGTTCTCCGACCGACTCGAGTTCATGGGAGCGGTCGCCGAGGGCGACGCCCAGATCGCGCGCCAGGCGCACAACGCTCGCCAGCAGGCCGATTGGGCCGCCGATCGCTACGCGGAGACCCTCGCCGAGCGTCAGAAGCAGGTCGCCTCGATCGAGAACCAACTCGATCGACTCGACTCGATGATCGACGAGCAGGCGTCGCTGTACGAGCAGCTCAACGAGGATCGCCAGGACTACCTGGCATACGTGGAAGCGCAGCGGGCTGCCCTCGCGCAGGCGCGCCAGCAGACTTCCCAAGGCCCACCCGACACGACCGGCGACACGGGTGGGTCAACGGGTGGCTCCGGCGGCTACACCCCGCCGGTGAACGCCTCGGCAGCTCAGATCGCCGTCTCCGCCGCCCTTTCGGTGCAGGGCACCCAATACGTGTGGGGCTCGGCCGATCCGAGCGTGGGCTTCGACTGCTCGGGTCTCACGTCGTGGGCATGGGCGCAGGCTGGTGTCTACATCCCCCACTCGTCGGCGGCGCAGTACTCGGCGCTCCCACACGTGGCGCTCGGGAGCGTCCAGCCGGGTGACCTGATCTTCTACTACAGCCCCATCAGCCACGTCGCCCTCTACATCGGCGGCGGGCAGATCGTCCACGCACGGCACCCCGGCCCCGGCGGTCAGGTGCAGGTGCAGTCGATGTACGGCTACGACAACCCCGTCGGCGCGGCCCGTCCGGGCTAGCCGAGGTCGGAGAGCCGTAGCTCAGCCTGCTGCACCAGCGCCTCGTTCCCGATCCCGCGAGCAGCCTCGAGCGCCTGCGTGAGCAGATCCTTCGCCTGCCGGCGCCGAGCGTCACTCTTCTCGGACGTCGCGTACTTCAACTTCTCGTCCGCCTTCACGATCAGCTCGAAGATCTCTTTCGGCTGCGTCGGGAGGCCCTCGCCCTCACCCATGCGTACTCGGACCGTATCGCGTCCCACATCTGCCTTCCACCCGTCGCAGGCCACAGTCACAGGAAGGCTGCGGAGGGGCATCGATGAACGAGAGATGAAGACCTCGGGAAGATCGCCGGGAACCCCTGGCCTCCGCCCGGAGTCGGAAAGACACTACGACCGAGGAGGATGCCGATGGGCTCGAACGACAGCACCAGCGTCGATGCGATCGCCAAGGTCTTCTCGGATCCCTCTGCCGTCTGGACCCTGGACGAAGTAGCCGGTCGGTTCGGCATGTCGCTGGGTGCTGCCATCAGGGTGATGTCGGATCTCGAGGCGATCGACGTGGTGCGCCGGATCGGAGACGAGTACGTGCCGGGAGTCGGGACCGCGACCGCTTCCTAGGCGGTCGCCGCGTCCGCGAGAGCTTCGGCCTCCGTTTCGATCGCTTGGCGATCCACCAACTTCTCCAGCCAAGCGGTCGGGAGCGCTCCACGGCCGTGGAGCGCTCCGAGCAGCGCTCCCGCGACCGCCGCGTTCGTGTCGGTGTCGCCGCCCAGGGACACGACGTACCGAAGGCCCTCCTCCAAGGAGAGACCCTCGGCGGCCACTTGCAGCCCGACGCCGGCGGTGAAGAGCGTGAACCCCATGTCCGGCCCGTCGATCCGGCGGGCTCGCCCCGCCTCGGTGACCAGGTACTCGAGCTCCTCGCCTCCCTCTCTTCCGATCACGGCTCCCACGGCGCCCTCGACCGCCTCGCGGCGACCCTCGCCTCGGACGAGGGCCGCGACGGCGAGCGTCACCGCGAGACAGGCCGTCCTGCACCGCTCGTCCCAGTGGGTGATCGCGGAGAGGGCAGGCGCCTCCTCGAGGAGCAGCTCCGGGCTCGCGGCTCGGAAGGCTCCGAGCGGCGCGCAGTACATCACCGAGCCGTTGCCGGCCGAAACCTCCGGTCCTCGTTCCGCCACGTATCGCGCCGGCGCATCCGGGTCACCGTCCCGGATGCCGCCGAGTACCCGCCGAGTGAGGTTCCCGACGTCGGGAGGATCCGTCGCCAACCATCCGAGGTGCCGCTGCACCAGATCCTCTTGGTCCAGCCGGCGGAGGTCGGCGAGCGACGAGCACAGGTTCCGCGCCATCGCCGTGTCATCGGTCCACGAGCCGGGAGGCCGACCCTGCCACGGCAGCTCGAACGCAGGCAGCGGATGGGGGATCTCATCCCGCCGGCGGAACTCGAACGGCGCCCCGAGCGCGTCCCCGATCGCGAGCCCCAGCACGCACCCGACGACCCGTTCCCGCAGCTCATCCACGGCGGCGCAGCCTACCCGGCCAAGCCCGCGCGAAGCCCTCTGGTAGTCTGGCCGACCGCGATGGACAAGATCGGACCGAAGCACCGCATGTGCAGACGTGTGGGCGCCCCTCTGTGTGGGCGCCCGAATTGTCCTGCTAACAAACGGCCGTACCCGCCGGGGATGCACGGCCGCGGGCGGAAGCGGATCTCCGAGTACCAGACCCGCCTGGTGGAGAAGCAGAAGATGCGGGCGATGTATGCGGTCGGCGAGCGACAGATGCGCACCTATTACGAGAAAGCGCATCGGTCGATGGGGGTGACGGGCGAGGAGATGCTCCGTCAGCTGGAGAGCCGTATCGACGCCGTCATCCTGCGACTCGGATTCGCCCTCACGATCCATCAGGCGAGGCAGCTCGTGTCTCACGGCCACGTGCTCATCGACGGGCGACGGATCGACGTCCCGAGCGCCCAGGTGAAACCCGGCCAGGAGATCAGCCTGTCCGAGAAGGCTCGGAACTTCATCCTCGTGCGCGAAGCGATCCAGATCACGCCGGAGCCCCCGGCGTACCTCTATCGCAACAAGGACGAGATCAAGGGTTCCTTCACGAGGAGCCCCGAGCGAGACGAGATCCCTCTTCCCGTGACGCTCGAAGAGCGCCTCGTCGTCGAGTTCTACTCCTGAGCTGACTCACCGAGCCTCCACCGGTTCGAGGGCTGCGCGGACGAACGCGACCACTTCCTTCTCGCGTCGTCGGAGTGACGCTCGACTCTTGTCCGCACCCACCACGGCGTTCAGGACACTCGCCTCGGTGAGGGAGCCGACGACCGCCGTGTAGAGCGTGAAGAGCAGCATCGCCGGGTCCTGCTTGCGAACCTGACCGTCGTCCATGCCCGACCGGAGGAAGTCGACCGCTCGTCGCCGGAGTGGATCGAGCACGTCAGCGAAGCGCTCGAACGCGAGTGGACCGAGCCGCCCTGCCTCTCGGATGAACATCGGGAACTCCGGCCATTCCGAAGCGAGGTCGAACACGGAGTGGATCACCGCCTCGGCGCGATCCCAGTACCCCTCCTTCCCCTCGAGTGCCTCTGCGATCACTTCCGCCAGCCTGATCCCGGCCGCCTGCAGGCACGCCTCGAGGAGCGCGTCCTTGGTCTGGAAGTAGTACAGGAGGGTCTGCTTCCGGACACCGACCGCGCCCGCGATGTCGTCGAGGCTCGCACCGCCGTATCCCTCGCGCCCGAACTGGCGGATCGCTTCCTCGACGAGGGTCGAGCGCCGTTCCGCGCCGCCCGTCCTCGGCATGGACTAGTCCCAGACCTTCGCGGGACCCTTGCGACCGACCGGACGCGAGCCCTCCCATCGCCTGAGCCAGTCCGGACCCTGGGGACCGACCAGCGAAGGGGTTTCGCCGCGCTGTGCTCGATGCAGCGCTTCCCACCACGTGGTGCGTTCCTCGTGGAAGAGCTGCGTGACCGCCTGCGTCATCCGACGAGACAGGTCCTGATGGCTCTCTCCCTCCTCCGGCCAGAAGGGCTCGCCGTACCGCACCGTGACGGGAGGCCTGCCCGAACGCGGCCAGAACCGCCCCTTCGGCATCGCCTGGAACGCACCGACGATCGCGATGGGCGCGAGGCCGGCTCCCGTCTCCAGGGCGAGGCGGGCGGCTCCGTGTCTGAACCGCTGCAGGTGGCCGTCCGGCGACCGCGTGCCCTCCGGGAAGACGACGATGCTCCACCCGTCGGCGAGGAGCTCACGGGCTTTGTCGACCGCACCCTTCGCGCCACGGGTCCGGTCGATCGGGAACGCGCCGTACACCAGCGCGGTGAACGCCTGTCGCCACCACACGTCGAAGAAGTAGTCGCGCGCAGCTCCGACCGCGGTCTTGGCCTGCCACCGATCGGGCAGGGTGCACATGATCAGCGTGGCGTCCAGATGGCTCGAGTGGTTCGAGTAGAGGATCAACGGCGGCTCGACCCCTTCGAGGTTGTCCCGGCCGAACACACGGAGGGTGAGCTCGTTCCGGACGATCGGGTGCATCGCTCCCTTCAGGAGCACCTGCCTGGCCGCCACACCGGCATCGGTCCGGGCCCAGTCGGAGGGGAACACGCGGTCAACCTTCGGCTGCGCATGCTCCTCCGCGGATCGAGGGACGAGGGGACGACGACCCCAACGGAAGCCTTCGGCCATCGCCTTCAGCTCATCCTTCACGTCCTTCGGCATGCCCATCGTCGCCTCCTCACACCACGTCGGCGATCATGATGGGCGGGGCGTGGAAGTACGTGATCGATGGCGATGAGCCGACGGTGTCCTTCGCCATCTCGAGCGCGTCACGGAACGAGCCGGCAGCGCGGTAGCCGAGTCGTGCGACGGACTTGGGCTCTCCACCGACGAAGATCACGTCGCCCGCGTGATCGCGTCCGTGCGCTCCCCAGTACCACATGTAGAAGGGATGGACGCCGTGGTACGCATGCGACGTCCGGTACAGGTGCGTGTACCAGGGGTCCGTCGCATAGCGCTCCTCGTACTTGGACTCGATCGTGGAGGGATCCGTCGTCTCCGCCAGCACCTCTTCGAAGAAGTCGATGTAGGACGGATGATGGATCTGATGGAACTCCCACGGGACCGGGTGATACATGATCACGACACCACCCGGCTTCACGATCGGCATGTTCCGGTACATGTTGAAGAGGTAGCCGAGACCCAGGCAATGGACGAGGATCGGGTTCATGATGGAGTTGACGTTGTAAGGACTGATGTAGGGCAGCCCGAAGACGAGCACGTCCGACTGTCCCCGGACCTCGACCAGTTGCTGCCGGTGCAGGTTCTCGAGGGTCCGCTCGTGGACGGCCTCGACCTCGCCGGCGTTGATGCCCGTGAGCTTGTAGGGGGCCTCGACCCGCCGGTAGAACTCTCGCCGCGCGCGCGGCGGCGCCATCTGGTTCGCCTTGCGAGCAGCCATCATCAGTCCCTGGTCGTAGGCGGACCACTCCCACTCCCGCTTGTTCAGGAAGCCGAGGTTCTTCGGGAACGTCTCGGCGTTCAGCGTGGTCTCGATCTGGAAGACCGTGAGGCCGTTCGCGGCGATCAGCCGGCCCATGCGCGTGGCGGAGTCGGCGATCGCGCTGTGACCCGGCCTCGGATCCATGTACGAGCGTGAGTGCATCATCGTGTCGACGTTGTGGTGGTGCTTGAGCGAGCGGTAGCCGGCGAGCCCGATCGCCACCGACTTGTGTCCCCCGTCCATCGCGACGAGGTTCACGTTGATGTAGACGAGGAGATCGGACTCCGCCGCGCGCTTCGAGATCTCGACGTCCTCGTGCTTGTCGGTGGTTCCGATGAACGTGAGCGCGTCCTTGTCCTCGCCGTCGAAGTTGTAGAGGTCCTGGGGCCAGAACGAACGGAAGACCCGCTCGCCCACCATCCGACGGATCTCGTCGGCCGTCATGCGGCGGTGCAAGGCCGTGGCGACGACGATCTGGACGTCCTCGACCCCGTTCCGCGCCGCCAGCTCGATCACCTGCTCGAGGATCCGCTGCCGGATGTCGGGGCGCGTCATCGGTGGCAGAGGGATCGAGATGTCGTCCACCGCGATCGTGAGCTTCATCCCGGCCTTGAGGAGGTCGGGGAGCGGTCGGGAGTCTCCCGTGGGATGCAGCAAGGCGTGACGGATCGCAGCGTTGACGTCGCGGATCCCCGGCAGGGCATCCGGTGGATACACGACCCGCGTCCCCAGCGGGAACTTCTGCATCCGGAAGCTCTCACCCTCATGGATCAGGAGTGGGGGCGTCCGTTCATCCACCTCCAACACGAAGCCGGGTCTGGGCATGTGGCGTTCTCTCCTGTCTCGTTCGTCGTTTCCTAGGCCTGCGGCGCGAACGCCACTTTGAACGTACCGAGCTTGCCGGCGGCCATCGCATGGTCGAGTGCCTCGCGCCACCGGTCGAGCGGATAGGTCGCGCCGACGAGCTGGTCGAGCATGGGCAGGTTCGTTGCGAGCTCCATCGCCATCTCGAAGGTGGGCCGCGTGACGCCGTTCCCGAGGTCCTCGACACCGGACGTGTACGCACCCGCGAGCTCGAGCTCTCGGAACCACAACGGGGTGAGATCGGCACCGCCGCCCGGGATGCCGGAGACCACGACCCGTCCACCCGCCTTCGTCGTCCTCAGAGCGAGATCGAGGGCACTGCTCGATCCCGTGCACTCGATCGCCACGTCGACCCCGCCCAGCAGGAAGTCCATCCCGCGATCCGGGGTGAGCTTCACCGCATGGTCGGTACGGCGGACGGCCTTCACCGCGTGCTCGGGACGCACCACGTCGTCGGCGCCGGCCATCGTCGCCGCGGCGCGCTGACGCTGGTGCTTCGCGGCCACGACGACGTGGTCGGCCTTGGTGAACGCCTTGATCGCGATCAACGTGAGGATGCCGACCGTCCCGGCGCCGACGACGAGCACCGTTCCTCCGGCCGGGATCTCGGCGCGGAAGGCTGCATGGATCGCGCAGGCGAACGGCTCGATCAACACGGCGGTCTCATCGCTCATCCCGTCCGGGACCGGCCAGAGCTGCGAGCGATGGGCGAGCATCAGGCGGCTCCATCCGCCGCCCGTCTCGTTGCAGTAGCCGGTCTGGAGCCCCGGCTTGAGGTGACCCACCGTGACCCTATCGCAGCGGCCAACATGTCCTGCCGCGCAATGCTCACAGGGCGGTTCCTCACCCCGTGCCGCGCAGCCGAGGACGCTGGAGATCACGACCCGCTGCCCGGCCATGAGGTCGCCGACGTCATCGACCAGCTCGCCGACGACCTCGTGGCCGGGCACGAACGGCAGGGAGACGAGTGGCGAGAAGTAGAACGAAGACCTCCCCGAGATCGTCGAGAGATCGCTCCCGCAGATCCCGGAGAGGCGAGGTTTCACGCGGCCCCACCCCTCGCGCATCGGTTCCGGATCTTTCTGGGTGACGAGCCGGAGCGGAGCGAGCCCGCCGGTCACGAGCCCCGGGGCCTTCGAGCCGAGTGCGCGCGCGCCCAGGTATTTCGGGGCGGAGCGATAGAACTCGAGCGCGAGTGCCATCGGCCTACCTCCTCGCCGGCTTCGGGAAACGGACGCGCGGCATGCCCTTGGACATCCCCCACTCCTCGATCGGCCAGCGGCGCCTCCGCGCGAACCGATACAGGTGGGAGTCGGGCGACACGGCCACCGGATTCCCCACCGCTCGGAGCAGCGGGAGATCGGAGTAGGAGTCCGCGTACGCGTAGGAGAGCTTCAGGTCGACGCCCTCCGTCGAGGCGTAGCGGCGGAGCCACGCCGCTCGCGCCTCACCGACGAGGGGGGGACTGGACATGAAGCCGGTGTACCGGCCATCCGCATCGACCTGGAGGTCCGCGCCGATCACCACATCGAACAACGGGTCGAGCGGCCGGAGGAACGCGTTGGCCGCCGCGGTGAGCAGCAGGGTCCGATGCCCGGCCGAGCGATGCTCCCGGATCCGGCGGATGGCGCCGGGGCTCGCCTTCTCGAGCATGAACTCGCCGACGTGGCGTTCGATCAGCCGATCGAGGCCCTCCACCGAGGCGCCCTCGTACCGCCGGAAGAACGTCCGGAGGAAGTCGCCTCGGTCCCGGCGGTCGATCGCCAGATATCGAGGGATCCGCCCGAAGACACCAACCAGCTCGCTCGGCCATTCGTCGGGTTCGAGGTCGGCCATCCTCGCCCAGACGTAGGACTCGACGACGTTCGAGGAGATGATCGTCCCCTCCATGTCGAACACGGCCAGCACCGGTTCCTCGCGTTCCCGGATCTTGACGGTGGGGCGGACCCGATCCTTGCGGGCCAGCTCGCGGAGCGACTGCGTCACCGCCGGCGAGTGGACATCCTGCAGGTAGTACTTCCAATCGATCGCCGCCGCGTCGAAGGGGAACCGAGCCCGGTCCTCGGCCGACAGACCCCGGTAGAGCGCCATCGCCACATCGTCGGTGTAGATCACCTCGGCCTCCGTGTACGCGCCGTAGAGATCGGAGTAGCGCTTCACGAAGTCCACCCGCGCCTTGTCGCGATCCACCCGGCCCACGGCGTCGCGCATGGCCTTGGACTTCGGCAGATGCGTGACGACCTTCTCGGCGACGTCGGTGAGCTTCTCGGCGCGACGGAGCATCTTCTCGACGGTGACGTTGCCGGGGAAGGTCCACTCCGGAACCTTGTGCTCGCCTCGGCCTCGCTCCGGGAGCGGGTGAGTCTCGAAATACTCTCGGACGAGCGTGTACAGCTGGTGGAACTGGAGCGGGTTCCGATCGCCCGACGAGACGTGATAGTGAGCCGGCCGGCCGGCGGGCGGCGGGGTCGCGGCCACGGCGAGGATCGCGTTCACGACGAAGTCCACCGGGATGATGTCCACGATCCCTTCCGGGATGCCGGGGAACTCGGGGATCTGTCCCAGGCCGTACGATCGGATGATCGGGTCGGCCATCTTGAACCCGTCGATCCATCCCGGCGACGGGTGGAGTAACGCGGACTCGATGATCGAAGGTCGAACGATCGACAGGGACAGGCTCTCCTCGGCGGCGAGCTCCTCGACGGCGCGCTCCCCCATCGCCTTCGTGAACGTGTAGACGTCTGGCCAGCCGAGCGACCGTGCGCGTTGACGGCCGTACTCGACGAGCCGCTTGGTCATCCACTCCTTCCGACGCTGCTCGGCCTCATCGGCCACGGTGGTGGGACCGGCGCGGGAGTGCTCCTTCGCTGCGTCCTCGAGGAAGCGCTCCAGCAGCTCCGGCTTCCGCGACGCCGCTTCCACGTCGTGCCGTGACTCGAGCGCGAGATCTGCTTCGAGCCTCCAGTCCACACGGTGATCGAGGGTGTGCTCCGGGATCACGCCTTTCTGCACGCCGGCCACGTAGGCGGTCGAGACATGGACGAGCGCGGGTCGCGACCCGCCGGCGAGCACGCCCCGGTAGAGGTTCATCGCTCCGAGCAGGTTCGTCTGGAATCCCTCGTCGATCGGGGGATCGAATGCAACGGTCGCGGCGGAGTGGATCGTGACGTCGATCCCGCCCGGCAGCTCCGGTTGCCCACGTGAAAAGTCTCCGTCGACCACCTCCACCCGCTCGTCCAGGAGCCGCAGGAGCGCATCGTCGGAGCCGAGGCTCTTGCGGAGGGCATCGAACGACGGCTTCCGCGTGAGGTAGTGGACTCGCTCCACAGAGGAGGCGCCCGTCTGCGACCGGACGAGCAGCACGATCTTGGTCTCCGGGAAGTCGGCGAGGAGCCGTTCGAGGATCACCTGGCCGAGGAATCCGGTGACTCCGGTGAGGAACACGCGCTTCCCGGCGAGCCGATCGACGATCGAATCTGCCTTCCGCCGCCGAGCCTTGGGCTTCTCTACCATCCGGGAGATTATCGGCCTCTACCGGACGGTAGACAACCCTCGATTCAAGGGACCCTTCTCCGGCGTCGAAGGCAAGATGTCGGGCTTCTCAGAGGAGAACCAGCGTGTCGCTTCGTTCGAAGATGCTTGCGATGTCGACCATCCCCGTGGTCGTCTTGGTCTTCGCCGTCGTGTACTCGGTTTCGGCGCAACGGGCGGAGTCGAGAGCCAACGCGGAAGTGGACCACGCGAACGCGGTTCGGCAATCGCTCGCGGAGGTACAGAACCACCTGGGGGTTGCCGAGTCCAGCGTCCGTGGATTCCTGCTGACCAAGCGAGCAGCGATGCGTACGGACTACGAAGACGCGGTGGCCGAGCTCCAGCGCGATCTGGCGACGCTCGACTTCCCCCCCGAGGACAAGCTTCAGCGGAAGCGGCTCCAGCTGCTCCACGGGCTCGCCGACGAACGAGTGGAGACCTTCAGATCCACCTTGCGCGCCGGCAACACGGACACTCCCGACGGCCACGAACGACTCGTGACCTTGCTCCTGCACGGGCAAACGATCTCCGACGCCCTTCGTGGGCTGACCGAGCAGATGCGGTCGACGGCCGACGAGCTCGTCGCCGAGCAGATCAAGGCGCGGGATGCGTCCTTCGAGCGTTCGTTCCTGATCCAGGTGGTTGCGATGCCCGCGGCCGTTGTCGCCGCGATGATCCTCATGGTCGGCTTCACCGCGAGCATCGTGAGGCGGGTCGGCAAGATCCGTCGCAACGCGAAGCGTCTGGACGAAGGGAGACCGCTCGACGATCCGGACTCGTCGCAGGATGAGTTGGGATCGCTCTCCCGAGCGCTCGTCCGGACGGGATCCCATCTCTCCCAGCTCCAGGAGGAGCTCCGTCACCTCGCTACCGTCGACGAGCTGACCCGACTCGCCAATCGGCGCGGCTTCTTCTCGCTCGGCGAGCACCAGCTCCTGGTCGCGGCACGGACCCGGGCGGCCGTCGCCCTGTTGTTCGTGGACGTGGACGGTCTCAAGAACGTGAACGACCTGCTCGGCCATGCGACAGGCGACCTGCTTCTGAAGGAAGCGGCCGACGTGATCCGCGAGACCATCCGCGTCTCGGACCTCGCTGGACGAATCGGCGGCGACGAGTTCTGCGTGCTCCTCATGGGAGACCCGGACCTCGATCCGGCGCGAGCGGTCGATCGACTCCGTCACACGATCGACGAACACAACTCGCGTCCCGGCCGGCAGTTCCGCGTCTCACTCTCCATCGGTCTCTCCGCATTGGCCCCCGGGAGGTCTGTCACCCTCGAAGAGCTGATCGACGCCGCCGACGAGGGGATGTACGAAGACAAGCGGGGCAAGCGCGAATCCCAGTCCGTCTCGTCCATCTGACGCGCGACTCCGCGAACTCCGACCTGCCTTCCATCTGCATCTCAGTGAGTGCCGCCCGAGAGGCCGACGCCGCGAACCACGGTAGCCCGGGATAAGCACGCAATCTGGACTAGACCGATCAAGAAATGTTTGCGGCAGAGCCGATAGAGGGGGACGGCCACACGAGGGACTGGAGAAACGAAGGTCATGAAGATCCCGCGGTTCACCTTGGCTCTGATACTCGCAACGGGAGTCATCGCGCTCAATCTGCAGGGGGCAAGCTCCACTTCTACGCTCGTTGTCCCCGAGCTGTCGGGATCCGCAACGACCGATGGGACCCTTCTCGAGTGGACCGACGCCGGGGCAGAGAGCTCGTATCGCGTGCTGCGCACACTCGCCGGTAGCAAGCTGCGATGGAAGTCGCTCGCCGTGCTCCCCGCGGACACTCTGCGATACAAGGATGTCGGGCTCCCTCCCTCGACCACGTACATCTACTCCGTGGCCGCGAGGCGTGGGAAACTCACGCTCTCCTCTCTTACCCTCTCGGTGACGACCGACTCCGCGCCGAGCCCCGCCCCGAGCCCCGCACCGTCGCCGTCCCCGAGCCCCGAACCCTCGCCGAGCGTTGCGCCGTCGCCGAGCGTTGCGCCGTCCCCGAGCCCCGAACCCTCACCGAGCCCCGAACCCTCGCCGGAGCGTTGCGCCGTCGCCGAGCGTTGCGCCGTCGCCGAGCGTGGCGCCCTCACCGACCCCTGAGCCGGAGCCGAGCCCAGAGCCGTGCTGGCCCTCTTGCACCGGCGTGAACGTGCTTCCGACCAAAGCGACGTGCAAGCCGTGTTCGATCGCTACCCGCCGGGACGACGTTCTGCTTCCAGCCCGGGTACCCACGTTCTGCGGAGCTTCGTCGTTCCCAAGAGCTACGACTCGCTCATCGGATCTGCCGGGCACGACCTGACCGGACTGGATACCTACCAGGGAGGCATCAGAGGATACGGAGGTTCGACAGGTCAGCATCACGTCACGGTTCGAGGTTTCGTGATCGAACACTTCCTCAATGACTGGGCAGTCGGCCCCCGCGCGCCGGTTCATCCAGGGTGGAACTGGACGGTCGCAAGCAACGAGATCCGGCGCAACGAGCGGGCCGGTCTCGTCCTGGGCAACGGGATGATCGCTCGAGACAACTACATCCATCACAACGGCCAGCTCGGGATCAACGGCGGGCCGGTGAGCGGTGTCCTGATCGAAGGGAACCAGATCGCGTACAACAACACCGGTTCGTACTCCACAGGTATCCACGCCGGTGGCGCGAAGATCATCGGCAGCTCCGCGGGATCCACGAACCTCGTGTGGCGCGGGAACTGGGTGCATCACAACACCGGTCACGGGCTCTGGATGGACTACAACGTCCGGAACGTGACCTTCGAGGACAATCTGATCGAGGACAACACGGGCATCGGGATCTTCCACGAGGTCTCCTGGGACGCGATCATCCGGCACAACGTGGTCCGGAACAACGCCGCGATGTACGTGGGCAAGTCGTGCTATCACGGCGCACAGATCCAGGTGCTCAACTCCCAGAACGTCGAGATCTACGGCAACACCGTGCGCTCCACGGATGGTAGCAACGGCATCTGCGCGGTCGACATCGACAGGCCCGCGACCGCGCCTGCCTCAACGAAGGTGGCCAACCTCTTCGTGTACGACAACGAAGTTCGGATGCGCCTATCCGGTTCGACCGGCATGGTCGGTCGCGCCGCCGCCTTCGGCACCGCCGCCAACAACCGATTCGTGCACAACACCTACTACGTGGCGACGATGACGAGCAGGCAGTGGGCATGGAGCACGTACCCGGTTGCCTGGAACCCCTGGAACGACTTCGGCAACGACGTCCAGGGAACCATGGTGCCATGGTAGTGCCATCAGACGGTCTTATGCATCGATCTAGGACGGCTGTTGATCTCGCAACCTCAAGACCGGCGTCAGATCTCACGATGAACACTGATGGAGAGGAGATCCATCCGTGGCTCAGATACCTGTCGCGTCAGCGATCCGCCTTCCACTCGGATCCAGGTTGCCGCGACGGCAGAGGCGGGTAGACTCGGCGCCGCTGCACTCGAGCAGGCATTCCCCCGGAGGATCGAGAGGTCGGTCATGCACGCCTCCAGGATGATCCGGATCTTGGTCGAGCATCTGAGAGGGGCCTTCGAGCACCCTCGACGGAACACCGCGACCCGAACGTCACCCGACCGTCCGCACGCTCGTCATCGGTTGTTCGATGATCTTGTTCAGCGTCGGTCTGTTCGCCACACCTGCATCCGCGGGAGCGTGCACGGGTGTCCGCGTCCGACCGGGCGACAGCCTCCAACGGAAGATCGACTCCCGACCGCAGGGCACCACGTTCTGTCTCGCGAAGGGAACGTATCGGCTCAAGAAGGGCGTGCACGTCAAGAGCTACGATCGGATCATCGGGGCGCCGGGCGCGATACTCGATGGGCAGCACATCGCCGTTCGCGGCCTCTGGGGCTACGGAGGTTCCTCCGGACAGAAGAACGTGGTCGTCATGGGCGTCGGCTTGACGCACTTCCGCGGGGAGGCCATCAGCGCCGGATGGAATTGGCTCGTCAAGGGGAACAACATCCGGAACAACAAGACCGGGGTCGTGATCAGCAACGGGATCACTCTGCAAGGCAACCACATCCACCATAACCGGCGGATCGGAGTCACCGGTGGGCCGGTGGCGGGCGCACTGGTCGTGGGGAACAAGATCGCCTATAACAACACCGGTCACTACTCCACAGGTGTCCACGCCGGTGGAGTGAAGATCATCGGCGGCTCCGCGGGATCCTCGAACCTCGTGTGGCGCGGGAACTGGGTGCATCACAACACCGGTCACGGGCTCTGGATGGACTACAACGTCCGGAGCGTGCGCTTCGAGGACAACCTGATCGAGAACAACACGGGGATGGGGATCTTCTACGAGGTCTCCTGGGACGGGATCATCCGGCACAACGTGGTCCGGAACAACGCCGCGATGTACGCCGGCAAGTCGTGCTTCTGGGGAGCCCAGATCCACGTGATCAACTCCCGGAACGTCGAGATCGACGGCAACACCGTGCGCTCCACGAACGGCAGCAACGGTATCTGCGCCGTCGACATCGACAGGACCGCGACCGCGCCCGCCGCCACGAAGGTCGCCGACCTGTTCGTGCACGACAACGTGGTACGCGTGCGTCGCTCATCCATGACGGGCCTCGTCGGTCGCGCGGCCAGCCTTCGGCACCACCGCCAACAACCGGTTCGTGAACAACACGTACTACGTCACCACTACGTCCGGCAAGCATTGGGCTTGGAGCACGTATCCGGTCGCCTGGAGCCCCTGGCGCGACTTCGGCAACGACACCGCTGGAACCCGTCTAACCTGGTGACGTAGCCACCGGGGCCCGCCGGGCGACCACGAGCAACGTGCCGCCAAGAGCCGGCCAGCGTCGGAATGCCCACGCGCCCAAACGGAACATGGTGCTCCCGTGTCGCTCCGCAGCACGGATCTGATGGCAGGTCGCCCACCACTCGGGGATCCAGCCGTGCCGCCTGAGCAGGTTCTCGAGGCTGTACCTATTGAACGAAAGGACATGGTCTCCGCCATCGACCACACCACCCCTCAGATAGCGCAGGAAAGAAGGAAGCCCGAGTGCGTTCGGGGTGGTCAGCGCGAACAACGTCCCAGGGTCGGCGAGTCGGGCAGCATTGCCGAGGAGCTCGCCCGGGTTCGACAGGTGTTCGACGATGTCGCCGGCGACGATCACGTCGAGCCTGTCGAGCGGGATCTCATCGCGCTCGAGGGTGGTTGCATCGGCGAACATCAGGTTGTCGAAGATGCCCGCCTGAGTCAGCGCCTCGACCGCTTCGCGATTCGTGTCGATGCCGACGCAGCGCTCGGCCACTTGCGTCAGCGAAGCGTGGAAGGATCGCGGGGAACGATCCAGTACCTGATCGATCGAACTCCCCGTCTCACCGACCGCTCCGAGGTGAAGGACCTGACGCCCGGTCGCCAGTTGTTCGAGAAGTTCGATCTTGGCCCCGTATCGAGTGATGCCGTGCTGCAGGTCCATGCCGGCCTCCTGACGTCCTTTCTGTCGCGAGAAGCGACCTTCCACGGGTCGACGCAGGATACTGAGGACTGGGACCACCCTACGTGGGCAGATCACACAGTTCGGTCTGGTAGTGCCGCGGGCCAAGGACCGCAATGTCTCGATGGAGAAGGTCTTGCCTCCGACGATGGCAATCGGATCTAGCGACTTACCGCTCGTTCCCTTCCTTCCTCTCCGATCGAAGGATCGCGAGCCCATCCCCGGACCGAGAAGGCCACGATGGCAATGCTGGCGAGTCCACCCGCCACCGCCATGCCCCAGGCTGCCCCGGTGACTCCGTTCGTGCCGGCGAGCACGAGTGCGAGGATCAGACTCGACACCGATCCGATAACCCGAGCGACAAGAAGCGCCTTCCCTCTTGCCCGTGCCATCAACAGAAGCGCGAAGCCCATCGTTGCGGCGACGAAGATCTGGCTGACGCCCACAGGCATGATGAGCGCTTCGAACCCCCTGAACGACCGGCCGAATACCCATTCGAGGAGGTGGCCGCTGAAGGCAGCTGCAACCGCCAGGTAGGAACTCGCGAGCAGGAGCGCGAAGCCACTGATGAGAAGGGCGAGGCGGACCGCCCGATCGGCCGACACCGTAGACGCACGGGCGAGAGCTGGCAGCCCGGGAAGAGCCAGGGCGGGGGCGAGCAGGGAAAGCGGTCCGAATATCGTCTGGACCGCCCGTAGACCCCCCAGATCGTGAGTTCCCAAGATGCCAGCCAAGGTGAACACGAGGAGTTGAGAACCGACCGTGTAGGCGGCGGACTCCGCTGTGAGCCACCGACCGAGCCTCCACGCATGTGTCTTCCACCATCGAACGCTGGACTTGACCCCGGCCCACCTCACTCGACATTGGAGGGATCCGGCGATCGCGGCGACAAGGGCCCCGACTCCCCAGTTGGCCACCACGACCCACTCGGTTCGAACGACCAAGACGAGCGGAAGGGTCAAGACCATCCCACCGAGCCACAGGGCATCATTGAGAGCCGCTGCCGCACCCCTCCTATCCCGGAAAAGTACGCCTCGCCAGAAGTCCTGAAGGAGTGCCGGCGCGAGCCAGGGGACGAACAGAGCCAAACCGTCCCCCACATCACCCGGCAAGGCGATCGACGATGCGATCAGCAGAACGGTGGCCGCGATGGACCCGAGGACGACCAACGTGAAAGCGCGATGCGTTGCAGCGCGCCGGGCATCTTCGTCAAGAGCCGACGTGCCCACCCGAAGCGGATCGCTGATCAGCGATCGCTGGAAGCCCATCGCGAGGAGGAAGAAGGAGAGTCCTACGAAGATCGAGCCCAGTTCGTTCGGTCCGAGAAGCCGGCCTGCCAGGATCGAGAGGCCGAGGTTCGTCGCTGAGGAGGCTCCCTGGGAAGCGAACCCCCACGCGAAGTCTCGCCCGGTGGCCCCGCGAAGCCGACCGAAGACCCCCTTGAAGGGATCAAGTGTTCTGGTCACCCCGCTTGCGCTCCCACTCGCGTTTCCTCTTTCGAGACATAAGGCCCGACCCAACCCTGGGCGCCCGGCAGACGCGGCCCCTCCATCCACACGTCCTGTTCTGACCTCCTCGCCGGCAGCCCGTAGGCTACTGTCGCCGATCCGGAAGCACGACTGTGGGTCGGCGCAGGCTCTCGAACGAGATCGGGAACATGAGCACTCAACCGCGGCAACAACCCATTCGGCTCGCACTCGTCGTTCGCTCTCTCAGGGCGGGGGTGCGGTATTGGGCAGACTTGACAGATTCGATGCAGCTCGCGGGTTTCTCCGTTCGAGTGTTCACGGCCCATCCCCCACCGTCCTCGCGGATCCCCGTACAGGTGGTGCGAGGACGCTTCATCCGACCCATCGCGCAAGCTCGATACATGAATTCGTCCTCTGTGATATCCCCCTCATTGATCACGGAGTTGAGACGGTTCCAACCTGACGCGATCCTGAGCGTGGAGTACAGCATGGCGACGGTCTGGTCCTTGGTTGCAGCGCGACTCGAGAGAGTGCCCCTCTTCATCTACCAGGAGCACAGGCAGCCCGAGAATGCTCCTCTTCCACGCTGGAGACTGATCTACAGACGAGGGCTCGCCCGTCTCGCGGATCTGATGTTCGCCAATACGGCTGCGGCGGAGCACGAGATCCGACAAGACTTGCGAGTACCCGGCCGAAAGGTTCGACGCGATCCAGCTTCTCAACCCTCCCTCCAGGGAAGAGCTGATGCGATCGCTGTTGGAGTTGAACGATCCATCGAGCCGCCCCCTCTTCCTCTGCGTGGCGGAACTCATCCCCCGCAAGAACGTGAGCACGCTCCTCCAAGCCGCCAGCCTCGTCAAGGCGAAGGGAGAGAGGTTCTCACTGTGGATAGTGGGAGAGGGCGCTGAGGGAGCAGCTCTACGATCATCCGTCTCGACATCGGGTCTTGACGACACCGTCTCGTTCCTCGGAGCGATCGAATACGACCGGATCGGCTGGGTCTACGACAAGGCCGACGTCTTCGTGATGCCGAGCCTGATCGACTATCTATCGGTTGCAGTGCTGGAGGCCATGCGATTCGGCAAACCCATCGTTGACTCGATGTTCGACGGAGCCGTCGGCGATGCTGTGCTTCCCGGCAAGAACGGGCTGGCATTCGACCCTCGTAGTCCGAAAGAACTCTCCGAGTGCATGATCCGACTGATCCGACGACGGCGCCCTCTTGACAAGGATGGGTGAAGCGTCTGCGAACATGATGAGGAACCAGACGACGCAACGTGCCGCGGCTCAGGTCTACCAGATCGTGCAGGAGGCGAAGAGAAGAGCTCGACGCGACGGTCGCCGCAGGATATGGAGAGCCGAGCGGAGGCCGATCCGGCTCCGACTAGCGAGCCGACAGGAACCCCCTGCGTACGAACGTGTCGCGGAGCAACTCGGATCTGACGTCCAGGTCGAAGTCGTGATCGGCGTGCCGCTCCGTTGACACCGCGGACTTCACCGCCGCTGCGAGCCGCTCAACCGTTTCGCGTACGGTTCCCGGCTCGACCACGTGGGCACCCAGGACAGGAGGTCCCCCTCGATCGAGCGCAACCACAGGGAGGCCGACGGAACCGGCCTCGGCGACCACCCAACCGGCGTCCTCGTGTGTGCTGGGGAACAGGAGAACGTCCGCCGTCTCACGCATCAAGCCCAACAGCTGCTCTCGAGGCACCTGCCCCAGGAACTCGATCCGGCTTGCCACGTCGTGACGTGAGGCAAGCTCTCGCATCCTGGCGGCGTCGGGTCCCGAGCCCACCAGGATGAGTCTCCATCCGGGCAGCTGAGCGATGACCTGGAGAGCGAGACTCGTCCCTTTCCACGGCAACAGCCTCGCCGCGAAGAGCGCGACGTTCTCGGCGCTCCGAGGAGCAGCCAGTCTCTCCGACGGCTCCAGCACGATGTTGGGGAACACCTCCGCTTTCCGGCGGTGTCGCCTTGGCAGCCAATCGCGCGTCTCCGGATTCTGTACGAGGATCAAGTCGGCACGGCGCCACGCGAGCCTCGCCAGAGGATTGCCGTATCGAGCGGCACCTCGCGCCCCGATGCGGAGCAACTCCCGCAACGACCCCTGCAAACCAAGGGCGGGGAACAGCATCAAGGGCGTCTTGACTCCCCCGCCAACCGGTCCGTACACGAACCGCTTCCCCAGAAGGGCAGCGGTCGAGCCGAACCAGGCGTTGGCGAAGGTCAAGTGCCAGGCGAGATCGAAACTCGCGGTCGCATCGAGGACGCGAGCACGCCTCAGAGCCGCAACCTGCCACAACAGGTAGTAGGCGTGGACACCCCGCGGCCCGCGCTTCCAGAAGCGGGCCCACTCCGGCAGGTCTACGTACTCGAAGTGGAGGCGGTCTGCCTCCGCGATGGTCGGGAGCGCAGCTTCGATGGAGGAACGGTTGTTCTCTCTCGTGACCACCCACGTCTCGCCGAGGGTCGCGAGCATCCGAGCCCACATCCATCCCGCGCCCGGCTCCGACCCCTTCTCCGGTTCGCAGGCGTAGGCGAACGCAACGATCCGCACCCCCTTCACCCGGTCAGCCGAGCGAGCAACGTCCGGCGTGCCGTAAGCGCTTTGCCCTTACGGCGCGGACCCTCGGTCGATCGGAGGTACGAGATGAGGGAGGCCTCCCCATCGGCCGGCTGCAGATCGGCCTCCGTGGCATACGCGCGGAGAGCGCTTCCCACCCAGGCATCACCGTGTCGGAAGCCTCGAACGAGCTCCGAGCGCGTCGGATGCCCCAGCAACGCATGGGACTGGACCATGTGATGACAGAGATCGAAGAACGGTGGGGCGGTGTCCGATGCGTCCTCCCAATCGATCAGGAACCAGCCGTCATCCGTCCACAGCATGTTCCACGGTGTCCAGTCGCCGTGGGCCGCTCCCGCCACACCCGGACCATCGGGTTGCACCTGTGAGCTTCGGAAGAAGGCACCCATGGCTCCGGCCACAACCTCGTCCAGTTGCCAGGCTCGCCGTCGGGGCCGCCACGGGATGGGTTCGAAGAGGAGGAGGCCCGGTGCCTTCTCCAGGATGGTAGGAGCCGCGACCGGAGGACGGAGGTGCTCCCGGAACCTCTCGATCGATACTGCTTCACGGTCGAGCGCGGAAGCCCCCTCATCATCCGTGGCCACCTTCGCCACCGCCGAGCAACGTCCCTCTCCGTCCAGGATCATCGCGATGAATCGGCCCTCATGGTTCGCCTTGGCCACCGCGAGCGTGCCTCGCTGCGGGATGTGCGAGGCAAGCAGCTCCCGGACCGATCGTGGAGGCGGTTCTGTCTTCGGGAGGAATCGGAGGCCACCCACGGCGGCCGCCAGACGGGCGGTCTCCCACGCGAGCCGCCCTCTCGTGGTCACCGGATGGTAGATCTGCAGGCCGGACACGGCGGTGTCCTTCGGGCCTCGTGGGACGACCCATCTGGTCGAAGAGCGACTCGAGATCTTGGACCAGCCGGCCCCAAGACGGGAGACCGCCCTTCGTTCCAGCATCCGGAGGACGTGCTCTCGAGCCTCAACCGCCACCTCGGCGGGGGGTCGCGACGCGTCGACGCGGACGAACGGCACGTGGGCCGGAAGGACGGACTCCCACGTGGACGTCTGCCTCTCGATCTCGTCTTTGGAGATCTCCGACTTGCGCCGCAGGATCGTCTCTGGAGGCGCGTCGAGGAGCAGCACGAGATCCGGTTGGACCAGCCAGAACCCCAGCGCACGAACCAGCCAGCGTGGAGCCCTGAGCCGGTAGCGTCGAGGATCCACGGCCATGTCCCACCATCCTCGTTCGGCGACGACCATGCCGGTTCGTGCCCGGAATGGCCAGACGCGGAACCATCCGCCGACGAGGAAGTCCAGCCAGTAGTAGCCGAGCAAGGCACTCGACAGGACAGGTCCGTACGGGGGACGTGCATGAGGTGTCAGGGGGTCACTGCCTTCTCGGCCGATCAGACGACCCGGGCGAGGGAGAAGACCCGGACGCCAATGGAAGGACAGCCACCGTCGGAACGCCCCTCCGAGGAGATCGGGCAGCGCCTCGCTCAGCGTGGATTTCCCGGTCCCATCGGGCCCGACGACCAGGATGAAGAGACCGGTTGGCGCCAGGAGCCGATGGAGCACCCTGCCGAGGCCGATCGCGGATGCTGCGGCGGCTCGAGCGGGCGAGCCGAATCGGCGCGCGTACTGCTCTCGCCGGGCACGAGAGGCCGTCTTCTCCCCAGGCTGACGTCCCGCGAGCACAGCATCCACCAACGCCGGACCCGATCGCGGTCCCACGACCTCCCGAACGAGTTCCGCGTATCCCTCCGGATCCTGCCGTGCAAGCATGCTGATCCTCGTCCATTCCTCGGCCGTCGTGATCCCCTTTCGGAGTCGCTTGGCGGTGAGGTATGCGGCCCGCAACGCAGGAGATGCCTGAAGCTCCTGTCCGCGCAGCAACGTCGTGCGGAAGGCGTCCCGACCCAGCCCGCGAGGGTCGTCGAGCGTGTCGAGATTGACCACCTGCCCTTCGCGCTCGATGGACCAGAACCATCCCTGCAGGTCATATCGCAGGAATTGACACAGCCTCCACCCCCCTCGCATCCGAAGAGGCCACTGTTGATCGAGCGCGATCACACCGCAGTCGATGTCGCTGCCGCTCAGATCTGGCTCCTCGGGAGAGGGGCCGTGCAAGATGGTGACCTTCTCACCGAGCAACGGGAAGATCTCTGAGAGGAAGTCGGGGTCGGTCGCTGGCCCCTCAGAGGTGTGTTTCGAACCCGGCTGGGTCATGCGACAGACCTTCCGATCGTGCGGCTCAGTGGTCGGAACCGAGTGTCATCAGCCACTTCTCTTGGTGAGGAGCTCCCGCGCCACTCCCCACACGAAACGCGGGTTGCCGACGAGATACCGACGGCCCAGTCGGCCCGGCTCCGAGCCGAGCCTGTGAAGCCACTCGAGCCCCGCCCGCTGCATCCACTCGGGAGCACGCTCCTTGGTTCCCGCCAGGAAATCGAACGCGGCACCGACGCACAGGATAACCGGAGCAGCACCAGAGGCTCGGAGCGAGTCGGCCACCAGATCCTGCTTCGGGGTCCCGAGCCCCAGCCACAACAGCTGTGTGTCCATCGCGCGGATACGTCCGGCAGCGTCCTCCAGCTCGTGTTGCTCCAGCGCCCGGAAGGGCGGAGACTCAGCCCCGACGAGTGCGATCCTGGGGTACTGCAGCTCGAGGCGCGCCTGTAACGACGTCAGAGTCGATGGTGCACCGCCGAAGAGGTAATGGCGAAGACCATCCCTCTCGCCGCGCCGAGCCAAGAGATCCATCGCATCGCTCCCCGTCAGGCGCTCCGACGCTTCACCCTTGAGCCGAAGCGCCCACACGATCGACTTCCCGTCCGGAACGTTCAGCTCACCCCTGTTGAGTGTGTCTCGGTACGCCTGATCGTCCATCGCACGAACCGTCGGGTCGGCGGGCAGGAATCGGACGATGTGGCTGCGGCCACACGAGATGAACGACTCCACCGTCTCCGTGAATCGCTCGCCGTCCACGGAGTCGATCCGCACACCGTTCACCGTCGTGCTCTGGCTGGGACGGACACAGGTGTGCGCCCCCTCGGGGCGCGCGCGAGCTGAAGGGACGCCGGCCGCCGGCATGGCTTAGTAGGCGCCCTTCCCCCGCAGTATCACGCCGACCGTCTTCAGGAGGATGTAGAGATCCAGGCTGAGAGACCAGTTGTCGATGTAGAACAGATCCAACCGGACGGCATCCTCCAGGTTCACGTCGCTCCGCCCGTTGATCTGCCACCAGCCCGTCATCCCCGACTTCACTTCATGCCTGGGCTCGAGCAGTTCCGGATCGGCCTCGATCTGTTCGATCGTGAGCGGTCTCGGTCCCACGAGACTCATCTCTCCCCGCAGCACGTTCCACAATTGTGGGAGCTCATCCAGACTGAACTTCCGGAGGACGTAACCGATCTTTGTCAGGCGGGGATCGTCGCGCAGCTTGAAGAAGGGCTCCGTCACGTCTGGCACCTTCGCCGGCGGAGAGTGCTCGGCATCGGCCACCATCGTCCTGAACTTCAGCATGGTGAACACGCGACCGTTCTTCGTCATCCGCCGCTGCCGGAAAACGACGGGTCCCGGTGAGGTCACTCGCACGGAGGCGGCGATCACCGCGATCAAGGGCAACAGGGCGATCAGCGCGACAGGCGCGATGAAGAGGTCGAAGCATCGCTTCAGAACCGCCTGGGTCGCCGTGAAGCGAACCGGCTTCAGGTAAAGAGCCATGACCTCGTCGATCGGCTGGATCGAGAGCCTGGATGTAAGGATCTCCGGGAGGTTGGCCGAGACCCGCATCTCCACCTCGGTCCGACGACAGGCCCTCGAGATCCCGATCATGTCTTCCGGCGACACCGAGGAAGACGCGACGAACACGCACTCGACCTGCTCCCGGCGGATGATCTCCTCCAACTCATCGAATGCGCCGATCCACGCAAGGCCCGGTTCCGCATCGGATGCGTCGGACGTCGACACATACCCGATCGGGGCGAAGCCGCGAACAGCAGGCTGGAGGACCCGCGCCAACCTGGCCGCCTCCTCGTTCGTGCCGACAAGCAGCGTCCGCAGCGTGAGCGTTCCGTCCCGCTTCAACTGACGGATCCACCAGCGGAACGACCGCCTGGTCAGCAGTTCGAAGCCGAGCGCGAAGAGCCAGGTCCATGCCAGGAACGGACGTGAGAGTGATGGCTGCCACCAGAAGGTCGAGACCATGATGACGCCGACCCCCACCGTCGTCGCGCTGAGGATGCCCCGGAACTCATCCCATGCAGAGAGGTGCTCGACGCGATAGAGACCGAACGCGTGGAACACCGCGATCCAGAGGAGAGGCGCGACGACGAGCACGAGCACGAACGGGCTGTGGAACCCCTCGCGAGGGGACGTTACGTAGTGGAGAGCCAGGAGAGCGGCAACGATCGAAGCTGCGTCGGCGACGGCGAGGGCGATGCTGAGACGACGGAATGCGAGCCGCACGGATCGCCGCGACGCTGGTCTCGGCGCAACGTCAACTGCGCCCCTCCCACGAGATACGGGAGAAGCGACAGTGGTTGCCATCTCGGACCGATCGAGCGCCACTGACTCGTCGGGCAACTCGGTCTTCCTCGTGCCGATCGGGGGGCCTCCTCAGTTGACGCCTCGCCTAGCTTCGGCCAGGACCGGGCTGGCCCCGACACGCAGGAAGAGCGCGCTTCCACCAAGCTTCGTTGCGTACTTTACCTACATCGATAGGCGGGAAACATCGGGCGAAGGACTCGTCCGATGTACGGCTATCGGCGGGGGCACTGAGCGGTCCGTGAATGACTGGGAGCTCAGGCCGACGAGAGCGCCAGGTGGTACGCCTCCTCCAGATCCTGGATAGCCCGTTCAGGCGAGTATCGCTCACGCCAGAGCTTCCAGGCCCCGTGCCCCAGCCGCTCGCTCTCTCGGTCGTCGATGAGCCGGTCGAGGGAGTCGGCCCATGCGTCGGCGTCATCCGGCGGGACCAGGAGCCCGGCGTCGCTCGGCACCGCCTCGGGCAACGCGCCGATGTCGCTCGCGACCACGGGGACGCCCGCCGCGTAGGCCTCGAGGATCGTGCGAGGCTGCCCTTCATAGCATCTGGAGGGCAACAGCACCGCCCGCGCCTGTTGGATCAGCGCAGGCACCTCCGCGGCTGCGACCGCCGATCGGAAATCGACGTTCGACGGCGCTTCCCGCCGGAGTGCTCGAGCGGTGGGCCCATCGCCGACGATGAGGAGAGGGGCCGACGAGCGCCTCCACGCCCTCAACAGGGTCGAGACTCCCTTCTCGGGCGAAAGCCTCCCCAGGTAGAGGAAGTACCCGCCCGGTCCCTCACGCCGCTCGCTCGTCCAGGCGAAGTTCGGCTTCACTACGATCCGATCACCCGGCCAGCCTCCTTCCACGTGCTTGTCTCGGACGAATCGGCTCACGGCGAGGAAGGTCGTCACCTGATCGAAGGAACGGATCGTCTTATGGAGGGTGAGCGACGTCGCGAGTGTGGCGCTGCCCAGCCCCGATCCTCGATAGCACGCATGCATGACGCCGGGCCACGGCGCCCGCCCGAGACAGTCCTCGCACACGCGGCCGTCTCGGACGAACGTGGCCGGCAGACACAGGAGTCGGTAGTTGTGCAATGTCATCACCACGGCGGCACCTTCGCCGCGCGCGACCCGCAGCACCGCGGGCGACAGGATCGGGAAGAGGTTGTGGCAGTGAACGATCTCCGCCCCCAAGCCTCGGATCAGATCACGAACGTGGTTCATCGCCTTCGTGGACCAGATCGCTCGTGCCGCCGTGCCGACGAGACGAGGCCCGCTGGCGTCGCTCGGGAGAGGATCCCATACCTCCACGTGGTGACCGGCCTCGGTCAGGAGCCGGGCCTCGTCATCGACGACCCGATTCTCTCCCGAGCTCGTCCCCGAGAGATAGCGCGAGTGGAGGATGAGGACGCGCATCTACCGTTCGCCGGGTCTGGGAGCCACCACCATCTCATGCCCATGCGTGCGTTGATCCGAAAGATCGAGGGCGAGCCAGAGGAAGATGAGCCCCTGAAAGCTGAAGGTCTCGAACGTGTTCCCCGTGAGGCTCCGGACACCCAGGACGGTCAACAGCAGCACCGGAACCAGGTCGGTGCTTCGCAGGGCCCTGAGGTACGCGCGCTTATAGGCGATGAGGAACGACGAGAACAACAGGACGAGGCCGATCACGCCTGTTCCCACGAGAGCTTCGACCCAGGTGCTGTGGATGCCTGATGTGTACGTGTACCCGAGGGGAGCCAAGACCTCGAAGCGCGTCCCCGTCAACAGCCCTTTGCCGATGAGCGGGGACTCCTCCCACACCGGGACGGCCGCCGTCCAGAAATCGATCCGGCTCGACAACGTGGAGGCCTGTTCTGTCGTTTGACCACGGAGCAAGAAGGGCTCGGCCTGCTCGAGGAACGTAGACGGGCTCTTCGCGATGACCGCGACCAAGACCAGAAGGACGCCGGTCGCCAGGAGCCACCTGCGCCCCAACAGGAGATAGACGAGCAGCCCGACGATGAAGGCACCGTACCCGGTCCGGTACTGGGCGAGCACGAGGCTGAAAAGTCCGAGGGCGGCGACCGCGTAGCCAAGCACCTGCTGAGAACGTCTGGGAGATGCGATCCTCCGGAGGCGGCCGAGCGACCAGAACGTGAGGAGCACCCCCAACGTCCCGACGCCGTTGGCCGAGTACGACGGGAAGAGCCCACGGATCTGGAAGGGGATCGGAGACTCCTGGTTGCTGAGGTAGACGATGGCTTGATCCGGCGCGACCAGGTATCCGATCCACACGGAGAGGAGCAGTCCAACGGTGAACCAGTACAAGACGGCTCCGAGCCTGTCCGCCGCCTCGTCTCCCACCAGGTGCCTGGCCCCGACGATGACCATGACGCCCGCAAGGAGTTCGATCCCACGGTAGCCGGTCAGGGCCAGGCTGAAAGATTGCGGAGCTCCCAGGAACACGACCACGACGTACAGGAAGAACACTCGGATCGGAAGAGAGGTTGCACGACCGTTCGACGGGACGGCGAGGGGTCGCGAGATGAGCGCCAATGCGGCGAGGATCATGGCAAGGGCCACGCACAGGACCCTGAACTGCGCGGCAGGATCGAGCGGGCTGTAGGCGAGCTCGTCCGCGGAGCGCCCTCTGAAGACCAACGTGCTCACCGCCATCAGGAGCAGAGGGATCTCCACGCTGATGAACCCGGCGCGGATGCGCCCTCCGAAGATCGCCCTCAGTGTGGGCACGCCGACCGCGAGCGCCGCGACGCTGATGGCCAACGTCTGGCGAGTTCCCCCCGCCGCCACCGCCGACCCAGCCCACCACGCCAGCAACAAGCCCAAGGGAGCGAGGAGCCACCAGCTCGGGAGGTTCCGGATCGTGCCGAGAAGATCTCGCGCGCGCTCCCCGATCTCGGAGGAAGACCGGATCAGACGCCCTCCCGACTTTCCGTCGGGCTCATCCATCGCGACACCAGATCGCTCATCGCTCGGCGGCAGCGTCTTCATCAGAAGCGAGCTTCCCACGAACGTCCGGCGGCGAACGGCTCCACCACAACTTCATCGCAGCTTCTCGCTGGTCGGACCGGGTGGCCGCCTCGTCCGGTTCGCACCGTCGTGGTATCCGTGCGGCTGGCTGATCGGTTGCTCCCATGCGTTGCGATGACGGCGACCTGTCAGCGACACTTGCCTGGTGGGCCCCCCTCCAGTCGATCTGAATGAGCGTTCCGGCACACTCCAGGTCACCGTGGTGATCCCATGCTTCAACCCGGTCGATGAGCACCTGCGCGAGTGCCTGGAGAGCGTCCGTGCGCAGACATCCAGTCAGTGGGAAGCGATCGTCGTGGACGACGGATCCACCAACCACGACGCCGTGGCAGGCGTCGTTGCCGGCTTGGACGACGCGCGCATCCGGACGGTGAGGCATCCTGTCAACCGAGGTCTGGGTGCCGCCCGCAACTCGGGCTACCGGTCGGCGCTCGGCGAGGTCGTGGCGCTCCTGGATTCGGACGATCGCCTCGCCCCCACGTTCCTCGAGGAGACGTATCGAGCACTGCAGGATGCTCCAGAGGCCGGCTGGGCGTTCACCGATTGGCAGTGCTTCGGGGCGAGCCCGGATCTCTGGGCCTTCCCCAACCCACTCCCTCCCCCGTGCCCACAACACCTGGTCCACGTCGGCCCCGGGGCGCTGGTCCGTCCGCGGGTATGGCGAACCGTGGGTGGCTACACGGAGGATCCCCGGATGAGCGGAGCCGCGGATTGGGACTTCTGGATCACCGCGAGCGAACTGGGATCGAGAGGGGTCCATCTCACGAGCCCCCTGTACCTGCATCGGAGATGGCCCGGCACGATGAGCATGACCACGTCGGTCGCGAACGACGCGACGAATCGGGAGCTTCTGTATCTCAGACACAAGGTCACGTTCGATTCGTTCGACGAACCGTGTCCCCGGTGCCCTCCGCGGCATCGGGTGCCACATTTCCGCGCGACGGGCTACGTGAACAGTTCGGCCGCGGCGCTCGCGCGCGGAGAACGGTTGCGGAGCCTCCGCCTCGCCGCTCGCGCGGCCACGATCCTGCCCTCACGTGGGACGTTCCGCCAACTCGCTCGCGCGATGCTCCCACGCGTCCGACTCCGAGCCGGAAGAGATCGGGTCGGGGATCGAAGTCGCCCGTGAGGCATCGAACGCCTCAGCGCCAGCACCAGCCCTCCGGTGCGAGGGTCCCAGGTGGTGCACGACAGTCATCGAACCACTGTCGTGCTTCCAACGCCTCCCGAGAGAGGGGCGCGGCGGTCAAGACGGGGTAGAAGAAGACGAAGAAGGTGAACGCCAGCACGCCGAGGAGCGTCAAGGCCGCACGGCCCGTGAACGACCGCACCCACGGCGTCGCCACGATCGCGACGGCGAGGCACATGAACGGCACTGCCGGCAGCAGGTAGAACAGGAACGTGAAGGAACGCCCGGTGCTCATTGCGAGCCAGGGCAGGTACATCACGGCGAACCCGCCGACCGCCACGACCGCGGCATCCGTCGGCTTCCGCCTACGGGCCATCCGTATCGCGAGATACGCGAGGGCGATGAGAGCGGCCCACCACACCACGGGGCTGCCGATGGCGAGGATCTCTCGATACGTGCCCCCGGAAGCGTCGGAGAAGTACACGACCGGGCGCTTGATCAAAGGCCAAGACCAAGCGGGTGACGAATACGGACTCACGTCCTGGATCCCGAGATGGAACCGCAACATCTCTCGCTGCACGCCGAGGAAGTTCCTCGCCCACGACCCGTGCGCCCACGGCAACGACAAGACAGAGCCTTCGATCCTTCCGACGAACGAGGCGATGTAGACGACCAGCGGAACCACGATCATCGAGAGGGCGAGGGGAAGACCTTCACCCCGCGCCACACCTCGGATCCTTGCCCACGAACCGCTCGTGGTCACTCGGCCGGCGGCCCAGAGGGCAGCGATCCCGGCGACGCCGACCAGAGCCAGGAACCCCACCCATTTGGTGGCCGTCGCCGCACCCGCGACGGACCCGGCCGCAAGCAGCCATCGACGGACGACGAGCGGTCGTTCAGCACCGGCTGACTCGACGAGATCCCGGTCGATCACCAGGAACAGGAAGCTCGCCACGACGAACAAGGTGACGAAGATGTCGAGCATCGCGACGCGGGATTGCACGAAGTGCAGCGGGTCGATCGCGAGGAGGCCAGCTGCCACGCCTGCACCGATCGCGGTGCCGAGTAGCCTGCGCCCGAGCAGATACAGGAGCGACACGGTGAGGATCCCGGCGATCAACGCCGCGATCCTCCACCCCAGCGGGCTGTAGCCGAACACGCGGATCCCCAGGCTGATCAGCCATTTCCCGAGAGGGGGATGGGGACTGATCGCACGTTCTCCGATGCCGCAGATCTGCTGCGATCCCTGGACGAGGAAGCACGCCTCCCTGGCGTAGAAGAACTCGTCGAACACGATCGTGTTCGGCCGAGTGAGATGGATGCTCCGCGATACGGTCGCGATCGCCGTCACGAGCGTGACCGTGACGGTATCCGCCCTCGTCCAGCGGAGTCGCTCCGACGTCACGGGCCTGGACGATACAGGTAGTGCGGCGAGGATCTCGGCGTGATAATCGCCGAGTGCGACAACCCCCGAGCAGGTTCACCGGTGCGGGATGGTTGCTGCTCGCCCTCGCGCTGAACCTGGGTGTCGGACTGCTCATCAAGAGCCAGCCCACGATCGACGACGGACGCCTCCGAGCACCCTGCGCCGAGGGCGACTGGACGGACGGACGACAGTTCACTCGACTCTGCTACTCCGACATCGTCCTGCTCTCTCGCACCGAGCATCTGGCGGACGGTCGTCTTCCATACCTGGACCCCTGCCCTCCCGACCCCGCCCGACCTACCGCAGAGCCCGTCTGCGACGAGTACCCGGTCCTCACCATGTACACGATGTGGCTGACCTCCCGCGCATCGACCGGAACCGGCAGCTTCCTCCTGTGGAACGCAGCGTTGCTGAGCATCGGAGCTGCCGTCGTCGCGCTGAGCCTCCACGCGCTCTCTCGCGAGCGTGCGTTCTGGTTCGCTCTGGCTCCGACCCTGCTGGTGTACGCCTTCATGAACTGGGATCTGATCGCCGTGGCGTTCGCGACCGCCGGGACGCTCGCGTTCCTCCGCGAGCGTGATCGCGTGTCCGGCACGTTGCTCGGGCTGGGTGCGGCCGCGAAGCTCTATCCGGCTCTCCTGGTCGTTGCGTTCGCGGCGGATCGGATCCGCCGGGGTGACCGGAAGGGTGCGGCGCGAGTGGTGTTCTGGGGGGGTGGCACCTGGCTCGTCCTCAACCTCCCCTTCGCACTCACCGGATACGAGGGATGGAGCCGGTTCTTCCGACTGAGCGCGAACCGGCCTCCCGACCTGGACAGTCTCTGGTTCATCGGATGCCGCTGGGTCGCCGGGGAGTTCCCGTGCCTTCACTCTCCATTCGGACTGCTGTCACCCCTGCAGCTCTTCAGCTTCATGTCTGGAGCTGCCTTCGTGGGGACCGTCGCTCTCGTGTGGTGGCTTCGAGCACGCCGCGACCCGGCCTTCCCCGTCTGGACCGTCGGACTCCCCCTTCTCATCGTGTTCGTGCTGACGAGCAAGGTGTATTCGCCCCAGTTCAGCCTCTGGCTGCTCCCCTGGTTCGCCCTGGCCCTTCCGGGCTTGAAGCGGGTCCCGGCCCTCGGCCTCTTCGCAGCGTTCGAGGCGACGGACATCCTCGTCTTCGTCACCCGCTTCACGTGGTTCGGGATCGGCGGTCCGGATCAATGGGTATTCGAAGCTGCGGTCGTCCTACGGGCCATCGTCCTCGTGGTGTGCCTCGCTGCGTGGGTCCTGGGGCCGAGCCCCACCTTGGAAGCAGAAGAACCGGCACCGGATCCGCGCCGCCTGGACAGCGGCATCGTCAGAGCGTGAGGACGAACCGAGGAGCTCATCCTGATGCAGTCGATAAGCTGTCCTCAACTTCCGCGATCCCTTCCATCAGGAACGAGACTCGAGTGGACCCGAAACCCGCCAGCGATGAAACACGCACGGCCATCGACTCGGTAGGTGCGCAACCTCAGTCTGACGTCGGGACCTGTTTCGGGTACGCGGTGCGTGCGCCGTTCCCCATGATGGCGATGCGATCCGGCGGCGGAGTTCCACTCGATGTGCTCGAAGCGGGGGATCCGCCCGAGAACATCGGGGAGCCGCTTCTTCAGTGGGTCGAGGGTGACAGGTCGATCGTGCGGCTGTACCAGGAGGCGACCGAGTACCTCATGTGGGTCGATGGAGACGATTGGTTCCGCATCAACCCGGATGCCCCGTCCATCACGTGCATCGGCAGCGTCGGGGGTCCCCGCCGTGAGGCGAGGATCTTCGGTCTTCCGGCCGCCCTGTGCTTCATGGCCCGCGGCCATGTGGCCGTGCACGCGGCAGCCGTGGACGTCGACGGTTCCGCACTGCTCCTCGCCGCTCCCGGGAGGTTCGGGAAGACGACGTTGGCGGCGGCGTTCGCCGGCCTCGGGTATCGGCTTCTCGCCGAGGACACCACGTGCTATCGCCCTGCCCCCGACCCCGCGGTGCTGCCGGGCTTGGCCATGCTGCGGATCCGTCCCGACGTGTACGAACACGTCAGTCTCCCCGGCACCACGGTGGCGGCGGTCGACCCGGAACGCGTCTTCGTCGTCCTCGATGAGCGGGGGCGGGGGGACAGCGAACCGGTACCTCTCCGGGGCGTGGTGTTCCTCCGCGTGTGGGATCAAGACGAGATCGTGCTCGAGCGGGTCGCGGCGGATCGGGTGATCTCGGATCTCTGGACGCTGACCTTCAATCTGCCGAACGACCGCTCACGGACGGAATGCTTCCAGGCGGTCGTCGGTCTGGCGACGGCGGTGCCGATCTGGAACCTCCACCGTCGTCTGTCCTTCGAACAGCTCCCCACCGTGATCGATCGGATCGTGTCGACGTGTCTCGCGTGATGCGTCCGGCGCCACCTCATCTGGGGCTTCCCGCCAGTGGGCGGTTGTTCGTTCGCATCTGGATCACCTTCGTTCGAGTGCGGTGGACGACGACTCGCCATCCGCTCCCGGCTGCGGTCGCCCGCTTGGGCGTGCCCGGCCCGGCCCCCCGCTACCGCCTGGAACCCCGCAGGCTCGGCGGCATCGTCGCCCGGGTATTGAGGTTCGGTCCGTGGCGGGCGAGATGTTTGTGGACGGCTCTCGTCCTGTATGTCCTGTTGCGCGACCAGCGCGATGCTGCCGACCTGGTGATCGGCCTTCCCTTGGAACCGAAGGACACCATCGCCCACGCGTGGGTAGAGATCGACGGGAAGGACGTCGGCCCGCCACCGGGACAGGGGCGGCACGAGGAGCTCGCCAGGTACTCCTGATCCGGATCTCAGGTTCTCCCCGTCACCACCTGGAGAGGAAGGCGTGAACGGATGCGAGATCCTTGGCCCATCCGTACTCCGCGAGGTCGAGGTTCTCGGCCTCAAGGCTCTCGTGGAGGAGGTCGTATCGGACACCGCTCAGCCGATGCTGCGGGTCCATGAGCCAGCGCCGAAGCTCCGGATAGTCGATACCGGCCCGCACGGAGTCGTCGAAGTACGTCTTGTCCCGCCGATCCAGGATCGCATCGGGGACTCGCCCGCGCAGCAGCCCTCGGACGAGTGTCTTCCCTCTGACGTCGGGGAACTTGACCTCCGCCGGCAGGCTCAGGAAGAACTCCCACAGGTCGACGTCTCCCCACGGACGTCTGCACGCGATGTCGCAGAGCTGCTGACAGGTGTCGTCGGCTTCCGTCGTGAGGCCGACGCCTGAGAAGGGGCTGAGCTGTACCTTCGCCCATCGATCCCGGGCCGGCACGATGCTCCTCACCGCGGCCTCGTTCACGCGGGCGACATCGAGCCACGCTGGAACGTTCGTCCGCAACCGTGCCCACTTGTAGGCCGTGACGCGGGTAGGAACGAAAGGGTTGGCCAGGCTCTTCAGCGATGCCGTCAATGAGCCTCCCCGCGCGCGGCGATCCCCCAGCAGACGCGCGACCGCCCCCCACCGTCCGTGCCAGACGAGGTGAGGGATCAAGTACGTGGAGATGTCGAAGACGAATTCCGCCAACTCCCCGCTCAGCACGGTGCGGTAGCCGAGGCCCCGCACGTGCCGGTAATGCTCTTCGTACTGGGGCAGCGAGATCGTGGGCACGGGTCCATCCGCGAGTCGAGTCCACTCGGCGAGGCGATCCATGGGCCGGGCGTGCTGCTGGTAGAGATCAAGGGGCATCTGGAGTTGGTCCGCGACCAGGCGGGTGTACGTCGACTCGTCGACGGCCGGGTGATCGGGGTAGATGACCGATACGCCTCCCAGAGGACGGCCCTCGATCTCCAGGTGTCGAGATGCCCCGTACGCGGCGATCGCAGGGGAGTCCACGCCCCCGCTCAGCGACACGGCGTCCCGTCCGGTGAGGGTTCTCGCGACCGCCTGGGTCATCAGATGATCGAAGCGCTCCTTGATCTCCTCCGGCCCATAGCGCCCGGTTTCGAATCGATCGGTCGGATCCCAGTACCGCCTCAGCCGGGCGGCGCCCGAACGGTCCGCCACCAGGAGGGAGGCCTTCGGGAGTCGCTCTACGCCTCGGAGCGCGCTGGGGGTGTGCTCGTCGTACGTCCGGAAGTAGATCGCCTCACAGACGTCCAGGTCCGGCTCTTCGGCGATGCCGGCGCCCGCGACGACTTGCTTCGCCTCAGAGGCGACGTAGACCGCGCGAGCGTCTCGACGGTAGAAGACAGGGCCGAACCCCAGATGATCCCGGAACGCCATGATGCGGTCCCGGTCGCTGATGACACCCGCGAAGACGCCGCGGAGCCGGGCGGGGAGATCGAGCCCGAAGGCTCGGTATCCTGCGACCAGAACGTCGGCTACATCCCCGGACGACGATGGATGGCCCGCCTGCTCCGCCGCTCGCGCCAATCCCGCCACGTTGTCGATGGTTCCCGCCAGTGCCACAGCGACCTCTGCATCAACGCCCAGATGAGCGTCATCGCGGCCCTCTGACGTCCCCACCGCGAGCGCGACGGCGCCATGCTGGACGAGCTTGGTCCGTCCACCTCGATGGGGCGCAGCCCGGATCATGTCCTCGACGACGGTCTCGTCGGGAACACCGGTGTGGAACAGGGCTACGGAGATCGATCCCATGGGTGGCGTCGCAGTCTAGAAGAGCCACCTCCTGCGAAAGCGGGTTCGGCTCGGTGGCCTCCTCGCCCCCCTGGCAAGAAGGGGCAAGAAAAAGATCGACCGCACCTCTCGGTGCGGTCGATCGGTGGTTCGGATCGTGTTCTGAAGAGCTACGGAGTCGCTGCCAGCGCCGACTGCTCGCCGAAGTTATCCAGGTGGCAGCCCGTGAGGCAACCCTTCGTCTGACCGTGTGGCGTCGTGAACGTGTGGTCGGCGATCGACCCCAGGTCCATGACGACCGGCGTTTCGTACACCATGTCGCCTCCTCTTCCCCTTGGGATCCCATTTGTCGGGGGGTCCCCCATCATAGGGACATCGCGTCTGCAATGCCCTACTACCTTTGGCGTATCTTTGCTAGTGATACACCCCTACCCAGCATCCCCCATCCTGACGGGGGGTTCCTGCTTGGCCTACTTCTTCGGCCGTATCTTTCCCATGATACGCAGAGGCAAACCCCGAGGGATGGGCCGGGAGCCCACAGGTCGCTATCCTCTCCCGGTGGCGCATTGGCGCGTGCCCCCCACGATTGGTGCCCGGCTTCCTCATGTGGAAGGGGCTCGAGCGCTCGCAGCCAGCAGCATCGTCGTTTTCCACGTGTGGAAGTACGGCTCTTCCAGCGGGCCGGCCAGCCTCGGTCCGACCGGACGTCTTCTGCCCCACCTGGCATTGGGGGTGACGCTTTTCTTCGCACTCTCCGGTTTCCTGCTCTACCGGCCTTTCGCGGCCGCCCTGATGCGCGGGACTCCTCGTCCGGATCTGGCCGCCTACTTCCGGAACCGAGCTCTTCGGATCCTGCCCGCCTACTGGGTGATCCTCTTGGTCACCGGCGTGGTGATGGGAGCCACGCTCGTCAGCTACGACCTCCAACGCGGATCGCTCGCCACCCGACCAGGTCTCTTGGTGCGGGATGCCCTCCTCGTGCAGAACTACGCCCCAGGAACGATCCTCACCGGGATCGGACCGGCATGGTCACTCGCCATCGAGGTGGTGTTCTATCTCGTGCTTCCGCTCTTGGGCTTGATCGCGTTCGCGCTCGCTCGACGGGCCTCGAACGACTCGCGACGTCGGAGGCTCGCATCGCTCCCACCGATCCTGGTGCTCCTGATCGGGGTCTCGGGGAAGCTGGTTGCCACGTATCTCGTACCTGGATGGGGCCCGGGATTCGGATGGGTCAACGACTGGCACTCCGTGCTCGAGCGCAGCTTCTGGGCACAGGCCGACCTGTTCGCGTACGGGATGCTCCTGGCGGTCGTGTCCATCGCGGTCGAGGACGGACGTATCCAGCTGCCGCGTGGATGGTGGCCCGTGACCGCCTCGGCGTTCGTCGGCCTCGCTGCCGCGACGGCGGTCGGCTTCGACGAGGGAGCGATCAACCAGTACGTCTACGACTCGTTGATGGCCCTCGCATGCGCCCTGTTCCTCGCTCTCGTCGTGCTCGCGGGGCGCGACGGCGAGCGGCGACCCTTCCTTCTGAGCTGGCTCGAGGCCCGGCCGATCGTCTGGGTGGGGGTGGTTTCCTACAGCCTCTTCCTTTGGCACGAGCCGATCATCTGGTGGCTTCGGGACCGGGGCTTGCTGGTCGCGGGAAATGCCGCCGGAGACTTCCTGTTGAACCTCGCCATCGTGGGGACGGTTTCGCTGGCGCTGTCTGCTCTCACCTATCGGGTCGTGGAATTGCCCGCCCTCCGACGGAAGGCACGGACCCCGACACGAGACGAGGCGGTGGCGGTCGTCGCGGCGGCGCCCTGAGGCGACCGTTCGTTGGTCAGAAGAACCAGAGCCACCGGGTGAAGGTGATGACGCCGAGGGTGGCGAGCGGCGCGAAGACCGCCAACACGAGGTCGTGAGCGCGATCCCGCTCCTTCGTGAACGAGGCGATGAGCAGGACGATCGGGAACAACGAGAGGAGCGCACGAGGAACGCTGAAGTAGTGGGTGCTCACCAGGAGCGTGGCGAGCGTCGAACCCATGAAGGCGGCATATCCCCACAGACGCCTGGAGATGGCCCAGGCGGTGAACGCGATACCGACCGCGGCGGCAGCGATCTCCCCGGCATACGCGATCCTGAAATTCGCATCGAGTGACGGATCTCCGACGAACCGGAGCGTGGTGAGGAGCGCGGAGATCGGGCCTTTGAACTCCCGAAGCCAGCCCACGCGCTCGTCGGTGAGGAATGCGAAGGGATCGCCCCTGATGACCCAGAGGTAGGTGAGGTATGCCAGGAGCGGGAGCACCGCGAGAGACAAGGCCGCACCGGCTCTCACCAGGGATCTTCGTGAGAAGTCGCGTTGGGCGACGAACTCGACGACGAGACCGATCAGGAGGAACACTCCCGCCGGCCGGGCCGCCACGGCAACGAACGCCGCCGGGCCGACGGCGAGCCATCGACGTTGGCGAGCGTAGAAGAAGGCCGGGATGGCTCCGGCGAGGAAGAGCGGCTCACTGTACGGTGCGATCAGGAACACCGCCGTGGGGAACAGGAGGAGGTACAGCACGGCCTTGCGACCGGCGCCCTCTCCGACCTCGGTCTCGGCGAGCTGGTACAGGAATCTGGTCGCCACCAGGGTGGCTGCCGCCGAGATCGTCAGACCCGCCGCGATCGGGGACAGGCCGATCCCGGACAACCCCCGCACCAGCACGGGCAGGAGAGGCCAGAACGCGGTGACGTAGCCGACGGTGCCGGGACCCCGGTATCCGTGCTCGGAGATCGCGAGGTAGTGAACCGCGTCCCACCGGTGCCAGATGGCAAGAGATCCCTCGCGGGGCATGTCCATCGAGGAAGCGAAGATCCATGTCGCGGCGTACGCGACGACCATGAAGACGATCCGAGTGACCACGACGAGGGTCGCCGCTTCCGCCCACGCAGGGTTCAACTCACGGAACCATCGTGCCCCGGATGCGATGGGCCGCCACGTCATGGGGGCCAAGCATCTCATCGACCAACCGCTGCGGGGGTCGGTGCCCCAGGGAGGCGCTCTCGCCGGTCGGTATCATCGCGAGAACGTCGAGATCGGAGAACGATGGTTGACACGGCGAAGCTCGGGAAGTGGATCAAGCCCCAACATCTGACCGAAGAGAACCTCGCCCGATATCGTGCTTCGTTCGCCGGCCACCCCGCTCAGCTGGTCGTGGTCGAGGACTTCTTGCTCGACGACGTCGCCGAGCGGATCAGCAGGTTCCTCGAAGGCGAGGCGCTCTTCGAGGAAGAGCACGGGCTGTACTCGATCGATGGAGCAGTGCCGCAGGCGGACTGGGAGTCCGCCGAGGACGACGACCGGCTCTTCCGTCTCTCCCGGCTGAAGGGGATCTCTCCCGAACACATGATGAGCCCGAACGCGGTCACCTATCTCCGCCTGCGTCAAGCGTTGCAGCAGCCGGAGTTCAGGGAGCTCTTCGAAGCCCTCACCGGATTGGAGCTGGGGTCGAGCGACGACTTCGGGGTGCACTCGATGAGCGTGGGAGATTTCCTTCGTCCGCACTCCGATGACGTTCGGGACCGCAGCATCGCCCTCGTGATGTACCTCTCGCCCGGTTGGAGCCCGTCCTTCGGTGGAGCCCTCCACATGGCCGACGAGACGGGAGGCGACACTCGGGTCGAGGCCACGTACAACAGCATCGTGGTCTTCGACGTCCAGGCGGAGAACTCTCACCTGGTCGCGCCCATCGAAGCCGCGGCCGGAGAGACCCGCAGGCTCACGATCGGAGGCTGGTACCCGAAGCCGACGGGTGCCGATAGCGCCGCGTCGTAAGGCATGCCTTCCGAGGTCGGCGTCAGCGTCATCATCTCTACGCGCAACCGGGCCTCGTACCTCGAGGACTGCCTGCGGTCGCTCGCAGCGCAACTGGACGCTCGGGTCGGACACGAGGTCGTGGTCGTGGACAACGGATCGGACGATGCCACTCCCGACCTGCTCGCTCGATGGTGTGCTGACCGCCCCGAGTTCCGCACGGTCAGGGAAGAGCGAGTGGGGCTCAGCCGAGGGAAGAACGCCGGGATCCGGTCGGCGAGGGGCTCATTGCTCCTCTTCACGGACGACGACGTCATCCTCCCGCCGGGCTGGATCCGTTCGTATGCGGAGTTCTTCGCTCGGCACTCGCCGGAAACCGTCGTCGCGGGTGGTCCGATCGTCCCGGTGCCCGAGGATCTCGGCGAGTGGCCGGCATGGCTCGAGGATGGCGCGCTCATCGATGTCGGGAGGCTGGACCACGGGGTGGAGCGTGAGTTGCAGCCTCCCGACTACGTGTTCGGCGGCAACATGGCCGTCCCCGCCGCCATCTTCTCGAGGCTGGGCTTGTGGCGCGAAGATCTCGGCAACACTCCGGAGGATCGGACCACCTTCGAAGACACGGAACTGCAAGACCGGCTCAGAGAGGGAGGAGGAACGGTCTGGTTCTGCCCCGAGACTCCGATCCGGCATCGCGTTCCGCGAGAACGTTCATCGCCTGCAGCGATCCTGCAGAACGCGTTCGGACGGGGTCGCAATGACTTCTGGAAGGAGGTCACCGCGGCGGATGCTGATCTCTCCTCCGCTCCGCGCGTCGGCGTTGTTCCAGGCCTGACCTCCCTCGTGGGGAACCTCGTGACCGAAGGCCTCGCGCTCGGTTGGTTCCGCCTCCGACGCCGAGCACCCGCCCTCGAGCGAGCCCGGCGAGCGGCATGGCGATCCGGCCGATCCTTCGAGATCCTGCGGCCGGGCAGGGACCGAACCCGCCTGTACGGCAGGATCGGCCGGGCCACCTTCCTGATGCGTGGCGCGTTGAAGAGACTGGCCCCGCAGATCGGTGGAGACGACCGTCCCGGTCCCTAGGGATGGCGTCCCGTTCTCTTGCGGGCGCGAGCCAGTGCCCACACGGCGGGCCCCGCGCGCCACAGCACCCAGACCGGGCGATACACGTACGCCACCATCAAGCCGAGACGTCCGCGCTCGGCCAGCGGAGACCACGCTCGCATGAACGATGCCGGAGGGAAGATCTTCCGAAGCACCAGCCGCCCCTTGCCCCGCACCCCGGGACTCGAGACGAGCCAGTCGATGCCCAGAGCGAGCGCCGGAGCGCCGCCGCCCGAGCGGATCGCGATGTCCAATGGGGCGTCCGCCGGAAGCCCGAGCCGGTCAGCAAGCTCCACTCCCGACGGGGCCACGAGGCGAAGGCCCGCGGCAAGGCTGCCGAGCGCCCCCAGGCGTTCCGCGAGCCGCACCGTCTCGATCCACAGCTCAGGTGGGAGCCGGTCGATCGCGTGACCGAGGTCGTGTCGCGCTTTCGCGATGCGCGGCCCGTCTTTGGCCGTATGCAGCGCAAGCGCAAGAGCTCGAGCCGGAGGAGCGAGCACGTCGACGTCCACCCCGGCCACCGTCATCTGTTCGAGTCCTTCGGTCAGCGTTCTCCACACCGTCTCGGGAGGCACTCCGACTCCTGCAAGCGTCTGGTGCAGGTCGACGTCGACCGAATCGCTCCGAACCCAGTTCCTCGAATAGCGGGGCCAGTCTCCTTCGATGGTCTCGAGTCCGTGTCGCTCGAATCCGAGCGCCTTCAGCACCTCCTCCGAGGCTTCCACTTCCGGATCCGGAACGAGCAGGTCGATGTCCGCATACCCGCGCATCTCGTTCTCCCGGTAGAGCCAGCGGGTGAGGGCAGGTCCCTTCAACAGAACACTTCGGACCCCGGCGCTGCGCCATGCGGTGACGATCTCAGCGGTTGCCCGATCGAGGACGAGCGTTCGCATCGCGTGTTGCATCTGGGGAGAGATAGGAGGGTCCGCAGACTGCATGACTCCGGGGATCTTGGGATCCGGTTCGGAAGTAGGAGCCATCGAGACCAACCTATCCTGTGCCCGTGCTCGAGGACCAGCATGCCCGTCTGCCGAACGGCCCTGAGACCCCTCTGTCGTCGATCGTGATCCCTTGTTACGACACGCCTGAGCAGTTCCTTCGAGAGTGCCTCGAGAGTGTCATCGCCCAGACCGAGGGCAGCTGGGAGGCGATCGTCGTCGACGACGGCTCCACGCGACTCGACGTCGATGCGCTGATCGAACGAACAGGTGACCCCAGGATCCTCGCCGTTCACCACCCCCAGAACCGGGGTGAGGCGGCGTCGAGGAACTCAGGGATCCGTGTCGCTCGCGGAGAGCTGATCGCCGCACTCGATGCCGACGATCGTTTGGCGCCCGATTTCCTCCGGGCGACTCGGGCCGTGCTCGACGCCTCCCCCGAGGTCGAGTGGGTCCTGACCGACCGGCAGTTGTTCGGCAAGGGGGTGGACATCCTTCGGTATCCCGACCCTCTCCCACTCCCTTGCCCCGTGCACTTCAACGCGCAGACCCCGGGGATGATCCGAAGGAGTCTCTGGGAAGCGATCGGCGGCTACTCGGAGGAGGAGGTGTTCCAGAGCGGAGGGGCGGACCTGGACTTCTGGATGTCCGCGGTGGAGCGAGGCGTCGTGACCGGACACGTCACCGACCCGGTCTACCTCTGGCGGATCCATGAAGGGTCGCTCAGTCAGACCAGCTTCCGGTACAACAACCACCTCATCCATCGGGCCCTCTATCGGCGCCATCGCGGGTTGTTCCGCTCATTCGCGAAGCGGTGTCCCCGATGTCGTGGGCGACGAAGTCCGAGGCACTACGTGGGGAGCGGTTATTCGGTCGCGGCCGACACCTCGCTCCGCAGAGGAGAGCGAGGCCGAGCGGTGCATCTGGCCGTTCGAGGTCTGACGGTCGATCCGGGTCGCGGGAACCTGAGGCTTCTCGCGAGAACGCTCATCCCTTCCTCGGCGGCAGGGGCGAGCCGGATGTTCCTCGACAGACTGTCACGCTCCCCCCGCAAGGATCAGAAGGGGCGCTGACCCGAACCCTCAAGATGGGGCCGGCTCGGTGAGGATCAGGTCGCGCTCGGCGAGATCGGCCAGGAACTGCCGGATCTCCTCCTCGAAGTCGGGAGGCACATCCTGGAGCTGTGCTCTCAGCTCATGAAGGAGCACATCGACAGGCTTCTGCTCCTCCAGCAGGCTCCAGATCAAGACTCCGACTTCGTTCAGCCCGTGGTACGCGGCGGTGTCAAGGTGGAGGAGGACACCTCCTTCACCTTCCCCCATGCTCCTGGATTCGACACGGGGGTTCCTCCGGAGAAGGGTCGTCGTATCGATCATCTTGGGGCCTTTCCTTCGCTCACGATCCCTTGGACTGACGCGGACCGTAAGTGAATCACGTGGTGCCCGGACATGCCCGTCGCCATCAGGGGAGCGGCTCTGCGTGACCTTGCCGACGCACCCGCTGACTTGCCTGCCAGACGAGCCAAGCAACAGCGAGCAGGACGAGGCCCGACAACAACCAGAGCGTTGCGTCCGAGCCGCCGAGGTCGAGACCTTCGCCCGGGGATGGCCGTCCGGACGACAGGACCACCGCTGCGAGGGCGCCCAGGCCGACGTTCCTGGCCAACATCAGCCGATAGTCGAAGATCCGACTCCCACCGAAGCATCCACACCCGAGCTTGTTCGTCCCGAGCACGATCCGGGTCCGGACGATCGCGACACAGAACACCGCGAGCAGTCCGATCGCCATCACGGCGCCCGATCTCTCAGCTCCCGTGATCAGAAGGCCGGCGATCCCCAACTCGATCCACGGAAGCACCAAGAAGACCGCCACTCGGACGGGACGACTCAGTCGGTATGAGACGAGATCCATCCGCCAACGTTCAGCTCGGATGACCTTCATCGATCCCGCCCATGCGAACGCCCCGGCAAGGAGGATCGATGCGAGCGTCACCCAGCCATCTGACATCAAGTCAGATAGTACGAGAAGCCATATTTCCGGCCAGACCGAAAGACGAACTCGTTCAGTGGGATCGTACGGAACTCAATACTTGGCGTAGTACGGATGTGTCAGATGATCCGAGTTCGTGAGAACGGAGCCGATCACGGGAGTCCCGATCCGTTCTAGGAGACGCCTGACCTCCTCGAGCGCCGATTGATCGGTCGTTCGAGCGTCCGCCACGACGAGGATCGCCTCGCTGGCGATGGCGAGCGCGATCGGATCGGATCTGCCGAGTAGCGGCGCAGAGTCGATGAGGATGAGATCCGCATGGCCTTCGAACTCGGCCAGCAACGCCGCGATCGAACCCGGGTTGAGCAGGGGGTCCTTGCTTTCAGGCGCCGGGCCTCTCCGTACCACGTGAAGGTTCTCGACGGATCCCACCCACATCGCTTCCTCGATCTTCTTCTTGCCCATGAGGACGTCCGTCAGGCCGGGGCCGGGTTCCGCGTCGAAGTACGCTTCCAACTCCGCTCTCTGGAGGTCGGCGGAGACCAGCACAACCCGCATCCCCGTCCGAGCGAGTGTCACCCCGAGATTGGCCACGGTGAGCGTCTTGCCTTCGGCTTCCATGGCGCTGGTCACCAAGATGTTCTTCGCTCCGAGCTCGGCAGCCGATTTCACGAGCCGGGTTCCGAGGACCCGGAAGGCTTCGCTCACGGCCGAGTCGGGGTCCGTCATGGTCAGCAGCGTCGGGGAGGTCGGGATGAACAGCGGATCCCGTGGGATGACCCCCAGGGTCGGCACACCGACGCGTTCTTCCAGATCCTCTCTTCCCCGGACCCGAGCGTCGAGATGGTCCCGCAGGAACGCGATACCCACGCCGAGGGCGAGGCCGACGAATATCGCGAAGGTCAGCGTCCTTCCATGATCGGGGCTGAACGGACCGAACGGGATCTGCGCGTCCTGGATGACCTCGCCGACGTTGATGTTCTCCGGCAGCACCAGGTCGTTGAGCCGCTCCTCGAGGAATCCTCGTTGTGAGAGCAACGAGTTGAACTGGATCTGCAGGGACGTACGGTCGGCATCCGACAGGTTCTCCTCCAGCAGCTGGTTCTGGACGTCCTGGAGCTGCAAGTCGATCTCGGCGATGCGTTCCTGGATCGGCCGGGACGCTGCCTCGAGGTCGGTCAGGACCTCGTCCCGCCGGAACTGCAGGTATGCCTCCGCGAAGGCCTGGGCCGTTCCCTGAGCCTCCTCCGGGCTTTGAGAGACGGCCCGGAACACGAGGGACTGCGTTCCTTCGACGGGGGTCACGTCGATGCTCGCCTGGATGGGACCCCCGAGACTGTCGGATGCGATCTCGGCCACGGCGGTGGAACTCCCCACGCGTTCTTCGGTCAGCATGTTGATGAATCCACCGGCGCTGGCCGGTTGCGTCGGATCGAAGTTCACGGGTCGCACCAACACCTCAGAACTCGCCTCGTAGAGCGGCGTCTGCCCGAACGAGTAGAAGAGGGCGGTGGGCACGACGACACCCAGCACTCCGAGGACCCACCACCTCCGCCGCCAGAGCGTCGTGAGATAGGTTCGGAGGTCGGGGGCGGCCTGGCCGGCCGGCGAGGGACTCCTCTTCTCGATCCGCTCCATCAAGTCGCCCACCCTGTCTCCATCCCGAAGCCCGTCGCCGTGCGGCCTACCCGCACGGCTCATCCATCCCGGCCACCCCTCCGCGACCGAGAAGCCGACGGCGCAAGCCTGAGTCCCTGCGATCTCTCTGTTGAGACCCTCGGATGAGGGACAGAGAAACCTGATCACGGTAAGGGTACCGCTGTCCCCGGCCCGACAGCCAAAGCACCATCGGAAGAACATGTCCTTCCAAGAGCTTTTCAGCGCCCTCACTCTCGGCTATCTGGCAGATTGGATACTGATCCCCGATATCCAACCCGGCAGCTTCGCTAGGGTGTTTGCTGCTGAAGGCCCCCATCACCGACTTCTGGAGCACGCGTGGCGGAAGTACTCACCAGATCACCTGGGAAGGACTCCGAGCAGCAACGTCCCCTGGCGGCGGAAGCTCTTGATGTCGTACGTCATTTCGGCGCGACGCGAGCCCTGGACGGGGTGTCGCTGCAGGTTCGCCAGGGCGAGATCCATGCGCTCCTCGGGCCCAACGGTGCAGGGAAGACCACGCTCCTCCGATCGTTCACAGGCCTCGTCCAGCCGAGCGGCGGAACGATCCGACTTCGCGGGATCCCGTCGGAGGAACTGGGCTACCGCGGGTACAGGAAGCTGTTCGGATACGTCCCGTCGGGTGATCGCTCCTTCTACCTACGGATCTCCGGACTCGAGAACCTCGTCTTCTTCGGCAGGCTGTACGGGCTGAAGAAGCGGAAAGCCTTCGAGAGAGCGTGGGAATGTCTTCGTGCCGTCGGCTTGGAGGAGGCTGCTCGCATCCGATCGGGCCTCTACTCCCATGGCATGCAGAAGCGCCTCTCGGTCGCTCGTGGCTTGCTGAGCGACCCGGTCGTCCTCTTCGTGGACGAAGCGACCCACGACCTGGACCCGGAGGGTGCACGGCGAGTCCAGGACCTGGTGTCGGAGGCTGCTTCGCGTGGGACGGCCGTGGTGTGGGCGACCCAGCGACTCGAAGAGATCCGTGGATTCGCCGACCAGGTGACGGTCCTCGATCGCGGGACCGTCCGGTTCCTGGGAACTGTTCCCGAACTGATGGCGATCTCGGAAGTTCGACGGTACGTGCTCCAGCTCGATGGCGGGACGTCGGACGCTCCGATGATCGCCTCTGCTGCGAACGACGTGCTCTCGTCCATCGCCACGGTCACGCTGGTGGAAGATTCTCAAGGCAGAGATTGTCTGCTCGACCTCGCGGATGGCGCGGTTCTCGGCGATGCGATCTCCGCGCTGACGGCAGCGGGCATCCACGTGCTCGCGTGCCGGGAGGATCGATCAGGTATCGAGACGGCGTTCCTGAATCTCACCAGGAAGACGGAGCAGGAGATCGACCCATGAGCCTTGTGCCCGCCTCGAGCGGCAGGTTGAGCGCCTTGAGCGAGGACCTCGCCAAGATCCCTGCATTCTTCCGCCGGGACCTTCTGATCCTGTGGAGCTATCGGACGGCCTTCTTCTCCGATTGGATCAACATGCTGGTTCAGGTGATGGTCTTCTACTTCCTCAGCCGGATCATCCCGAGCGAGAGCCTCCCGGAGTTCGGTGGTCAACCCACCACATACATCCAATTCGTGACGGTCGCGATCGCACTGACGGCGTTCGTCTCCATCAGCATCGGTCGCGTGACCAGTGCAGTGAACACGGAACAGAATCAGGGCACGCTGGAAGCACTGCTGATGACGCCTACGGCATCATCCACGATCCAACTGGGATGGGTCGTTTACGACCTCTTGTATGTCCCGCTCCGAACGACCGTGTTCCTGCTGTTGATGAGCGGGCTGCTGGGCGTGACGCTCTCTCCCGCCGGGATCCTCCCGACGGTGGTGATGTTCATCCCGTTCATCCCGTTCGTGTGGGGCATCGGGGTCATGAGCGCGGCGGCGATCCTGACGTTCCGTCGGGGTCATGGCCTCGTGGGTCTGTGGGCTGCGCTCCTCACGCTGACCTCCGGCGCCTACTTCCCCATCGAGAACTTCCCGGGATGGCTCCAGAAGATCGCGGAGCTCAACCCGATGACGGGGGTCCTCAATGGTGCCCGCGAGGCGTTGCTCGGCGATCCCGACTGGTCGCTCGTCTGGGAGGTGGTCATCCCCCTCGTGCCGCTCGCAGCCATCACCCTCACGCTGGGTGTATTCGCCTTCCGGTTGTCGCTCGCGAGAGAACGCCGGCGCGGCACACTCGGCCTCTACTGACAGGAGACGTCAGGGCCCCAGCATCACGATGGCCAACCTCCCCTCTCAAGTTCTCTGCCCTGCAGGTCGATACCCGAAAGCAGGTAGATAACCGGCTGTTCGGCGCTCCGGATCCGTTCGGGCGCGGAAGGGGATGAGGGCTTCATGAGGAAGATATTCATCGCGATCGCGCTCGTAGCGCTCGTTGCGCTGGTCGCAGGACCCGCGACCGCAGGCGGCAAGGGCAACGGCCGCGGCGGCAAGGGCGGCGGCGGCAAGCCGAACGGAGGCACTGGCACCATCAGCCTCGTGCTTCTCGAGTCCACGGACGGCTACGCGCATTACGGTCAGCTGATCAGATTCAACGTCGCGACCTCGGCCACGAGCGAGCCGCGAGTCCACCTCATGTGCTATCAGGGAGGAGCGCTGGTTGCGCAGGGGTGGGAAGGGTATTTCGAGCGGTCCCTGTCGGACGGCGACTTCCGCCTCAACTCCCCCTCGTGGACCGGCGGAGAGGCTGACTGCACTGCCCTCCTCGAAACGCCACAGGGAGCGCAGCTCGGCTCGACGAACTTCCACGTGTACGCGTAGTCGAGCCTTCAGGAAACAGAGAGAGGCCCCGGCTTTCGCCGGGGCCTCTTCCCGTTCTGCGACTACGCCGAGCGCCTACGGGATGGAAATGGTCCCGTCGTTGCCGGCGTAAGTTACTGCGGTGTTCTCCGAACACACGCTCGAGCTTCCGAGCTGTGCCGGGGTGTTCGAGGTGTAGGTCACCCTCCAATACACCGTCGTATCGGTGGTGATCCGCACCGTCGTGTTGTTCGTCGTTGCGGACTGAGGCGCCACACCGCTGATGGAGATCGGGCCTTGGCTGTACAGCAGGCCGGTTGCTCCATTTGCCGTGCAGTTCGCCAATGTGTCGTACAGCTTGAACGACACATTTCCGGAGAGCGTAAGGCCCGCCGGGGTAGTGGTGATGGTCGCCTTATCCTGCGGGAAGACGAACTGCCGTGTCGCGATCGACGTCGGCGCCTGGTTGACCACCACGCGTTCGTTCGTGTCGAGGCAGTCGGTGTTGTGGGTGTCTCCGAGCGTGTTGGGCAAGTCGCCCGTGTAGGAGGCGACCCAGTGGTACGTGCCCGGAGCGTCCGGCGTGAACGACACCGGACCGTAGGAGCCGTTACCGGTCACGTTGACGCTCTGCGGGTTCGTGCCCGTTCCCGTCGCCAGGGTCGTGCAGTCCGCCTTGAAGAGGGTGAACGTGATGGATCCGGTTGCGTCCCCTCCCAGCGTTGTCGGGTTGATCGACCCATTGGTGCTTCCCGCCGGGCCACCCGTGCCGGGCTTGTGAGCCGTGTTCGTGAGTGTCGCCGTGTCCGTGACCGGCTGACCGAGGTCAACAGGCGTGGTCCCAGCCTGGGTCGCGAGGACCGATTGCCGTGGGTTCACGGTGAAGCACTCGCTGGCCCTGCTGTCGTCTGAGCCGGGCACGCCAACGGTCGCATCACCCGAGAAGACGGCTCGCCAGCAGTACCTACCTGCTTGCGTGACCGTCGCCGCAGAGGACGTGTACGTACCATCTGCGGTGATGTTCTGGGTTTGCACCGGCACGCCGCCCGTGGTGCACAGCGTCGATGAACCTGCTGCGAATGGGCCACAGAGGTTGAACGACAGCGTCGCCGTGAAGGTATCGGCGCCACCCACATCCACGACCGCCCGGTCCTTGACCAGGATCGCGGCGTCCGCAGGGTCGGCTGGGATGTCGAGCCCGCCGGCCGGGATTGCGACTCCGGCGTTATCGACCGGTGTCGTCGTTGTCGTGGAGGTGCATCCACCGATCGATCCGCGCGAGAAGTCGAAGATCGTCGCGGTGAGCGACGTCGACGAACGCGTGTCCCCGATGAAGACGTTGAAGCACTTCCCTCCCAGACCGGAGTCCGTCAGGTTGATGCCGCCCTCGAAGAACTCGGACACGCGCAGAGAATGCCCGACGCCATCCTGCTTGTTCGCAGTCAGCCACGGGATGTCGTTGAGCGTGCCACTGTTGACCTGCGCGCAGATGTCGTCGTCACCCGATGATGTCGAGCAAGCGGCTCCATCGGCGATCGAGTCCGGGTTCAACGTGCCGTTGGGGCCGCCCTCCCAGGCGTAGGCGTTGATGGTGGACACGCTCCCGCCCTGTGTGAACTCCGAGACGACGAGCACGTCACCGTTGGCGTGAGCTCCGGTGAACGCGGTCGACCCGCCACCAGACTCGCAGTTCACGGTGCCGTCCTGGAGGAACCAGAAGCCGACGTTGCCGGTTCCTGTGTTCGCGTTGCGCTCCAGAGCGAAGTACATGATCTCGTCGTTGGTAGCGGGATCGACGTACGACGCGGCGTACGCGTTCATCACATCGCTCTTGCTGAGGACGTTGTTGTCGGTGTTGCACTGCCAACCGGGTGTGATCGGCAGCGTGTCCTTGCTACCGGTGGCGAACGTCGTCGAGTCGCTCGTGCTGAAGGACCCGTTCGTGTTGGTGTTGAAGTCCCTATCGAAGCCCGACGCATCGAAACCGGCGGGTCGGGGCGAGATCAAGGCCCCCGCTGAGTTGATGAAGTTCGCCCAGTCGAAGTCCTGCGTCGAAGCTGCATCGTCGCGGGTATTGCCGTCGAGCTGGAACTCGAGATCGTGCACCGCGAACGCCGGCACCGCCATCAACATGACCAGTGCCGTACACGCTGCGAGCGCGGTACCGATGCGAAGCCGGCGGCCCCGCGTCAGTGAACTGAAGATACGTACCATTCGAGATTGCCTCCTTGGTTGGAGTTGCCTGCTGGTGCCGCTGCTTGTCCGAGTGCCGTTCGGCGCACCTCCGGCGGACTAGCTCGGATCTCTCAGAACCGGGGGAGTCCTCCTTTCGGATCGTGAGCGGGCGGCAGCCGCTCCGTCGTGCGTCGGGTCGAACGAGGAGGAGGAACCTGCCGAACGTCGATCGGGCACGGTTACCCAGACGGGTCGTCCCACGGTCCTTCCACCCCACTTCGCGGGAATACAAAAAAGGACCCGTCTGATCACCGATCGTGATCGAAGGGTCCCTCCACCCCCACTTGGGGGATTCCCGGGGCCCCCAAACGGACGACGGCATAAGCCGTAGCGAGGCGGACGATAGCAGGAAGTGCTCGGATAGGAAGTGGGTCGTTTGACCGACACGAAAGCGAAACCCCCGATGTTTGGGTAGCAGTTCATCTGAGCGTCACGCGCCCTTATCCACATGACGTGTGAGGCAACGCGCAGGCCTGGGGTCCCTGCGGATGACCTACTGCGGACGCAGGAGCCTCAGCGACTCATGCAGTGGAGAACAAGCGTTCCGCGATCTGGATCCCGTTCAACGCGGCGCCTTTCCGGAGATTGTCCCCGCACGCGAAGAGAAGCAGTGAGTCGTCGTGGCCCGGTGCCTGCCGGATGCGTCCGACCAGCACCTCGTCACGGCCCGCGGCCTCCAACGGTGACGGGTACACACCCCTGGCCGGATCATCGCGCACCTCGACCCCCGGAGCCTCCAGGAGCAGGTCGCGCGCTTCCTGAGGCGTGATCGCACGCGAGAAGCGAGCCAGCAGCGACACGGAATGGCCCACCGGCACGGGGACGCGGACGCAGGTCGCCGCCACATCGAGATCGGCGATGCCGAGGATCTTCCTCGATTCCTCGATCGTCTTGGCCTCTTCGCGGGTGGAGCCGTCGTCGTCGAACGCGTCGATCTTCGGGAGCACGTTGAACGCCATGGTCTTTCCGAACACGTCGCCGGTCGGGAGCGCGTCGAGATCCGGATGGCCGAGCTCCTCGACCTGGTCGTGGAGCTTCCCGATCTGTTCGGCGAGCTCCCGCGTTCCGTCGCGCCCCGCGCCGGACACCGCCTGATAGGAGGAGAGCACCAGCGATCGAAGTCCGGCTGCGCGATGGAGCGGCGCGAGGGCCATCATCGCGACGATCGTCGTGCAGTTGGGCACCGCGATGATCCGTGGTGACCCGTCCAGCGCTTCCGGGTTGACCTCGGGGACGACGAGCGGCACATCCGGCTCCATACGGAACGCGGATGACTTGTCGATACACACGACCCCCGTGGCCGCAGCCTCCCGCACGAACCCGCGAGCGACCGACGCGCCGGCGGCCGAGAGGGAGAGATCTGCTCCTCGGAGCGCGTCGAGGGACAGCTCCCGCACGGTGACGTCATGGCCCGCGAACGAGATCGTCCGTCCGGCGGATCGCGCCGACGACATCGGCACGAGCTCATCGACCGGGAACGCGCGGGACTCGAGGATGCGCAGCATCTCGGTCCCCACCGCGCCGGTGGCGCCCACGACGGCGACCTTCAATCCCATGGGAGTCACCCTACCCGGCAGACCACGTCCGGCAGTCGAGGGTTAGCGGAACGTCCAGGTCCCGAGGATGTCTTCGAACTCCTCGGCACGAAGGTCGAACCCCTCGGAATCGGCTTGGAGCTGTACACGCCACGCCGAGTCGCCCCGGACGAACACGATCTCCCGCACCTGCTGCTCGACCTGCCCCGCGTCGAGGACGAAGTCCCACTGGGCGGCGGCGACGCCCGCCACGCGCCGGTCGACGACCTCGCCGACCTCCATCCCGTTCTCCGTCGCAACGTCTCGCGCCGCCTGCACGACCTCGTCAAGCCCCTGTCCGGTCTGCAGCTGGATCGCCATGATCCGCACGGTCGACGCATCGGCCGGCTTGATGAGCTCGTCGTACGGCAGGCTCGACTCCGCGGCATCGTTCGTGAACTGCCAACCGGGGGCCGCGACGCAGTAGCCGAACCGAGGCGACTCCACGGTGCTGGCGTCGCACACGCCCGGTCCGCCGAGCCACCAGAAGCCGGCTGCGACCACGCCGGCGAGCGCGATGAGGAGCCCCGCGACGATCGCGACCGCCTTGCCCGCGGAACGGGTCGGTGCGGGCGGAGCGGCCTCCTCGACGTCGACGTCGCGACCCGGAGGCGGGGGCGGAAGGGAAGGGTACGGATCCATACCCTCTAGTTATCGGCCATCTCGGCCGGAACGTCCAGTCCGAAGCGCGCATGCACCACGCGAAGCGCCCGCTCAGCGTCCGACTTCCTTACGACGCAAGAGATCCGGATCGGCGACGTCGAGATCATCTCGATGTTGATCCCTTCGGCTGCGAGGGCATCGAACATGTCGGCCGCGACACCGGGCTGACTCTTCATCCCGGCCCCCACGAGCGACACCTTCGCGACGCCGTCGTCGACGGACCAGTTCCGCGCGCCCACCTCCTGCGCGATCCCGCCGATCGCGGCCTCGAGGCTCGCGACGTCGGCGATCGGCGCGGTGAACGAGAGGTCGGTGGCGCCCTCGTGCGACACGTTCTGCACGATCATGTCGACGCTCACCCCCGCGTCCGCCACCGCCCGGAACAACATGGCGGCGACGCCGGGCTTGTCGGGAACGCCGTCGAAGGTCACCTTCGCCTCGTCGGTCTCCAAGGCGACCCCCGAGATCAGGACGTCTTCCATCTGCTCGTCCACCTCCTGCACCCAGGTGCCGGGTGCCTCGTCGTCGAATGAGGATCGGACATGTAGCCGAAGGCCGTTCCGCCGGGCGAGCTCGACGGAACGCGACTGGAGCACCTTGGCACCGGTCGCCGCGAGCTCCAGCATGTCGTCGTATCCGATCCGCTCGATCAAGCGTGCCTCCGGCACGAGCCGTGGATCCGCGGTCATCACACCTCCCACGTCGGTGTAGATCTCGCAGACCTCCGCACCGACGGCCGCTGCCATCGCGACGGCCGTGAGGTCCGACCCGCCGCGCCCCAGGGTGGTGATCTCGTACGCGGAGGAAAGACCCTGGAAGCCCGCGATGATCACGACGTTGCCGGCGTCGAGCGCCTCGAGGATGCGCTTGGGCCGGATCTCGATGATCTTCGCTTGGCCGTGTGCGGTGTCGGTGATGATGCCGGCCTGCGAGCCCGTGTAACTGGCCGCGCGAACACCACGTTCGTTGATCGCGATCCCGAGCAGCGCCATGGCGATCCGCTCTCCCGCCGTGAGCAGCATGTCCATCTCACGAGGGTCCGGCGCCGGGGCGATGTCCTTGGCCATCCGCGTGAGGTCGTCCGTCGTCTGCCCCATCGCCGACACCACGACGATCACGTCGTTGCCGGCCTCGCGCGCGCGCACCACGCGGTCGGCGACGACGCGGAGCCGATCGACGCCGTCGACGGAGGTGCCGCCGTATTTCTGCACGATGATGGGCATGCCGAGCCGAGCGTAGCGGCTCGGATGGGCCGGGTCAGCCGTCGAAGGGATCGCCGAGGCCGAGGGCCTGCTTGAGGAACCGCACCTGGAGCAGCAGCAGGTTCTCCGCCACGGATTCCTGCGTCGTCATGTGCGTGACACCCGAGAGCGGCACGACCGAGTGGAGACGGCCTGCCTCGGTGAGCGCGCGCGAGAGCCGGAGCGTGTTCCCCACGAAGACGTTGTCATCGGCGAGGCCGTGGATCAGGAGGAGCGGTCTCACGAGGTTGGGCGCGTCACCGATCAGCGAGTTCGTCCGATACACCTCCGGCTCCTCCTGTGGGTGCCCGAGGTATCGCTCGGTGTAGGCCGTGTCGTACAGGACCTGCTCCGCATCCGGCGCGCCCGCCACCGCGGCATGGAAGACGTCCGGTCGTCTGAGGACCGCCAACGCCGCGAGGTAGCCGCCGAAGGACCACCCTCGGATCCCGACCTTGTCCAGGTCGAGGAACCCGAAGCGATCGGCCGCCGCGTGAAGCGCGTCGACCTGATCCTCGAGCACCGGGCCGGCGAGATCACGGTAGACAGCGTGCTCCCATGCGATGCCACGCCCCGGAGTGCCACGGCCGTCGGCGACGACAACGGCGAACCCCTGGTCCGCGAGCCACTGCGGCTCCAAGACGGACCGATACGACTTGACCACGCGGGAGAAGTGAGGGCCGCCGTACGGATCCATGATCACGGGCAGCGCCGCGTCCGGCTCGGCGCCCCCGGGTGTGCACACCGCGACGCGGATGTCTCGATCGCCGACGACCGCGAACGTCGGCCGCGCCTCGATCACCGGCGTTTCGGCGAGTGAGCGGATCTCCGCGACCGGTTCGCCGGCGCGGAGCACGCGCACTCGCCGCATCGACGGATCCAGCAGGTCCGAGACGATCACGGTGACGTCGGCGGCGCGGGCGGCGAGGTGCATGCCCGGCTCGGTCGTGAGGCGCTCGGGCGCGTCCGTCAACTCGCCGCCCGCGCCGCGCCACACGTGGAGCTCCGTCGGATCCTCCTGCGCGCTGAAGAGCACGTCCTCACCCACGTCGAGCACGGTCGAGACCTGGAGTCCCGGCGGGGTCGCGGGCTCGCCGTCGAGCGTGATGCGGCGGGTGTCCTCCGACTCGTCGACGAACACGAGCCGGCCGTCGTGCAATCGGTCCGGCACGCCGGTGACGACCGTCTGCCAGTGCTCGGCGGCGTCCTCGAAAACGGTCTGCGTCTTCCCGGAACCGGGATCGGCCTCGAGCACGAGCCAGCGTTTCTGGTCGCGTGACAGCACCAGCAGGGTGAGCGGGCACCGATCGTTCCACGTCACGTTGATCAGGTACGGGAAGGCCTCGCGATCCCAGTCGATGTCGACGCGCGATCCGTCGAGGCCGAGGACCGAGAGCGACACGTCCGCGTTGTCGGTCCCCGCCTGCGGGTAGCGAACGGCGCGCGGAGGCGAGTCCGGATCGACGGGTGACGAGATGTACCAGGTGCGCACCGCGCGCTCGTCGACGCGGGCCGCAACGATCCACTCACCGCCGGGTGACCACCAGTACCCGCGATGCCGCTCCAGCTCTTCGGAGGCGACGAACTCCGCGACCCCCCAGTGGATGTCGGGGTCGTCGTCGTGCGCGAGGACGCGGCCCGGCGCTCCGGTCGCGCCTTCAGAGAGATCCTGTACGTGCAATGCGCCATCGACGACATACGCGACGCGACGGCCGGTCGGGTCGAGCCTCGCATCGAACGCACCCTCGACCGACCCCTCCAACGGCTCGGCACCGCCCTCGACGAGATCCGCCACGTGGACACGCCCGCCGACGACGAACGTCGCCTGGGTGAGCCCTGGATCGGCGTCATAGGTCGTGACCCCGGTGAGCTGCTCGCGCATGCGCTCGCGCCGATCCCGCTCCTCCTGCGTGAGGTGCGCCTCGTCGGCAGAAGTCGGGTCGAAGATCGCACGCTCCTCCCCCGAGGCGAGATCGAGGATCCACAGGGAGCCCTCGGGATCGTCGCCGGCTCGCGAACGGATGAAGGCGACGCGCGAGCCGTCATCGGCGATGCGGAAGCTCCGAGGCGCGCCGAGCGTGAACCTTCGCGTCCGGGCCATCTGTCGTGGGAACGAGTCCTTCGTCAAGCGCGTCTACCCCCTGTCACACCAGCTCGGTTCCGAGGCATGGTACGGGTGAAAGACCACATCGGAGCCAGGAAGTCGGTCACGAGTGGAGGACCAGCGCAGCGATAGCGAGCTCCTCACGGCGTCGGCGGCAGAGCCCGGCGTGTTCAGCGAGCTGTACCGCCGCCACGCGGAGGATCTCCTCCGCTACTTCGCCCGGCGAACGCTCGACCCCGAAGCCGCGGCCGAGCTCACCGCCGAGACGTTCGCGCAGGCCTTCGCGTCGAGGATGACCTATCGAGACACGGGAGCGAACGGCGTGGCGTGGATCTACGGAGTGGCGAGGCACCAGCTGGGCCGATTCTTCCGATCGGGTCGCGTGGACCGAGCGGCGCGGCGTCGGCTCGGCATGCCGGAGCGCGATCTCCCGCCTGCCGACTACGAGCGCATCGAGGACCTGGTGGACTTCGTGCCCATCAGAGGAGCGATCGCGGAGGCGATGGAGACGCTCCGCGAAGATCAACGTGAAGCCCTGCGATTCCGTGTGATCGAGGAGCTCCCGTATCCGGAGGTCGCGCGGCGCCTCGCGTGCAGTGAGGCGAACGCCCGGCAACGGGTGAGCCGCGGACTCCGACGCCTCGCGTTGGTGCTGCAGGAACGCGGGTTGCACCCCGCCGTGGAGAAGGAGCCATGAACACGGACATCGAGTACCTGCGGCAGCTGGAGACCGACCTCGACGGCGCGGCCGCCCGCGAGGAAGCGCGGCGCGAGGAAGCCCGTTCGGCGACACCGGCTCGGCGCCGCACGGGCCAGGTGTGGATGAAGGTCGCCGGCGTCGCCGCCGCCTTCATCGTCGTGGCGGGGGCGATCGGCTTCGTCGCAGGTGGGAGCAGTGACGACGCGGAACCGGCCAGTCTTGACGGTCCACAGTTCGGGATCGGTGACGCCCCAAACTCCGACGATTCCGGCGACGGAGGAGCCTTCCGCGCGCCGGCGGTGCCGTCGGCATCTCCCATCCCCACGGACGGGGATGGAGAGACGTCCGGCTACCTCGATGATCTGGGCAACGATCGGGCCGAGCGCTCCTCCGACTTCGGGCGCCAGCAACAAGACCTTTCCAAGATCGTTCGGGACGGGCGCATCGGGATCGTTGTCCCCGATGGGGGCTTCGGCGACGCCGTCGGCGACCTCACCTTCATCGCGGAGCAGCACGGCGGGTTCATCCTGTCGTCGGCGACACAGAACGACCGGTCGGGCACGTTCGTCCTCCGGATCCCCGCCAGGCGATTCGACCGGGCCATGGGCGACGTGCGCGAGCTCGGTACCCGGGTGCGGTTCCAGGAGATCCGCGGGGACGACGTCACCGCGGAGTTCATCGATTCACAGGCTCGTCTCCGCATCCTCCTGGCACGGAGAGCCCTGCTGTTCGACCTGTTCCAGCAGGCCGACACCACCGAGGAGATCCTCCGGATGTCGGGGCAGTTGGACGACGTCCAGCTCCGCATCGAGCAGATCCAGGGCCAGCTGCGGTTCATCAACGACCAGGTATCCGAGTCCACCCTTCGGGTCGCGATCCAAGAGCGCAACGCACCCGAGACGGTCACCGAGACCGACGTGGACAACCCGGACCTCGGTTCCTCGGTCGACCTGGCCGTCCAAGGGTTCCTGCGGATCGTCGGCGCGGTGATCGTCGGGCTCGGCTACCTGATCCCGCTCACGGTGCTCGGCGCGCTCGTGTGGATGGCCGTCTGGTTCCTCCGGCGCCGGCGCGCCGCGGCCTGATCAGACCTCGCGGCGGCCCTCGATGGCTTGGGAGAGCGTGACCTCGTCCGCGTACTCGAGGTCGCCACCGACCGGGAGGCCGCTCGCGAGTCTCGTCACCCGGATCCCGATCGGCTTCAGCAGCGCGGCCACGTACATCGCGGTGGCGTTCCCCTCGAGGTTGGGGTTGGTCGCGAGGATCACCTCGGTCACGTGATCGCGCTCGACACGTTCGAGGAGCTCTTGGACGCGGAGATCGTCGGGACCGATGCCGTCCAACGGGCTGATCGCGCCACCGAGGATGTGATATCGACCCTTGTGCAACGCCGCCTTCTCGATCGTCGCGGCGTCCTTCGGTTCCTCCACGACGCAGAGCAACGTGCGGTCACGCGACTCGTCTCGACAGATCCGACAGAGGTCTCCCTCGGCGACGTTCCCGCACTCCCGACAGAACGCGATCCGATCCTTCACCTGCACGATCGCCGCGGCCAGGCGCTTCGCGTCCTCCGACGTCGCCTTCACGAGCCAGAACGCCAGGCGCTGTGCGGATTTGGGACCGACGCCGGGCAGTCGGGCCAGCTCGTCGATCAGCTCCTGGATCGGACCCTCGTACACCGCGTCAGTCCTCGGGGGCGTCGGGGTCGTCGGTGGGGGTAGCCCCCAGGACGTCCTTCAGGCGTTTCAGAGCTTCTTCCTCACTGGGTTCCTCGACCTCCTCGACGTAGGCGACCGCAGCGGGTTCGGTGCCGCCGGCATGCGCCTCACGCGTCACGCTCTCGATCCTGGGACGGATCCCGAAGAGGTCTCCGAGGGCAGCCTGAAGCTTGTCGGCGCGGCTCGCCACTTGCCGCAGGTTGTTGCGGAACGACGGAGGGAACGCGAGCTCCAGGGTCTCACCGTCGAACGTCGCCGGGGTCGCGCTCTCCAGGAGCGCCCGGAGCACCGGCTGCCCGATCTGGCTGAGATGATCCAGCAACGACGGCCATGAACGGCGCAGCATCGTGACGTCGACGCTGTCCGCGCTGGCCGCATGCGGCGCATCCGCTGCCACCGGAGCAGCGGCGGGAGCCGCCTCCAAGGCCGCCGGGGCCGCCTCGGCGGGGACCTCGACGCCGGTGGGCGGCTCGACCAAGGACGAAGGTGTCACTGAGGGTTCGCTTGCCGGCGTTGGGTCCCCGACGCGGGCGGCCTCGGCGGCCGGCGTTGGGTCCCCAATGCGGGCGGCGCCGGCGGCCTCAGCCGAAGGGACCACACTCGCTGGATCCACGTTCGCCAGCCGCTCGAGCCGCTCCAGCCGTGCCAGCGTGCCCGCCGGCGACGGATCGGTCTCCGGGATGGTCGCCCGCACCAGGGCGAGCTCGAGCGACAGGCGCGGCGACGTCGTCCACCGCATGTCGCTCTGCGCGGCCAGCAGCAGCTCGATCACACGGGCGAGCTCGGCGGAGGAGAACTTCTCGGCCTGCATCCGGAGCCCTTCATAGGCGTCCGCGGGGATGTCGAGGAGATCCTCCTGGCCCGGCGCCGTCTTCACGAGCAACAGGTCGCGGAAGTGGGCGAGCGTCTCGTTAGTCACGTTGCGAAGATCCTGCCCGTCCTGGACGAGGCGATTGACGATCTCGAACGCGCTCCGCGCATCGCCGACGGCGACGCCGTCCGCGAGCTCGACCTGCACCTGGCTCCGCGGCGCCCCCAGCAACGCCTGGATGGCCGCATCATCCACCTTCTGTCCGCCGAGCACACCCGCTTGATCCAGCAGAGACAGGGCGTCTCGCGCAGACCCCTCCGCATGCCGGGCGATCGCATGGGCCGCGGAGTCGTCCAGCGTCACACCCTCGGACGCGGCGACCTTCTGCAAGAGCTCCGAGAGTCCCTCCATCGTGTGTCTGCGGAAGTCGAACCGCTGACACCGGCCGACGATCGTGGCCGGCATCTTGTGCGGCTCCGTCGTCGCGAGTACGAAGCGGACGCCGGGCGGTGGTTCCTCGAACACCTTGAGGAGCGCGTCGAACGCCTCGCGGGAAAGCCGTTGCGCTTCGTCGATGATGTAGACCTTCTCGCGACCCTGGACCGGCGCCGTCGGCGCCTTCTCCCGGAGCTCGCGCGCGTCCTCCACCCCGCCGTGGGATGCCGCGTCGATCTCCACGACGTCCAGATGGGTGCCCTCGCGGATCGCCACGCACTGGTCGCAACCGCCGCACGGCTCCGCGGTCGGGCCGGTGGCGCAGTTGACCATCTTGGCCAGGATCCGGGCGGTGGACGTCTTGCCGGTCCCGCGAGGACCGCAGAACAGGAAGGCGTGATGGAGGCGGCCGTCGCGGATGGCGCCGGTGAGCGCCCTGACGACGTGATCCTGACCGAGGACCTCCGCCGGCGTCTGGGGCCGGTATCGCCGATAGAGCGCTTGGTGCTGCCTGTCCTCCGCCATCTACCTCGCTCCTCGGCTCTCCGACGAAAAAGTGTGACCGTGCACCCACCGTCGACGCCGCGAGACTCGGCCGCTACCCGACAGCGGAGCTCCAGCCGGGCTTGCCCACGGCACCCGCCGGTTCACGCTTAGGGCTGCTTCCTTCCGGACCTGACCCGGTTCGCGTTCCGGCGTCGCGTGGGACCCGACCTTCGACGCTCCGTGACGAGGCGCTCCGGACCTCACGGGCCTCGGGCGGGGATTCAGCCCCGCTGAAGCGGATCGCGGGTACAGGGCACCGCTAGCTCCCCGCCTAGCACGGTCACGAAGCCGAGTATACGAGGGCCCTCCGACGTGCCATCCGGGACTACCCCGGCCCGTCGACGTTGGTGAGCGGCTCTCCCTGCCCCGCGCGCACCACCACCACGGTGCCCTGCTCGGTCGAAGGGTTGCTCTCGCGGTGCACGACGCCCTTCCCGACGAAGACGAAGTCGCCCGGCTCTGCATCGAAGGTCTCCTCGCCGGCCGGCCCGAACTCCATCCGAAGCGATCCTGTGAGGACGTAGATCGCGCTCTCGTACTCGCCGTGGTGATGCCACCCGGAGACCATCCCGGCGTCCGTCCGCGCGAGGCCCGCCCACATCCCCGCGGTCTCCACGGCCTGCTCGCGAACGATCCCCGAGGTCGGCTGGCCCTCCTCCCGCTGTTCGGGCGTAACCCGATAGATCGTGCTCATCCGGCTCCTCCCCCAGCCCCACCGCCCCATGATGCCTCGGGAGCGGGAACCGCGCTCGCCCGGTGGTCGTCCAACCCCCGTTCAGCCGGACGGGTGCGGCATCGCCGCCCCGCTCCCTTCCCCTACCAGGAGGACCTGATGGCGATCACCACACGGGCTCGGTTGGCCTTGCTCCTTTCGCTCGCGGTCGTGCTGGTCGCCGGGATCGCCGGCGCGCAGTACGTGGGTGCCAGCTCCGAGCCGGTGGCCGGATCCGAGCCCGGATCCGGCGGCGGCTCGGACGGCGTGGCGGGCATCTGCGTGGCGCCGGAGGAGGCGGACGCGGACGGTGCGAGCGGGATCCCCGGATCGGACGACTGCAACGACACGATCGACAACCCGGTCGTGGTCGATCCCGGCGACTGCGGTGAGAAGGTGAACGGCACCGGACCGGATGCGACCGTCAGCTACACGCCGTGCCCGGGTGACGACGACCCGGTCGTGACCGACCCCTCTCAGGGCGCCCAGAAGGTGGAGCCCACACCGGGGATGTCCGACGTCTACCCGCGGGCGTTCGACAAGGCGGTCGTCGGCGACGACGGGAGGACGCTCACGATCTTCTTCTGGAGCGGCGTCGAACCCTGCTACGTCCTCGACCACGTCGACGTGGACTACGGTCCGGGCGCGATCACCGTCACGCTCTTCGAAGGACACGACGCGAGCGCGGGCGACGTCGCGTGCATCGAGATCGCGCTCCTCAAGAAGGTCGTCGTGCAGCTGGACGAACCGGTCGGGGATCGGCGCATCGTGGACGGCGCCGCGTAAGCCGACACGCGGTGCGGAAAGGGCGGGCGACCTGATGGTCGCCCGCCCTTTTCACCTCTTGGCGGCCCACACCTCCCACTGGGAGACGGGCAGGAACCCGAGGCCTTCGTACATCCGCTGCGCCATGTCCGACGGTTGCAGCCACGCGAGGTCCGTCCGATCGTCGAACGCACGAGCCGCGCGGATCGTGAGCGCGGCGCCGATGCCCCGGCGACGAGCAGACTCCACGACACCGACGCCGAAGATCCCGACGGTGTCGTGGAGCAGATACGCAGACGCCTCGCCGACCGGCTCACCGTCGATCCACGCGGTGTACATCCGAACGCGTTCGTCCGAAAGCATCTTCCGTCCGACGAACCCCTCAGCGATCGCCGGCGGCGTGCCGAACGTCGCGACCTCGACGGCGCGCACGGCCTCCAGATCGGGCTCCTCCCGCACCTCGCGGATCTCGACGTCCATCGGGACGACCTCGGCGGGGAGGAGCCCGATCGTTGCCGCCATCGTGGGCCAGGCATCGACCCGGTGCAGCCCCGCCGCTCGGATCGCGGCCTCCATGCGCGGATGCCGGCCCACCTCGATCTCGATGCCGAAGAAGGGGTGACCCCGGGACCGGAACACCGCACGGGCCTCCTCGAGCGCGGCCGCCGGATCGTCCGGCTCCCGGATCACGCGCGTCCCGTTCAGCTCGGGTGTGGGGAGGTTGGAGAAGGCGACGAGGAGGCCCGCGACCTCGACGACCTCGCCTCCTTCGACGACTTCCGCGCGGACGCGCTCACCCTCCAGGCCGGCTGCGACGATCCGGTCGGCGAGGTCCACCCGGGGATGCTCCCACGCGGCTACCCTGCCGCGATGCTGCCGATCGGTGCCGTGATCGTCGACTTCGACGGAACCGCGTGCCTGCACGACGTCGGCGTGGATCTGTTGGAGAGGTTCGGGGCGCGCAGCGACTCACTCGCCGAGGTCGATCGCGCCTTCGACGCCGGGGAGGTCGGTCTCCGCGACGTGCTCGTCGCGGAGGCCGCCTCGCTCCGCGGCAACGATCGAGCGCTGATCGCGTTCGCCCTCGACCACTGTCCACTCGACCCCACGTTCGCTCCGTTCGCGACCTGGGTGGCGACCGAGGGTCTGCCGCTCACCGTGGTCTCCGACGGTTTCGGACTCCACGTCCGGCCGCTGCTCGCAGCGGCAGGACTTGGCCATCTCCCCGTCATCACGAACGATTGGGACGGCGGGCGCCTCGTGTTCGGCGCGGCGCATCCGACCTGCGTCGGCTGCGGGACGTGCAAGAAGCAGGCGGTGGAGCGAGCGCGCGAGGCGCACGGGACGGTGGCGTTCGTGGGAGACGGCGTGAGCGACCGGTTCGGCGCTCGATACGCAGACGTCACGTTCGCGAAGGACGCCCTCGCGGAGCACTGCCGCCGGGAATCGATCCCGTTCTTCCCCTACGAGAACTTCGACGACGTTCGACGCGGTCTCGAGGAGCTCGGGGTTCCCTCCCCGCCGGTCGACGGGGAGCCGTGCCCCGGATGGCGTGATCCGGTGTGATGCTCCCCGACGGGTTTCGCGCTCGCCCGCTCACGACCGAGGACCTCGACGACACCGTGGCGATGGTGAACGCCTGCGAGCGCTTCGACTCCGGCGAGGTGATGCTCGAACGGGCCGACCTCCTCGCCGACTCGAGGACCGTGGGCTTCGATCTCGATCGTGACTGGATCGGCGTGTTCGAAGGGGAGCGGATCGTCGGTCGAGGGCTGTTCGTCCATCGCCGCAGCGCGTGGATCGACGTGCACCCGACCGCTCGCGGCCGGGACATCGGAACCTGGCTCCGACGATGGAGCGAGCAACGGGCACGGGAGGTCGGTGCCGACCGGATCGGCCAGACGATCGAGGATCGGCGGACCGACGCGACCGACCTGCTCCGGCACGCGGGCTACGCGCCCCGGAGGACGTCCTGGATCCTGCGCATGGATCATCCGACGCGACCTCCCACACCCGCGCGTCCGGAGGGCATCCAGCTCCGCTCTTCCGAGCCCGACGACGACGACGAGGCCCTCGCGTTGTTCGAGCGAGCCTTCAGCGAGTGGGAGGATCGCGTCGCGAACGCGCCCGGCACGTGGCGGGCGATGGTGACGGAGCGTGAGGGGTTCCGACGCGACGATCTCGTCCTGGCCCTCGCCGGCGACCGGATCGTCGGCGGCGCGTTCCTCATCGACGCGGACGAGATCTGGGTCGACAAGCTGGCGGTCGAGCGGGAGTTCCGGCATCGAGGGATCGCTCGTGCGCTGCTGCAGACGGCCTTCGCGCGCTCGTTCGAGCGCGGCTACCGCTGGACGAGCCTGTCCACCGACTCGGACACGGGAGCGTTGTCGCTCTACGAGCGAGTGGGCATGCGGATCCACCGCTCGTTCACGCATCTCTCGGTCGATCTGCGGTGACGCATCCGGCGCGGTGGCCGAGGGATTCGAACCCTCGAGGGAGTCAACCCCCCTACACGCTTTCCAGGCGTGTCCCTTCGGCCGCTCGGGCAGGCCACCGGGACGAGTCTACCGAGGCGTCCCGGCGAGCCGATCAGGCCGTTCTCGTCGCGATCAAGGCGGCGAATTTCGACTGACCGATGGACGTGAGGTGGTAGCCGTCGGCCGCGAACCACGCGGGATGATCCCGGCTGTAGCCGAACCAGTCGATCAACACGGTGTTGGCGCGCCGTTGCGCGCACGCGGCCAGTCGCTCGTTCTGGATCCTCCGGTAGGAACGCGGGATCTTCAGGTTCACGAGGAACACCGTCCGGTTCGCTCCGGCGATCTGGGAGATCCGGTCGCAGTCGGCAGCCTCGATGAGGATCCCGTTGTTCCCGAGGTGGATGATGACCTTCTTCCGAAGCCTGCCTGCATCCTTCAGCTGCCCGACGAGGGGAACGGCATCGCGGAACTGACGGGACACGACCGCGTTCACCTTGATCCCGCGTGCGGTGAGCTCCTCCCGGGCGCCGAGCATCACCGAGTCGCCGATCGCGTACCGGCCGGGTGGGATGACTGCGGTCGCGGGGCCGATCGGCTCGAGCGCCATCGCGCCGAAGAGGAGAACCGAGACGAAGCGACGGGCCATCCGCATACACCGAGGGTATCGATGGGGGCGGGCCCCCGAACGGGCCCGCCCGGGGTGGCGGAGGCGGCGTGATTCGAACACGCGAGGGGCGGATTAGGCCCCTAACCGCTTTCGAGGCGGTCCCGTTCGTCCACTCCGGCACGCCTCCGCCCACGAGTCTAGCGGGCCCGGATTGGCTTCGCGGATCGATCGTGCGAGGATCCACGCACGTGGACGCCAAGAGCCTGGAACGCGTGCCGCTGTTCGCCGGCCTCTCGCACAAGGAGCGCGAGAAGGTGGCCCGTTGGGCCGACACGGTCGATCTGCCGGCGGGCAAGCATCTGCTCGACGAGGGACGGCTGCCACACGAGTTCTTCGTGATCGTCGACGGCGAGGTCGAGGTGCTCCACGGTGGGGAACGGCTCACGACGCTCGGTCCCGGTGACTTCTTCGGCGAGATCGCGCTGATCGAGCACGGGCGCCGCACCGCGTCGGTCGTGACCACGACGCCGACGACCCTGGCGGTGATGAGCCCGGCTTCGTTCGCCGCGATGCGGCGTGAGATGGCAGAGGTCGCCCTCAGGATCGACGATGCGATCCGCGCGCGGATGGCGCGCTAGCGCCGCTCCCGGAAGAACGCCCGCAACAGGTCGCCGCACTCTTCGGCGAGCACTCCGTCGGTCACAGCGACGGCGTGATTCAACCTCGGGTCCTGCACGAGGTTCCCGAGCGAGCCTGCGAACCCGGCTTTCGGATCCGCGGCGCCGAACACGATCCGGTCCACCCTCGAGAGCACCACGGCACCGGCGCACATCGCGCAGGGCTCCAGCGTCACGGTGAGCGTGCACCCCTCGAGACGCCAGGAGCCGACCGCGGCAGCGGCGGCCCGGAGCGCGAGGATCTCCGCGTGTGCGGTCGGATCGGCCGCCAGCTCCCGCTCGTTGCCCGCCGCCGCCAGGAGCTCGCCCCCTCGCGCCACGACCGCGCCGATCGGGACGTCGCCGTGGTCGAGACACCGCCGTGCTTCCTCCAGCGCGAGCCGCATGAACCGCTCGTCCTCGGTCTGTTCACTCGCCTCGCCGCTCGGCGTCAGTCCCATCCCAGTCCCTCGAGACGTTCGTCCGAGATCCCGAAGTGATGAGCCACCTCGTGCACCACCGTCTCGGCGATCACGGCGCGGAGCTCCTCGTCGTCGTCGCCCGCCTCGCTCTCGATCGTGGCGCGGAAGAGCGTGATCCGATCCGGGAGTGCGCCGGCGTAGTTCTCACGCTCCGTCTGGGCGATCCCCTCATAGAGACCGAGGAGATCGGGCTCTTCCGGGGGTGGGCGATCCTCGACCACGACCGCCACGTTGTCCATCGACTCCTGCACCCAGCCGGGAAGCTCGTCCAGCGCGTCGGCCACGAGCGATTCGAACCGGCGTCGGGAGCGGCGCGACATCGCTTGTAGCCTACGTCGCATGCCCGGCGGGCTGCGCACGGATCTCTACGAACTCAACATGGCGGCGAGCTATCTGCGCCGCGGCATGGACGGTCCGGCGACGTTCAGTTTGTACGTGCGGGACATGCCGAAGCAGCGAGGGTTCCTGGTGGCGGCCGGCCTCGACGACTGCCTGCGGTTCCTCGAGACGTTCTCCTTCGAGGAGGACGACCTCGAGTCTTTGCGGCGCATCGGCTTCGACCAGCGGGCGATCGACGACTTCACGAACGTGCGTTTCACCGGCGAGGTCTGGGCCGTCCCGGAAGGCCGCATCGTGCACGCGAGAGAGCCGATCCTGGAGGTGACGGCGCCCATCGCGGAAGCCCAGCTCGTGGAAACCGTCCTGCTGAACCAGGTGACGCTCCACACGACGCTCACCTCGAAGGCGGCGCGCTACATGATCGCGGCGGAAGGACGCGGGTTGGTCGACTTCGCGTTCCGCCGTGCCCACGGTGTCGAGGCGGCGCGAGCCGCAGCGCGCGGCAGCGCGCTCGTCGGCTTCCGGGCCACGTCCAACGTCGAGGCGGCGCGCGAGTACCGTCTGGCGGTCTCCGGCACGATGGCACACTCGTTCATCACCGCGTTCGAGGACGAGCGCGAGGCCTTCCGTGCGTTCGCGGAGGACCATCCGAGCCGCACGACGTTCCTCGTCGACACCTATGACTCACTGGCGGGCGTGCGGAACGCGATCGAGGTGATCAAGGAGCTGAGCCCTCGGGGAGAGGTGGGCGTCCGGCTCGACTCCGGAGACCTGGATCGACTCTCGCGGGAGGCGCGGCGGCTGCTCGATCACGCCGGGCTCGGGCGAGCGAAGATCTTCGCGAGCGGCGGGCTCGACGAGCACGAGGTGGCGGAGCTGGTTCGTGCCGGCGCGCCGGTCGATGCGTTCGGGATCGGGACCCAGCTGGGGGTTTCGGCCGACGCCCCGTACATCGACGCGGTCTACAAGCTCGTGGAGTTCGAGGGCCGGCCGGTGCTGAAGCTCTCTCCCGCCAAGGCGAGCGCGCCGGGACGGAAACAGGTGTGGCGCGGGCCGTCGGAGGACGTGCTCGGGCTACGGGACGAGGCGGCGCCCGGCCCGAACCACGAGCCGCTCCTGGAGCCGGTGATGCGGGCCGGGCGCCGCCTCGCGGCCGCCCCGCCCATCGAGGAGATGCGGGGGCGCTTCGAACGAGACATGAAGGCGCTGCCGATCAAAGCGGCGAGGCTCAACCATCCCGAACACGTAGTGGTGCACCGGACCCCCGCGCTCGCCGACCTCACGACGGAGGCGACCGAAGACGCACGGCGCCGGGGCCGCCACGACGGGCCCTAGGCGGTCGGCAACCAGGTGGGCCGGCCGGCCTCGTACGAGGCGATCTCCTCCGTGTGCCGCAACGTCAGATCGATGTCGTCGTAGCCCTCGAGGAGACACCAGCGGCGGAAGTCGTCGAACGCGAATGCCTCCTGCACCGAGGGAGCGCTGACCATCAAGGACTCCAGATCGACCTCGATCCGCGTCGTGGGGTCGTCGAGGACCGAATCCATGAGCGCCCGGACCGACTCCTGGGGCAGCTCGACGGGGAGGAGACCGATCTTGCAGCAGTTGTTCCGGAAGATGTCGGCGAAGCTCGGGGCGATCACCGCTCGGAAGCCGTGGTCCTCCAGTGCCCAGGGCGCGTGCTCCCGGCTTGAGCCGCTGCCGAAGTTGGCACCCGCGAGCAGGATCGTGGCGCCCGCGTAGCGCTCGTCGTTCAGGACGAAGGAGGGGTCCTTCCGCCACTCGTGGAAGAGGAACGGACCGAACCCGGTCCGCTCGATCCGCTTCAGGAACTGTGCCGGGACGATCTGGTCGGTGTCCACGTCCGATCGATCCAACGGGACGGCGGTGCCTTCGATACGTCGGATCGGCTCCATCTAGCGATCCGCTCCCAGGTCTTCCGGTGTGGTGAAGTGCCCGGCGATCGCCGTGGCGGCGGCAACCGCCGGCGACACCAGGTGCGTTCGACCGCCCTTGCCTTGACGGCCCTCGAAGTTCCGGTTCGAGGTGGAGGCGCTCCGCTCGCCGGGCTGCAGGATGTCGGGGTTCATCCCCAGGCACATCGAGCAGCCGGCCCCGCGCCAGTCGAACCCGGCTTCGACGAAGACACGATCGAGCCCTTCCTGTTCCGCCTTCAGCTTCACCGCGACCGAGCCCGGCACGACCAGCGCACGGAGGCCGTCGGCGACCGTACGACCGTCGACGATCGCCGCCGCCACCCGCAGGTCCTCGATCCTCGAGTTCGTGCAGGAGCCGATGAAGACCGTGTCCGGCCGTATGTCTCGGATCCGCGTGCCGGGATCGAGCGCCATGTAGGTGAGCGCGCGTCGCGCCGCCTCGCGCTTCGCCTCGTCTGCGAACGAGTCCGGCTCGGGAATGGCATCGTCGATCGTGACCGACTGCGCGGGGTTCGTGCCCCATGAGACGTAGGGCCGGAGCGCGGCCGCGTCGATCGTGATCTCCGCGTCGAACGCGGCCCCCGGGTCGGTCGGCAACGATCGCCAGTCCTCGAGGGCGCGCTCCCAATCGGCACCGGCGGGCGCGTGGGGTCGCCCTTCGAGATAGGCGAACGTGGTGTCGTCCGGCGCGACCATGCCGGCCCGCGCCCCGGCCTCGATGGACATGTTGCAGATCGTCATCCGACCTTCCATCGAGAGCGCGCGGATCGCGGCGCCTCGGTACTCGAGCACGTGCCCGACGCCACCTCCGGTGCCGATGCGGTTGATGATCCCGAGGATCACATCCTTGGCGCTGCATCCGGCCGGGAGCTCACCGTCGACGGTGATCGCCATCGTCTTGACCGGCGTCTGCGAGAGCGTCTGTGTCGCGAGCACGTGCTCCACCTCGCTGGTGCCGATGCCGAACGCGAGGGCGCCGAACGCGCCGTGGGTCGATGTGTGCGAGTCGCCACACACGATCGTGAGGCCCGGCTGCGTGTAACCCATCTCGGGACCGATCACGTGGACGATGCCCTGACCGGCCGAGCCCCAGGGATAGATCGTGATGTCGAACTCCTTCGCGTTCTTGGCGAGCGCCTCCATCTGGCGGGCACTGGTCGGGTCGGTGACGGGGCCGTCGGTGGTCGGGACGTTGTGATCCATGGTCGCGACCGTCAGGTCGGGGCGACGCACGCCGCGGCCGGCGAGCCGGAGGGCTTCGAACGCTTGCGGGCTGGTCACCTCATGGACGAGGTGGAGATCGACGTAGAGGAGGTCCGGCTCGCCGGCCGCTCGATGCACGACGTGGCGTTCCCAGACCTTCTCGGCGAGGGTCTTGGGCTCAGCGAGCGTTCGATCGGCGCTCATCTCCTGGCGCTGGCTCCTCGGGTTGTTCCACTATGTGGACGCCGGTACCATTATCTGGACGTGACCTTACCACCGGAGACCGACCAGGCACGCCGGAAGACGCCGGTGGGCGTGCTCGACCGCGCCATGGCCATCCTGGCGGTGATCGAGGGTGGAGCACACACGCACACCGAGGTGGCTCGACTGACCGGCCTCGCCCGGCCCACCGCTCACCGATTGCTGAAGTCGATGGAATCGCACGGCCTCGTGACGTTCTTGGGTGGACAGGGTTTCCGTCTGGGGCCGAGGCTGCTCGGCCTCGCTGCGACGGCGATGCGCGAGCTGCCCATCAGAGACCTCGCGCAACCCGTCCTCGAACGACTGGCCCGCACGACCGGCGAGAGCGCGCAGCTCTTCGTCCGGGACCACCATCGGCGCGTCTGCATCGCAGCGGCGGAGTCACGAAGCGAGCTGCGAACGATCGTCGAGATCGGCGCCCGGCTCCCGCTCACCGCCGGCTCGGCCGGCAAGATCTTCCTCGCGTTCGGTCCTCCGGCCCTCACCGCCGAGCTCCTCTCGACCGCCGATCCGCTCACGCCGGTGACGCCGGTCGGCGAGCGATTGGAACGCCAGCTCGCGACCGCGCGACGGCTGGGCTGGGCGTCGAGTGCGGGCGAGCGCGAGCCCGGCGTGGGATCCGTCAGCGCGCCCGTCCACGAGCCGTACGGAGCGCTCCTTGCCGTCGTCTCTCTGTCGGGACCTGAGCAGCGAGTGGGTCGGATCTCCGCGAAGCGATATGCGCCCGCCGTCCTCGAGGCGGCGAAGGAGATCGAGGGCGCCCTCGGCGCGTAGCCGAGAGGCGCCGCGACCCTCCTACCAGGCGTAGGCCTCGGGGGCCGCGCCGCCGGGACCGGGGAAGATCTCGTCGAGCCGCCGGAGTACTTCCTCGTCGAGGTGGACCTCGAACGCGCGGAACGAGCCTTCGAGCTGCTCCTCGGTCCGGGGGCCGATGATCGGCGCCGTCACCGCCGGCTGATGCAGCAGCCACGCGAGCGCGACATCCGCCGGCCGCGCGCCGAGGTCGGCGCAGACCTTCTCGTAGCGCTCCAGCCGATCGCGATCCTTGTCGATCTCGTCCTGCAGGTACTCCGAGGAGCGGCGACCCTCGTCGACCTTCCTCAGCGCCCCCGCGAGCAAGCCACCGGCCAGCGGGCTCCAGGCGATCAGGCCCATCCCGTACTCCTGGACCGCCGGGATCACCTCGAGCTCGAGCGTGCGTTCGGTGAGGTTGTAGAGGGACTGCTCGGTCGCGAGCCCGACGGTGTGCCACTTGCTGGCGATCTCGTTCGCGCGCGCGATGTGCCAGCCGGCGAAGTTGGACGACCCGACGTAGAGGATCTTGCCCTCGCTCTTCAGCTGGTCCATCGCCTCCCAGATCTCGTTCCACCACGCGTTCCGATCGATGTGGTGCATCTGGTAGAGGTCGATGTAGTCGGTCTGGAGACGCCTGAGCGAGCCCTCGCACGCACGACGGATCGCGAGCTTCGACAGCCGTGACTCGTTCGGCCATTCGGCCATCTGCCCGTAGACCTTGGTCGCCAGGACGACCTTCTCCCGGCGGCCCCCGCCCTTCGCGAACCAATCACCGATGATCCGCTCTGTCGAGCCGACACCGAGATGGCGCCCGTAGACGTTGGCCGTGTCGAAGAAGTTGATGCCCTCCGCGATCGCGGCATCCATGATCCTGTGCGACTCGTCTTCGGGGGTATGAGGACCGAAGTTCATCGTGCCGAGGCAGAGGCGCGAGACCACCAGTCCGAGCCGGCCGACGTGCGTGTACTCCACGGTGGGGAGTCTACGCAGCCTCGACCGAAGGCTCCGCGGTCGCGAGAGACCCGTCCTGTTCCGGCCCCCGGGCTCCTTGCACGAACATGAACGCGAGGGTGATGCTGCCGCCGATCGCCCCCGCCCAGATCAGGGTGGCGTCGTGACCGATCTTTTCGGCCGTCGGCCCCGTGATCGCGAACGAGAGCGGAACCCCCAGCGTCGAGATCATCCAATCCAACGAGAACACCCGGCCGAGGAGCCGGTCAGGAACGAGGCGCTGGACCAATGTGACCCAGACGACGACGAGATAGGTGATCGACGCCTCCGTGATGAACGCGACGGCCATCGCCTGCCACACCGAGGTGACGAACCCGAAGCCGGCCGTCCCGAACATGCCCAAGGACCACGCGAGGTACATCGCGGTGACGGGCTTGCGCGGGAGGCTCCCCCGCTGGCCGAACACGGCCGCCGCGATCACCGCGCCGACCCCGCCGGCGCCGAAGACGAACCCGAGGGACGACGCCTCCCCACCGAGGTCGTTCTTCACCACCACCGGCACCAACGTCTCCCACGGTCCCCAGACGGCGAGCAAACTGACCGTCGCCCCGAACATGGCGATCAACAGCCATCGCTGCTGCCGCACGTACCGGAACCCCTCCGCGACGTCACCGAAGAACGAGGTCTGGTCGTGCTCGTCCTTCGACGTTCGACGCGTCCGCATCGCGAGGATCATCACGGCGGAGAACGCGAAGGTCGCCGCGTCCGCGAGGAAGGCGAACCCGACGCCGAACCAGGTGATGAGGACTCCGCCCACGAGCGGACCGATCAACGTCATCGCGAACGGCCGCACGAGCTGCGCGAGGGAGTTGGCCTGCACGAGCAGGTCCGCGGGCACGATCGTCGGCGTGATCGAGGTGAAGGCGGGCTGGAAGACGGCTTGGCCGGCCCCGTAGACGACGACCAGTCCGAGGATGACGGGGATGCTGCCTGGCCTGAGCTGATCGGTGATGGACAACACACCGAGCGTCCCGATCGCCGCGAAGCGGATCGCATCACCCGCGATCATCAGGTGCCGCCGCTCCAACCGATCGGACAGGGCTCCGCTCGCGATCACGAGGAGCACCTGCGGCAACGACCAGGCGATGCCTACCAACGCCAGCGCGCCCGGACGGTTCTCGATCGAGAGCACCTGCCACGCGATCGAGACCAGATAGATCCCGTCGCCGATCATCGAGACCGTCATCCCGGTCCACAGGAACGCGAAATCGCGGACCGCGAGCGGCCTGAGGATCGCGATGCGGTCGCGGAAGGAGGCGGGCTCCGACATCCGACCCAGGATAGGGGCGGGCGCCGACCCCGGGCGCTACCGCCAGTCGACGGTGACGACCTCGATCGGATCGGAGATCCCCTTGACCGTCACCGTCCGCGGATCCCTGGTGGGGAACTGCGCGCCCGCGGCCGTGTCGGCGCTCGCGACGATCTGCCCGCCCTCGGCGAGGGCCCCGATCCGCGCTGCCTCGTGCACGCCCTTCCCGGTGAAGTTCCGGCCGACCATCGTCGCGTCCGATGCGTGTATCCCGATCCGGACCTGGGGCGCGAACGCGGCGGACGCTCGATGCGCGGCGAGATCCCGCTGGATCGCGACCGCGCACGCGAGCGCGTCATCGGGCGACTCGAACGCGACGAAGAATCCGTCGCCGGTCGCCGTAACCTCCTCGCCTCGGTTCGCGCCGAACAGCGAACGCAGGGTCTTGTCGTGCCACGACAGGAGCGATTGCCAGGCTTCGTCTCCCATCGCCTCGAGGAGATTGGTCGACCCCGCGATGTCGGTGAACATGAACGTCCGCTGGACGCGCTGCGTCGGCGAGCGGCTGCGGAGCTGCCATGGGAGCAGTTCCGCGACCTCCTCGAGCACGACCGCCTGTGTCGGGCAGGCGAGCGCTGCCTCCCGGAGCTTCTCCTCGTCGACGCTCGCGGCATCGACGACGGCTGCCTTGCCGAAGTCTCCGCGGTGCCAGTCGAACGCCGTGGGGGCGATGGTGATGCAGTTGCCGGCGCCGATGCACCGGGGCCGATCGACCCTCGCACGGAGCATCTAGGTACGTCCCTTCATAGCATCCTCGACTGGAACGCGAAGGCGGTGGCATCCGCACGTGAGGAGGCACCGATCTTCGCGTACGTCGAGACGAGACGGCGCGCCACCTCGCCGGTGTCGACGCCGAGACGATCGGCCATCTCCTCGTTCGAGAGCCCCTCGACGACGAGCTTGAGGAGCTGCGAGTCCTCATCGTCCAGCCCCTCGACGAACGCCTCCTGCATGTGGCGCGTCAGCGGCAGGTCCGGGTCGGCAGCGAGGCTCGCGAGCCCGCTTCCGATCGGGCCCCGGAACCACCGGGTCCGCACATCTTCGTCGACGATCCGGTTCGCGATGACGGCCATCTGGAGCCGCAGGTACGAAAGTATCTCGCTCCGCTCTTCGTCGGTGCCCGCGGCCGTGATCGTCGCGGCGAGCGGCAGGAGCACCTCGAGATCCAGGTCCTCGTGCCGGGCTGCGGTGAGCGCATCGACCGCCGATCGGGCTGCGGTCGCGGCTCGTTCGGGATCTTCCCGCGCGAGGGCGACGATCGCGACCGCCGCGTCGGCCTTGGCGCCCCAAGGAGCGTGCCCGGGCAGGAGACGGAGCAGTTCCTTCGCCTCGGATGCCGACCGTTCACCCAACGCGAGCAACTCCTCGTCTCCCTGCTCCCTCCCGAGGGTCGCCGCCGCGAGCGCGAGCGCCGCGAGCACCTCGCAGCGCACTGCGGGAAGCCCTTGCTCACCTGCCATCTGCAGCGCGCGCTCGAGGTGCTCGCGCATCCCGTCGGCATGTCCTCTGGCTGCGTGCATCAGCCCTCGCCACTGCTCGAGCTGCCGAGCGCGGGCGGTTGTGGGGCTCTCCGTCGCCACGGATGCCGCTCGATCGAGCCAGATCGACGCCTCGTCGGGATCGCCGAGCTCGAGGAACGAGAGCGCGGTGCCGCCCGCCGCGAGGAACTCCAGCTGGCGATCGCCGATCGCGCGAGCTCGCTCGTAGGCCTCGGCGCCGCGTGAGAGCGCGAGGTCGGGGATGACCTTCGCGCGCGCGAACACGTGCACCCCGTAGAGCATCTGCACTTCCGCGAAGGCCCGCTGGCTCTCGCTGGTGAAGGACGAGAGTTGTGTCGCGAGCCGACGGATCTCCTCGATGTGACGGGCCGCGTCGGAACCGATGTGGATGTCGGGAGCCCAGCTCAGGTACGCCATCGCGATGATCGATGCCATCGAACCCTGCCGGTCGCCGAGCTCCTCGTAGAGCGCGAGCGACCGATGGAGTCGCTCGCCCGCCGATCGCACGAAGGGTGCGATCGGCAGCTCTTCCACGAGATCTTCGAGGGATTCGCCCGCGGCAACCCGTTGCATCACCGGGATGTGCCCACCGAGCGCCATCTGATCGACGAACCAGCCGCGGATCCGACCCATGTCGATCACGCCCAGCTCTCGGGTCGAGGCGGCCACCATCGAGGTGTCACCGAGTTCCTCCGCGAGAGCGGCGGCGCGAAGGAAGATCTGCTCGGCGGCGTCGAGGTCGACCTCGGCGGCCGACGGCGAGAACCCTTCGCCGAGCCCGGCATGGACGAGTGCCTGCCCAAGCTCCACGCACGCAGCGAGCTCGGCGGGGCGGTCGCCTCGCTCGACCGCGAGTGCTCGGACCCGCTCGGCGAGCTCCGCCGCGCGGTCCTCCTGCTGGGAGAGCCGGAGCGCCGCCGCGCGTCGGAGCGTGACATCCAGGTCGACATGAGGATCGCCGAGGGCCTCGGCGAGTGCGGCGAGCTCGGAGAGTCCCTCCAGGCGGTCGCCGGGGCGGCGGAGCATCTCCAGCGCGTCGTCCCTGGCGGTCAGCAGTCCCAGCCGCTCCTGGGGGGTGGCAGCCTGCGGCAGCGCGATCTCCACGACGCGCAGGACCTCCTCCGGTGCGTGAGCCGCGAGCGCGGCCGCGGCGGCATCCGTCGAGAAGCGGACGCACACTTCCGCGTCACCGGCGGCGCGCGCGTGATGCGCGAGGAGCGGGAGTGTCTCGGGCGCCGGCTCACCGCTCAGCAGCAGCTGGACGATCGCGCCGTGGATCTCGCGACGGCGAGCCGGCGCCAACGTGTCGGCCGCGAACTCGCGAACCTGCTCGTGAGGGAAGCTGTAGTCCGCCGGCGCGGCCTCGGGCTGCTCGACGAGCAGCCCGGCCGAGACGGCGGGCGCCATCAAGTCGCCGAGTGCCACCACGCCGTCATCCCGTTCACCTTCCCCGACCCGGAGGCGTACCTCGCGGAGGTCCTTCAAGCTGAAATGGCGACCGAGCAGTGCCGCCTCCGCGAGCGCGGTCTTGGTTTCGGGTGGGAGATGAGCGGCCCGGCGCTGGATCAAGGTGCGCACCGCCGAGGGCGCGAGCCGCTCCGCGTTGCGAGTCAGGGTCCAGGAATCGGCGATCTGTTGGAGCATCCCGGCTTCGCGGTACGCCTGGCCGATCTCCTCCACGATGAACGGCACGCCCTCGGCCTGACCGTGGATCGTCGAAGCGGTCGCCGCCTCCACCTGTCCGCCGAGCACCTGGCGGAGGAACTCCGCCGTTTCGAGCACCGAGAATCGTGCGACCTTCAGCCGCCGGATCACGCGCATCCGCTCCATGTCGGCGAGCAACGTCACCGCCTCGGTGAGGGCGGCGGCCTCCTCGGGGCGGATCGAGAACATCAGGAAGATCGGGCTCGCTCCTTCGGTCCGGATGACGTAGCGGAGGAGTCGGAGGCTGTCTTCGTCGGACCATTGCATATCGTCGATCAGCAGCGCCAGCGGCCGCTCCGCGGTGAGCGCCCGCACCGCCATCGTCGCGAGGTCGAACGAACGGAGGAGCCTCTGGTCGGAGGACAACCCGGCGAACGCGGGATCGTCCCGGCCGCCGAGGGCTTCGCTCGCCGCCACGATCGCAGGCTCCGACGCCGTGCCGGCGACGGCCTCGGCCACCTCGGGAGCCCCGACGATCGATCGTGCAAGCAGGAAAGGGCCACGCAGCTCTTCATCCGCGCCCACCGCGACCGTGAGGAAGTCCCGGGAGAGCGCGATCTCCCGGGCCGCGAGGAGAAGGCGGGTCTTCCCGATGCCGGGCTCCCCCTCGACGGAGACCGCGCTCAGACGCCCCGCCTGGGCGGCGGCGATGCCGTCCTCGATCGCGACGAGCTCGGTGGGGCGTCCCACGACGGCTCGACCGGTCCTGTGCTCGAGCAGCCCGAGCGGCGCGAATGCGGCGGCCGCAATCGGTGGCACGGCGCTCATGATCGGTTCTCCGGTGTGCACACAGCTCCTCGATTATCTGGGCCGTCGGCCCGGCCTGCTATCCTTGAGGTCCCGAGCGATCGAAACAACCCCGCGTCGGGCAATCCGATCGGTGGTACAGGCAGACGCTCCCGCCCTGCCCGCGGATCACGTGGTCCACGACCAGAGAGGCAGGCCGAGTGGAAGGCATCAGCCGCAAGGATCGCGTCTTCGGCCCCCCCGAACGCGGCAAGAAGGCGACCGACCGACCTGCTCGGGGACGGATGTGCGAGCAGGTGGGATGCCAGACCATCCTGTCCACCTACAACGCCTCACCCGTCTGCTGGCTGCACGCGCCGCCCGCGTATCGGCACGCGCTCAGCCGAGACTAGGTGCCCGATCCGCTCCGTCCTTCCAAGAGCGCGCCCTGAGGGACTCGAACCCCCGACCTGCTGGTCCGTAGCCAGCCGCTCTGATCCACTGAGCTAAGGGCGCAGAACCGCAATCCTACACGCCGGCCCCAGACGTCTGGACACCGATCCGCTCGCCGCGCCTCGCTCACGCCTGACCGAGCATCTCGTCGACCATCTCCAGGAACAGCTCGACGTTCAGCGGCTTCGTGACGAACGAGCTCGCGCCCGCTTGCTCGAGACGGTCGAGCGTGTCCTTGTTCGCATCGGCGCTGACGATCACGATCGGGATACCACCGGTCGCCTCGTCCGCCTTCAGACGCCGCAGCACCTCCTCACCGGAGAGGTCCGGGAGGTGGAGGTCGAGCAGGATCAGGTCCGGCTGATGCTGCCGAGCGAGCTCGATCCCGAGACTCCCCTGCATCGAGGAGACGACTTCGATCGAGGGCCGATACGCGAGGATCCCCTCGATCAGTTGCAGGTTGGCCAGGTTGTCCTCGATGTACAGGATCGTTCGGGAGCCCGCTTCCCCCTCGCGGGGTCGCGGGATCACGCGCGGCTCTTCGGGTTGGGTCTGGCCCCGTGCCTCGATCGGGAGCTCGACACCGAAGACGCTCCCCTCGCCGGGAACGCTCGTCGCCTCGATCGAGCCGCCCATCCCTTCCACGATGTTCTTCGAGAGGGCGAGACCCAAGCCGGTGCCTTCGATGCCACGGCGCTCCGCGCCCAAGCGGGAGAACGGTGTGAAGAGGTCTCCCATCGACTGGGGCGCGATCCCCTCGCCCGTATCGGTGACGGTGATCCGGAACGTGTTGTCTGCGACTCGTCCGCCCGAGATCCGCACGTCGCCCCCGGCGCGATTGAACTTCACGGCGTTCGAGAGCAGGTTCAGGAACACCTGCTTCAGGCGTTGGCGGTCGGCCAGGACGTAGACGTCGAACTCCTCGGGAGGCTGGACGAGACGGACGCCGTCCTTGTCCGCGATGGGACGGATCAGCTTGAGCGTCTCGTCGAGGATCAACCCGACATGCACCGGCTCGAGCGAGAGGGTCATCCTGCCGGAGGCGATCTTCTCGATGTCGAGGATCTCGTCGATCAGCTCCAGGAGGTGGCCGCCCGCCTCGAGGATCTGCAGCACCGAGCGACGCTGCCCCTGGGGGAGCGCCTCCATCTTGAGGAGCTGCGCGAACCCGAGGATCGAGTTCAGCGGCGTCCGGAGCTCGTGACTCACGCGCGAGAGGAAGTCGCTCTTCGCCTGGTTCGCGCGATCCGCCTCCTCTCTCGCGCCGCGGGTCTCCTCCTCGGCCTTCTGACGCTCGGTGATATCTCTGATCGCCGCGAGCGCCACCGGTCCATCGTCGGTCTGGATCGAGCTGAGGCTGATCTCCGCGGGGAACTCGGTGCCGTCTGCCCGGCGGCCGGACAGTTCGATCGCGGCGCCCATCGGACGCGTCCTCGGCTCGCGGAAGTAATCCGTGCGGTGGACGGGGTGCACCGCCTTGACTCGTTCCGGGACGAGGATCTCGATCTGCTGGCCGAGCAGGTTCTCTCGCGTGTAGCCGAAGACCGCCTCGGTCTGGACGTTCACCATGACGATGACGCCGTCGCTGTTCACACCCACCATCGCGTCCGGGGCGGCATCCAGCATCGCCTGGAACGTGGACTCCCGAGACGCGGACGACGTCAGCAACGCCGATCCCTCCCCCCTGGGCAGTCCCGGAGGGGCGGCCCGAAGCTGCATTATCGCTGGTGAGGGTTGCTTCGTAAAGAGCCCCCTCGCGACCCGACGCTTCGGGAGTGCTCAGGATCAGCGGCGGCAGGGTCTCGCGGGCACGCAACAGCCGCGGTGAGCGGAGACGGGAGGATTCGAACCTCCGAGGGAGTTTTATCCCCCTAACCGCTTAGCAGGCGGCTGCTTTCGGCCACTCAGCCACGTCTCCGTCAACGAGTCTAGATGCCCGACGCTAGGCTCCCGACCCATGCCGGACGTCGTGATCGTGGGCGGAGGGATCATCGGCGCGGCATGCGCGTTCGAGCTGGCCGATCGAGGCGCGTCGGTGACGCTCCTCGAACGGGAGGAGCTCGCCGCCGGAGCGTCGGGCCGCAACAACGGCCTGTGGGTCACGCCGACCGATCCTTCGCTGCTCCCGATGGCGAGGATCAGCCTGGCGCGCTACCTCGAGCTCGCCGATGCAACTCCGATCCCGTGGCGCCTCGATCCAGAGCCGATCGGATTGGTCGCCGCTGCTCTCGACGACCAGGAGATGCGACGTGGCGAACGTGCCCACGAGCCCTACCGGGCGGCCGGTGTCACCGTCGAGCGACTGGAACCTGCGGACGTGTTGCGGCTGGAGCCGGCGATCACGTCGCAGGTGCTCGGTGGTTGGCTGGTCCACCACGGCCACCGACTGGCGCCGGCGGCGCTGACCGTGGCGCTCGCGCTGATGGCGCAGGAACGGGGCGCGACCGTCCGCCACCATCTGCCTGTGCGCGCCGTGCTCGAGGATCGAGATCGGGTCGCAGGGGTCGTGACCGACGAAGGACCGATCGCTGCCGACGAAGTGGTCGTGGCGGCCGGGCCGTGGACTTCCTCGCTCCTCGATCCGATCGGCGTTCGGCTTCCGATCACCGGCGCCCGGGGTTGGCTCGTGCGCCTCGCACCCTCCGCCGGGCTCCTCCACCACCTCGTGGCATCCGCAGGTTGGGAGGAGGCGACCGGACGCTGGGAGGACGGATCGGTTCGAGCCGGCTCGCTGGAGGAGCTGTCGGCGACGACGGCGACGCTCCTCCACCCGGCGACCGACGGCTCCTTGATCGCGGGCTCGTCGCGACAACCGGTGATCACACCCGAGGCCGAGGAGCCCGGCGTGCCGGCCAGGATCGTCCGAGGGGCGATCCGATTGGTGCCCGGACTCGCCGACGCCGAGATCCGCTCCGCATGGTGGGGGATCCGTCCGCTGACGCCCGACGAGCGTCCGGTGGTCGGGCGGGTCGGGGACGGTCTCTGGATCGCGGCCGGGCACGGATCCGAGGGCGTGATCCTCGGCGCCGGAACGGGACAGCTCATCGCGGCGCAGCTGCTGGGGCATGATCCCCCCTTCGACCCCCACCCGTTCGAGCCCGGTCGATTCCGGACCCCGGCTGGGTAGGATTCCCCGGTCATGGCCGTCCTCGCCCTCGGGATCTCGTTCCGGCATGCACCGATCGAGCTGCTGGAGTCACTTGCGTTCTCCGACGACGACGTGGCCAAGGCGTATCGCCGGGCGGGAGATCTGGACGGGGTCGATGAGGCCGTCGTGCTCTCGACCTGCAATCGCGTCGAGGTCTACGGATCGGTCCCCAACTACCACGCGGGGTTCTTGGCGCTGAAGCGATTGCTGACCGAGACCCGGGGCGTCCCGGAGGGGCTCCTCGCCGAGAGCCTCTACTCGCATTGGGAGCGTGACGCCGTCGAGCACCTGTTCTCGGTCGCCGGCGGGTTGGACTCGATGGTCTTGGGGGAGACGCAGATCCAATCCCAGGTTCGCGAGGCACTCCGACTCGCAGAGGCGGAGGGCATCGCGGGGTCTCGTCTGAAGGGTCTGTTCCATGCCGCGACGCGAGCCGGGCGACGGGTCCGTCAGGAGACGTCGCTGGGGGCCGCGCCCGACGCATTCGTCGAACGCGGCGCCTCCCTCGCGGAAGAGGTGCTGGGGACCCTCGCCGGCCGGACGGTCGTCGTGATCGGGGCGGGCACGATGGCCTCGCTCGCCGTGAAGCACCTCCGGCGCCGAGGCGTCGAGGGCGTGCGGATCCTGAATCGCTCATCTCCGCACGCGCAGGCACTCGCAGAGCGGACCGGGTCGGAGCACGGTGACCTGGATGCGCTCCCGGCTGCGCTCCGCGAAGCCGACCTCGTCGTGTCGGCGACCGGCGCGACGGGAGTGGTGGTGCACGCGGACGTGGTTCGCGCGGCACGGCCGTCGTCAGCACCATCGCTCGTCCTGCTCGACCTGGCCGTGCCCCGCGACGTGGATCCCGACGCAGGATCCCTGGCAGGCGTGACGCTGATCGACGTCGACGCGCTCCGCTCTCGCGGCTCGACCGCCGAGGACGACACCGTTGCGAAGGCTCGCGAGATCGTGTCGGAGGAAGTTCGTCGGTTCGTCGTGCGTCGCCGCGGCGACGAGCTCGCTCCTCTGATCCGCGCGATCCGTCGCCGCGGCGACGCGGTCCTGCAAGGCGAGCTCGCGCGGTACGCCGGCCGGCTCGCCGATCTCACGCCCGACGAACGCGCCGCGGTGGAAGCGCTCACGCGCGGGATCGTCGCGAAGCTCCTGCATGATCCGATCGTCGCGCTGAAGGAGCGATCCGAGCCCGGCTCGGACCGGACCCACGCCAAACTGCTGGCCGAGCTCCTCGGCCTCGACCCTTCCACACTCGACGGGGAGTGACCACCCTCCGCATCGCGACGCGGCGTTCGGCCCTCGCGCTCGCGCAGGCCGAGGAGATCGCCGAGCTGCTGTCCGCGAACGCGTTCCGCTCTGAGATCGTCCCCATGTCGACATCCGGCGACGAGGGGGCGACCTCGTCGGAATCACCCAGAGGTATGAAAGGCCTCTGGGTCGACCGGATCATCGACGCGCTCCGGACCGGCGAGGTCGACCTCGCCGTGCATTCCGCGAAGGACCTGCCGGCCGAGGACGAGGAGGGGATCGTGATCGCGGCGGTGCCGAAGCGGGCCGATCCGCTGGATGTCCTGATCGGGCGCGACGAGAAGCTCCAGCCGGGGATGGTGGTCGGGACGTCCAGTGTGCGGCGCCGCGCACAGCTCCTGGCCGGCTTCCCCGGGATGGGCGTGACCGAGGTCCGCGGGAACGTGGACACGAGGCTCCGCAAGCTCGCGGAGGGCGAGGTCGACGGGCTCGTGCTGGCCGCGGCGGGACTCGCGCGGCTGGGCATCGACCCGCCGCACGCTCGCCGGCTGCGGGTGGAGGAGATGGTGCCGGCGCCGGGGCAGGGGTGCCTCGCCGTCCAGGTGCGCGAGGACGACCGGACGACGCGAGCGGTCATCTCCGTCCTCGACCATCTCGCATCGCGGCGGGCGTTCGAGGCGGAGCGGACCCTCATGCAGCTCTTGGGCGGCGGCTGCGACCTCCCGTTGGGGGCCCTCGCGGCCACGAAGGGCGACCGGATCAGGATGGTCGCGCTGGTCGCCACCCCCGACGGCGCGAAGGTGATCCGCACCGCGTCCGAGAGCTCGGATCCCGGTGTCGCGGCCTCCACGCTCGCGCAGCGGCTGCGAGCAGACGGCGCGGACCGGATCCTGGCGGAGCTGCAGGGGTGAAGCGAACCCTCGCCGGGCGGACGATCCTCGTCACGCGCCCGGCGGAGCAGGCAGCGTCGCTGGTGCGGGAACTGGAGCGCCGCGGCGCGCGCGTCCTCGTCGCGCCGACGATCCGGCTGGCGCCCGCACGCTCCGCGGCGCTCACGGCCGCGCTGGAGGAGCTCGGTGCCGGCGACTTCGAATGGATCACGCTCACGAGCGCCGCGACGGTCGACGTTCTACGCGATCGGCTCGGGTCGCCGAGCGACCTCCGCGCGAAGGTCGCGGTGATCGGCGACGGCACGGCCGCGGCGTTCCGTCGCTGGACCCGCCGGGACGCCGACCTGCAACCCTCCACGTTCACGACCACGGCGCTCGCACGCGCGTTCCCGCGTGGCTCGGGCCGCGTGCTCTGCGCGCGCGCCGATATCGCACCGGAGGGACTCGAGGACGCGCTGGCCCGGAAGGGGTGGGATCCCGTCCGCGTGGACGCCTACCGGACGATCTTCGCCACGTCGCTCCCACGGGACGCGCGCACGGCGTTGCGCACCCGCGCGGTCGACGCCGTGACGTTCACGAGCGCGTCAACCGTCCGAGGCTTCGTCAACGCGCTCGGCGCGTCGAAGGGCACGCCGAAGGTCGTGTGCATCGGCCCGGTCACGGCGAAGGCCGCGCGCGACGCCGGCCTGCGACCCACGGCGGTCGCGAGGCCGCACACCGTCGAGGGCTTGATCGCAGCGCTCGAGCGAACGCTGTCTTCCTAGACCCAGACCTCGCGCAGTGCCCGCAATGCGTTGCCGCCTGTGACCTTCGCGATGTGCTCGTCGGAGTAGCCGTGTCCGACGAGCCACCGGATCACGTTCGGGAACTCCGAGGGGTTCTCGAGCCCCTCGACGTAGTCGACGGGCTCGAACTCCCCGACCTCGCCGGTGTCCAGGTTGCCCGCGTACTGGACGTGCAGTCCGACGTGGTCCCCGAAGAACGTGTCGGGACCGAACCCGACATGGTCGATGCCCATGACGTCCACGCAGTACTCGAAGTGATCCATCACCGACCCGAGCGAGTGCCGCGGATGATCGGGGGAGATCGTCGTGTGCGGCGACCCCTCGATCCCGATGACGCCGCCCGTCCCCGCGACCGCCTTCAGCAGATCGTCGTCCTTGAGTTTGCGTTCCGAGAACAGCGCTCGCGCGCCCGAATGCGAGAGGAACACCGGCCGCTCGCTCAGCCCGCACGTCTGCCGGGCGGTCTCATCCCCTGTGTGCGAGAGGTCGATGGCCATCCCCAGCCGGTTCATCCGACGGACGGCGTCGATCCCGAACCGCGTGAGCCCACCGTCGCCGGGATCCTTCACGCCGCCACCGAGCTGATTGGACTCGCTGTACGCGATCCCGCACATCCGGACGCCGAGCCCGAAGAGCACGTCGAGACGATCGAGCTCGTTCTCGATCATCGCGGCGCCCTCCATGCAGGGCACCATCGCGATCCGGCCGCTCCGATGCGCCTCCTCGATGTCGCCGACCGTGCCGCCCACCACCACCGTGGACTGGTGCGCCACGTCGGCGAGATGCATCCCGAGGTCGTGGATCGCGTCGGTCCACTTCCAGCCGGCCTTCGACGTGATCGTCGCCGTGCCGTCGAGGAAGTTCTCGAAGACGGCGTCCAGTCCCGACGCGGCGAGCCCCTCGTAGCCATACCATTCGCGCCCCTCGCGCACGTAGTCGTCGTTCTGCGACATGTCCACCGGCGTGATCCCGCAGTGGTCGTGCAGCGAGATGCAGACGCACTCGCGGAGCAGGCGCTCGGCTCGTTCGTTCTGCTCGTCGGTGAGCGGATACACGAACGGCTCGACGCGACCGATCTGCGGTGAGAGCGCGAACTCCTTGTAGTCGACACCCGGTTCCAGGTACGAGAACGACACGTAACCGTCCCACCGCTTCTTGGGTTCCATGCGAGGACTCCTTTGGACTCTTCGACCGAGGTACGCTGAGCCCATGAGCTTCCCGCATTCGCGCCCGCGTCGCTTGCGCCGTACGGCGGCGCTCCGCTCGCTGATCCGCGAGACCGACGTGCGGCCCGGCGACCTGATCGCGCCGCTCTTCGTGAAGGAGGAGATCGGCGACGCGGTCCCGATCGCCTCCATGCCGGGGCAGTTCCAGCACACGCTCGAGTCGCTCCGCAAGGAAGCGGTCGAGATCGCGGAGCGCGGCGTTCGCGCGTTCATCCTGTTCGCCGTACCAACACGCAAGGACGCGGAGGGCTCGGAGGCCTGGAACCCCGACGGGATCGGTCAGCGGGCGATCCATGCGCTGCGCGAGGAGTTCGGGGACGAGGCCGTCGTGATCGGCGACCTCTGCCTCGACGAGTACACCGACCACGGGCACTGCGGCGTGCTGAACGACCGTGGCGAGGTGGAGAACGACGCGACGGTCGAGCTCTACCAACGGATCGCGCTCGCACAGGCCGAGGCGGGAGCCCACCTCGTCGGACCGAGCGGGATGATGGACGGCCAGGTCGCGGCGATCCGTTCGGCGCTGGACGAGGGCCGCCAACAGGACGTGGGGATCATCGCCTACGCGGCGAAGTTCGCGTCGCCGCTCTACGGGCCCTTCCGCGAGGCGGCGGAGGGCGCGCCGCGCTTCGGAGACCGAACCGGCTACCAGCAGGATCCGGCGAACGCGGATGAAGCGCTCCGCGAGATCCGGACCGACATCGAAGAAGGCGCGGACATCGTGATGGTGAAGCCGGCGCTCCCCTACCTCGACGTGATCCGACGCGCGAAGGACGAGACCCGCTTCCCGATGGCCGCGTACCACGTGAGCGGCGAGTACGCGATGGTGAAGGCCGCAGCCGCGAACGGCTGGCTCGACGAACGCCGTGTGGTGCTGGAGCTCCTGACGTCGATCCGGCGAGCCGGCGCCGATTTGATCCTCACGTATCACGCGAAGGACGCCGCGGACTGGCTCCGCGGCTAGTCCTCCATCGATGGCGCGCTACGTCGCACTGCTCCGCGGGATCAACGTGGGCGGCAAGAACCTCATCCCGATGCCGGCCCTGAAGGCAGCCTTCGAGGAGAACGGCTTCGAGGATGTCCGGACCTACATCCAGAGCGGGAACGTCGTGTTCTCGACCGGGACATCGAAGCAGGCAGAGCTGACGCGACGGATCGAACTGATGCTCCGCAAAGCGTTCGGCCACTATGAGGCGAGCGTGGCGCTTCGAAGTCGAGCCCAGATGCGGTCGATCGTCCAACGGGCACCCGATGGCTTCGGGAGTGAGCCCACGCGCTACCGCGAGGACGTGATCTTCCTGATGCCGCCGCTCACGGCTCGGACCGTCGTAGAGAGCGTGCCGATCAAGGAAGAGGTCGACCGGATCTGGGCCGGCACCGGCGTCGTCTACTTCTCACGGTTGACGAGCAGGGCCACCCAGAGCAGGCTCTCGCGGATCATCTCGCTGCCGATCTACAAGAACATGACGATCCGGAACTGGAACACGACGACGAAGCTCGCCGAGCTCGTGGACGCGAAGGAGCCCTGACCCGCGCGGATCATCTCGTTTCCGGTATGCACCGGGCCCCGGACATCCGCAGCCCTGAGGCCATGCCGTCGGTGGTATCGGTTCAGCAGACGAAGGGCCCGCGACTCGCAGCACCTCAGGAACGGTGTGGGGTGACCGTCGCTGGGTCGCAGTTCCCGCCGGAGAGCACAACACAGACGCGCTCCCCGGGCGACACCGGACAGGCGCCCGACCGGAGCGCGGCGAACGCAGCCGCCCCACCCGGCTCCACGATCAGTCGGACGTCCTCCCACAGAGCCCGTTGCGCGTCTCGGATCTGGTCCTCAGTGACGAGCACCATGCGCTCCACGCGATCGCGGACGATGGGGAACGTGTGGTCGCCGACCCGAGCGGCGCCGAGCGAGTCCGACGCGAGCCCACCCACCGGCACCACGACCGGTTCACCCGCCGCGAGCGCAGCCGTCATGGAGGCGCACCCCTCGGGCTCCACGCCGACCACGCGGACGCGGTCCCCGCACCACGCGGCGATCCCCGCGAGTGGTCCGCCGCCCCCCACGCCCATCAGCACGGTGTCGACGTCGGGCACCTGCTCCTCGATCTCGATCCCGAGCGTTCCTTGACCCGCGATCACCTCGGGCTGGTCGAAGGGATGCATCACGAGCGCCCCGGTCTCGGCCGCTCGGGCGCCGAGCGCCTCGTGCGCCTCTGCGAAATATCCATCGACGATCGTGACCGCCGCACCGTGCGCGCGCACGCGGTCGATCTTCGTTTGCGGCGAGCTCGAGGGGATGAAGATCTCGGCCGGTACGCCGGTCTCGCGGGCAGCGTAGGCGACCGCGAGACCGAAGTTGCCGCCCGACGCAGCGATCACGCCGGCGGGCGGGACCTCGCTCGAGCGCAGCTTGTTGAATGCCCCGCGCGGTTTGAACGAGCCCGTGTGCTGGAGGAGTTCCAGTTTCGCGACCAGCGAGGCACCGTGCATCTCGCCGAGCTCCAGCACGGGCGTCCGGCGAACCCGGCCGAAGATCCGCTCGGCCGCGCGGCGCACATCATCGGGTTCCACGTCCACGGCCCGCATCCAATCACAGGCGACGAGACCGGAGGCACCCATAGACTGACCGACCTGTGAGCCGATCCGACGAGCTCTTCGAGCGAGCGAAGCGAACGATCCCGGGCGGCGTGAACTCGCCGGTCCGAGCGTTCGGCGCGGTCGGCGGGGTCCCGCGGTTCGCGGTCAAGGGCGACGGCGCCTACCTCGAGGACGCCGACGGCGGCCGCTACGTCGACCTCTGCCAGTCCTGGGGGGCCTTGCTCTTCGGACATGGGCGCAAGGAGATCGTCGATGCCGCCGTCGAAGCGGCGCCGCGAGGCACGTCGTTCGGCGTCCCCACCGAAGCAGAGGTGCAGCTCGCGGAGCGGATCGTCTCGATGGTGCCCTCGATCGAACAGATGCGTCTCGTTTCCTCAGGGACGGAGGCCGCGATGTCCGCGATCCGGCTCGCGCGCGGCGCCACGGGAAAGGACACACTCATCAAGCTCGAGGGCTGTTACCACGGACACTCGGACGCGCTGCTCGCGCGCGGCGCCGGCAGCGGCCTCGCGACCTTCTCGATCCCGAGCACGCCCGGCGTCACCGCCGGCGCCGCGCGCGACACGGTGATCGCGCCGTTCAACGACCTCGACCAGATCGCGTCCCTCTTCGACGCCAACGAAGGGACGGTCGCCGCGCTCATCGTCGAACCGGTTCCCGCCAACATGGGCGTCGTGCCGCCCGACGACGGGTACCTCGAGGGGCTCCGTCTCCTCTGCGACGAGCATGCCGCGCTCCTGATCTTCGACGAGGTGATCACCGGGTTCCGGATCGCGAGGGGTGGCGCCCAGGAACGCTTCGGCGTCACGCCCGACCTCACGGTGCTCGGCAAGGTGATGGGCGGCGGGTTCCCGTGCGCCGCGTTCGGCGGGCGGCGGGACCTGATGGAGCAGCTCGCACCGGTCGGCCCCGTGTATCAGGCCGGGACGCTGAGCGGGAACCCGGTCGCGGTCGCGGCGGGCCTCTCGGCACTCGAGCTGATCGACCGCGAGGATCCGTACGCGGCGCTCGAAGGGACGGCGGAGGAGCTCCAGACCGGCCTCGCGTTGGCGTTCGAGACGAACGGGATCGAGGCGACGATCAACCGGGCCGGGTCGCTCCTCAGCGTGTTCTTCGCCGAGGGTCCCGTCCGGAACTTCGAAGATGCGAAGGCGGCCGACCACGAACGGTTCGCGCGCTTCTTCCACCACATGCTGACCGAAGGCGTGTACCTGCCGCCGTCGGGCTACGAGCTGTGGACACTCTGCACGGCGTTCGGCGGGGCGGAGATCGAGATGGTGCTCGGGGCGGTCAGCCGCTTCCGCGGCTGACCGCCCCGAAGCTCACACAAGCGTGAGGGTCGCGTCCTGCGCCGCCAACGGCTCCTCGCCGTCGGACGCGGGCTCGGTGGCGATGCAGAACGTCCCCACGATGTGCTCGCCCGCGTCGTGGGTGGGCGCGACGCGGCACCACATCCGTCCCTCGATCCCCTTGAGGCTGAACGTGACCGTCTTCCCTGTGAGGGCGGCCGCGTGTGCTTCGAGGATCGGGAGGTTCTCCCCTTCCATCCCGAACGCATCGAGCAACTCCCTGCCGTCGAGGAACCGAGGGTGGATCCCCAGGTGCTGTGAGGCGGCCCAGGAGACCCCCCTCAGTCGGAGCGAACCGTCGGTGGTCCACATGACGGCCGGAAAGTGCCCTTCGTCCACGGACGGCGCCGGCTCACGGCGAGGCGGCGTCCAGTCCACCGTGTCGGTGATGCCGATGAGCTCCCACTGTCGCATGTGCTCTCCTCCTCGGGTGCCTCTCCCCTGCTCTACCTGATATCGGGTAGAGAGCCTCGCGGGAGTATCGGCGAAGAGGACCATTTCGTGCTTCCCCAAGGGAACTAGGACCTCTGGGGGGTTGTTATGAGAAGCGTCGCCGGCGACGGAACCGTCCGATGCTGGCACGATGGAGATGACTCACCTCTACGAGAAAGGGGACCGACATGCCATCTGAGACCGCGACGTTCGGCGCCGGCTGCTTCTGGGGCGTCGAGCACCTGTTCCGCAAGGTGCCGGGCGTGATCGACGCCGTGTCCGGCTACAGCGGCGGGATCGTCGAGAACCCGACCTACCGGGAAGTCTGCAGCGACACGACCGGCCACGCCGAGGTCGTCGAGGTGACGTTCGATCCGGAGGTGGTGTCGTTCGATCAGCTCCTCGAGGTCTTCTGGGCGATGCACGACCCGACGCAGGTGAACCGGCAGGGACCCGACCGCGGCTCGCAGTACCGGAGCATCGTCCTCGCGCATTCCGATGAGCAGCTGGCGGCCGCGGAGGCCTCACGCGAAAGAGCGCAGGCTCGCCACTCGAAGGCGATCGCCACGGAGATCCGCCCGCACGTCGCCTTCTATCCGGCCGAGGACTACCACCAGCGGTACTACCTGCACAACGGTCACGAGCCGTACTGCCACCGGATCCCACCGGGGCTGTTGGAGGACCTCGGACTCGTCCCGGCGTAGATCCGTTCAACCGTCGCGGAAGCCGACCATGGAGTGTGAGCCGTCGCAGAACGGCTTGTTCTGTGAGTAGCCGCAGCGGCACAGGACCTGGCGGTTCCTGACCTCGTACGGTTCGCCGTCGGCGCCGACGACGCGGACACCACCCCGAACGAAGAGCGGTCCGTTGCGGAAGACGCCGATCTCGGGCTCGTAGTCGGGCTCGTGATCGGGACCGTCGACCGAGTCCGCCCACGCGAGGCGTCCGGACGGACAGAGTTCGACCATCCGCGCCATCCGATCACGCACGGCCGGATCCGCATCACCGAGCATCTGCCACACACCGGTGAAGCGGTCCTTGCAGTAGCCGGCTTTCGAACACAGGGAGAGGTCGTCGCTGATGATCGTCCCGTCCTCTGCCTGGAAGACGTCCGCCCGGGGGTCGCGCGGACCGTGGTCTGCGCGCTCCGTGACGTCGACCCGAGGTTCCTGGAGATGGCTGTCGTCGCAGAAAGGCTTGTTCCCGCTCTTGCCGCATCGACAGAGCCGGTAGGTCGCGTCGGCCTCGATCGGCTCGAACGGCGTGTAGTCGACCGGCTCGCCGAACTCCGTCTTCACCTTCTCGGTCCGCGCGATCGGGAGCGGACCGGTCACCTGATACGGACCGTCCTCCTCGACCCGGATCTCGGGCTCAGGCATGTGCCGAACGATCGACGAACGTCATCGACGCGTCCCTCGAAGACAGCTCGAGGGGCGAACCGTCACAACCGGACACGCGGCTCCCTCAGGATCCGACGCGCAGACTCTCCGAGCCATGGGGGGGCGTACGTCTGCCACGTCCCGATCGCATCGAGTCTTCCCCGGATCTTCCCGGAGAAGATGTCCAGAGAGTCCTGCGTGATCGGGAACCGGGGGATGCGCATGAGGTCGTCATCGCGTCGGACTCCCCGATACAGGACGGTGGCTGCGGACTCGAAGCCAAGATCTGCGACGATCCGGGGCATCCTTTCGGAGACATGTTCCTTCGGCTTCCCGTAGGGATAGGCGAACGATCGAACGGCCGTCCCGAGGTGATCCTCGATGGCCGCCCTCGAACTCGTGATCTCGTCGATCGCATCGGCGTCGGCCAACCGGGAGAGCACCGGATGCGTCCGCGTATGAGCGCCGATATCGAAGCCCGCCACGTGCATCTCCGAGAGTTGACTCCAACTCATCCCTCGCAGGTGGTCGGCCGACACCCCCCATGCTCCGGAGAACCGAGCGATGACGTCATCCACCCCGTCGAGGAATCCCGTCGTCACGAAGAGGGTCGCCGGCACTCCGCGAGCCGCCAGGATGGGCAACGCATACCGGTGATTGTCTTCATACCCGTCGTCGAAGGTGATGGCGACGAGCGGTTTCCCATCGGTCGAAAGGTCGGACGGCGCTCCGATGGTGCGGAAGGGGATGATCTCGCAATGCTCCTGGAGCCACTTGATCTGCCGCTCGAAGTCCGACGGCGTTGCAGATCTGATCGGATTCGAAGGATGCACCGAGTGATAGCACAGCACCACCGTCCGTCGGAGACCGTTCCGAGGAGGCATGTGGGCGGCCATGATCGCTTCGATCCGGCGCTTGACGCGCTGCTCCCTCACCGAGCCTCCAGGTCTCTCATCGATCGATGATATGGGTTCATCGGTCTTCATGAACGCCGCCTCTCCTTGCACCCCAAGCCTGACCGGGAGCCCGGGCACGATCCGCCCGTCACGCGAGGGGGTGACGGGAGAATGGTTCGAGCTGCAGCCCGGTCCACCAATCGCCGTCCATACGCGAGAGGAGGGCCTTTCCGGAGTCGACCGCGTGGAGGATCTCTGGGTCGCGGGCATACCCGAGGACGCGATAGCCGCTCGCATGGAAGATGCAGCGACGCCTCGACAGAGCCTCCACGAGAGTCGGTTCCGCCCTGCCCTGCAGCGCAGTTGAACCATTCGTGCTGGCGTGGTGGATGAGATGGTCGATGACGTCACCGATGTCGCGCTCCTTGGCGGCGATCTGCAGGACCTGGCTGATGCCACCGGGGCGCAGGTAGTAGATGTACCAACCGAGCGCAACCCCCCGTCGATCGCGGATCAAGAAGCTCGCAGGAGTGCCCCGGCTCTCCGACGCCTCGAGTTCCCGGAACAGCCATTCCAGGAATCCTTGATCGTAGTCGGGGTACAAGCGCGTCTCTGCGACCGCGGGCGGCAGATTCGCAACGAGGAGGTCCGGACTCAATGGCTCGGCGGAGACATCGGGTCTCGCCACCTTGAGGTGCCTGGCAGCAAGCTGCGAGGCGAGACCGTCCAGAGGGGCCGCGATCGACATGGCGGCTCGGCGCGACCGCGGCCGACCCCTGAGCGAGAAATCGCTCGCGAAGCGAAGCGGGCGGAAGAGCCGGAGCCACCCGATGCGGCCGAGGTGGATCGTCTGGCCTCCGAACCCTTCCCACATCCTCCGGACGATCTCGGACGCCGTGTCGGTGAGGGTCAGGTCCTGAGGACCGTCCAGATATCGCCTCATCAGGAACGCCCCCACGGCCTGTGAGCGAACCCGTGGATCCGAGACGAGTTGACCGCTCACGGCGACACGGATCGGCTTGCCGTCGAACCGGAACCGTCGGACGTGTGATCCAAGGAATCCGACCACCTGTTCGTCGTCGTCGAGAGAGACGAGCGAAGGGATCTCGGGATCGGTCCATGGCTGATCCAACACGAGGCGCTCGAGATACGAGGCGAGGCCCGGGGCGGGCGTTCGCGACCCGGATCGGAATGCGAGTTCGACCAAGCTCGCCACTTGTGGCAGCTCTTCGCGACGAAGTGTGCGGATCTGACCCATGATCGTCAGTCGTCCGTGGCTCCGAGCGCGGTGATCAAGTCCGCGATGCCTTTGACGGTCCGGAAGCTCTCCACGCCTATCTCGTCCAGCCGGATATCGATCCCGAACTCTTTCTCGATCTGGAAGATCAGCTCCACCAAGGCGAGAGAGTCGATCACCCCCGTTTCGATGAGATCCGTATCGATCGAATCCACCTCGATATGCAAGACGTGCAGCATCAGTCTGCCGACACGTTCGACGTTGGCATCAGGGCCTTCGATCACGCGCTGTCCTTCTCGAACAGGTCTCGAAGCGCTCTTCGATCGACCTTTCCGTTCGCATTCATCGGGAACACGTCGAAGGACTTCCAACGCGAAGGGAGCATGTAGGTCGGCAGTACGGGAAGCAGCGCGCTCCGCAACACATGCGGCGGGATCGGTCGGTCCGGAGGAGGGACGTACGCGCAGCAGATGGCCGTGCCTTGGAAACCATCCGCGGACACCCCGAGTACGACGCAGTCACTCACCAATCCGAGCGCATCGACTGCGGTCTCGATCTCGCCGAGCTCGATCCGGTAGCCGCGGCTCTTGATCTGTGAGTCGTTCCTTCCGTGGAAGTGGAACAGCCCGTCTTCCCCTTCTGTCGCAAGGTCGCCCGTCCGGTAGATCCGTTCCTTCCGATCGGACGAGAAGGGGTGGGGTCGGAACGCCTCAGTGGTCTTCTCCTCGTCCCGCCAGTATCCGGGGCTCAGGCCGACGCCGGCGATGTACAGATCACCGATCTGCCCGGCCGGTAGCCGTTGCAGGTCCTCGTCGAGCACCAGGAGTTCCTCCCCGTCGCAGGGCACTCCGATGGGGATGGTCGCACCCTCGTCCATCGAACCCGCAGGCACCGTGAAGTGACTGCTCGCGATGGTCGTCTCCGTCGGGCCGTACAGGTTCGTGAATTCCACGTCCGGGAAGCGTGTCATCCAATGGAGGAGCGTCGATACGGGCAGTACCTCGCCACACCACAGAACTCGTTTCAACGATGGGAAGGCTCCCTTCTCCAGCTCGGCGTGTCTCGCCATGTACGTCAACGTCGAGGGGACGGAGAACCACTGGGTCAGGCCGGAGGCACCGATGAACTCGACCAGCTTCTGCGCGATCAGGTTCGTCTCCGGGGGGACCAGGTGAAGCTGGGCACCAGCCGCGAACGTGCCGAAAAGATCGAAGACGGAGAGGTCGAAATGCAGGGGCGTGTGGCCCGAGTTCCGGTCGGCTCTTCCCATGTCGAATCGACGCGTGGCCCACTCCACGAAACTGACCGTGTTCGCATGGGTGATGACCACTCCCTTCGGGTCGCCCGTCGAACCGGAAGTGAACATGATGTACGCGATGTCGGTTGCTTCACCGGTGCGGGGACGAGCCTCTGGTGAACACCGCTTCCACTCCTGGTCCGTGTCTGGGATCCCATCTCGCGATGCGTCGTCGATCCGCGCTGTCGGGAGCGTCGATCCCCTCATCTGTTCGGTCAGGAGCTCCGGGATGACCGCGACACTCGACCCCTCCGCAACGATGGCGCTCGGGTCGGCGGAGCGCATCATCTTCCGGGTCCGAACGGTCGGCCCACCGACATCGAGCGGCACGTATGCGCAGCCGGCCTTCAGGATCCCGAGGATCCCGACGATGGCGTCGGGCGTCTTGGATGCGAGGAGGGCGACCCGATCCCCCCGTTGGCACCCGACATCCTCCAGCCAATCCGCCAGGCGATTGCTCGACGACTCGAGCTGGGAGTAACTCAGGGTGTCGTCACCCATCACCACCGCGATGTCATCGGCATGGGACACCGCATGACGGGTGACGTACTCAGGGAGGAGCGCGATCACCGATCGCTCTTCGGAGCCTCGACCCGACCGACAGCCCTGTCCATCGCCACTCGGATGTGACGAAGCTCTTCCCGTGATGCGGGGATATCGAGGATGAACGTCGCGTACCCCAGCGCCAGATATCGTGCGAGCTCGTCCGCGACCGCGTCGTAGCTCCCGACGAGGTACGGACAGAACGTCTTGTAGTTCTCGAAGGGGACCAGCCAGTAGGGATGCTCATCCTGCTTCGATCGCCGACCCATCGCCGACAGTTGTTCGTGCCACTTCGAATCGGAGACCGTCATCGCCATCGAGTGGGCGATCTGACCCTTCCGATCCGGGGGGAAGCGCTCGTGCGCAACGGCCCACGCCTCCTCCGAACGCTCTCGAGCGATGATGCCCACACGGATCCCACGATCGATCGACTCACCAAGGGCTCCGCTGTCCTCATCGGAGCGCCCCGGATACTTCACCGCCGTCGCCCCCACGACCCTCGCCGCCGCGAGACCGGCGGTTGAGGACCCGGATACGAAGAAGTGCGGACGGAGCTCGTCCGGGACGGGTGGAGTGAGCTTGAGGTTCTTGACCTTGTAGTACTGCCCCTGGAACGTCACGGGACCCAATCCGGCCATCAACTCCCGCATCAAGAGGACGTACTCGACCACGCGGTCATAGCGCTCATCGTGCGGCGTGTCGTCGTCCAGTGCGACGAGGTCGTTCCTGAAGCCGCCGGCGACCATGTTCACGCAGATGCGTCGCCCGAAGAGATACGCCATCGTCGAGATGGCCTTCGCAGCAGTGAACGGATGCATGTAGAGCGGTTGCACGGCGACGAGTGGCATCAATGTCGACGTCGCTTGGAGGATGACGTGAGAGAGCATCCACGGATCCACCAGACGGTTGTCGCTGTAGACGAGGATCCCATCGCATCCCGCGTCTTCGCTCCATCGAGCGACGTCTTGGACCGCTTCGACATAGGAGATCTGAGAGACCTCAGTGGACGGAGGGCATGTGGTGAAGAGTCGGATGTCTCCCGTGGCAGTCCGGCCCTCCCCGTCCTTGTCCACTTCTTCTCTCACAGTTCGGATTGTATCCGTTGCCGTTGCACGCCCTCCATCGCGCATCGTGGGTAGACACTGCGCGAAGACCCACAGATACTCGACCTCGGTGTCAACGCCCCTCTCGTTGCGTGATCTGGCGGCTGAGCCGGCCCCGGAGAGGTTCATCCCTTCGGTATTGCCCTGGGTTTTGGAGGCGTGGGGTCCGTATCTCGGATGGCTCCTCGGTGAACGGGAGGTGGCGGACCGTGTCGAGCGGTGGATGCGTCGCCCATCCTCCGAGGTGGCCATCCGAAGGGTCACCGTCGGGGAGCTCGACGACGTGGTGGTCGGCGGGTACATCGCGATCGAGGGAGCGGAGCTGCCAACCTGCCGCATCTCCGATGCCGTCGCTTCTCTCTCCGAGGCCGGCGACGGGGCCGACGCCCTTCGCGCCCGGATGGAGGCTTCCAGGGAGCTGCTGGAGGCGGTGTCACCCGACGACTTCTATCTGAGCAAGCTCGGGATCGTTCCCGGCCATCGGGAGAAGGGTTTGGGGCGGCTGCTGCTCGATCGATTCATCCAGGAGGGCAGAGCCCTTGGATTCGATCGCTTCCGACTCGATGTGTTCGCTCGCAACGATCGCGCGATCGAGCTCTACCGACTCACCGGCTTCCAGGTCGTTTCGACGGGGATGGTCCCCGGCACGTCGCTGGAATACGTCTCGATGTCGCTCAGAGGCAGATCGAACGAGTAGCCGAGTGGCGCGTCTCGTTCAATCCGAGCGCCGGATCCCCAGATCTATCGCTACACGCGCGACCCGGGCGACCTCGGCGAGACCTGGCCGAGGGTCGGACCATCGGAAGACGGCGTGCCGGGCCGAGAACCACCCTTCCCGAGCGCCCGCGCCGGGTCGGAGGCCACGCGGACCGTCCCAGCGCGCTCGCAGATCCGGCAACGTGTGGACCCACCTCCTCCCGACGCGGTATCCGGGAACCGGCTCCACGTCGATGCCCAGGGCATCCAGGTAGGCCATGAAGACGACATCGATGCCTGCGGCCCGTGCCAGCTCGATCTGCCACCACGGGCGAACGTTGACCTCGATGATCTTGTGTCGACCGGTCGTCGCGTCACGCTTGAACTCGGCATCGAACATCCCTCGATAGCCGACGCCCGCGAAGAGTCGACGGACGCCGTCGACCGCGTCCGCCACGTCGGTCAAGGGGATCGTCACCGTATCCGTGCTGTTGCCGAAGCGAGGGGGGAACATCCTGATCCGCCGGCGAGCCAGCAACCCGGCGAAATGGCCACGGCGATCGACGAAGCCGTCGATGAACACATGATCCTGTGATGGACCGGAGACCAGCTCCTGAGCGACGAGCTCGTGCCCGCGATCGAGCGCGATCTCGACATCTCTCGTTGCCTGCCATCGCTCGGCCAAGCTGAAGGCCTTCTTGTGGAAGTCTCGGACGAAGCGCTGCGAATCGCGAGGCTTCAGGAAGAACGACGCCAGCTCGTCGTCGCCGATCTGCTCGAGATCCTTCGCCGACCCGACCTCGAATGTCCTGGGCCGCTCGATGTCGAATTCCTCGAGGGTCCGAGCGAATCCCGCCTTGTCGAGGAAGCGCTCGACGACCGAAGACGGCGGCATCGACGCCGTGAACGGTCCCGCATCGTGATCGAGGAGATCGCTGACTGCCATCGTCCAGTCGTCCTCGCACGGGATGAGGACACCGTGATCGATCTCCGTGGTCGACAGGAAGCTCCTGAGTGTTTCCGCCGACCGTTCCACGGTCCAACCTTTCGGGAGCACGACGACCCCGCGCGATCGCGCCGCGACCGCGCGGCGTGGAGCGACGAGATGGGTAGGGATGTCGTGCGCACGGAGAGCACGGACGACGCCGAGCGCCGATACCCCTTCCCCGAACACGACCGCGGGGACGCGGGGGATCCGAGGGTCCACCCCGAAAGACACCAACGGATCAGCGGAAGTCGATCATCTGTTGGCAGCAGCGTAGACAACGATCCTCAGGCGTGCCTGTCCGGTGTCTGCTTCGGATGGATCGTTCCCTCGCGATGCTCGCCTGGGTCGTTGGGACACACTATCCTTCGAACGCGTGTTCGAGGACCTGAACCCCCAGCAGCTCGCCGCCGTGAGCCACGGCGAGGGACCGCTGCTCATCGTGGCCGGCGCCGGCAGCGGGAAGACCATGACGCTGGCTGCTCGGGTCGCTTCCCTCATCGACCGAGGAACCCGCCCCGAGCGGATCCTCCTGCTCACGTTCAGCCGGCGCGCTGCTCGTGAGATGGTCTCGCGAGCGGCGCGACTCGTCGCGGGGGACACCGGCCACGTGTGGGGCGGGACGTTCCATGCGATCGGCAACCGGCTCCTTCGCCTCCACGGCCGCGCGCTCGGTCTCATGCCGGACTTCACCGTCCTGGATCAGGCCGACGGCGCCGACGTGATGAACCTGCTCCGGGACGAGCTCGGATTCTCGGCGCGGGAGCGACGCTTCCCGCGGAAAGACACGCTGGCGGCGATCTACTCACGGACGGTGAACGCCGGCGAGCCGCTCACCAACGTTCTCAAGCGCTCCTATCCATGGTGCCTTGACGAGGCCGAAGGGATCCGCGAGATCTTCCGCGCCTACACCGAGCGGAAGCGACGACAACACGTCCTCGACTACGACGACCTGCTGCTGTTCTGGAAGGCGCTCGCCACGTCTCCCGCGACGGGATCCCAGCTCGCCGCCATGTTCGAGCATGTCCTCGTGGACGAATACCAGGACACCAACGCGCTCCAAGCCGACATCCTCGAGGGGATGCGCCCGGGGGACGGTCCGCGCAACCTGACGGTGGTCGGCGACGACGCGCAGGCGATCTATGGGTTCCGCGCGGCGACCGTGAGGAACATCCTCGAGTTCCCCGAGCGCTTCCCGGACGCAACGATGATCAAGCTCGAACGCAACTACCGTTCGACGCCGCCGATCCTGGCGGCGTCGAACGCGGTGATCGCGCTCAGCCCGCAGCGTCACGAGAAGACGCTGCAGCCGGCGCGGCCAGGCGAGGCACGGCCGATCCTCCGCGCGTGCCTCGACGAGGCAGAGCAGAGCGACGCCGTCTGCCGGGCGGTGCTGGCACATCGCGAGGAAGGCGTCCCGCTGATGGCGCAGGCGGTCCTGTTCCGCGCCGCGTACCACTCGGATCACCTCGAGGTGGAGCTGACTCGGCGCAACATCCCGTTCGTCAAGTACGGCGGGCTGAAGTTCATGGAGGCCGCCCACGTCAAGGACGCGCTGGCGTGCTTGCGGATCTTGGAGAACCCATTCGACGAGGTGAGCTGGTTCCGGGTCCTGCAGCTGCTCGAGGGGATGGGCCCCGCCTCGGCCCGACGGCTCATGGACGAACTCGAGGTGCGACGCGGGGACACCGCTGACGCGGCGTCCCCGCTCGCGCGGTTCCTCGAGGAGCCCGTCGCGGTGCCGAGAGGCGCGGCGGACGGCGTGCGCGAGCTCCGGGGCGCCCTCGGCGACTGCCTCGACGCCGACGCCCTCCCGCCGGCCGGGCAACTCTCCCGGCTGCGATCGTTCCTCGAGCCGGTCATCGCGAGGAAGTACGAGGCCGCGGCCTCGCGGGTCCGCGACCTCGAGCAGCTCGAGCTCTTGGCGTCGGAAGCGAGCTCACGCGGGCAGTTCCTCGCCGACCTCACGCTGGATCCGCCTTCGTCGACCGGAGACCTCGCGGGCCCTCCGCATCTCGACGAGGACTACCTGATCCTTTCGACGATCCACTCGGCGAAAGGCCTCGAGTGGGACGTGGTGCACCTGATCCATGCGGCGGACGGGATGATCCCGTCGGACATGTCCACGGGCGACGACGACGAGATCGAGGAGGAACGGCGTCTCCTGTACGTGGCGCTCACCCGCGCGCGCGACGCGATCCACGTGACCTACCCGCAGCGCTACTACCGGAGGCCCAAGGGGCTCGAGGACCCGCACTCCTACTCGCAGCGGTCGCGGTTCCTCCCGGACGAGGTGCTGGAGCACTTCGACGTCATCTCGCCGCAGGTGGTCGCCGTTCCCGGATGGCGGTGCGACCCATCGACCGCGGCGGCGGACGTCGACGCGTTCCTCGCCGGCCTCTGGGCCGACTGAGCGAGCAGCGCTTCCGACCACGTCGCGCCGATCAGGAGGGATACGCTTCGCGCCATGGCTCCTCCGCGTGAGCGTGAGCACGTCCTCGTCGCCGTCTTGTTCACCGACATCGTCGGGTCGACCGAGCTGGCGGCGGAGATGGGCGACGAGGCTTGGAAACGTCTCCTCCAGGAACACCACTCGATCGTGCGCCGCCTCGTGAAGAACGGCGGCGGTCGTGTCGTGGACACCGCGGGCGACGGCGTCTTCGCGGTATTCGACCGTCCGGCGGCGGCCATCCGATGCGCCTTCCACGCGACCCGAGCCGTTCGAGAGATCGGTATCGAGGTCCGCGCCGGCGTTCATTTCGGGGAGAGCGAGTCGGCGGGCGGCAAGGTAAGCGGGATCGCCGTGCATACGGCGTCTCGTGTCATGTCCCTCGCCCAACCCGGGGAGGTCCTGGTCACAGGGACCGTGAAGGACCTCGTCGCCGGCAGACGGATCATCCTGTCCGACCGCGGCGCACACGAACTGAAGGGGATCCCCTCCACCTGGCAGGTGTTCAGCATCAACGAGGTGGAGGGCAGTCGAACGGGGCCTCCGGTCGACCCGGCGGAGGCGGCGGAGCGTCGAGGCAGGTTCGCTCGAGGGAAGGCTTCGCCCCGCAGGGTCCGCGTGATCGCCGGCCTCCTGGCTGTCGTGACGATCGTGGTTGCATCCGTCGCCCTCATCCGCGACGGGGAGCGCCCCTCGTCGGGGCCACTGCCGCAACGAAGCCTCGTGCGATTGGATCCGTCGACGGACGAACGCATCCGTATCCCCGTCGGCGAGGCCCTCACGAGCGTCGCCACGGGGGAGGGATCGGTCTGGGTGGTCTCGAACGCCGACAGACGCCTCTACCGCATCGATCCTTCGACCGCGAAGGCGACCGCCCACGTGGACCTCGATGGACGGCCCAACGAGGTCAGCGTCGGAGAGGGATCCGTGTGGGTGACGACGTCGACCGATCTCTTCCGTATCGACCCCGTGTCCAACGAAGTGACGCTCTGGTCACGCCTCGGCGACTGTCCGGAGCAGCAAGCGTGCACGACCGACGTCGTCGTTGCCGATGGGTCCGTCTGGGCCATCCACTACGACAGCCGCCGGCTGATGGAGTTCGACCCGGCTCGTGACAACGAGATCCGACGTTTCCGGCTGGAGGACCCACCGGTCGCACTCGCGGCCGGCGACGGTGCCGTCTGGATCCTCTTGGATGGCCTCGAGCCCACGGTCGTGCGGATCGACACCTCATCCGGGCTGATGTCATCGCACACATTGCCAGCCGGATCCGCTCAGACGCGATGTCTCAACCGCGACGTCGGCCTGGCCTACGCCGCGGAGCTGTGCGGGGCGATAGCGGTCGGAGAACAGGCCGTCTGGGTCGCAACGACGGGACTCTTCGCGTCGGAGCTCTGGCGACTCGAGCCGGCCACTGGACGGCTGGTCGGGACCCCGCGATCGTTGGACTGCTGTGTGATGGCGATGGTCGCTTCCGAGGAGGAGCTCATCGATCAGCTCTGGATCGGGCTCTCGGCCGGCGATCTGGCGATCGTCCCGGAGGCGACCGGGGAGCAGCGGGAGGCGCTCGCGGTGGGCGGCACGATCACGGACGTGGCCATCGGATACGACGCCGCCTGGGTCACGGTCCACGATCTGCCGGTCGCGTGAACCCACTCGGCCCCTTGTCCGTAACCCCTACAGTCGCGGAAGGACACGCCTTCCGCATCGAGGGGAGGACGATCACATGCACCGAGCTCATCGCCGCATCGCCGCGGTGTTCCTGCTCCTCACGCTGGCGGCAGTGGCGTTCGCCTTACCGGCTTCCGCAGGCGGGCGCCCGTATATGACCTCGCTCAGCGGGGCTGCCGAGCGGCCCGACCCGGGCGATCCGGACGCGACCGGATCCGCACGCGTCACCGTGAACCCCGGGACCCGGAGGTCTGCTGGTCCGTCTCCGTGGAGGACGTCGACCTGCCGCTCGTCGCCGCCCACATCCACACGGGGAACGCGAACGTCGCGGGACCGCCCACGATCTTCCTGATCCCGGCGGGCGAGACCGATACCGACGGGGTCCTCGACGGGTGCGCCACGGTCGATCGCACGCTCGCGCTCGGACTGGTCCTCCATCCCGAGGACTATTACGTGAACGTCCACACCGCCCTCTTCCCCGCGGGGGCGGCGCGAGGTCAGCTCGGCTGAGCATCCTTCGTGGGCGGGGTCGGCGAGCCCTTCGCGTCGCCGACCCCGCCCCTATCCTGGGGACATGGATGCCGTCCTGCTGGATCTCTACGAGACGCTCGTCCGCACCCGTTGGGGGAAGCTGTCCGAACGACTCACGGCAGAGCTCGGCATCCCGAAAGCCGACCTCTTCCGTGCCTACGAGGCCACGATCGCTGCCAGGGGAACGGGCACCTACGGGAGCCGCGAGGGGGACATGACCGCGATCGTCGAGGCCGCCGGCATCGATCCCGACCCCGATCTGATCGGCAGGCTCCTGGACCTGGAGCGTGGATACACCGAGACGGGCGTCGAGTTCTGGGAGGACTCACTGCCGGTCGTGCGGGAATTGCGGTCGCGCGGCGTCAAAGCTGCGTTGATCAGCAACTGCTCGCACTCGACACGCCCGATCGTGGACCGATTGAAGCTCGCGGACGAGCTCGACGACATCCTGCTGTCGTTCGAGGTCGGGATCCAGAAGCCGGACCCCGGGATCTACCGGGAGGCCCTTCGTCGGCTGGGCGACGTCTCACCCGATCGCGCCGTCTTCGTGGACGACCAACCGGCGTATTGCGACGGGGCCGCTGCCATCGGGATCGAGACCTTCCTGATCGACAGATCGGGCGACGGCACTCCCGCCGAGAACGGTCACCGGGTGATCCGGGATCTGCGGCCGTTGCTAGCCGTAGGCGCCTGAGCCGGATCCGGCTCCCGCACCGGCCATCTCTTCGGTCACGTCGGTGACCTCGGATCGGCGAGGGATCTCGATGTCGACGGGTTCCCCGAAGTCGGAGAAGTCCACGGTCATCTCCATGCTGGCTTCCTCCGTTCCCGGCACGAGGTCCCCGAAGTCCATGGTGATCCGCTGTCGGCGGGGCAGCCCGTCTTCGCCGATCCAGATCTCGAACGGGATCTTCTTGTCGATCCCGAGCACGCTGAACTGCTTCACGGCCATCTCGAGCTGATCCTTGGTCGCAGCGTCGACATCCTTCCCCACGACGTCCGAGAACCCCTCGAGCACCTTCGCCAGATCGATGGTGCCCACGTAATGGGTGGTGGAGACGCCATCGAGCTCCTGCTCCCCGGAGGCTTTCACGTCGAACACGCCGGCGAACAGCCCGATGTAGGCGGATGGATCCGTCGTCCCCATCCCGAAGCCACCGAACTGCGCGGCGGCGGCCGGATCCATCTTCGACGGATCCAAGCTCACCCATTCCGTGCCGACGTCCTCGAAGACGGGCGACCGCATGTAGATCACGCCGCCGTCCATCAGGATCTGCATCTCCCCGCCGAGCAACCCCATGTCCATCGTCATGTCGATCCGCTTGTGCACGTTGTCGACGTCGGACTCGCCCGAGAAGGAGAGATCCTCCCCGGCCGCGGACATCGACATCTCCAGCTCTTGGTGGAGGGTCTCCGTCTCGTACACGGCCCTCATCGCGTTCAACACGGCGTCCCGTGGGTTCACGGGTGCGGGTCCGTCCGCGCACGCAGCGAGGAGCACGCCGATCGCGGCGAGCGACGCGAGCAGCTTCTTCATGGAGTCATCATCGGCACGAGCGGGCGCTCAGTCCACCCAACGGATGGAGAAATCAGCGAAGATCGTCGAGGACGTCGGCGATCGGCTTGCGGATCCCCGTGAAGAACGGGGTCTCCACCTTGGTGTAGAGGCGTGTCTGCGAGTCGCGGAGGCGGCGGATGCAATCCACGAGAGCGTCCAGCTCGTCCGTCTCGAAGGCGAGGATCCACTCCCAGTCGCCGAGGCCGAAGGCGCTCGTCGTGTTGGCGAGGACCTGCGGGAACTCCCTGCCCAGCACCCCGTGTTCGGCGAGCAGCTCGCCACGTTCCTGCGGCGGGAGGAGGTACCACTCCGGCGAGCGCACGAAGGGGTAGACGCAGAGGTACGTGCGAGGGGCTTCGCCGCGCACGAAGGCCGGTTGGTGGTCGGGGGTGAACTCGGCGGGCTTCACGAGGCCCATCAACGAGGCCACCGGATCGAGGAAGTCGCCGGCGCGGGTCCGCCGGAACTCGACGACGAACCGCTGGAGATCCTCGGCCGAGCCGGCGGTCAGCCACAGCACGAGGTCGGCGTCGGCACGGAACCCGACGGTCGAGTACGAACCGCGCACGTCCACCCGGCCGGCCCAGTCCTTGAAGAGCGTCTCGATCTCCTCCCCGGCGTCGCGGAGCGCGTCGTCCTCGAAGAGCTCCGCGCGGAGCTCTGGGCTCGCGGCGAACACCGGGTACAGGGCGTAGATCGTCTCGGTCATGCCGGCTCCTTCCGGGGCACGCCCGCGTGTGCGAGCACGTGCGTGGCCGTCTCCTCGGCCGCGCGCGCGAGGTCGGACACGCCCACACCGTCGAATGCGCTCCCCACGACGAAGATACCCGGCGGCAGGGTTCCGCGGATACGTCGCACGCGGTCGAGATGCCCGATCTCGTATTGGGGCATCGCGCCCCACCATCGGTGGACGTGTGACGTCGAGGGCCCCGGGAGGTCGAGGACGGCGCTCAGGTGCTTCGCGCACGCCGCGACGATGTCCTCATCCGGTGCGTCGAGGACGTCTTCGTCCCCCGACCCGCCCACGTAGCAACGGACGACCGCCCGATCGCCGAAGCGCTCGTCCGGCCACTTCCGCGAGATGAACGTCGCGGCGGTCATCGGGGCACGGCCGCGGGGGACGACGAACCCGGTCCCGTCCGGGAGCGCCTCCGCGGTCCCGGACGGGTACACGAGGAACACGACCCCGGTGGAGACCGACCGGATCGACGAGAGCTCCGTCGGAGCCGCGTGCTCGAGGACCTCGGCCGCCGGATAGGCACCGCACGCGAGGACGACGGCGTCGACCGACTCGGCACCGTCGACAAGCTGGACCTCGCGATCACCGACGTGCATCACTTCCGCGCCGGTGCGGATACGGTCGCCCAAGGAGGCGGCGAGGGCGTCGACCAAGTCCCGCATGCCTCCTGAGGGCCGAAGGAACAGCGGCCCTGGGTCGCCGCCGCGCGCAGACCGCTGCGCGGCCTGCGCGCCGCGGATCAAGCTTCCTTGGGTCCGCTCCCACGCCAGGAGCTCAGGGAAGGTCGCCGGCGCCGACAGTCCGTCGACGTCGCCGGCGTGAAGTCCCGCGAGGAGAGGCGCGACCGCCCGGTCGGTGGCCTCGTTGCCCAGCCGGCGACGGAGCAGCGCACCGAGGGTCTCCTCGGCACCATGCCGCCGCTTGGGCTTCACGAGATCTGCGAGCGCCCGGGCCCGTCCGCGAGAGGACAGCCCCGGCCACCGGAGCACGTCGCCGACATCCCCGGGGATGCCGAACGCGGTGCCGGTGAGGTACGGGACCAACCCGGTGTCCGTCCACAGGAACGCACCCGAGGCGCCCGGCGGGACCATCGTCAGGCCGAGCTGCCGGCACAGGTCGGCGCCCCAGGGCTTCCGCGCCGCCAGGGAGTCCGGACCGGGCTCGAGCTGCAGGTCACCGACCTCCACCGGAGGGGCGACGATCCCTCCGGGCACCCCGTCCCGTTCGAACACGACGGGATCCGCACCCGCATGCTGCAGATGGAAGGCGGTGGCGAGCCCGGCGACACCGCCTCCGACGACGGCGACCCGCCCGCTCACACCTCGGGAACCTCGGCGAGATGATCGCGAACGACCTCGGCCAAGACGTCGAGATACACGGGGTCCGCGTTGGGCATCTCGGTTCGCGTGAATCGGATGCCGGCTCCATCAGCCACGTCCTTCGCGTCGATGTCGAGGTCGTAGAGGACCTCGAGGTGGTCGGCCACGAAGCCCGCGGAGCACACGACCACGGCGGGATGACCCATCGCCGCCGCCTCGAGGATCGACTCCTCCACGGGAGGACCCCACCAGGGGTCTGGCGTTCGCCCCGCGCTCTGCCACGCGATCCCGACGTGCTCGAGTCCGAGCGCCGCCGCCACCAGGTCGGCCGTCTCCTGGAGACCATCGCGATACCGGCACGAGCCGGCGCAGTCGCACGTCTTGCACCGCATCGACCCGTCCTCCACGACGCGCGTCGGGAGTGAGTGCGCGGTGAACAGCACCATGGCGCCCGATCGCTCGGTGGGCGTGAGCGTGTCGAGCGCAACCGACACCCGTGTGGCAAGGAACTTCACGAACGACGGGTGGGCGTGGTAGCTGCGGACGAACGAGAACGAAGGTCCGCCGCCAAGGTCCTCCACGGCCTCCCGAACCCTCTCGACGTAGGTCTCCACGGACATCCCCGACCAGTGAGGCGCCATCACGATGCCGATCGCTCGCTCCACGCCGTCGGCGCGCATCCGTGCCACGGCCTCGGCGATGAACGGCGGCGAGTGCTTCATCCCGAGATACACCCGATACGTCGCTCCGTCGCCGTGCAGCCGGTCGACGAGTCCCTCCGCCTGAGCCCGTGTGGTGTCCAACAGCGGGAACCTGTTCCCGATCGCGGCGTATCGCTCCTGCAGCTCCGCGAGATGCTCGGGGGAGGGGGTGCGACCTCCGCGGATATCCGTGTAGTACCGCTCGATGTCCTCCGGTCCGCTCGCCGTGCCGTAAGCCATCACGAGCACGCCCACCGGCGCGGTCACGGCCCGCTCCTCTCCGTCTCTGCGTGGACCAGGTCCACCAGCCGCTGGAGGTGCTCGACCGGCGTGTCGGGGAGCACGCCGTGGCCGAGGTTGAAGACATGTCCGGAACGGTTGCCGGCGCGCGCGAGCACGTCTCGCGTCTTCCGCTCGACGACATCCCAGGTGCCGAGCAGGACCGCGGGGTCCAGGTTCCCCTGGATCGCCCGGTCGTGGCCGATCGCCGTCCAGGCGTCGTCGATCGGGACGCGCTGGTCGACGCCGACGGCGTCGCCCCCCGCGTCCCGCATCAGGTCCAAGAGATGCCCGGTGCCGACGCCGGAGTGGATCGCCGGCACTCCCGTGCCGTCGATCTGCTCCAACACCTTCGCTGTGTGGGGTAGGACGAAGCGGCGATAGTCGTCTCGATCCAATGCCCCCACCCACGAATCGAAGAGCTGTACGGCGTGCACGCCGGCCTCCGTCTGCGCCAGCAGATGTGCGACCACGACGTCGACGAGCGTCCCCAAGAGCTGCTCGAACAGGGTGGGGTCCGCGTACATCAGCGCCTTCGTTCGAGCGAAGGTTCGGCTCGGTCCTCCCTCGACGAGGTAGCTCGCGAGTGTGAACGGTGCGCCTGAGAACCCGATCAAGGGGACCTCGAGCTCCTTGACGAGCAGCCTGACGGCCTCCGCGACGTACGGCTCGTCGGCCTCGGGATCCGATCGCCTCAACCGCGCGACGCCCTTCGCGTCCCGGATCGGCTCATCCAGCACGGGACCTCGTCCCGCCTCGATGCGCACCGGCACGCCGATCGCAGCGATCGGCACCATGATGTCGGAGAAGAGGATCGCGGCGTCGAGCGGCATGCGACGGAGCGGCTGCAACGTCAGCTCGAGGACGTGTTCGGGCCTGCGGCATGTCTCGAGGATGTCCGTGGAGCCCCGGAGCTCACGATATTCCGGGAGGTAGCGCCCCGCCTGACGCATGAACCACACGGGGGTCCGGTCCACGGTCTCACGTCTCAGCGCGCGCAGGAAGCGGTCGTTCGAAGGGGTCCCGGTCACACCCTCAGGATACGGAGGCTCAGCGCAGCGACGGCGACGGCGCCTCCGGAGCGAGCCGTTCCGTGAAGGCGTCACCCAGGATCGCGCGGGCCGGCCGGGGGAACCTGATGCGGAACGCGGCGCCGCCGCCGGGTGCTTCCTCGGCGCGGATCGTGCCGCCCATCGCCTCGACGAGACCCTCGACGACCGAGAGTCCGAGTCCGAGACCGTGTCCGTCCATCGCGTCGAGACGCTTGAATCGGACGAAGACCTTCTCCCGATCGGCTTCCGGAACCCCTCGACCGTCGTCGAGGACGGAGAGCCAGACGAACTCGGCTTCACCGGCAACCTCGATCCGCACCGGAGGACGGCCGTACTTGAATGCGTTGTCCACCAGGTTGTCGAGGATCCGCCGGACGTATTCGCGGTCGCAGACCACCACCGCCGCGTGCGGGGCGGTGACCTGGATCTCGCGATCGTTCGAACCGTGATCCGCGGCAGCCTCGCGAACGACCCTCGTCAGGTCGACCGGTTCCAGGCGACGCGCGGCCTCCCCTCGCTCCAGCTCGGCGGCGACCAACAGGTCCTCGACCATGGTCCCGAGTTGCAGGGCCGCCATCTCGACGACGTCCTGGAGCTCCTTGCGATGCTCCTCCATCTCGGGCCTCCGAGCGGAGGCGACGGCGCCGATGATCGAGGCGATCGGGGCTCGAAGCTCGTGGCTCACGAGCGCGACGAATTGACTCTTCATCCGATCGAGGTGCGTGAGCTCTTCGACCTGGGATCGCTCGACCTCGTACAAGCGGGCGTTCGCGATCGCGGCTGCGGCTTGCTCGGCGAAGAGCGACACCGCGCGAAGGTCGAACTCCGTGAACACGCGATCGCCGGAGGAGTTCACGTTCAACACTCCCAGCAGCTCGTCGCGGTGGACGAGCGGTGCGCTGATGGCACTGTGCACGCCGAGGTCGTTCGGAACGAGTCCGGGGAAATCGCCGGCGTCGGCCTTGCCCTGCACCAGGATCGCTTCCCTCGACTCGGCGACGTGGCCGGCGATCCCCTCTCCGAGCCGAACCCTGCGCCCGGCCGCCTGCGCGTTCCCGTGTGCGTAGGCGACGACGAGCTCGTCGCCCTCGCGAAGCATCACCGAGCCGCTGTCACTGCCGAGCAGCTCGATCGCGCTCCCCAGCATCGTGTCGAGGACGACGGACAGCTCGAGCACGTCGTTCATCGCCTTCCCCGCTTCGAGCAGCAGCTCCACCTCTCGAAGACGGTTGGACAGCGCGGTGGTCAGCACCCGCTCGTCGATCAGCAGTCGCGACAGCTTCCGGAGATGACGTTCCTTCTCGATCGCGTAAACGCTGAACGCGACGCTCAGAAGGACGATCGCGATCCGCATCACCGGCGTGCCGGCGAACACCTTCGTGACGCTCGTCTGCCACGTCGACACGAACACGACGGCCAGCGAGACGGAGATGAGCAGGACGGCAGTGAGGATCCACAGCTGCAACCGACGGCGCTCGACGGCCTCGAGGGACGGCGTGCGGAAGTCCCGCAGGCCGGCCACGCGGGCCTCCTGCCGGATCCGCTCGGTTACGCGCTCGTCATCGACACTCATCAGGCTCCTTCAACAAGCATCGGAAGGTCCGTGAGAGCGATTGAGAGGGGAGAAACTACCCACTCCGTGAGGGAGCTCTGGATCCGCTTCTGCGAGACCTGAAGCCCTGCGGGAGGAGTGGGATTCGAACCCACGAGCGAGTTGCCCCGCTAACGGTTTTCAAGACCGTCGCCTTCGTCCGCTCGGCCATCCTCCCGCACGCAGGGTACGTCAGGCCTGGAGTCCGCACCGCACCCCGGGGTACGCTTCCACGATGCCGGGCGGCCAACGATCCTCTTCCGAGCGTCTCGATCCGTTCGCCTCGGAATCTCGCGTGCGGGAGCTCGTCGAGCAGCTCCCCTGCGTCGTGTACGTCGACAACGACGATCAGCGCCCGTCGACGATCTACATCAGTCCCAACATCGAGCAGCTCCTCGGGGTCCCGGCCAAGCGCTTCCTGGAGGATCCGGGCCTCTGGATCCGTTCGATGCACCCGGACGACCGGGAGCGCATCCAGGGGCTCCGGGACGAGGTTTGGACGACCGGCGCGCGGTACCGGTCGGAGTACCGGATGTTCCGGCAGGACGGAGAAGAGGTCTGGGTCCGGGACTCAAGTGTCCTCGTGATCAGCGATCAGGGGCACCGTCTCGCGTGGCAGGGCGTGATCGAGGACATCACGACCGAGCGGCGCGCCGAGGACGAGATCCGAGTTTCGGAAGCTCGTTATCGAGCCCTCATCGAGCGCGTGCCGGCCGTCGTGTACGAGATGGGACCGGATGACGAACGCCGGACGCTGTTCGTGAGCCCCCACGTCGAACAGGTGCTCGGCTACACGCGAAGTGAGTGGCTCGATCAACCGGACATCTGGATCGAGCTCCTCCACGCCGACGACCGGGAGATCGTCCTCGCTGCGCACGACCGGAACAGCGAAACCGGAGAACCGTGGGACCTCGAGTACCGATTGATCGCGAACGACGGCCGTGTGGTCTGGGTCCACGATCGCGCGACCCTCATCCGCGGGAGCGAGCATGGATCGGCGGCCTGGCACGGAGTGATGATCGACATCACGGCCGAGCACGACGTCACCGAGATGCTGGTCCTCCACAAGGAGGACCTCGAACGACGCGTCGCCGAGCGCACCAACGAGCTTCAGGAGACGAACGAGCTGATGTCGCTCGAGATCGGCGAACGTCGCCGGATGGAGGTGGAAGTCCGGCAGGTGGAGGAGAAGTACCGGCGGCTGGTAGAGAACATGCCGGGCATCGCCTACATCTGGGACGTGCGGCCAGGTGACGAGGTCCGCTCATTCGGCTACGTGAGTCCACGTCTCCAAGACGTCCTCGGGTTCTCACCCGACGAATGGCAGGCGTCGTCTCGCATCCACCCCCATGACCGGACTCGGGTAGCGGAAGCTCTCGATCGCAGCGCAAGGACCGGTGAACCGTTCCTGCTGGAGTACCGCTTCCTCGCCAAGGACGGAAGTGTCGTGTGGATCCTCGACAACGCGTCCTTGATCTCCCGAACCGAGACGGGAGATCCGGCCTCGTTCCAAGGGGTGATGCTCGACATCACGGCTCGCAAGGATGCCGAATCGAAGGCGGAGGAGGCAGAGGATCGTTTCCGGACGCTCGCCGAACGAGGCCCGGCCGTCGTCTACTCGTACGAGCTCACGTACGACGGAGACGACTCCGCGCCTTCCGTTCGAGTCTCTTACATCAGCCCCCAGGCGGCCGAACTCGTCCGCTTCCCGATCGACCGATGGCTCGCGAAACCGGATGTCTGGTTCGAGATGATCCACCCCGACGATCGCGAGCGCCTGGCACGGGTCACGGATCACAACTGGCGAACCGGCGAGCCCTGGTCGACGAGATATCGCATGATCCGCTCCGACGGAACCGTGATCTCGCTACTGGACACCGGCCGCATGCTCGAGCGGGACTCGCTCGGGAGGCCGTGCACGTTCCAGGGGATCATGCTCGACGTGACCGATGAAGAAGAGGCGAAGGCGCGCCTCGAGTCCTCCGAACGGAACCAGCGACAGGTCCTCGAGGGTGCGCTGGCGATCCCGTGGTCCGAGACGATCCACCCTGAGACGGGGTTCGAGCACTACACGTACATCGGTCCGCAGGTCTTCGACATCTTGGGCTATACGCCCGAAGAGCTCATGGTCGAGAGCAAGCACTTCCCGCGGATGGTCCATCCCGACGACCGGCCGCGCGTGCGGGACGCCGTGTCCCGCTCCGAGGAGACCGGGATCTGGGAGGACACCTACCGGGTGCTCCGGCGAGACGGCGAGATCAGATGGCTCCATTCCTTCGGTCGTCGCGTTTCCGTGCCGGGGGCGATCCCCGAGGTGTGGCAAGGCGTCGCGATCGACGTGACCTCGTCCCACGCGGAGCCCGAGGCGCGGCGCGAAGTGACGCAAGACCGCTCTTCGGTCACAGATCCCGGCAACCGCTAGCCGACGGACTTCGGGGAGAGCACCCGAGCGCGCTCGGGGAGATAGGGGTGCAGCTTCGCCGGGATCTCGACGGTCCCGTCGGCTCGCTGGTGATTCTCCATGATCGCGATCAGCGTCCGGCCTATCGCGGTCGCGGTGCCGTTCAGCGTGTGCGGGGCCTCGACCTCGCCTGCTTCTCGACGCATGCGCGTCTGGGCTCTCCGTGCACCGTAATCCGTGTAGTTCGAGCAGGACGTGAGCTCGCGGTACCTGCCCTGGGGAGGGAGCCAGGCCTCGATGTCGTACTTCTTCGCCGCAGCACCGCCGAGGTCGCCGGCCGCGATGTTCACCACGCGATACGGGATCTCGAGATCCCCGATGATCCGTTCTTCGATCGCGAGGAGACGTTCGTGCTCATCCCACGACGTCTCCGGCGTCGCGAAGGAGAACATCTCGACCTTGTCGAACTGGTGCACCCGGAACATCCCCCCGAGATCCTTGCCGTACGAACCGGCCTCACGGCGGAAGCAGGTTGAGTAGCCGGCGTAGCGGATCGGGAGCTCGGCCTCCTCCAGCATCTCGCCGAAGTGGAACGCGGCGAGGGGCACCTCGGACGTGCCGACCAGATACAGCTCGTCGGGGGTCGTCACATAGATGTTCACCTCGTCGGTCGGGAGGAACCCGCTCGCATACATCGCTTCTTCGCGCACCAAGACCGGCGGGATCATCGGCAGGAAGCCGTCCTCGATGAGGATGTCCATCGCGTGTCGCATCAGTGCGAACTGGATGAAGACGAGGTCGCCCATCAGGTAGACGAACCGCGAACCCGAAGTCCGGGCGCCGCGCTCGGTATCCAGGACCCCGAGCATCGCCCCCAGCTCCGCGTGATCGCGCGGCTCGAAGTCGAACGCAGGTGGCTCGTCGTGGTTGCGCCTCACCTCGACCGCGTCCTCTTCGGTGAACCCGTCCGGCGCGCTCTCGTGCGGAAGGTTCGGGGTCTCCGCGAGCAGGCGGTGCAGCTCCTCCTCCGCTTCCCCTAGCTGCGGCTCGAGCTCCTTCAGCTCGGCGGACACCTTCGCGACCTCGTCGATCAGCTTCTGCTTCTCGTCGCCATCCGCGGCGCCGATCGCTTTGGACGCGCGGTTCTGCTCCGCTCGCAGCTCCTCGACCCGGGCGGTCAGCGATCGGCGCCGCTCGTCGGCTGCCAAGAGCCGGTCGACGGCGTCGGCGAGGTTCCGCCGCGCGAGGGCGGCGCGGAACGGATCGGGGTCCTCCCGGATCCTTTTGATGTCGAGCAACTACGGGACCTTGACTTCCGGCTCGTCCCGCTTCTCCTCGGTCTTCTGGGGAGGCGTGGCCTGCGCGCGACCACCCTCCGGCGGGGACGAACCGTCCATGATGCTCTGCCCGTGGAAGACGCCGCCTTCTTCGACCACCAGCGTCTTGGAGGTGATGTTGCCGTCGATCCGGCCACCTCGAGCGAGATGCGCCTTGCCCTTGACCTGGATCGAGCCTTTGAAGCGGCCGGCGATGCTGACGTTCTGCGCCCGGATGTCGGCGTCGACCTGGCTCTGCGGGGACAGCGCCACATCGCCCTCGGCGTTGATCTGCCCTTTCACCTGGCCGTCGATCCTGAGATTCCCGGCCGAGACGACGTTGCCCTCCAGCCTTGCGCCGGCGCCGACGATCGTGACCTCTCCCTCTTCTGCCATGACTGCCTCCGTTCGCTCGTGGCCGGGACCGCTCTCTTGGCCCCGGCCTTCCACGTCTTCACGCCGTCGCATCAGCCGGCCTCCACGTTGGCCTGTCGGGTTCCCATCGCGCGGCGGATCGCTTCTTCTTCCTCCAGAGAAAGGTTGTGCGAGCTCGTCGCTTGCGTCACCGGCTTCGCGTAGACCCTCGTCTCCTGACGACCGTTGATCGAGGTGAGCACGACGCCGTTGCCCCGGTCGTCGAGCAACGCGCACGAGAACGACAGCCTGCCGCCCACGTCCTCGAAGGCGTCGTAGCGGAGCAAAGCCACGTTGCGCACCGATCCTTCGATCTGCGTCTGCTGCTTCTTGTCGGCTGCGTGCAGCGCACGGATGGCGCGTTCGAGTCGCTGGACCTGCTCGGCCTGGCCCTGGAGGATCCCGCGCAGCGTCTCATCGAGCCGGACCCTTCCGCCGACGGCCCCTCCGGCCCGCCCGGCGTTCGCCACCGCGTAGACGACGGCCACGGCCGACAGGCCGATCGCGATCAGCGCGATCAGCGTCAGCGTTGAGCCCTGGAACTCCAGGGCGGCGAGGGGCGCGGATGTGGTCATCGACGTGGGGTTTCGCGGGAAGGCCCGAGTATACGCCGCTCGTTGCAGCCACCTCGACGGGGAGCTAGAAACCGAACCACATCTCGGTGTCGATGCCGTGCCACGGCGGGACCGAGACCCTTCGAGCACCGCGCGACCCCCCGAGGATCACCTCGCGCAGCTCGACGTCGTTCGACGGGTTCGCATCGAACAACCTGCCGGTCGGGTTGGCCCGAACCTCGATCCAGTACGACCCGTTCGGGAGGGAGGTGATGTCGAAGGACTGCCCCGGCACCCACTGGTAATAGGTGTCGCCCCAGCCGGTCGGCAGGACCTCGCGGATCCAGATGGAGTTCGCGGAGCCGCACTGGCTGAAACCGAGACGCTCCTGCCGCCAGACCGCGCCGTCGACGGTGAGATCGATCGCGTCGGTGGGCGCGAGACAGAACGCCTGCTTGCGGCTCCGGATGGCGACCTGCGTCGCGTCGAGGAGTCGGTACCGAGCGAACTGGAGGAAGTGCCAGTGCTGGTGACCGTCCCTGTGGTCGAAATGGAACGAGCCGACGGAGGCTCGTCCGACCACGACACCGTCCTGCAGGAAGTACTGATAGGCGTCCATCCGATCCTCACCCGGGGCGCGGAATCCTTCCACCACGAGCGAAGCGGGACCGCGGTCCCACACGTTCGCGCCGAACTGGAGGTAGTCCCTGCCGCGGTGGGCGAACGTGGCGATCCCGAAGGCGGGAAGAGCGACCAGGTCGGGCATCGTGGCCGGATCGGGATCCGCGGTGATCGGCGCCGGAGTCAGCCTGCGTCGTGACGGCGCGTCGGCCGGCGCGAGCGCACCGCAGAAGTCGCATCCGGACCCGGTCCGGATGCGCACGGTCACACGAACCTCGGCGTCCTCGGGCGCGACCCCGAAGAGCGCCTGGTATCGAGCTCTGATCGACACCACCGCCGTGTACCGGCCGTCCGGCACGCGGACCGAGGCATGCGAGAGCAGCGGCGCCACGGCCCATCCCTGATCGATGCCCCACACCGATCCGAGGGTGAGCGGGTTGGTGCCGCATCCCGTCGGGTATGTCGGGTCGAAGGGACCGCTGTCGTCAACGCGCTCCGCCTGCCATCCGGCGATGCAGGCATCGGGCACTCGGCTCCGGATGCGTGTGCCCGTGCGGTCCAGCAGTTCGATGCGGAGGAAGCGATCGAGGCCGGACCACCCTTCGAGGATGTCGGCCGGGAGCTCGGTCAGGTGCACGGCGCCCGGGCCGTGGAACGCTTGCCAGACGCGGAGGGGTTCGTCGTAGGTCTCGCGACGAACGCGGAGCTCGAACGGCGCATCTCGAGCGACGAGCGAGACTCCGAGGTCGCCCAGCGACGCACGCTCACCTTCGAACCGGGTCAGCTCGACGAACGGCGTTGCCGCCCGGAGCCCCAGCCGGGGGGTCCCCGCGGGCGCCGCGGTGACCGGGGCAGAGACGAGCGGAAGGATGAGCGCGAGAGTGGCGAGGAGGAGCGGAGACCGGCGAAGCGTCGACACGGTGACACCCCCTGTCCCATGTCTCGCGGTCGTCCGCGAGAGATGGGTTCGACGATAGCGGTGGCCGGTGGGGTTCCGCTAGGGGGCATCGGGTGGTGGGCGAGGGGGGAGTTGAACCCCCACCCGGGTTACCGGACACGGACCTGAACCGTGCGCGTCTGCCAATTCCGCCACTCGCCCGAGGGCCGTTCCATCGTAACAGCGGCCCTCCGGCCGGCCGACCGTAGGTCGGCCGGCCGAAGGGCCCGCACGAGACCGGCGGACACGACTACCGACCGCCGACCTATCCAGCGACGGACGGGTGATGTCGATGCAGAAGCGGGATGAGTGATCGGGCTCGCGTCGACTTCGACGGGATGATGCGGCACCTGATGGTGCTGGGATTCGCCGCCCTCACGGCCTGGACGATCGTGTCGACCGCCGGTCTCGCGCTCGGGGTGGTCCGGATCTCGCCCGCCGCGACCCTCCGATTCCTGCTGGCGGTGCTGGTGCTGGTGTTCGCACGGCGCACCTACTGGGAGCTGCAGGAATGGCATTGGCGGCGACTCCCGCCCGACGAGCGATTCGGGTTCGCCAGTCCGATCTGGGAGCACCCCCGCGCGTCGGAGCTCGACATCGCACGGACCGACGGCGAGGGAGTCGAGGAACCCCGGCGGTAGGATAGGCACGAAGCGCGTTCCACCCCACGCGCTCATCGGAACGACGTGCCGATCCTCCGCGATTTCGAACGACGCCTCGGTGGACTCGTCGAAGGCCTGTTCTCCAAGGCCTTCCGCAGCGGCGTGCAACCCGTCGAGATCGCGAAGCTGATCATGCGCGAGATGGAGGCCGGCCGGAGCGTCGGCGTCTCCGAGATCTGGGCGCCGAACCGCTTCGAGCTCTCCCTGTCCCCCGAGGACGCGGCCCGCTACGAGCAAGCCGAGGAGGCGATCGTCTCGGAGCTGAGACGGGTGATCCGGGAGTCCGCGGCCGAGCACGGCTGGGGGCTCGTGGGTCCGCCGGAGGTCGAGTTCGTGATCGACGAGAGCCTGAAGAAGGGCGACCTGGCGTGCGCCGCGTCACTCGTCGAGGGCGAGGACGCCGAACGCACCGGGGGTGGACGCGGGTCGGTCGTGATCCACGAGGACGGCGACGAGCGCACCGTTCCGCTCACGTCCGACACGGTGTCGATCGGCCGGCTGGCCGACTGCGACGTCGTGCTCAAGGACAAGGGGGCGTCGCGCAAGCACGCGCAGCTCAAGCGACGAGACGGGCGCTGGACGCTCACCGATCTCGGATCCACGAACGGGACCCGACTGAACGGGCAGACGGTGCAAACGAGGGAGCTCGCCGACGGGGACAAGATCACGATCGGAACGACCGTGATCGAGTTCCGGAGCGACTGACATGCTCGCGGACACCATCACGCCGTTCGCGCTGTCGGCACTCAAGTACGGCCTGTTCGCGCTCCTGTTCCTGTTCATCTGGCGATCGATGCGCTGGGTCGTCCGCGGGTTGTCGGTCGCGGAGGCGTCGGCCGCCGCGGAACGCGGCGGCCGACGCCCCCGCGACGCGACGCCGACCCTTCCTCCCGGCCCGTCGACACTGCTGGTGAAAGGTCAGTCGGACGGGAAGCCCAGGACCGTGAAGCTCTCGGCGAGCATGACCGTCGGCCGCGCGCCCGAGTGCGAGCTGCGCCTGGACGACACCTACACCTCCCAGCAGCACGCGCGACTGTTCGCGAAGAACAACTCGTGGTTCGTCGAGGACCTCGGCTCCACGAACGGCACGTTCGTGAACGAGCAGAAGCTGGCCGCCCCCGCGATGCTCCAGCCGGGCGACAAGGTGCGCGTGGGGCAGACGATCATGGAGCTGCGCCGGTGAGGATCGAGGTCGGATCCGCGACCGACATCGGTCGCGTCCGGGAACGGAACGAGGACTCGATCCTGGTGGACCCGCCCCTGTACGTCGTCGCGGACGGGATGGGCGGGCATCGCGGCGGGCAGGTGGCGTCGCAGATCGCGCTGGAGACGATGGAGGAGCTCTCGACCGAAGGCCGGAGCTCCCTCGCCGAACACGTCCGGCGGGCGAACCGAGCGGTGTGGGACCGGTCGGTGGAGGACGAGCAGCTCTCCGGCATGGGCACGACGCTCACGGCGGCGCGCATCGAAGGAGCCAGCGCCCTCATCGCACACGTCGGCGACTCGCGCGCCTACCTGCTGCGGGAGGGCGAACTCCGCCAGCTCACGACCGATCACACGCTGGTGGCACGGATGGTGAAGTCGGGTGAGATCACCGAGGCGGAGGCGGACGTCCATCCCCACAAGAACGTCCTCACGCGCGCCTTGGGAACGGACGAGCAGGTCGAGGTCGACGAGGACACGATCGCGCTGACGGACGGCGATCGCCTCCTGCTGTGCAGCGACGGGCTCACGGGCATGGTCACGGAGGATCAGATCCAGGCGATCCTCGAGAACAGCGAGCAGCCCCAGCAGGCCGCCGACCGATTGGTGAAGGCCGCGAACCGAGCGGGAGGCATCGACAACATCTCCGTCGTCCTGATCGACGCGATCGGCGAAGAGGGGGAGCGCCCCGGCGGCCGGCGCGTCGCCGCTCCGTCCCCGCGAACGGTCCAACGGTGGGGGCTCCGCGCCGGCCTGGCGCTCCTGATCGTGATCGCGCTCATGTTCGCCGGTCGCTGGTGGCTGGATCGCCAGTGGTACGTCGGGCCTTCCGACGAGAGCGTCGCGATCTTCCAGGGCATCCCGCTGACGATCCTCGGCTACGACCTCGGCCACCCCGTCGAGGTGCACGAGGACCTCCCGGCAGGCGAGGTCCGCGACCTGGAGTCCTTCCCCACCTTCGACGAGGGCATCCCGGTCGAGGACCATGAGGACGGCACGCAGCTCGTCGAGCAGATGGAGGAAGACGTGCGCCTGGCTCGCCAAGCGGAGCGAGCGGCGCAGGAAGACGCCGGGGGCGGTGGATGAGCGCCACCGCGTCGCAACCGACGCGTCCCCGAACGGGGCTCCTGCTCCTGCTCGTGTCGCTGGTCGTGTCGGTGGGGGCCTACGCGATGGTCGGGCTCGGGCTCCGCGAGCGCGTGCCGAGCGATGTCGTCGTCTACGGCCTCACGCTCGCGGGTGCGTACCTCCTCGCCTGGGGAGTCGTGCGGTGGACCGCGCCTCGGGCTGATCCCGTGCTGCTCCCGATCGCGGGGATGCTCGGCGGACTCGGTCTCGCGATGATCTACCGGTTGCTGCCCGCCGACGTCGCGGACGAGCAGGCGCTCTGGCTCCTCATCGGGCTGGCCGCATTCGTGCTCACGCTCCTGCTCGTCCGCGACGACCGCCAGCTGGACGCCTACACGTACACGATCGGGCTGCTCGGTCTGATCCTCCTCCTCTTGCCCGTGATCCCCGGGATCGGGTTCGCGACCAACGGCGCGCGCCTGTGGGCGCGCATCGGCCCGCTGACGTTCCAGCCCGCGGAGTTCGGGAAGATCCTGGTCGTCATCTTCTTGGCGTCCTACCTCTCCGCGAAACGCGAGCTGCTGGAGGCCGGCGTCGGGCGGTTGGGGCTGCCGCGCGCGAAGGACCTCGGGCCACTGCTGCTCGCGTGGGGCGCCTCGCTCGCCGTGCTGTTCCTCGAGCGCGACCTGGGTGCCTCGCTCCTCTTCTTCGGGGTGTTCGTCGTGATGATCTGGGTCGCGAGCGGACGCGTCGGCTACCTGGTCGTCGGAGGGATCCTGTTCGCGGCCGGCGCCGCGATCGGATACCTCGCGCTCTCTCACGTGCAGGCGCGCGTGGGGTACTGGCTCCACGCCCTGGAGCCGGACAAGGTCAACGACTTCGGCTACGGCCAGCTCGCGCAGAGCTGGTTCGCGCTCGCCTCGGGTGGGTTGGTCGGCACCGGGTTGGGGCGAGGCTCTCCGGACCTGATCCCGTACCCGGCGAGCGACTTCATCCTCTCGGCGTTCGGTGAGGAGCTCGGCATGCTGGGCACCGCCGCGATCCTGTTGCTGTTCGTCGGGCTCATCGGGCGGGGATTGCGCGTCGCGCTCGACCGCGAGGACTCGTTCGGCCGACTCCTCGCGGTCGGACTCACGATGACCATCGCCTTGCAGACGTTCACCATCGCCGCGGGCGTGACCCGGCTGATCCCGCTGACCGGTGTCCCGCTTCCGCTGGTGTCCTACGGTGGCTCGAGCCGCGTCGCCACCTACGTCATGATCGCGCTGCTGGTCCGGATCTCGGCAGGGCCGTGGCAGCCGTCCCGGAGCGCCGACTAGATGGAACGGCGCATCCGGAAGCTCGGGATCGCGATCGTGTTGCTGTTCACGGTGCTGTTCGGGCAGCTCGCGTACGTGCAGGTCTTCGCGGCCGACGACATCAAGAACCATCCCGCGAACTTCAGCCGCCAGCTGATCGCCGAGTACAACGTCCAGCGAGGGAAGATCATCACCGCCGACGGGCTCGTGCTCGCCGAGAGCGTGCCGGCGCCGGAGGGTTCGCGCTACCGATACGAACGCCGGTATCCGCAGGGAGACCTCTACGGGTACATCACCGGGTACTACTCGAGGATCTACGGACGCTCCGCGCTCGAACAGTCGATGAACTCCTATCTGTCGGGGGAGGCCCCGGAGCTCGCGATCTCCACGTTCAGCGACCTATTCCTCGGCCGCCCCAAGCGAGGCGCCAACATCTTCGTGACGATCGATCCGAACCTGCAGGAGGTGGCGCGCACGGCCCTCGGGAGCAACGAGGGCGCCGTCGTCGCCATGGATCCTCGGACCGGCAACATCTTGGCCTTGTACTCCACACCCGGGTTCGACCCCGCAGAGCTCTCCAGCGGCACAGACGCGGAGATGCGCAAGGCATGGAAGCGACTGAACGCCGACGAGGACAAGCCGCTCCTGGCCCTCTCCCACCAGGAACTCTTCCTCCCCGGTTCGAGTTTCAAGATCGTGACGGCGGCGGCGGCGCTCGAGAACGGCTTCGGACCCGACAGCCAGTGGCCGAACCCGCATCGGCTCACGCTGCCCCTCACCAACGAGCAGCTCCAGAACTTCGGCGACGACCACTGCAACGGCGGCTCGTCGCAGATCTCGCTCATCGACGCCTTCGAGGAGTCGTGCAACGTGACGTTCGCGGAGGTCGGGCTCGAGCTCGGTCCCGAACGGCTCGCGGAGCAGGCGCGCGCGTACGGCCTCTGCGGAACGCTCCCACCGGAGCGCACGACCTGCGACGAGCGGCCCATCACCTTCGAGCTCTCGTTCCAGAACGGACGGTTCCCGGAGCCCGAGTACTTCGAACGGAACGACCCGCTCCTCGCGTTCTCCGCGATCGGGCTGGACAACGACCTCGTCAACCCTCTGCAGATGGCGCTGATCGCCTCCGCCGTCGCGAACGGCGGCGTGATGCCGCAGCCGAGGGTCGTGACGGAGGTTCGCGACTCGCAGGGAAGGGTCGCGAGGGAGTTCGCCGTCGGAGATGCCGGGCGGGCGATCTCCGAAAGGACGGCGAGCGCACTCACCCAGATGATGATCGCCGTCGTGAACGAGGGCAGCGGCTATCTCGCCGCGATCCCCGGCATCCAGGTCGCCGGCAAGACCGGGACCGCCACGAACGGGGAGGGCCGCGCGCCGAACGCATGGTTCACGGCATTCGCGCCCGCCCCGAACCCGCGGATCGCGGTCTCCGTTATCGTCCTCGACGGAGGGAACCTGGGCAGCGAAGCCACCGGCGGACAGGTGGCAGCCCCGATCGTCAAACAGTTGATCGAGGCGTATCTCCGGTAGGAAAGGGGAAACCAAGCACACGATGGAGCAGCTCTTCGGCGATCGATACGAGGTGGAGGGGCGCATCGGCGCCGGCGGCATGGCCGAGGTCTGGCGCGGCCACGATCGTGTGCTCAACCGGACCGTCGCGATCAAGACCCTCCTGCCGCAGTTCGCGAGCGACGCGAGCTTCGTCGACCGCTTCCGCCGGGAGGCGCAGGCCGCCGCGCGACTGAACCACGCGGGGATCGTCTCGGTGTACGACTCCGGCACCGACGGCGACACGCCCTACATCGTGATGGAGTTCATCGAGGGTCGAACGCTCGCCGACTACCTCGGTTCCGGCAAGACGATCCCTCCGATGGAGGCGGCCAAGATCGCGCAGGACATCGCCGAGTCGCTCGCCGTGGCGCACGCGCAAGGGGTGATCCACCGGGACATCAAGCCGGCGAACGTCATGGTCACGCGCGACGGCAAGGTGCTGGTGATGGACTTCGGCATCGCGCGCCTCATCAGCGGGCCCGAGACCGCGCCTCAGACGTCCGCCGTCCTCGGCACCGCTTCCTATCTCTCCCCCGAGCAGGCGCAAGGGCAACCCGTGGACGCTCGCACCGACATCTACGCCTTGGGCGTCGTCATGTACGAGATGTTGACCGGGCGGCCGCCGTTCACCGGCGATTCGCCGATGGCGATCGCGTACAAGCAGGTGAACGCGACGCCGCCCGCGCCCTCCTCGGCCAACCCCGACGTCCCACCCGAGCTGGATGCCATCGTGATGCGGGCCCTGTCGAAGAACCCCGCGAACCGCTATCAGACCGGGAAGGAGTTCGCCGACGACCTCGAGCGAGCCCGGACCGGCGGCCAGGTGCTGGCGACGCCGCTCTTGCCGGCTGGCGGTGAAGCGACCCAGGTGATCTCCCGTCCCCAACAGACGTCGGTGCTTCCGCCCGTGCAGGACGAGCCGGGCGGGTCGCGGAAGGCGTGGGTCGGAGCCCTGCTCGCGATCCTGGTCATGGCCCTGCTCGCCGCCGGCGCGTACCTCGTCGTCACGATGCTCACGGAGGACGGCGCCGGGGATCTCATCGCCGTCCCCGACGTCGTCGACATGCCCCAGGCAGAAGCGGTCGAGACGCTGGAGGACGCGGGGCTCGTCGTCGACAACGTGCGGCGCCGGGTGACCGACCGTTTCGAGCCGGGCATCGTGCTCGAGCAGAACCCTCCGGCCGACCGACAGGTGGAACCCGACACCGAGGTAGACCTGATCGTCTCGGCGGCCCCCAGGCCAGTCGTCGTTCCCGCGCTCGACGGGATGACCCTCGAGACGGCGGAGGCCACCCTCGCGAACGCGGGCCTCGAGCTCGGCGACGTCCGGGAGGAGAACAGCGAGGACGTTCCGGAGGACCGGATCATCAGCCAGTCGCCCGAGGCGTTCGCGGAGGCCCCGAAGGGAAGCGCCGTCGACGTGACCGTTTCGGCCGGACCGTCCCTCGTGATCGTCCCGGACGTGGAATGCAAGTCACTCGCGTCCGCCCAGGCGGAGCTGGAGGGTCTGCACCTCCAGGTCCAGGTCGGGGAGGACGTGCTTCCGAATCCGGGATGTCCCACGAATCCGAGCGTCGTCGCACAGCAGGACACCGAACCCGGTACGCCCGTCCCACCGGAGACCGTGATCGTGCTCCATCAGCGTGTGACCACGTCTCCCTCGCCTTCGCCTTCGGCCTCGCCGTGACGCTCTGGTTCGCGACCGAGGGATTCAACGAGGACGAGCGCGAGGTGCTCTCGCGTCACTTCACCAACCTCGAAGGCCCCGTCTTCGCTCTGGTGAACCTGCCGGAGGTCGTGAAGGGCGCGTTGTTCGCACGCTATTCGCGCACGACCAAGTCGCTCCGGCGCCTGTTCCTCGACGAGTTCGCGGAGGAGATCGACGAGAGCGGCGCGATGACGAGCGTCGGGGTCGAACGGGCGGAGAAGCTCTACGACCGTGTCTTCGTGGAGTACGGGGATGACTCCGTCGCGCAGCTCGGCGGGGTGCATCTCGCGTGCGAGCAGTCGTCACAGCTGCTGGCCAAGGCCTTGGAATGGGGACGACTCGCCGGCTACCTCGAGCAATCCACGCGGTACATGCGCTACGACGACATGCCCGGCGGGCGCTGGCGCGCGACGGTCCCACCCGAGCTCGAGGGGACGGATCTCGAGCTGCGGTATCGCGAGTACCTGGATGAGGTCTTCGGTCTCTACGGCGAGATGTTCGATCCGCTCTACGCGTGGTACGAGCGGCGATTCCCGCAGGAAGCCGGCGACTCCGACTTCGTCTACCGCTCGACGATCACCGCGAAGACGTGCGACACGCTGCGGGTGTGCCTCCCGGCCGGCACCCGTTCCAACGTCGGCATCTACGCGACCGCGCAGTCCTACGAGCAGCTGCTGATGCGTCTGTCGGTCCACCCGCTGGCGGAGATGCGTGACTACGGTGCGTTGATGCTCGAGGAGCTCCGGAAGGTCATCCCGGCGTTCCTCAAACGAGTCGACGTCGAGGACCGAGGGGTCGCGTGGGCGCGCTACTGGCGTGCGACGCGGGAGGGCGTCGAGGAGCTGGCCGCGAAGCGCACCGTCGACACGCAGCCCGAGCCACGGGACGAGGTCACGCTCGTGGACTTCGACCCGGAAGGCGAGGTGAAGGTCGCGGCCGCGGTGCTCTACGCGAGCACGGATCTCCCGGACGACCAGCTCCTCCACATCGCCCGCGGGATGTCGGCGGACGAGCGCGAGGAGCTGCTGCGCGCGAGCGTGGGGGATCGCACCAACCGGCGCCACAAGCCCGGACGAGCGTGGGAGCGCACCCAGTACCGCTTCGACGTGCTGTGCGACTACGGGGCGTTCCGGGACCTCCAACGGCATCGTCCGCTGACGATCGAGTGGCAACGTCTGACGAGCGAGCACGGGCACGATACGCCTGCGGAGGTCGACGAAGCCGGGCTCCGCGACCGGTGGGACCGGGTGATCGACTCGGGTCTCGAGATGGAACGAACCCTCCAGGAGGCCGGATACGAAGAGGTCGCGCAGTACGCCGTGCCGATGGCGTTCAGGATCCGGTTCGTGATGCAGATGACGGCGCGCGAGGCGATGCACCTGACGGAGCTGCGGTCGCAACCACAGGGACATCCCACGTACCGACGCGTGGCGCAAGCGATGCACCGGCTGATCTCCGGCGTGCACCCCTCGATCGGAGCTGCATTCGAGCACATGAGCTACGAGGACGTGGATCTCGAACGGCTCGAGGCCGAACGTCGCACCGAGACGAAGCGTCAGACCGTTCACGAGGACTGAGCCGGTCGAGCGGGTTGCGGGTTCGGGTAACCTTCCGGCCCTCATGGCTCGGGAAACCGCTCTCCTCCTCGCGCTGGGAATGCTGATCGCCGCCTCGCTCGCGGTCGGCGTCAGCGGTTGGGTGATCCTGATCCGAGACCGCCGCCCGGCGCGGGCGGACCATCATCGCGCCGACGCGACCGAAGGGTCCTGACGTGCTCGAGCTCTTGGACCTGCGCGAGCGGGGGGAGCGGCTCGAGGCCGTCAGGCCCGAGATCGATCCCACCGTGTTCGAAACGGTGCAGCGCATCCTGCAGCGCGTCTTCGTCGAGGGCGACGAGGTCCTGATCGAGCTCGCGCAGCGCTTCGACGACGCGGATCTCACGCGCACCGGCTTGATGGTGCGCCGGGAGGAGTTCGCGGTCGCCGAGCACGAGACGCCCGACGACCTGAAATGGGCGATCGACGCGCTGATCGAGCGGATGCGCGAGCTGCACGCACGTCAGCTCCCCACGGAGTGGTGGGAGGATCGCGACGGGGTTCGCTACGGAGAGATCGTCCGCCCGATCCGAGCCGTCGGGTGCTACGTGCCGGGCGGCCGGGCGCTCTATCCCTCTTCCGTCTGCATGACGGTCGTGCCGGCCGTGGTGGCCGGTGTGCCCGAGATCGTCCTGTGCACCCCGCCACGCGCCGACGGCACCATCCATCCGGCGGTCCTGTACGCGGCCAAGCGCGCGGGAACGACGTACGTCGCGAAGACCGGCGGCGCGCAGGCGGTCGCAGCGATGGCCTACGGGACCGAGACGATCCCGCAGGTCGATCGGATCGTGGGGCCCGGCAACGCGTACGTGACCGAAGCGAAGCGGCAGCTCTGCGGGATGGTGGGTATCGACGCGCTGGCCGGTCCCAGCGAGCTCGCGATCGTGACCGACGGCGACGTCGATCCCGAGCTGGTGGCGCTCGACCTCATCGCGCAGGCGGAGCACGATCCGCTGGCGCGGACGTACCTGATCACGACCGAGGAGGCCGTGATCGCGAAGGTCGGCTCGGCGCTGGAGCAGGCCGTCTCGGAAGCGGGCCGACGCGAGATCGTGGATGCGGCCCTCGCACGATCGCGCGGGGTCCTCGTCCGCGATCTCGCGCACGCGGCGACCGTCGTGGACGACCTCGCGCCGGAGCACCTGCTGGTGCTCCTCGCCGATCCCGAGGCCTTCCTGGAGACCGTCTCGGTCGCGGGCGCGATCTTCCTCGGTGAGTGGAGCGCGGTCCCGTTCGGCGACTACGGAGTCGCGTCCAACCACGTCCTGCCGACGTCGGGCACGGCGCGCTTCTCCTCGGGGCTCCGCGCCTCGGACTACGTGACGGTGCGCTCGGTGGTGCAGATGACGAAGGGAGCCGCGGCGCGGCACGCCGGCGCCGCGGCGGCGATCGCGAACGCGGAAGGGCTCGTCGGTCACGCGAAGGCGGTGGAAGCTCGGAGGGACCGGGCGTGAACACGCCGGCCAGCCCCAGGCCCGGCCTCCGCGAGGTCGGGCCGTACGACTCTCCGCAGATGGAGGTCGCCGTTCGCCTGAACACGAACGAGTGCCCCCTTCCGCTCCCGATCGGTTTCTCGGACGACCTCGCCGCCGCCGTGCGGGATCTCGCGCTGAACCGCTACCCCGACGGGAAGATGGTGGCGCTCCGGGAGGCGCTCTCAGCGCGAACGGGGCACGGGGTCGAGGGTGTCTGGACCGCCAACGGCTCCAACGAGATCCTGACGCAGCTCCTCGAGGCGTACGGCGGCGCGGGGCGACGCGCGGCGCTCTTCGAGCCGACCTACCTGCTGCACCGGCGCCTCTGCTGGCTCACGCAGACGGAGATCGCGGAACGCCGGCTCGAGCCACCCTTCGCGATCGACGACGATGCCGTCGCCTGGGCCGGGGATGCCGGCGCCCACATCGTGTTCGTGTGCTCGCCCAACAATCCGACCGGCAACACGCAGACGCTCGACGCGGTCCGGTCGGTGGCGTCTTCGACCGAGGGGCTCGTGATCGTCGACGAGGCGTACGTTGAGTTCGGTGGCGAAACGGCGCAGCCGCTGATCGCCGAGTACCCGAACGTCGCCGTCGTGCGCACGTTCTCCAAGGCGTTCGCCCTCGCCGGTGCGCGGATCGGATACGTGCTCACGTCCCCCACGGTCGTCCAGGACCTCGAACGCGTCCGGCTCCCGTACCACATGAGCGCGCTCACCCAGACGGCCGGTCTCACGGCTCTGCGCCACGCGGACGAGGCGGCCGCCGGCCTCGCGGCGATCCGGACCGAGCGGGATCGGATCGTCGACGTGCTCGGTCGGATCGAGGGCGCGACGGTGTTCCCGTCGCAGGCGAACTTCGTCCTGTTCCAGCCGCCCGGTGATGCGAAGGAGCTGTGGCGAGCGCTGCTCGACCGAGGCGTGTTGGTTCGGGATCTCACCGAGGTCGTGCCCAACGCTCTCCGCGTCACAGCCGGGACGACACACGAGGTCGATCTGTTCCTCAAGGCGCTCGAGGAGGTGCTGGGGTAGGGATGTCGCGTTCATCGACGGTCTCGCGCACCACGAAGGAAACAGACGTCCGGGTCGAGCTGACGCTCGACGGGCAGGGGACGTCGGAAGCGGACACCGGTCTGCCCTTCTTCGATCACATGCTGCAGCAGCTGGGCAAGCACGCCGGTTGGGATCTGGCGGTGACGTCCAAGGGCGACCTCGACGTCGACGGGCACCACACGGTCGAGGACGTGGGGCTGGCGCTCGGTCAGGCGCTCGCCGAAGCGCTCGGCGACAAGGCCGGCATCCGCCGGTTCGCGTCGATCACGGTGCCGCTGGACGAGGCGGCGGTCGAGGTCGCGCTCGACCTCTCGGGGAGGAACTTCGTCCTCCACGACGTCGACGTGCCCGCCGAGACGATCGGCACGTTCGACTCCGGCCTCGTCGAAGACTTCGTGCGCGCGTTCGCGCAGGCGGCCGACCTCACGGTGCACGTGCGGCTGCGATCGGGGCGATCCCCGCACCATGTCGTGGAGGCGGAGTTCAAGGCACTCGCGAAGGCGCTGGGCGACGCGTGCGCGCAGACCGGCCGCGGCGGCGTCCCGAGCACGAAGGGGACGCTGTAGCGATCGTGGCCGAGATCGCCGTGCTCGATTACGGCAGCGGGAACCTCCACTCGGTGTCCCGCGCGCTCGCGCACGCCGGTGGCGAACCGGTCGTGACGAGCGACGCCGGGCGCGTCGCCGCCGCGGCCGCGCTCGTGATCCCGGGCGTCGGCCATTTCGGGCACTGCGTCCGGGCGATCCGCGAGCAGGGCCTGGACCGCGCGATCGCCGAGGCGGTCGGAACCGGCAAGCGGGTGTTCGGCGTCTGCGTAGGCATGCAGGTCCTCTACGAGCGGAGCGACGAGGACGAGGAGCGCGGGCTCGCGATCCTGCCCGGTGGGTCCCGCAGGCTGCCCGACGGCGTCAAGGTCCCTCACATCGGATGGAACGAGGTCGCCTGGCAGCGTCCCCACCCCTACGTGGAAGGCATCCCCGACGGGACGAGGTTCTATTTCGTCCATTCCTACGCGCCGGACGCGAACGAGGACGCGGTGGGCGTGACCGAGCACGGTCGGCCGTTCGCCGCAGCGGCCGCGCGCGACAACGTCTTCGCGACGCAGTTCCACCCCGAGAAGTCGGGCGCGGCGGGCCTCGCGATCTACGCGAACTTCGTGAAAGCGATCTCCGCGTGATCGTGATCCCGGCGGTCGACCTCCGAGGGGGCAGAGCGGTCCGGTTGCGGCGAGGCGATCCCAGCGCGGAGACCGCCTACGCGAACGATCCCGTCGAGGTCGCCGTCCGGTTCCAGGAACAGGGTGCCCGCAGGCTGCACGTGATCGACCTCGACGCCGCGCTCGGCGAAGGCGACAACCGGGAGGCCGTCCGAGAGATCTGCCGGGCGGTGGTCGTGCCCGTCCAGGTCGGCGGGGGGATCCGTTCGCTCGAGGCGGCGGCCGGCGTGTTCGAGGACGGCGCGGCACGCGCGATCCTCGGAACGGCGGCCGCCGCCGACGCTTCGTTCGTCGGGAGGGCCGTGGAGGAGTTCGCCGAACGGGTCGTGGTGGCGGTGGACGTCCGCGGCGGCCGCCTGATGATCGACGGGTGGCGCGAGGAAGGACCGGAGCTCGAGCCCGCGCTCTCCGGGTTGAACGACGCGGGCGCGCCCCGCTACCTGGTCACCGCGATCGCTCGCGACGGGACCCTCGACGGCCCCGACCTGAATCTCTACCGGCAGGTGCTGAAGCTGACCGACCGGCCCGTGATCGCATCGGGCGGCGTGCGGAACGCGGAGGACGTGTGGGCGCTCCGGGACGTGGGCTGCGAAGCGGCGGTCACCGGCAAGGCCCTGTACGAGAAGACGCTGAAGCTGTCGCAGGTGACGAGGGGGTGAGACGACCGTGCTCGCCAAGCGCGTGATCCCGTGCCTGGACGTGGCCGCCGGCCGGGTCGTGAAGGGCGTGCGGTTCCAGCAGCTCCGCGACGCCGGCGACCCCGTCGAGCTCGCCGCGCACTACGACCGGGAGGGCGCCGACGAGCTGGTGTTCCTCGACATCACCGCGACGCTCGAGGATCGCGCCGCCACCCTCGACGTGATCTCCCGCACCGCGGAGGAGGTCTTCATCCCGCTCACCGTCGGCGGCGGCGTGCGGACCGATGACGACGTGCAGGCGCTCCTGCAGGCCGGGGCGGACAAGGTGAGCGTGAACAGCGCCGCGGTGCGCGACCCGTCACTGCTCGCTCGCTGCGCCGACCGGTTCGGGACGCAGTGCATGGTCGTCGCGATCGACGCGAAACGCCGCGACACCGGGTGGGAGGTCCACGTCGATGCGGGCAACACCGGGACGGGGTGGGACGCCGTCGAGTGGGCGACCGACGCGACGACCCGACACGGCGCCGGCGAGGTCCTGGTCACGTCGATGGATCGCGACGGCACCGGCGAGGGCTACGACCTCGACCTGCTGCGCGCGATCGCCGGTGCCGTCGCGGTGCCGGTGATCGCCTCCGGCGGCGCCGGCGAGCCGGCGCACTTCGCGGAGGCGCTGACCGACGGACACGCCGACGCCGTCCTCGCCGCGTCCCGCTGGCACGACGGCGACCTCACGATCCGCGAGGTCAAGGAGCACCTGGCCGCTCGAGGGATCCCGGTGAGGCTGTGATGGAGCGGGTCGACCTCGACGCGCTCACCTTCGACGAACGAGGGCTGATCCCCGTGATCGTCCAGGACGCCGACAACGGCGACGTGCTGATGTTCGCGTGGTCCAACCGCGACGCGCTCGAGCGCACGATCGCGGAAGGCCGGATGGTCTATTGGAGCCGCTCGCGGCAGGAGCAGTGGCGCAAGGGTGACACCTCGGGCCACGTCCAGCACTGGGAGGAGCTCCGCGTCGACTGTGACGGCGACGTGCTCCTCGCGCGGGTGCACCAAGAGGGCCCCGCCTGCCACACGGGCGAGCGATCCTGCTTCCACCGCTCGATCAGTTGACGAACGTCCCCGAGGGCACCTGCTGTGTGATGCAGTGCGGGCCGCCGCCGCCGAACGAGACGATCGCACCGGGCACCCCGACGATCTCACGGTCCGGGTACGCCTTCGCGAGCAGCTCCAGCGCCGGGTCGTCCTCGGGGCTCCCGCCGATCGGGACGATCACGGCGCCGTTGGCGAGGTAGTGGTTCATGTACGGGATCACGACCGGGCCGATGCCTTCGACGGTCGCCCACGAGTTCACGGGACCGTCGAGGACCTCCAGGGAGCGACCCCGCGCATCCCTCGCGGAGATCAGCGTCTGCCGATCCTCCTCGAACCGAGCGGCGTTGGGATCGTCGCTGCCGGCGGCGATCGCGAGCATCACGGCACCGGGACGCAGGTACTGCGCGAGCCCGTCGATGTGCCCGTCGGTGTCGCGGTCTTCGACGAGCCCGTGGGGGAGCCAGATCACCACGTCGACGCCGAGGTAGGACCGGAGGCCCTCCTCGATCTCCTCGCGCGTCATGGACGGGTTCCGGTTCGGATGGAGGAGGCATTGCTCCGTGGTCAGCAGCGTGCCCTCACCGTCGACGAAGAACGAGCCGCCCTCGAGGACGAACGGCGCCGGGTAGCGGCGGATCCCGAAGTGCGACGCGAGCAGCTCCGGGAGCCGCGCGTCGTGGTCGTACGGCAGGTACTTCTCCCCCCACGAGTTGAAGCCGAAGTGCACGAGGGCGACCTCACCTCGCTCGTTCCGCACGAAGATCGGCCCGTTGTCTCGGAGCCACGAGTCGTCGATCGGCAGCTCGAGGGCTTCCACGTCCGCACCGCAGCGGCGCCGCGCGTCGGCGGCTTCTCCTTCGGCGCAGACCATCACGAGGGGCTCGAACGCTGCCACGGCCCGGGCCGTCGCCGCCCAGTCGTCCCGCGCCTCCTCGAGCCGGCCGTGCCACAACGACTCTCGCGTCGGCCACGACATCCACGTCGCCTGATGGGCGTCGAACTCGGCGGGCATCGTGAAGCCGTCGGCGCGAGGTGTGTCCGTTTCCATCGCGCGGAACAGTACCCCGTCGGGCTCGGTCCGGCGCCCCGCCAGCGACACGTACACTCCGTGCGCATCCCGGACCGCGAGGGCGACATGCTGAAGCTGGTCATCCCCAAAGGCTCGCTCGAGGAGCAGACGCTCCGTCTCTTCGAGGCAGCCGACCTGCGGGTGCGCCGTGGCTCCGGCCGCGACTACCACGGCACGGTCGACGACGATCGCATCGAGCGCGTCTCGATCCTCCGTCCCCAGGAGATCCCGCTCTACGTGCAGGACGGGCTGTTCGACATGGGGATCACCGGCCAGGACTGGATCGCCGAGACCGCGGCCGACGTCGAGGTGCTCACGTCGCTCTCCTACGCTCGCTCGGGAACCGGGCACGGCACCCAGGTCGTGCTCGCCGTCCCCAACGAGCACCCGGCGAACAGCGCGAAGGAGATCCCGCCCGGCACACGGATCTCGACCGAGTTCCTCAAGCTGACCGAGCGGTTCTTCGAGGACCTCGGCATCCCGGTGAAGGTCGTGTGGTCCTACGGCGCCACGGAGGCGAAGGTTCCCGAGATCGTCGACGCCATCGTGGACATCACCGAGACTGGGAACACGCTCCGGGCGCACGGGATGAAGATCCTGGAGACGCTCCTCGTCTCGGAGCCGGTCCTGATCGCGAACCGGGACGCGTTGGCCGAGCCGACGAAGCGCGCCGCCATGGACGACCTCCAGACCCTGCTGCTCGGTGCCCTCCGCGCCGAGGGCCGCGTGCTGATCAAGCTCAACGTCAGCGAGGACCGGCTGCAGGCGGTCATCGATGTCGTCCCGTCGATGAAGGCGCCGACGGTCTCCCCTCTCTCCGAGGGTGGCTACGCGATCGAGACCGTCGTCGACAAACAGGGCGTGAACAAGCTCATCCCCGAGCTCAAGGCGGCCGGTGCGACCGACATCCTCGAGATGCCGATCTCTAAGATCGTCCCCTGAGAGGCCTCAGAAACCTTGCAGTGCACGGTTCGCTTGACCCGCACGGTCGCCTGTGGAAACATCGGCCGGGTCATGATTGAACGGCCGTTCAACTTCGGCTTCCGAGTACCTCGCCACTAGCGGCGCCTCCTGCCCTCGCGGCGAGCGCCGAGCGACCTCTCTTCCGAGAGGTCTCTTCCTTTCCTGGGACCTACGCGAAGGAGCGGACATGGACGACGTTCGGAAGCGGATCACCGAAGAATCGGAGGAACTGGAGCGGCGGTGGACGCGTGACCCGCGCTGGGCGGGGGTCACGCGCCCGTACGCCGCGGAGGACGTGATCCGTCTCCGCGGCTCCCTCCCGCAGGAGCACACGCTGGCCCGCCACGGCGCGGAACGGCTCTGGGAGCTCTTGCGCAGCGAGGATCACGTGGCCGCCCTCGGTTGCCTCACAGGCGGACAGGCGGTGGAGTGCGTGAAGGCCGGCCTGCGGGCGATCTACCTCTCCGGCTGGCAGGTCGCCGCGGACGCGAACCTCGCGGGCGAGACCTACCCGGACCAATCGCTGTATCCCGCCAACTCCGTCCCGACGGTGGTCCGCCGGATCAACAACGCGTTGCGGAGGGCGGACCAGATCGCCTGGTCGACCGGCTCGTCGGACCGCGAGTGGCTCGCGCCGATCGTCGCGGACGCCGAGGCCGGGTTCGGCGGGCACCTGAACGCGTTCGAGCTGATGGGCTCGATGATCGAGGCGGGGGCCGCGGGCGTGCACTTCGAGGATCAGCTCGCGTCGGAGAAGAAGTGCGGCCACCTCGGCGGGAAGGTGCTCGTGCCGACCGAGCAGTTCGAGCGGACGCTCACCGCGGCCCGCCTGGCCGCCGACGTCGCCGACGTGCCGGCGATCCTGATGGCGCGCACCGACGCGCTCTCGGCCACGCTCCTCACGTCCGACGTCGACGAGCGAGACCGACCGTTCCTCACCGGTGAACGCACACCGGAGGGATTCTTCCGCGTGCGCGACGGCATGGACGCCGCGATCGCACGTGGTCTCGCCTACGCGCCCTACGCCGACATGCTCTGGTGCGAGACCTCAACGCCCGACCTCGAGGAGGCCCGTGTCTTCGCGGAGGCGATCCTCGACCGGTTCCCGGACCGGCTCCTCGCGTACAACTGCTCGCCCTCGTTCAACTGGACGAAGCACCTCGACGACGAGGAGATCGCTCGATTCCGCAAGGAGCTGGCCGCGATGGGTTACCGGTTCCAGTTCGTGACGCTGGCGGGGTTCCACGCGTTGAACGCGTCGATGTTCGAGCTCGCGCACGGCTACGCAGAGGAGGGGATGACCGCGTACGTCCACCTCCAGCAGCGCGAGATGGCGCTCGAGGCCGACGGCTACACGGCGACGCGCCACCAGCAGGAGGTCGGGACCGGCTACTTCGACCTCGTCTCTCGCGTGATCTCGGGCGGCACGTCATCGACGACGGCGCTCGACGGATCCACGGAGCGCGCGCAGTTCTGAGCAGGGAAGCGGGCTTATCATCGACGGCCGGCAGCGGGAGGGTCGATCGATGGAGCCAGCGGTGGATGTCGCCGTGGTGGGAGGTGGGCTCGCGGGCCTGACCGCGGCCCGGGAGCTCGGCCGACGCGGCCGGAGCGTGCTGCTGCTGGAAGCCCGGGAACGACTCGGTGGACGAGCGTGGGTCTCGTCGTTCGCGGGCGTGGACGTGGAGATGGGCGGCGCCTTCATCCATTGGACGCAGCCGCACATCTGGGCCGAGGTGACTCGGTACGGTCTGCGCGTCGACGCGCTCCCGGACGCCGATCGGACCTTCCTTCGTCGAGACGGCGGGATCGAGGAGCTGTCCGCGGAGACGTTCCTGGACTTCAACACGTCGTTCGAACGCCTGTGTCACGACGCCGCGGCACTCATCCCGGAACCGATGTCCATCCCCGAGGGGCCCCCGGCAGTGGAGGCCGACCTCCGATCGACGGCCAAGGCACTCGCGGCGACCGACCTCGATCCACTCCATCGCGACTACCTGGACGCGCTCTGCGCCGGGTTGAGCTCGGCGCCGAACGAGCGCGTGGGCTACCTGGGCATCGCCAAGACGTTCGCATTGGCCGGTTTCGCCGGGGAGCAGGTCTTCGAGACGAACGGCCGGTGGGCACTCCGCGGAGGAACGCGGACGCTGGTGGACGCGCTGGCCGCCGACCTCCGGGCAGAGGTGCTCCTGGGCACGCGCGTCGACGAGATCGCACAGAGCGGTGGCGGTGTCACCCTGCAGACCTCGGCGGGTGAGCGCACCGCCGGGGCGGCAGTCGTCGCCGTACCGGTGAACACGCTCGGCTCGGTTCGGTTCGACCCCGAGCTCTCCGACACCAAACAGGAGGCGGCACGAGAGGGGGTCGTGAGCCTCGGCGTCAAGATCTGGGCCAAGCTCGCCGGCGGCTTCCCGTCGGTGTTCGCCGCGGCGCCCGATCGCTTCCCTCTGTCCTTCATCGAGACGTTCGGATCCACTCCGGACGGCGGCACGGTCGTCGTCGGGTTCGGCCCCTCGGCAGCAGCGCTCTCCCTCTCCGACCCTGATGCCGTCACCCGGGCCATCGAGGATCTGCTCCCGGGAGCTCGCGTCGAAGAGATCGGTGGTCACGATTGGGTCGGGGATCCGTTCGCCGGGGAGACCTGGGCGTCGTACGCCCCCGGGACCTGGCTGCGTTGGGTCCCCGAGCTCGAGCGGATGGAGGGTCGCATCGCGTTCGCCGGATCGGACATCGCGCGGGGCTGGGGCAGCTACATGGACGGGGCGATCGAAACCGGTCTCCGCGCGGCTCGCGAGATCGAGGCCGTCCTTCCGTGAACCCTGCCCGCGACGCGATCCTCCTCGCCGCGCGCAACCGATGGCTCGCCGCCCATCTCCCGCGATATCGGTTCGTCCGCGCGATGGTCGCGCGATTCATGCCGGGCGAGCGGATGGAGGATGCGCTCGCGGCCGCAGAACGACTCGCCGCCGACGACATCCCCACGACGTTCACCTACCTCGGTGAGAACGTCGAGGATGCCGCCGACGCCGACGCCGTCCTGGATCACTACCTCGCGCTGCTGGACCTGATCGAGGAAGGAGGGCTCGACGCCGAGGTCTCCGTCAAGCCCACACATCTCGGCCTCGACCTGGACCCTGAGGACACGTTCACGCGTCTGCGGCGTCTCGCCGAACGCTCCGCTGCGCTGGACAGGCACCTGTTCCTCGACATGGAGTCCGCGGCCTACGTCGAGCCGACCCTCGCGATCTACCGCCGGCTCCGTGACGAGTTCGAGAACACCGGCGTCTGCATCCAGGCCTATCTCCATCGCACGCCGCAGGACGTCGCGGACCTGCTCGCGGCGAACGCGTCGATCCGCCTGGTGAAGGGCGCCTATCGCGAACACGCCGACGTGGCGATCCACGACCACCGTCGGATCCGGGCGACCTTCCAGAAGCTGGCGCTCGAGTTCCTCCGGTGGTCCGGCGGCGGCCGCCTCGCGCTCGCCTCACACGACGTCCCACTGCTCACGGAGATCGAGCGACGGGCGGCCGCGGCCGGCTTCGGACGGGATGCCTTCGAGATCCAGATGTTGTACGGGATCCGCGTCGCGGACCAGAAGCGGCTCGCCGCCGAGGGCTACCGCATCCGCGTGTTGATCAGCTACGGGAGCCACTGGTTCCCCTGGTTCATGCGACGCCTCGCGGAGCACCCGGGCAGGAACGTGTGGCTCGCGATCCGCAACCTGTTCGCTCGCCGCTGAGTCCCCGAACCTAGACTGCCTCGATGCCCAATCGACTCCACGGAGCGATCGCGGCGGCGGTGACGCCGCTGAAGGACGGGGGTCGGTCGCTCGACCCGGAGGGCTTCGAACCACTCGTCGGCTTCCTCGCGAACGGCGGCATCGACGGCATCCTCGCCTGCGGGACCACCGGCGAAGGGGTCCTCCTCTCGGTGGACGAGCGCCGGCGCGTCGCCGAAGCCTTCCTCGCCGTCAGGCCCGACGGCTTCCAGGTCGCGATCCACGCCGGAGCGCAGACCACGCGGGACACGATCGCGCTCTCCGCGCACGCCCTGGAGATCGGCGCCGATGCCGTCGCGGTGATCGCGCCGCCGTACTTTCCCCTCGGTTCGCGCGAGCTTTTCGACCACCTGCGATCGGCCGCCGACGCGTGCGACCCGTTGCCGTTCTACGTGTACGAGTTCGCCGCCCGCAGCGGCTACGCGATCCCCGTGGACGTCATCCAACAGCTCGGGCGCGAACAGACGAACGTCGTCGGCCTCAAAGTGAGCGACACACCGTTCGATGCGATCGAGCCCTACCTCATCGACGGCATGGACGTATTCATCGGCTCCGAACCCTTGGTCCGAGCCGGGATGGAGCGAGGCGCCGTCGGCGCGGTCTCGGGACTCGCGTCGGCCTGGCCGGAGGTCGTCGCCGCCCTCGTGCACGACCACAGTCCCGAAGCCCACCTCCGCGTCACCGAGCTCCGCGAACAGCTCGGGGACATCCCGTTCCACGCCGCGCTGAAGCAGGTGCTCACAGATCGAGGGGTGTTGCTCTCCGCGGACGTTCGACCCCCGCTCCGCGGCCTGACGCTGGAGGAACGCACCACTGTGACGACCCTCTCCGCGTAAGCCGCTTCGGTCTCGGTAGCGCTAGTCGCGGTCCTCCTCGGCGTCCCGCGCGGCATCGGCGCGCCTGGCCTTCGCAAGCACGGCTCGCCATTCATCCATCTGATCCGAAGGCACCATGGCTACCAGGTCGCCGAAGGTGAGATAGCTGGTCCTGCCGTTGTTCTGTCGTTCACGAAGGAGTCCGATCAGCTCGTCTTCGTTCATGTGACCTCCGATCTCCGAGCCGAGAGTAGCCATCGCAGCCTTCGTGATTCGTGTAGCCGACTTTCGCCGTGGCCCCGAAGCATCGGCATCGCTCGAAGCTGGCTCGGCTAGCCTCTTCGGCCACGAGCTTGACGCTGGGGGTCGGCCGCCGATAGCTTGTTGCACCTGCAACTCCGACCTTCCAGATGGGATCCGACCTGATGATCCGGACGCGTACGGCAGGGCAAGTGGCGGCGATGATCCCCGACCGCCTCTGCTGCTGTCCCGAGGTGACCAACGAGGCCGAGCACGGCCTCGTACCCCTCTCGCGGCCGTAGCGCTCCCGATCCCGAAGCATCCACCGGCCGCCGCGAGGCGGCCGTTCCCATCTCCGGAAGGCATCTCCGATGGCACTCACCGAACGCAAGGCTCCCCGCCCTCGTGGACAGGGCCAATGGGCGCTCGGCTACCACGAGCCGCTGAACGGCGCCGAGCAGATCAAGAAGGAAGCCGAGCCGCTCGAGGTTCGTGAACGCATCGAGCGGATCTTCGCGCCGGGCGGGTTCCGTTCGATCGGCAAGCAGGACCTCCGCAACCGGATGCGCTGGTGGGGCCTGTACACGCAGCGGAAGCAGGGCGTGCCCGGCGAGCGGACGGGCAGCGCCGAGCCCGAGGAGCTCGAGGACGAGTTCTTCATGATGCGGATCCGGATCGACGGCGGGCGGCTGACGTCGGACCAGCTCCGCGCGATCGCGTGGGCGAGCGAGACCTTCGGTCGCGACCTCGCCGACGTCACGGACCGGCAGAACGTGCAGCTGCACTGGATCCGGATCGAAGACGTCCCGGCGATCTTCGAGCGCCTGGAATCCACCGGCCTCACGACGGCCGAGGCGTGCGGGGACACGCCGCGCGTGATCCTCGGATGCCCGCTCGCCGGGATCGCGGCCGACGAGATCCTGGACGCGACGCCCGCGATCGCCGAGATCCGCGACCGGTTCATCGGGACGACCGAGTTCTCGAACCTGCCGCGGAAGTACAAGTCCTCGATCAGCGGCTGCGCGTCGCGCTGCACCGACCCCGAGATCAACGACATCTCGCTGGTCGGCGTCGAGCACCCGGAGCTCGGCCCCGGCTACGACCTGTGGGTCGGCGGTGGGCTCTCGACGAACCCGATGTTCGCTCAGCGCCTCGACGCCTTCGTCACCCCCGAGCGAGCCGCGGAGACCTGGTCGGCGGTGACCAGCCTCTTCCGCGAGTACGGCTATCGACGTTCGCGCAACCAGTCCCGGCTCAAGTTCCTGGTCAGGGACTGGGGAGCCGAGGAGTTCCGCCGGGTCCTCGAGAAGGAGTTCCTGGACGAGCCGCTCCCCGACGGTCCCGCGCCGGCGCCGGCCGCACTGCGGTCGCGCGATCACATCGGCGTGCATGCGCAGCTGGACGGCCGCACGTATGTCGGGTTCGCGCCGAGAGCCGGGCGACTGAGCGGCCACCAATTGCGGCTGGTCGCGGATCTCGCGGACCGGTTCGGGAGCGGGCAGATCCGCACGACGTCGCGCCAGAAGCTCGTGATCGTCGACGTCGAGGAGGCCTCGACCGCCGAGCTCGCCGCGCGGCTGGACGAGCTCGACCTCCCCGTCGCGCCCAGCCCGTTCCGCAAGGGCGTGATGGCGTGCACCGGGATCGAGTTCTGCAAGCTCGCGATCGGAGAGACGAAGGGACGAGCACGCTGGCTCGCCGAGGAGCTGGACCAGCGGCTCCCCGGACTCGACGAGGAGATCCGGATCCACGTGAACGGCTGCCCCAACTCCTGCGCACGGTTCCAGGTCGCCGACATCGGCCTGATGTCCGCGCTCGCACGACGCCCCGACGGCACGAAGTCCGACGCGTTCCTCGTGCACCTGGGTGGCACCGTCGGCGACGGGATCGACGGGGAGGGCGGCGCCTCATTCGGCCGAAAAGTGAAGGGCGTGCGTGTCTTCGCGGAGGACGCCGCCGACTACGTCGAGACCCTGGTCAAGCGCTACCGCGCCAGGCGAGGGGTGGAAGGACCGAGCTTCACGGAGTTCGTCCGAGAGATGAACGACGACGAGCTCACCGTGTTCGCCACGCCGGAGGGAGGCCGATGAGCTCCGTGACGCCACGCGCCGTGCCGTTCTATTGCCCGTTCTGCGGCGAGCAGGAGCTGCGGCCCGCCGACCCGTCCGGGTGGCGCTGCGAGGTCTGCGAGCGAGTGTTCGAGCTTCAGCTCACCGCCGTGGGAGGGGCCTGATGGCCGATCGCGACCCGGTCCAGCCGATCCACCAACCCGTGCTCCCCGTCTTCGACGAGGAAGAGGTCTGGGTGCAGCGGGCGGCGGAGCGGTTCGAGGACGCCGCCGCCGAGGAGCTGCTGGCGTGGGCGCTCGAGCGTTTCCATCCCCGTCTGGCGATCAGCGCCGCGGGTGGCGTGGACGGCATGGTGCTGGTCGACATGGCGTGGCGGCTGAACCCCGACGTCCGGGTGTTCACGCTGGACACCGGACGCCTCCCGGCCGAGACCTACGAGCTGTTCGAGAAGGTGCGCGAACGCTACGGGATCGCCGTGGAGTTCGAGTACCCGGAGACCGACACCGTGTCGGCGATGGTCACCGAGCACGGTCCGAACCTGATGTACGGGAGCGTCGACCTGCGCCTCCGGTGTTGCGAGGTCCGCAAGGTGGAGCCGTTGAAGCGGAAGCTCGCGACGCTCGACGCGTGGATCGCGGGTCTCCGCCGCGAACAGTGGCGGAGCCGGAAGAACATCGCGAAGGTCGAGCTCGACCGCGACCACGGCGGGATCGTGAAGCTCAACCCGGTCGCGGACTGGACGCTGGATCGCATCTGGGAGTACGTGCGGGAGCACGACGTTCCGTATCACTCCCTCTTCGACCAGGGCTACACGTCGATCGGCTGCGCGCCCTGCACGCGAGCGGTCGTGCCCGGTGAGTCCGAGCGAGCCGGTCGCTGGTGGTGGGAGCAGGCGACCGACAAGGAGTGCGGGATCCACTGCTCGGTCGGCCTGCTGGGTTCCGCCTCGGACAGCGAGCGTGCTGCGGCGAACGATCGAGCTGCGGCCGGCGAGCGAGAGGAGGCGGCGGGATGAGCTTCGGCTACCCGGTGATGCTCGAGCTCGCAGGCCGGCGCTGCGTCGTGATCGGCGCCCAGGCGATCCGCGAGGGCAAGGTGGAAGGGATGCTCGCCGCCGGCGCGGACGACGTCCTCGTCGTGGAGCCGAGCGTTGACGAGCGGTTCGAAGGCGTGGCAGGGGTGCGGGTGGAGCGGCGCGCGTGGCGGCCCGGTGACCTGGACGGAGCGTTCCTCGCCGTGGCCTCGTCGGACGATGCCGCCACGCGCGCCGCGATCGCACGGGAGGCGCGCGCTCGCCGTGTACTCGTCAATCTGATTGACGATATCCCACAGTGCGACTGGGCGGCGCCGGCGGTCGTCCGGCGGGGCGACCTCGTGCTCGCCATCGGCACGGGAGGCGCGTCCCCCACCGTCGCGAGGCTCGTTCGAGAGCGGCTCCAGGACGAGTTCGGGCCGGAATGGGCCGAGGTGCTCCGGATCGTGGGCGAGGTGCGCCGGGAGACGCTGCCCGCCCTTCCGGACTTCGCGGTGCGCGCGCAGCGTTGGCATGACGCCCTCGATCTCGACGAGGCCGCCGAGCTGGTGCGCGAAGGACGCGGCGAGGAGCTTCGGGCAGCTACTCCGGGAGCGGCTGCTCGGAAGAGGTGAAGGCCTCGTGACCGGGCGCGTCTTCCTCGTCGGCGCCGGACCCGGCGACCCGGAGCTGATCACGGTCCGCGGCGCGCGAGCGCTCGCGGACGCCGACGTGGTCGTCTACGACCGGCTCGTCGCGCCCGCGCTGCTGGATCTGGCGCCGGCACGCGCCGAGCGGATCTACGTGGGCAAGGAGCCGGGGCGCGCGGCCGTGCCGCAGCGAGAGATCGAACGGCTCCTGGTCGATCGGGCGCTCGACGGCGCGACGGTCGTCCGCCTCAAGGGCGGCGACCCCTTCGTCTTCGGCCGCGGCGGAGAGGAGATGGCGGCGTGCGCCGCCGCGGGCGTCCCCTGCGAGGTGGTGCCGGGAGTGTCCTCAGCGGTGGCCGCCCCTGCCGCGGCGGGCATCCCGGTCACCCATCGAGGCGTCGCGCGCTCGTTCGCCGTCGTCACGGGCTCCACCGCCCACGACGACGAGGTCGACCTCTCGAGGGTCGCGGGCGCCGACACGCTGGTCGTGCTGATGGCCGCTGGCCGACTCGCGCAGACGTGCGCAGACCTGATCGCGTCCGGCCGTCCTGCAGACGAACCCGCTGCGATCGTTCAGTGGGCATGGACGCCGGAGCAACGCTCGGTCGTCGGGACGCTGACGGACCTTCCGCTCCTCGCGGAGGCAGCGAACATCGGACCACCCGCCACGCTCGTCGTTGGCGATGTGGCTTCTCTGGGGTTCGCGGCGGCGAGTGCGAAGCGGCCGACCGAAGTGGTCGTCAGTCGCGGCCGGCTTCCTGCCACGCGCCGTAGCCACCCCTGAGGTTCACGACCGGGCCGACGCCAGCTCGTTCCAGGAGCGATGCGGCCGTGGTCGATCGCATCCCCGACGCGCAGTAGACGAGCAAAGGACGGCCGGCCGGGAGGTTCGCCGCACGTCCCGGGATGTCCCCGAGTGGAACCGACTCAGCGCCGGAGACGCCTCCGAACTCGAGCTCGTCCGGCTCCCGCACGTCGATCGGCTGCGCGCCCTTCTCCATCCACGAGACCACGTCGTCGGGACCGATCGCCGGCAGGGTGCGGACCGGCAGTTCGGCCTCGCGCCACGCGTCCATCCCCCCGTCGAGGTAGCCCTCGAACCGCTCGAGCCCGACCAGGAGGCTCGCGTCGACCACGTCCTCGAGAGCCGTGTCGCCCAGCACGAACAACAGGCGCGCATCCGCGGGCACGAGCCAGCCCAACCACGTCGGGAACGCATCCCGGAACGGGATCGCGACGGCGCCTTGACCGTGACCCTCCGCGTAGGCGGCCGGATCGCGTACGTCGACGACGATCGAGCCCTCCTTCGAGGCCGCGGCCGCGAACGCGTCCGGCGTGAGCGGCCGCGGCATCTCGATGTCCGTCCGGAGACGAGGGCCCGCCCAGTTGATCTCACGCATGCGCGAGAAGTACGCCGGCGTGCGGGGGAACGACGCCGGCCAGGACTTCAGGAACTCGTCCTCGCCCATCGGGAGCAGCGTGTTCGTCTGCCGCTCCTCGCCGAGCGTCGAGACGTGCTTCTTCCCGCTGCCCGCCGAGCAGAACGACCCGCCGCCGTGCGTCGGCTTCAGAAGGGTCTCATCGGGCAGGTCGGAGAACGCGCGCTGCAGGGTCTCGAACTGGTGATGCGTGAGGTGGTCGGTGAGCTCGGGTCCCGCCAGATCGCTCCGCGCCGCGCCGCCCACGATCAGCGCCCCGCCGCTGAACAACACCGGCGCGGTGTCGCCTTCGCGACGGAACACGTACGACACGTGCTCCGGCGAGTGACCAGGCGTGGCGAGGACCTCGACCTCGATGTCCTCGACGTCCAACCGCTCGCCCGGCGTGACCGGTGTGTGGGGGAACGACACACCCGCCTCCGCGGGCTCGTACAGCTCGGCGCCGGTCTCGGCCCGCAGGTCGAGGGCGCCCGACACGAAGTCGGCATGCAAGTGGGTGTCCAGGACCCCGACGATCTCGACCCCTCGATCCTTCGCCTGCGTCGAGGTACCGGCGGATCCGACGGTCGGGATCGATCAGCACCGCCCGCCCGGCGCTCACCTCGACGAGGTACGAACCGTTCCCGAGTCCGGCGTCCCGGAAGAGATGCACGTCCATACGGATGAGGCTAGCTCCCTGCGCTCGGGACGACCTCAGGAGGGAGCGGAGGCTTTCTTGCGCTCCTCCTCCTGGAGGACACGGCGAAGGACCTTGCCGATCAGGGTCTCCGGGAGCTCGTCGCGGAACTCCCATTCCTTGGGGACGCGGTACCCGGTGAGTCCCTGCGCGGGATCGCGAGCCCACGCGTCGAGCTCCTCGCCCGGTGATGGTCTCGCCCTCCTTCGCCACGACGTAGGCCTTCACCCGCTCGCCCGTCCGGTCGTCGGGCAATCCCACGACGCACGCCTTCAGCACCTTCGGGTGCCGGTAGATCACCGCCTCGACCTCGGTCGGGTACACGTTGAAGCCGGACACGATGATCATGTCCTTCATCCGGTCGACGATCTGGAAGAACCCCTCGTCGTCCATGATCGCGATGTCGCCGGTGTGCAGCCATTCGCCCCGGATCATCTCCGCGGTCGCCTCGGGCTTGTTCCAATAGCCGAGCATCACCTGGGGTCCCTTGATGCAGAGCTCGCCCCGCTCACCCTGTGGCACCTCGCTGTCCGGATCCTCGAGCGAGACGATCCGACAGTCGGTGTCGGGGATGGGCAGGCCGATCGTCCCGTGCTTCGGCTTGTCGAACGGGTTCACGTGCGCCACGGGAGAGGTCTCGGTGAGCCCGTAGCCCTCGACGAGGTTCGCACCGCCCGTCACCTCGTGGAACTTCTCGGCGACCGCGCGGGGAAGCGGCGCCGCGCCGGAGATGCAGGCCTTCACCGACTTCAGGTCGTACTTCGCGGTCTCCGGCGCCTCGTTCAGGGCGACGAACAGCCTGGGGACGCCGGGGAAGAACGACGGCTTCTCCTTGTCCAGCTCCTTGAGCGCCATGTGGACCTCGAAGCGAGGAAGCAGGACGAGCTTGCCCGCCTGCGCGATCCCGAAGTTCATCGCCACCAACCCGAAAGAGTGGAAGAACGGCAGGATGCACATCACGCCGTCCTTGCCGCGCTCGAAGAACGTGATGCACGGCACGACCTGGCGGATGTTCGAGGCGATGTTGAAGTGCGAGAGCATCGCGCCCTTCGACAGGCCGGTCGTCCCACCCGTGTAGACGAGCGTCGCCACGTCGTGCTCGGCGTCGACCTCGGCCACCGGCGGCGGCGTACCCGCCGACCCCATCGCCTGCTTCCACCATCGGACCTTCGCATCCGCGGGGACCGGGGGCCACGGCTTCCCCTCGTGCTTCGCGTCCTTCTTGAACTTGATGGGTGCGAGCAGGTTGAGCGGGAACCGCATGTAGTCCGTGAGCTTGGTGACGATCACCTCTCCGACGGGGACCTCGTGCTCCACGGCCGCCCACGCCGGGTAGAGCTGGTCGAGGACGACCATCACGCTGGGCGAGTGGTCCTTGATCTGGTGCGCGAGCTCGCGCTGCGTGTAGAGCGGGTTGTTACCGACCGCCACGGCGCCGAGCCGCTGGCACGCGTACCACGCGATCACGTACTGGGGTGAGTTCGGTAGGAGGAGCCCGACGCGGTCGCCTCGCTTCACCCCGAGACCGGCGAGGACGGCGCTGAAGCGCTCCACCTCCTGCAGGAGCTCGCGATAGTTCAGATGCTTGCCGAGGAACGCGATGGCCGTGGACTCGGGGAAGCCGGCGGCGGAATCGACGAGCAGGTTGAAGACGCTCTGGCGAGGGAACGGGGCAACCGTCTTCGGGACTCCCGTTCGCCACACGCGGAACCACGGACGGTGGTCGGTCATGGTGCGCATCATAGGGTGGTGGCCGTGAGCGCGCAGACGACGACCGAAGGGGTCGTGGCGGAGGCACCACCCGAAGGGCTCTTCGGGCGCGGCCTCCGCCTGATCGTGTCCTACGTCCGGATGCATCCGGGACCGTTCTTCGTCTCGGTGGCGGGTGCGGTCCTGTTCGCTTTCGCCTCGATCGGTCTCACCACCGCGCTCGGGCGAGCCACCGACGAGGTGCTGAAACCGGCCTTCGCCGGCGGGGTGGAACCCCGGAAGATCTGGCTCGCGGTCGCGGCACTGATGACGTTCGGGTGCCTCCGGGCACTCGGGATCATGCTGCGGCGGTTCTTCAGCGGCGTCTCCGGCGAACGGGTGATGGCCACGCTTCGCACGAGGATCGCGGACCGGTACCGGCGGCTGGCGCTCGCGTATCACCGCGAGACCCCCACCGGTGAGCTGCTGGCGCACATGGAAGCCGACGTGAAGGCGGCGGTGGACGTGTTCTGGCCGGTCCCGTTCGCCACCGGCGTGATCGTGCTGATCGTCCTGGCGATGATCCAGCTGATCGCCACCGACCTCTTCCTCGCGTTGATCGCGGCGGTCCTGTTCCCCGCTCTCGCGGTGATGAACCGCAACTTCGCCACGCGGATGCAGGGTCCCGCCGCGCGGGCGCAGGAGCGGATCGGCGAGGTCTCGGCCGTCGCGCACGAATCGATCGACGGCGCGCTCGTCGTGAAGACCCTCGGGCGCGAGACGGCCGAGACCGAACGGCTCGCGATCAAGGCGCGGGCGCTCCGTGACGAGCGGGTCGACGCGGGCTACCTGCGAGCCACGTTCGAGGCAGCCCTCGACGCGCTCCCTGCCCTCGTCGCGGCGATCCTTCTGCTCGTCGGTTCCTGGCGGGTGGCCGCCGGAGGGCTCACGCTCGGTCGCCTGATCGGGTTCATCGCGCTGTTCGATCTCCTCGCGTGGCCGATGCGCTTCATCGGCTGGATCCTGGCGGAGCTCCCCCGAGCCGTGGTGGGGTACGCGAGGATCGAACGGGTCTTCGGCGAGCCCATCACGGTGCTCCCCGCGGTGGACCCGCAGCCGTTGCCGGACGGCCCACTCGGGCTGGATGCCGAGGATCTGCACCATAGCCTCGACGGCACGCAGATCCTCGACGGCGTGACCCTGCGGATCGGCCCACGGGAATCAGTGGCGATCGTTGGCGAGACCGGCGGGGGCAAGTCCACGCTCGCGCAACTCCTCGTCCGGCTGGCGGACCCGGAGTCCGGCACGGTGCGGGTCGGCGGGGTCGACGTCCGGCACGCGGAGCCGGACGCGCTCAGGCGCGCCGTCTCGATCGTGTTCCAGGAGAGCTTCCTGTTCTCCACGACCATCGGCGAGAACATCGCGCTCGACTCCGGCGCGAACGACGACGCGATAGAACGAGCGGCGCGGATCGCGGCGGTCGACCGTTTCGTGGACACGCTGCCCGCCGGGTTCCAAACGGTCGTCGGCGAGCGCGGCTACACGCTGTCGGGAGGGGAACGCCAGCGGGTCGCGCTCGCGCGCGCGATCGTGCGGGAACCGCGGGTGCTGATCCTCGACGACGCGACGTCATCGGTCGACGCCTCGGTCGAAGCGCAGATCCTCGCGGCGCTCCGCGAGGAGCTGCGGACCACGCTCGTGGTGATCGCGTACCGCCTGTCGACGATCCGGTTGGCCGATCGCGTGATCTACCTCGACGGGGGGCGCGTCGCAGGGACCGGCTCGCACGACGAGCTGATGGCCTCGTCGCCCGGGTACGCCGCGATCATCCACGCCTACGCACGGGGGGAACGATGAGCGCGGTAGACGCCGCGGTCGACGACGACGGCCTCGAGATCCCCGAGGAGCTCCGGAGCTCCTTCGCCGTCCTGCGGCGAGGGATCCGGGAAAGCCCGGAGCTGCGCGCCGGCCTCGGGTTCACGGTGATCATCTCCCTCGGCGTAGTGATGGCGCACCTCACGACGCCGATCCTGATCCAGCTGGTCTTCGACAATGGCTTCGACGGTGGGTTCCGACCCGTCTACGTCGGCACGGTCTGCGCGACGGCGTTCGCCCTGGTGGCGCTGACCTACGTCACGTCGCGCGTCGCCGGGAAGCGCCTGGTCCGGGCCGCGGAAGGCGCGATGATGGGCCTTCGGATCCGGACGTTCGCCCACATCCACAGCCTCTCGATCGCCGAGCAGTCGGACGAGAAGCGCGGGGTGTTCGTCGCTCGCGTGACCGCCGACATCGATGCGATGCAGCAGTTCATGGAGTGGGGTGGCATCGCCTGGATCTGGGCGGCGGTCCAGGTTGCGGGGTCGCTCGTTCTGATGCTCGTCTTCTCGTGGCAGCTCACGCTCGCGATCGTCGGCCTGGTGATCCCGCTGATCCTGATCGTCTGGTCGCTCCAGGCTCGGCTCTCAGCGGCGTTCGACGCCGCCCGAACGCGCGTCGGCGAGATGCTCTCCGAGGTCTCCGAGTCCGTGATGGGGGCCGCGGTGGTGCGCGCCTACGGGCTCGACGAGCAGACGTTCGGCCGTGTCCGCGGCGCGATCGACCGGCGCTACCAGGCGGAAGTCGTCGCCCACTGGCGATCGGCCACGCTCTTCCCCCTGTCCACGGTCTTCTACGCGCTGGCCGTCTCGATCGTGGTCGTGCTCGGCGCCGGGTTCGGGCCGGACTGGGGACTCACGTTCGGTCGGGTCACCGCGTTCCTGTTCCTCGCGGACGCGTTCCTGCACGTGTTCACCGATCTCCCCGAGATCTACAGCGAGACGCAGACCGCGATCGCGGGATGGCGGAAGGTCCTCGCCGTCCTCGACCTCCCGGTGGAGATCGTCGAGCCGGAACCGGGCGTCGAGCTTCCGGCCGGAGCACTCTCGGTCGTGGCCTCCGGCGTGGAGTACTCCTATCGCGAGGGCGGCCCGGTTCTGCACGGGATCACGCTGGATGTCGAGGCCGGCGAGCACGTCGCGATCGTCGGCGAGACCGGGTGCGGCAAGACCACGTTCGTGAAACTGGTCTCGCGGCTCGCCGACCCGGCGTCCGGTCGGATCGAGGTCGGAGGGGTCGATCTCCGTGAGATCGCGGCGCCGTCCCGACAGCGTTCGCTGCGGATGGTGCCGCAGGACGGGTTCCTGTTCGACACGACGGTGCGCGAGAACGTCCGCGCCGGCCGGACCGGAGCGACCGACCGAGACGTGGAGACCGCGTTCGAGGAGCTGGGCCTCGGTGTCTGGGCGGCCGGGCTCCCGAAGGGGCTCGATACGCCGGTGGGCGAGCGGGGAGAAGCGCTTTCCGTGGGTGAACGGCAGCTGGTGGCGCTCGCCCGCGCGCACATCGCCGACCCCGGGTTGTTGATCCTGGACGAGGCGACGTCGGCCGTCGATCCGGCGACCGAGCGGCGGACCTCGGAGGCGCTCCGCCGCGTGTCCGAAGGCCGGACGACGATCACCGTCGCCCACCGACTCTCGACAGCGGAGGGGGCCGACCGCGTGTTCGTGTTCGACGCCGGCCGGCTCGTGGAGACGGGGACGCATGAGGAGCTCGTCGCGGCGGGCGGGACGTACGCGCGCCTGTACGAGAGCTGGCTCGGCAACGTGCGGGTGAGCTGATCCGGCCGGCAGGTCGGACCCCGCAACAACGTGACTCCATCGGCCGGCGGCCCTCCCCGGCGTGACCCGTCAAGCGCTTACCGACATCATCCGCGGTGTTCGTCGGTAAGCCCTTGACACATCGCTGGGAGAAGCCGACCCGGGTTCCATCGATAGGCTGCGAGCTGATGGCCGATTTCCTGGACGGGCTCCGCACCGCCGCGGCCGCCGCAGCATTCCCCCTCGAAGGTGAGCTCACTGCCTCGGCGCTGCACGCGCCCGTCGAAGTGCTCCGCGATCACGCCGGCGTCGCGTACATCTCGGCCAACTCGCTCGACGATCTGTGGTTCGCCCAGGGCCTCGTGACCGCGGGCGAGCGCCTCTTCCAGATCGACCTCGCGTTGAAGCAGGCGAACGGCCGCCTGTCCGAGCTCTTCGGCGAGCTCACCCTCGACGACGACCGCTTCACGCGCACGATCGGCATCAACCGCGCGGGCGCCGCGATCGCCGCCGGATGGGACGACACGTCTCGCGCGATGATCGCGCGCTTCCGCGAGGGGATCGCGGCCTGGATCGCCGCGATGCCCGCCCCGCCCGTCGAGTACGTGTTGCTCGACGCGTCGCCCGATCTCCCCGACGACGACGCCTCATGGGGGGCCTGCTGGGCGATGTTCTCCTGGGGTCTGTCCGGCAACTGGGACCTCGAGCTCCTGCGCGTGCACCTCGCGGCCGAGCTCGGCGAGGAGGCGGCCGGCCGCCTCCTGCCCCCGTTGAGCGGTCATCCCACCGCGCCGGCGGCCGGCCGCCTCGCGGGCGACCTGCTGCAGGAACTGCCTCGACCACCACGAGGCCAGGGCTCCAACGAGTGGGCGATCGCGGGCGCCAAGACCGCCTCCGGCAGGCCCCTGCTCGCGAACGACCCGCACCTGTTGGTCCAGCAGCCGGGCGCCTGGCTCGAGCTCCATCTCCGCGCTCCCGGCTACGAGGCTCGGGGCGTGGCGGCGCCCTTCGCCCCCGGCATCGTGCTCGGGACGACCGCACACCACGCCTGGGGGGCGACCAACGTCGGCGGGGACGTCCAGGACCTCTATCTCGAGCGACTGAACGAAGAGGGCACCGCGGCTCGGTACGAGGACTCGTGGGAGCCGCTCGTCGTGCATCTCGAGCAGATCCGGGTCCGCGGCAGCGACGAGCCGATCGTCCACGAGGTTCGCGCGACGCGGCACGGACCGCTCCTCGATTCCTACCTCACCGGCCGTCTCCGGCCTACGAAGCGACCGCTCGACGGTTCCTACGCCCTGCGATGGGTCGGCGCCGAGCACAGCATCCGCCCCTCGGCGCTCGTCGACGTCGCGAACGTCACGAGCTTCGAGGGGTTCCGCGATGCTGCGCGAGCACTGGAATGTCCGGGCCAGAACCTCGTCTATGCCGACGTCGACGGCACGATCGGCTACCAGTGCACCGGGCTCCATCCGATCCGGCGCGCCGGCGACGGCACCGTCCCGGTTCCCGGCTGGACGGCCGAGCACGAATGGGTGGGCTTCGTCCCCTTCGAGGAGCTGCCGTTCGCGGTCGATCCCGATCGCGGGTACCTCGTGACGGCGAACGATCGGATCCACGGCGACGACTATCCCCATCTGATCGGCCACGATTTCCACGCCCCCGGCCGCGCCGCGCGGATCACCGAGCTCCTCGAGGCGCGGAGCGATCACACCGTGGAGACCTGCCGGACGATCCAGTGCGACACCCTCTCGCTCTCGGCGCGCGACCTGCTCCCCCGCGTCTCCGTCGGCGACGAGCGGGCCCGAACGCTGTTCGATGGCTGGGATCACGACCTGCGTGCCGGCTCACCGCCCGCCGCGCTGTGGGAGGTCTTCGTCGACGAGCTCGCTCGCCGAGCGATCGACGGCAAGGAGGAGCTGGTGGCGGAGTACCTCACCGATCGCGAGCTGTTCCGATGCCGGGCCCTCCCGGCGCTGCTGGATGAAGGCGTCCTCACGCAGGAACAGCTCGACGACGCACTGCGCGCGGCCTGGGATCGATGCGCCGAGGCGATGGGTCCCGACCCGACGGCGTGGCGCTGGGGCGACATCCATCGGGCGCGGTTCGCGCATCCGCTCGGCCGCATGCCCGGGCTCGAGCCCCTGTTCGTCGCCGCCGAGCATCCGCTCGGCGGCGACGAACAGACCGTCAACAACGCCGGCTTCGAGGGCGACGGTCCCTTCGACGTCTACGTCGTCCCTTCCTGGAGGGCCGTCTACGACCTGGCGAACCTCGACGACAGCAAGGGCATCCTCCCGACCGGGTCAGTCGGGCAACCCGGCCTCTCCTCACTGGAACGACCAGGCCGAGGCCTGGGCGGTGGGCGAGCTCCGCCCGCTCCCGTTCACCCGCACCGCCGTCGAGGCCGCCGCGACGGATCGGCTCTCGATCGTTCCCGGGTAGCCCTCGGGTAGCATTCGATCCATGCCGGAGTCACGCGGACGCAAGAAGCGGACCACCCAGCGGTATCAGGTCGAGCCCCAGCGCAAGAAGAAGTCCAAGCACAGTCCCAGCTGGTACGGGCCGGTCGTCCTCGGCGTGATCGGGCTCGGGGTCCTCGTGGTCGTGTGGAACTACCTCCGGGGAGACTTCGCGACCAACGGCGTCCTGTGGGCCGGCCTCGGCATCATCGGCGTGGGCTTCGTCGGACTCACGTTCTGGAAGTGAGCCGTCCGCAGGGCGAATCACAGGCATGTGATCTTCCACATCGGTTTCCACATCGTGGAGAAAGCCCTCCGTCGCAGTGCGATCTTCACGCTTCCTTCACGAGGTTGTGGAAAACCTCGGGGATACGAAGGGGGAAGGCTGTGGGAATCGGTGGAGAACGTGCCCTCAGGCAGGCTCCGGACGCCGTACGACCTGCATCTTCTCGCCGCAGTGCCGTGGGATCTGGAGCTCCCCGAGGCGCGAGATCTTGAGCTCGGTGCCGCACTCGCCGCAGACGAGGTAGACCCCGAGGTCGTCGACGTCCTCCGGCACGGCGGGTGCCGGTTCGTCCGAGGCCGATGCGGGGTTCGTCAACGTGAGCGAACGCAACATGGTGATCCCCACGCGCCAGATCACGAACGCGAGGAGCAGCGCGGTGAGCACGACGATCCACGTGGGCACGGACCCACGATAGCGACTCAGTCCTGGGGGACCGCCACCCCGGGAACGTGCTCGGCCAGGAACCGGAGGATCACTCGCTGCTGGCGGATGTCCTCGTCGATGTCGAAGGAACCGTGGCCCGTCCCGAACAGGTAGAGCTCGTGGGGATGATCACGGGCCGCGAGCCGGTCCACGTACGCCATCGCCTGACGAAGAGGACACCTCGAGTCGTTCTCGCCGATCAGGAACAGCACCGGGGCCTGCACGCGATCCGCGGAATTGATGGGGTTCCGCTCGGCCATCAGCTCGGGGACCTCGTCCGGGCGACCGCCGAGGAGGGCACGGTCGTAGGCCTGTAGCAGCGGCGACATGTCCTCGTAGGAGAGCTCGTAGTCGCCGACCGGGATCCCGGCGATCCCGCAGCGCCACTTCCGCTCCGGATGCTTGCCCAGCATCATCAGCGTCAGGTAGCCGCCCCAGGACCATCCGCCGACGACGGCACGGCCCGGATCCGCGATCCCCTCCGCGATCAGGTGGTCGAGCGCATCGTTGAGGTCCTCGAGCTCGGGGCCGCCGACGTCCCCGATCAGCGCATCGCGCCATTCGGCGCCCCGCCCGGTCGAGCCCCGATAGTTCACGGCCGCCACCGCGAACCCGGCGTCGACGTAGGACTGCACCTCGGGGTTCCATCGGTCCTCGTCGAGCCAGGTGGGGCCGCCGTGGGGGCGCATCAGGATCGGCCACGGCCCGTCGCCCTCGGGTGTCACGATGAATCCCTGCACCGAGTCGCCGTGCCGATTGTCGAACCGGAACGACCGGTAGGGGCGGCCGGACGGCGCCGGCTCGCCATCGAGCGGGAGCACCTCCGCGCCGGTGTCGTCGAGGATCCGCTGCGGGGACGCGCCGCTCGCGTGGCGGTACCAGACGGCGCCGTCCGGCCTGACCTGCGCCCACTCGACCTGGCCCTCCGGATGCTCGACCGGCGTCAGCGTGGCGCTCTCGAGGTCGAAGCGGTGGAGCCGGTGCCGGCCGTCGTGCAGTTGCGAGAGGAGCAGGGCGCTCGCATCCGGCCACCAATCCGCGACCGAGACCTCTCCCTCGAGTGACGTGGAGATCTCGGTCCACTCCCCCGTGACCGGATCCCACAGGGCGGGTTGTGGGATCCCGTCCCGCTCGTGCACGACCGCGAGGCGACGATCGCCGACGATCGGGGACCAGGCGGAAGACAGGAGTTGCTTCCCGTCGTCGACCAGGTCGGCGACCGTCGCCCCCGTCCTCGGATCGATCACGCGCAGGGCCTCATGGATCTCGTCGCCGTGCTCGGCGTGCTGCAGGCAGAGCAGCGTCCCATCCGTTGACAGACCTCCGCGGTTGTAGCCGCCCGACGATCCGGCGACCCGCATGTGTTCGGTGCTCCGCGCGGCTTCCTTCACGGTGGCGCCGCCGTCCTCGCTCAGGTAGACCGCGAACCCGTCGTGGCCACTGATCGAGGCGGCGAGCATCCCCTTCACCCAGGCGATGCCCTCGTTCCATCCGCGGTCCAGCTCCGGGAACAGCAGCCGCGGCTCACCGCCTTCGAACGGCTGCGTGTACCAGCGCCCGGACTCGTCCCCGGTCTCGTCCTGCCACCAGCAGATCTGCGTGCCGTCCGGCGACCATGCGCCCGAGATGACGCCGACCGGGTGATCGGTGACGCGTCGTCGAACCCGGGCGTCCAGATCCGCGACATGGAGCTGCCAGATCCCGCTCTCCGTCGACTCGTAGGCGAGACGCTGCGGCGCCGCGGGCGACCAGTCGGGATAGGTGATCATCGGCGCGCGGAAGCGTCGTTCCCAGCGCGCCGTCACGGAGCAACGGTAGCAGCGGCGGAGTCAGCCGATGAGGGCGATCAGCTGCACGAACAGCGCGGTCCCTCCCGCCATCGCCCCGATGAGCCCCGCTCTCGCGAACAGGAGCGCGCCCCACCGTTCCGGGTGGATCCGGAGGGTGGACGCCGTGAAGATCGCGGCGGCCGTCGCCAGCGCCACGCCCCATCCGATGCCGATCCACACGAGCTGGGGATCGACGGTGGCGAACGTCTTCATCAGGACCGAGTTGAGGATCATGACGTCGAGTCCGGCGAGGGCGAGGGCGATGCACCCCATCGCCGGCTCGCCGCCGCTCGAGAGCCGTCGCTGGCGAACGGCGACGACGCCGAGCCAGATGGCGGCGGGGACCGTGATGCCGAGCGAGGGGACGCCGAGCACGGCGAGGATCAGCGCGAGCCGAGCCCGCCGGTCGCTGATCGGGATGACCGTGGCCACGGGATCACGATAGCGAGGACCCCTGTCGCTCTGCCAGGCAGGGGCCCGCTCGGGACTTTCCGATCCTTGCCGTCTCTCTCTTCAGTCGCCCGTCCGGTCGAGGGCTCCGAGACGCTCATCCACCATCTTCGCCAGCTCGCCGGCCGCGCCCTCACTCGAGGAGGCGATCAAGAAGGCCCATCCGCGCGCGGGGACGATCCGACCTGCCAACGTCTCACCATCGTCGCCCGTGCCGTGGAAAGAGATCAGTGTCGTGTCGGGTGGACGGGAGACGACGACGTGGATCCCTCGCTGTTCGAGCTCCTCGAGTGAGGTTCCCGTGACGTGCTCCGGTGCCTCATCGATCACCTCGAACACCAGCACGGCGTCTCGGAGGCCGAGGGTGTGACCGTCGACCCGCTGCACGCCGGAATCGGGGTACGTGCGCACGAGGTCGTCGACGAACTCGTACACGCTCGGTCCCTCGTACGTCGCGGCAGGTCCGCGGCCTTCGAGTCCCGACAGGATGCCCTCCGCGATCCCCGCGAGCGTCTCGACCAGGTCCGCGATCATGGTCCGTCGAGGCTCCCTGCCGGCGACGATCCCTGTCGGGCCGCACGGAGGGTTCGCCACACACGTTCCGGGGTGAGGGGCAGGTCGATGTGGCGCACGCCCAGGTGGGAGAGCGCGTCGACGACGGCGTTCTGCACCGCCGGCGTCGAGCCGATCGTGGTCGACTCGCCGATCCCTTTCGCGCCCAGCGGGTTCAGGTCCGTCGGCGTCTCCGTGTTCGACGTCTCGAAGGGTGGAAGGTCGGCCGCGCTCGGCATCTGATACGTCGCGAGCGTCGACGTCACCGGGTTCCCGCTCTCGTCGTAGAGGACCTCTTCGAAGAGCGCCTGCGCGATGCCCTGTCCGAGCCCGCCGTGCTGTTGACCTCGCACCAGCGCGGGGTTGAGGATCCGGCCACAATCGTCTACGGCCACGTGACGGAGCAACCGGACGTGCCCGGTCGCGGTGTCCACCTCCACCACCGCGACGTGCGCGCCGAACGGGAACGTCGACCCACGCTGGCGGAAGCGACCCTCCGCGCGAAGCGCTCCCCCGTCGCTTCCGCCGGCGACCTCGCCCCAGCCGATGCTGCGGTCGGGTGCGCCGAGGACCGCGAACCCGCCCTCGACCCGTTCGACGTCCGCGGCATCCACCTCGAGCAGTGCCGCCGCGGCCTCGCGTCCCTGCTCCACGACCGCTTCCGCCTGCTCGAAGACCGAGGACCCGCCGATCTGCAGCGATCGCGAGCCCCACGTCCCCTCACCGCGGGCCACCAGCCCCGTATCCGAGTGGACGACGGTCACGTCTTCGAACGGGATCCCGAGCGAGGTCGAGGCGAGCTGCGCGAACGCGGTCTCGTGCCCGTGCCCGGCCGGGGTGGTGCCGACCGAGACCGTCGCGCGACCGTCTCCGTCGATCTCGACGGCCGCGTACTCGCGGCCGCCGAACGCCGTGATCTCCACGTAGGTGGCCACGCCGATGCCGAGACAGATCTCATCGCCGCCCGCGCGCCTCGCCGTCTGCTCGGCGCGGAGCGCCTCGTAGCCGACGAGGCGAAGCGCCTCGTCCAGGGGCTTCCCGTAATCCCCGGTGTCGTATGTCACGCCCGTGACGGTGGTGTGCGGGAAGTCCTCGGGCCGGATGAAGTTCCTTCGCCGAAGCTCGACCGGATCGACGCCGAGCTCCGTGGCGAGCATGTCCATCGCTCGCTCGATCAGCGCGGTCGCCTCGGGCCGGCCGGCGCCCCGATAGGGGGCGACCGGCGTGGTGTTGGTGACGACGCTCCGCCCGCTGCTCACGACGCGCGGGATCCGGTAGACGCCGCACAACATCTCCTGCGTGGTGCCGGGCATGAACGCGCCGATCGGATACGCGCCCATGTCCGCGAGGATCTCGGCCTTCAGTCCGACCAGGGTGCCGTCCCGGCGAGCCCCGAACTCCACCGTCTGGACCTGCGCCCTTCCGTGCGTCAGCGAGACCATCGACTCCGACCGTGTCTCCTGCCATCGCACGGGCCGCCCGAGCCGCGCCGCGATCGCGGCGACGGCATGGTACTCGGCGTAGATCTGCAACTTGGCTCCGAACGCGCCGCCCACGTCGGGCGCGATCGCGCGCACGCGATCGCGCCCGACCCCCAGCGTCTCCGCGAGGTCGTCCCGGACGTCGAACGGGATCTGCGTCGAAACCCAGACCGTGAACGAGCCGTCGGTTTCGGGTATCACCGCGATCCCGTTCGTCTCCATCGGCGCGGGCGCGACCCGTTGGTTCACGAACCGACCGCGAACCACGACATCGGCTCCCTCGAGCGGATCCTCGTCCGACGCCGAGCCGAAGGAATGGGCGACGTTGGTCCCGAACGCCGGCCACAGGAGCGGCGCCTCCTCGGCCACCGCCGCCTCCACGTCGACCACGACCGGCAACTCGTCGTACTCGACGGCCACCAGCTCCGTCGCGTCGACGGCCTGTTCGCGTGTCTCGGCGACGACGACGGCGACGATCTCGCCCACGAACCGGACGACGTCGTGCCCGATCGGCTCTCGGCTGAACAACCCCTCGAGCGTCCCCTCGAAATCCCCCTCCACGGTGCCGGACGGCGGAAGTGGCGCGAGGCCCAGGTCACTTGCGACGTAGACACCCGCGACGCCGGCGGCCGTCTGCGCGGCCGACACGCCGATCCCGGCCACCGTCGCGTGAGGCATGATGGAACGGACGAAGGCGGCGTGGAGCGCCCCGGGGATCTCGATGTTCTCGAGGTATCTGCCCTCCCCCCGAAGGAACCGCGGATCTTCGGATCGGAGGGCAGGCACGCCGAACATGGAGGGAGGCGCCGTCGCCACGGCGCCGATACTCGCAGCGGAAGGAGCGGACGACATGCGGAGGATGGGGATCGCGGCGGCGCTGGTGTCGCTGTTCGTGACGGGACTCGTGGGAACGACGGCCGGACCGGCGATCGCGGGTACGGGCGTGAGGGCGGTGCGCGTCGCCGGGAACCTCGCCAGCCCGGTTGGCTTCACGTTCATGCCCGGCGGACGACTCGTGTACCTCGAGCGGAACACCGGATGGCTGCGTTTCCGCAACCTGCAGACCGGCAACGATCACCGCGTCCACCGCGTCTCCAACGTCAACTCCGACGGTGAGCGGGGTGCGCTCGGCGTCGCGATGCATCCGGGGTGGCCGAACCAACCGTTCGTGTACGTATTCGTGACGAGGAACACGACCGAGGGCCTCCGCAACCAGGTGCTCCGTATCAAGGTCGCGAACGGACAGGGCGTAGCGGTCCGCCGGATCCTGTCCTCTCCGGCCGGCCCCGCCAGCAACCACAACGGCGGCCGGATCCTGTTCGGACCCGACAACAAGCTGTACGTGATCATCGGCGACAACGCCTCTACGGCGAACTCCCAGGACCTATCCAGCAACCTGCGAGGCAAGATCCTCCGCGTGAACCCCGACGGCTCGATCCCCGCGACCAACCCGTTCGGCACGCGGATCTGGGCGTACGGGATCCGCAACTCGATCGGCTTCGCGTTCGATCCGCGGAACGCGCGGCTGTGGGAATCGGAGAACGGCCCGGGCTGCAACGACGAGGTGAACCGGATCGTGAAGGGCGGCAACCACGGCTGGGGGCCGAACGAGAACTGCCCGAACACCAACAACAGCGGCCCGACTCCGCGGATCCTGCCCAAGCACACCTTCGTCAGCACGGTCGGCCTGACCGGGCTGGCCTTCTGCGACTCATGCGGCCTCGGGGCCGGCTTCGAGGGGGACCTGCTGGTCGGGGCCGTGAACGACGGAAGGATCCGTCGCTTCGACCTGAACGGCGCGCGCTCCGGCTTCGACGCCGGCCCGCTCCTGGTGCTGGACCAGCCCGGTCCGGTGCTCTCGATCGAGGTCGGACCCAACGGACGGATCTTCTTCAGCGATTTCGGGGCGATCTACCGCCTGGCACCCGCGTAGGGGTAGCCGAAAGGCCCTCGCGCGGAAAGGCCCCGGCGGGGTACGCTCACTCCGAAGCGGGTGGCGGGAAGCCGGGGGACGGACGACCGCCGCCACCGGAGGACTGCCGTGGACATCGGCCTTCCAAAGCGGGTGATCGAGATCGAACCGGCATCGCTGCCGGTGCCCGAGCCCGCGCCGATCTTGGAGCCGTCGGTCGACCCGCAGCCTGAGCCGGTGCCCGAGCCTGAGCCGATCCGTATCCCCGAGCCGGTGCCCGAGCCGACGGAACGATGAAGGAAGCCGTCTCCGTCCTCCGCGGTCTCCCTGTCGAGGTCGAGGTCGAGCCGATCCTCGCGTGGCGCTCGTGGACACTCACGGGACGGCGGGACGGCGAAGGCCTCCTGCTCCGGCCGGTCACGGCGGGATCCCGGGCGTGGCGTCCTCGTGAGATCGCGCAGGCGACTTGCCGGCTGGCCTGGTCGCATGAGGCGCCGAACGCCGACTGCAGCTGCGGGCTGCACGCGACCCGGGAGGTCGACCTCCTCCGCCGGACGCGGTGTCCGGCCGTGCTCGGCCGCGTCGCGCTCTGGGGTCGCGTGATCGAACACGAGCACGGCTACCGTGCGAGATTCGCCTACCCGCAGCGGCTGCGGCTGATCTGTCAGTTCTGCTTCTGGCAGGGCAGCGCGTCCGCCTCCACGCCCGACGTCGTCTCGTGGTACGCGAGGGACCTGCTCGTGCCGATGTGCATCCATCATCTCGGCGTGGCGGAGGCCAACGGCATGCGGCCTCGCCGCATCCTGCCGGCGCGCATCGTGGACCTGCGGCTCCGTGAGACGTACGCGGTAGACGCGCTCGTCGTCTGAGCCGGTCTAGCGCTCGTCCTTCGGGAAGATCACGCGGAACGAGGAGCCGTCCACCGTGACCTCGGTCCCGTGCAGCTCCGCGAGGCGGACCGCGAGCGCCATCTCCGGGCCGATCGACGCAGGCAGGCGGTTGTCGTCCTCGACCGACACGCGCGCCCCGGCATCCGTGTCGCGGACCCGCACGACGATCGCGGCACCGGCCCGGGTCCGTTCGCGCGCGGCATCCAGCATGCCCTCGACGATCTGCCTGGCGCGAGCGGGATCCACGCGCGCGTGGACGGTGTCGGCGTCGAGTCGGATGAGCCGTTCCTCCATCGTCACGGCGTCCTCCAGTGTGGCCGACATCAACGCCGAGAGCTCCGTGCGCTTGCGGTTCAGAGGCAGGCTTCCGTCGATGAGCCGTTGCACGTCGTGGAGATCCGCGGCGAGCTGGTCCAGGCGGCGCAGCGAAGAGGAGAGCTGCCGCAGGACCGCCTTCCCGTCGCCGGACTCGATGGTCCCCTGGAGCGACAGCGTGAGCCCCGAGGCCCGGGTGAGCGGTCCGCGGAGCCCTCTCGCGATCGCGGCGCGCAGATCCATCTCGGGCTGCGTCTCCTTCTCGACGACGGGGGCGGGCGCGGCGAACTTGCGGCCGGCCGCGGTGAGGCCGAGCTTCTGCCGGAAGACGCTGCCTCCTTCGGCCGTCTCTTCCTCGAAGGAACGAACCCGAGCCTCCGCCTCCGCGGCACGTTGTTCGGCGCCCACGACGCGCTCCTCGAGCGCCTGGAGGATCTCCTCCGCCGGCCCCTCGAGCGATCCGGCGACCGAGAGTCGGCCCTCGGCCTCCAGCGCGCGCTGCGACATCTCGTCTGCCCGCTGACGAGCTTCGGCGAGGTCCCGTTGGAGGTCGGTGAGCTCGGGAGCCGCGGAAGCCTCGACCCCCGCGGCCGCGATCTCCTGGAGCTTCGACTCGAGGAGGTCGATCCGCTGCTCCGCCGCGGTCGCGAGATCGCCCGTCGCTCGCGCTCGGTCTTCCGCGGCGTCCGCCCGTCCCTCCGCGATCTTCGCGCGTTCGACGGCTTCGTCCACGCGACGCGCCGCGGTGGAGAGCTGCTCCTGGACCACGCTCAGGTCCCCGCCCCCCGCCACGAGCGCCTCGGATGCCTTGGCGAGCGCCTGGGATTCGCGCAGTTGCCCCCTGAGCTCGCGGACCTCCGCCTCGAGAAGGGTCTCGGGCCGTCCGGCTCGCAGCATCGCGCGCTCGGCCTCCGAGCGTCGGAGCGACTCCTTCAACTCCGCGACCCGCTCGTCCGGCGACTGTCGCTCCAGCGCTTCCAGTCGTCCCGACACCTGCTGGAGGTTCGAGGCGAACGACCGGGCGGCCTCCTCGGCCTCCTTCGCTCTCGCCGTGGCCCGCTCGAGCCGTTCCTGCAGGGCGGCGGCGTCCGCGTCGTCCCAGCCGCGGCCGCGACGTTTCCGGGACGTCGCCTCGTCTTTCTTCCGGCTGCGGGGAGGGGTGGGCCGCCGCATCCCTCGGGCCACGGCGATCAACGCCAGGAGCGCGAGCAGGACCGTCACGCCGGCTGCGGCGGCCTGCACGAGCCACCACGGATCGTCCGCACGCTCCTCGAGCTCCGACGCGAACTGCTCGATCTCGACCGCCCCGACGATGTCCGCCGACCCGCGGATCCGGAGGGGTGCGAAGGTTTGGAAGAGCGGCGTGGGTTCCCGTTCCCCCTGCCCGGTCGGTGGAGGCGACAGCGGCTCCACCGCCAGCCGGCTCTCGACCGACCCACCGGAGGCGTTCCCGATCGCGGGATCCGTGCTCGTGTCGCCCGGATCCTCGGCCGCGTCGCTCGAGAACAGCAAAGTCCCATCCGGATCCCACAGTCGGACGCGAGCGACCGCCGGGTCCGGGAGGACGAACGCCTGCACCTCGGCGAGCAGCGACTGGCGACGGCCGTTCTCGAGCGGACCCGAGACGTCTCCGGGTTCGAGGGCCGTGCGGATGACCGTTGCGGCGTAGAGCTCCGCCCGTTCCTGGGCGGCTTCGTATTGCTGCTCGAGGGCTCGATCGCGCTGCAGGATGGACAGTGCCAGCAGCCCGCCCGCAAGCGCGACCAGCAAGATGAGCACTCGTCGGGCGTTCGAAGGATGGGCCGCTGATTCCATGAACCCGCAATACTGCGCCTTCCGCTGAGGGGTGGGCAACCGTTTTCCGCTGCTCGAGGGCCGCTCAAGCGAAGTGGGCGCAGGGCCGATACGGGAACCCTGGCGGAAAACACACCGGGGGTGGCTCGTTGAGGGGGTTCCGAAGTCTGTGCACGGTGGGCGCCGCCGCGGCGATCACGCTCGCGGTGCTCGTCGCTGCGGCGGCGCCCGCTACTGCCTCGGAGGTCGGTGACAAGATCCGGACCGAGCGGCGCGTGGGACAACGGATCACGAAGCTCACGAAGCTCACCCGGGTGCGATCCCGCGAGCTGCGCCGGGCCGTCGTCATCGCGGAACGCGATGCCGACACCCGCCCCGGCCTCTCGACCCTCTTCACCCTGCGGCAGGCTCGTCGGACGGAGCGCCGCTTCACGGGGTGGTCGACCAGGCGCCTCCGCTCCCTCGTTTCGCAGCGAGCGCAGCTCGAAGCATGGCTGTACACCTGGGGAGTCTTCCGCGCGTGCCCCGTCGACGCGCCCCACTACATCCACAACGACTTCGGCGAGATCGTGAACGTGGAAGGGGTGGAGCCGCACGTCCACATGGGCAGCGACATCGAAGCTCCTCTGTGGACACCGATCCGCGCGCCGTTCGACGGCTACGCGTGGGGGTCGTACTCGCCGCTCGGTGGATACCAGGTCCGCGTACGAGGCGACCGCGGATACGTCTTCAACGCGCATCTGATCGCGTACGGCGACCTCGGATGGGTGGGAGCGGGCGCGATCGTCGGCTACGTGGGCGACACCGGAGACTCCACCGCGCCACACGATCACTTCGAGTGGCACCCCTGGGACGGCGGCGCGGTCGACCCGTACTACCTGCTCTCACTGTCCTGCGACTGACCTCGCCGTTCGGTCGCCGCAACGACCGCCTCCGCTATCGGCCGTTGCGAGAGAAGTGCTGATAGTCCTTGACCGAGGTCCAGTCGCCGCCCCATTCCCAGCTCCGGTTCCGGAACGCCCACCACACGGCGTCGCCGTGGAAGATCATGCCGCGACGGCGAACGGATCGGTCCACGTAGGGCGCGCCGTTGGACGGGGAGACCCCGCCGCTCCAGACGTACGGGTTCTCCACCGGGTTCACGTCGATCGCGCGACCGTAGGCGTGCTGCGACCAGACCCCCGGCTGCCCGGCTCGCCAGCGACAGTTGAATGCCGACGTGTTGTCGTGCTCCATCGAGGTGCGATCGTCGGCTCCGTAGGCATCCACCAGCTTCATCTGCCGGATCGGGAACGACACCTGGTACAGGCGGCGGAAGATGCCGACGATCTTCCAGGCGACGTCGGCATGCACGACCAGCCGCCCCATGTGCGCCTGGCGATCGAAACCCCAGTACCTGAGCGTGACGAGCCGGAGGTTGCGGAGAGGCACGGGGCACCCGGGACGCCAGGAGACGCCGTTCATCCATGCTCGGATGCCTCTGGGCAGCGGCTCGATCGTGGCGGTGTAGTCGGGGCGTGTCGTCCCTGCACGGACCGGCACCGCGGGAGTGCCGGCCAACAGGAGCGCAGCTCCGAGGGTGACGATCAGGAAGACCCGGCGCACGGGCTCAGCGTACCGTCAGACGGCTCAGCGCCACTGATGCGTGTCGTCGTCGCCGGTGGAGCGCTTGCTGTCCACGGCCCGGGTGAGTCGTGTCCGGAGGCTGACGCCTTCCTCCTCGGGGTCGACGTGCCCGTTATCGACGTCGAAGCTCTCATCGGTGTCCAGCCCCGCATCGGTGTTCACGCCCTTCTTCACGAGGACGATCTCGGCACGGAGCGCCTTGATCCCCTCTTCCGCGGCCTGTGCTCGTTCCAGGGCGGTCGCAAGTTCCGCACGGAGGCGTCCGTTGTCGACCGAGGTCTGGGGCGCGTCGCCGCGCTCTCGCGCGAACCGTAGTTCCGCTTGCGCGTTCTCCGCCTCCGCGTAGGCGCGGCGTGCCCGCTGCTCCGTCTGCTCCAGACGGGTCTCCAGCTCGGCGATCTCGGCCTGCAACTCCGCGACCGCGGCGTTGTCGGTGGCTCCCGCGACCGGAACCGGAGCGTCGGCCGGCTGCACGGCAGCCTGCTCGGCTCTCTCGGTCGCCTGGCGTGCCGCTTCCTCGGCCCGCGCCGTCGCCTCACGTGCCTCGATCAGGCTCGCATCGAGCGCGGAGGCTCGCTGGGTCGCGGCGGCCAGCTCGCTCTCGAGCGCCGTGATCCTCCCGGTCACGTCGCCCGAAGCTGCCTCGCGCGCCGACAGTGCCTGCTCCTGCTCCGTCATCCGCTGACGAAGCGACTGCACCTCTTCGTCTCGCGACGAGACCTCGGCACGTGCTGCCTCGAGCTCGACGCGGAGCGTGGACTCCAACGACTCCTTGTCGACCGACGTCGTCGAGAGATCGCGGCGCGCGGCCTCGAGCTCCTGACGTGCCTCGGTGAGCTCCTGCTCCCTGGCGGCGAGCTGCTGCTCGGTCGCCTTGAGAGCTTCGCCTTGGCTGGACGAAGCGGCCTCGAGACGTGTCTCGAGGTCCGCGGCCCTCGACTCGGCGGCCGACAGCCGGTCGCGAGCCTCTTGCAACACCGTTCGGTGCTCCGCCAGTTCTGCCTCCAGCGCGGTGGCCCGCGAAACCTCATCCGTCTGCCGAGCGTCGCGGTCCACTTCGATGCCGGCGAGCTGCCGTCGAAGCGATTCGATCTCCGCTTGGGTCGAGACGAACCCCTCCTCCCGTCGGCTGAGTTCCTGCTTGAGCTCGGACAGCTCCTGCTGCAGGTGCGTCGCGGTCGCCTCGCGCTCGGCGAGGTGCTGCTCCGCATCCGCGATCCGCGCCTGGGCCTCTCCAGCTTTCGCCTGGGCTTCGGCGACCCTGCTCTCGGCATCCTGGAACCGGGTGTTCGCGTCCTGGCTGCGCGATTCGAGTTCGTTCCTCGTCGCGTCCAACAACTGCACGACCTCGCGGAGCTCCTCTTCCTTCCGTGCGAGGACCTGCGTGCTCTGCGCTTCGGCCGACCGCAGCCGCTCCAACTCCTCCGAGCTGGCGGAGACCATCTGCTCTCGCTGGGCGATCTCCTCCCGGACCGAGCCGAGCTCTCGCTGGGTCGTCTCGAGCTCCTGACGCACCCCGTGCAGCTCCTCCTCGGCGCGCCGGGTCTGGGATTCGTGGCCCGCGACGGCCGTCTTCAACGCCTCGAGCTCTTCGGCTGTGCTGTTCTGCTTCAAGAGCAGTTCATCGCGGACGGTCGAGAGCTCCTCTTGCGCGCGCGTGAGTGCTTCGTCACGCTCAGCGGCTCGCGCGTCGGCAGCCGCGACCCGCTCGGTCGCCTCGGCGAGCTCGGTCCGCAGCCCGGCGATCTGACCGGACTCACCCGAGAGCCGGAGCTCGAGGTCGGCGGCCCGCTCCTCCGATGCGGTCAACCGAGAGCGCGCCTCTTCCAGCACGCCGCGGTGCTCGCCCAACCTCGACTCCAGCGTCTCGATGGTCTGATCTCTCTCCGCCTTCTCCGCCTCCAGGGACTGGTTCGTCGCCTCGAGCGCTGACCGTCCGACTTTCGCATCCTCGAGCTCCGTGCGAACAGCGGTGAGTTGCGTCTCGAGCTCGGCGCGCGCGGCGGCGGCACCGGCCTCGAGCTCCTCCCGAACGGCGCCCACTCGAGCTTCGAGCTCGACGCGCGCCACGGCCTCGCGGGTCTCCGCCTCTGCGAGTGCGGCGGCGACGCGAGTCTCCGCCTCGGCGAGCCCGGACGTGACTCGAGCCTCCGCCTCTGCCCTGATCGAAACCTCACGTTCCTTCGCGCGCGTCTCGGCGCGTGCGTCCGCGTCCGCACGGATCGCAGCCTCACGAACCTCGACCTCGGTGGCCGCTTGGCTCGCCTCGCGCCTCGCGGTCTCGAGGGCATCTCGCGTCTCCTCGAGCTCACGGCGCGCGTCGTCCAGGCTGGCGTGCGTTCGGGCCTTGTCGCCGTCCGCCGCCTCCAGCCGCTCCAACAGTTCTGCCTCTCGGGCCTCCGTCGCCGAGACGAGCACCTTCAGCTCGGTCGCCGACGCCTCGGCCTCGGCCGCGCGCGCGAGCAGCGTCTTCTGCTGACTCTCCGCGTCGGCGGCCCTGACCTCCAGCTCGCCGAGACGCGACTTGAGCCCCTCGGTCGCGCTGCCGGCGTTCTTCGCCATCTCCTGGATACGAGCCTCGAGCGACTGGGACCGCGCATCCGCTTCCTCGGCCTTGGTCGAAGACTCCTGGAAGCGAGCCTCCAGACCGGCGGACCGAGCCGCTGCCTCATCGCGCTCGCGGGTGAGCTCGACGGTCCGATCCCGGGCCTCCACGAGCGACCGTTCCAGCTCCGTGACGCGAGCCTCAGCCTGGACGAGCCGCACGGCAGCCTCACCCTTGTCGGTCTCCACGTCCCCCATGAGGAGCTCACGCTCACCCTGCAATCCGGCGATCGTGGCATCGGCCGATGCGAGCGCGGTCGATGCTTCCCGGGCGACCGATTCCGCCTCGTGCCGGGCGCGCTCCGAATCGGCGAGCGCGATCTTCATCTCTTCGACCGTCTGACGAAGCTCTGCTGCCGCGGTGTCGTCGCCCTGACCCTGCGCCGCCATCGTGTTCTTCAGGTCCTCGGCACGCTGCGCGAGCTCCTCGGCACGGGCCTCCGTGTCGCGAGCGGTCGCCTCGAGCGTCTTCAGGTCGGCGGCTGCCCGGTCGCGCTCCTCGGCGACCGTGCGCAGCTGCTCCTCGAGCACCTGGATCCGATGATCGGCCTCCTTCGAGTCACCCGCGGGGGCTTCCTTGAGCTGTTCGCGGAGGGTCGACAGGTCGCTCTCGGCGCGTACCGCTCGATCCAACAGCTCCTGCGCGCGGCGGTTCGCTTCCTGCGCCGCCTCGGACAGCCCGGCAGTGTCGCCGGACCGAGCCTCGGCTTCGATTGCCCTCGCTGCGGCATCGCGCAGCTGGATCTCGAGTTCTCTGATGCGCTCGACGGTGTCGGACTCCTGCTCCTGGAGCTGGGCCCGAAGCTGTGTGAGCTGCTCGTCGCGCGCGCCGATCGTGCGTCGAAGCTTGTCCTCGTCACCGGAACCGCCAGATCGGGCGAAGCCTCCGTCGCGCGTTCCGGCGCGTGCGACTCGTTGGAGCGCGAACGAAACGATCACCAGAAGGAGTGAGATCGCGGCGAGGCCGCCGGCGATCGACTGCACCAGGTTCCACGGCTGGCCGGCGGCCGCGAAGATGGGAGCGAACTCCTCGACCACTTCGACCGCTGCTTCGGAATCGCGACCCGCACCGACCCGAAGCGGCGTGTAGATGTCGAGAACGCCCAGTTGGCTTGCGGGAGCGACCGAGCTGGTTCTTCCTTCACCGGACGTGGCGAGGCGGATCCCGCGATCGTTACCGCCCCGCGTGCCGGTCGGTTCTCCGGTCGAGGAATAGATGAGGGTGCCGCTCGCGGTCCAGATCCGGACCGTGGTCGTGTCCTCGTCGAGGATGCGAGCCTCGACGACGCGCTGCAGATCGGCGGAATCTTCCTCCGACATGGGCTCGCGGACGTCGGACGCGGTCAGCTCGGGAACGAGATGCTTCTTGACGGTGGCCGCGGCGACCTTGTTCGCGCCCTTGACCCCGGTTTCGAGGCCGGAAGACTTGAGGAACCATGCGCCCACGGCGAGGCTCGCCGATAGCACAGCGACGCCGGCCCAGAGGACGGGCCGGCCGACGGAGAACTGCTTCTTGGACACCTTTCCTCCTCGGAGAACGGTTGGAGAGACCGCTCCTGCTCAACATCTCTTCTTTCGGCAGGGCCGAACGCCGACCTGAGCGCATCCGCGGGGGATGCTTTCCGGGCCCATCCGGGGGACAGCCCGTGCTTGCGGGACAACGGTTCCGGGACGAGGCCGATGGATGCGGACGGGAACCCGAGCTCCCTGTGGTCACTCACGATGCTCACCGGGACGAGCGATCGGCGTCACGCTCGGTCGCTTCGGGACGTTCGGTCGGCGCCTACCGGGAGCCGACGAGTGAGGCGAACACCACGACGTTGTCCACGTAGTGCCCGTGGAGGAGTCGAACAACCCCCCGCACGTGATCAGTCGTAGCGCCGCATCGTCCGTGTCGCCGTACACGAGCTGGGTCGGGAAACGGACCTTCGGATAGCGACGAACGCGGGTGACCTCGAAGATCGCCACGGACCGGTCCCGGCGAGTCACCTTCAACCTGTCGCCGGGGCGCACCCGGCCGAGCTCGAAGAACACAGACGTCCACCTCCGCGGACGTCTGAGCCTGGATGGATGTCAACGCCAGGACATTCCCCGTGAAATGGGAGTAGGTCGCGAGTGTCGCGGAACTGCCGACCTGCCAGAAGACCGTGCACTGTCGCGCGCCACCCAGGACGACCACGTTGCTCCCCGAAGCGGTGACGAGCGTCGATGCCATCTTGAAGATGAAGACTCCATCGGGATCACCAGTCGCATCGAGCGTGAGCGTCCCCGTGATCTCGAAATACCCCGCCTCGGAGTCATAGACGCCCGGCGTCAGAGTGGTCCCACCGAGTTCACGCCGATGCGCTCGGTCACGACACGACTTGCCGCATCGTTGTAGGCGGTGGTCAGGTCGGTCTGTGCCTCGAGCGCTTCCGCGTCCGCCTGGTGCATCTCCACGTTCAGGATCCCCGGCGGGAATCGCGTCACCGACGCGTTCGGGTATGTCCCCAGATCACCGTTGATGACGGCGAAGCCGGTGAGCGTGTTGGTGACCCCTTCGCCCGCAAGCACGGCGAAGCTGTCGGCGGTCCCGAGATCGACCGGCAGTTCTGCGGCGTTCGCGATAAGAGGCTTCAAGACGAGCACGCTCATCGCCAGACCGGTAACGACGACCGCCATCCGCTTCCGGAACGAGAGCACGGTTCCGAGGTTCCGCTCTGAGAGCGTGGTGCCCATCTGACCTTCGAGGAGCGGCCGGTCTCCGAAGGGACTCCAGAGAACCGTTCCCGCAGCTGAGAACCGTTGCTTCTCATGCCTACATCGGAAGCTATCGAACGTGCTTGAGAAGCACGACACAAGTCGAGTGAAGCTCCGCAGGTGCATGAATCAGTAGTTGTCCCCTAGAGAAACCGTTGTAGTTCCACGTTACGATTGGGTCCTCCATCAGCGCGCCGCCCAGACCCCCGCGGCCATGCAGGACAGGTGGGACGGAGAGGGGTCATGCCGAACGAGCAGCAGTTGTCGAGCGTGTTGAGCGAGTTCGCGCGCACGCTGGTGACGGACTTCCCCATCCAGGGCATCCTCGATCACCTCGTGCTTCGCATCGTCGACGTGCTCCCCATCACCGCTGCGGGAGTCACCCTCATCACCCCCGACACGGACCCTCGCTACATCGCGGCGTCGGATGAGGCGGCGTTGCGGTTCGAGGAGCTGCAGACCGAGCTCGGCGAAGGGCCGTGCCTCGTCGCCTACGAGACGGGCGAGTCCGTCTCGGTCGCGGACCTCCACGATGACCCTCGATTCCCGAACTTCACGCAACGCGCGCTCGAGGAAGGGCTGGTGGCGGTGTTCACCTTCCCGCTGCGCCATGGAGATATGCAATTGGGGGCGCTCGACCTCTACCGGAACTCCCCCGGAGCGTTGGACACCGCCACGATGAGCGCGGCCCAGACGCTGGCCGACGTGGCGGCCGCTTACCTCCTCAACGCGCAGGCGCGGGCAGACCTTCGAGAGTCCTCCGATCGGTCTCTCGAGATGGCGCTCCACGACCCGCTGACCGGCCTGCCCAACAGGACCCTTCTGATCGAGCGCCTGGACCATGCGGTTCGTCGGGGACGCCGGTCGGGGAAACGAGCCGCGGTCCTCTTCGCCGATCTGGACAGGTTCAAATCGGTGAACGACCTCTACGGCCACGCGGTCGGGGACGAGCTGCTGATCGCCGTCGCCGACCGCCTGCTGGTTGCCTTGCGGCCGGGAGATACGCTTGCTCGGCTGTCCGGCGACGAGTTCGTCATCCTCTGCGAGGACCTGAACGAGGCGGCGGAGGTCGACGCGATCGCCGCCCGGGTCGTCGACGCGGTCGCGGCTCCCTTCGAACTCTCGGATGGCTCCGTGACCGTGACGGCGAGCGTGGGTATCGCCTTCTCGGGTCGAGGCGATCAGCTCTCGGAACAGCTTCTCCAGGACGCGGACACGGCGATGTACCAGGCCAAGCGCCAAGGCGGTGCCCGGCATCAGATCGTGGATCTGCGCGAGCTGGATCGTGCCGCCGAGCGAACGACTCTGGAACACGACCTGGGCGGCGCGTCCAAGCGTGGGGAGCTCCGAACCGAGTATCAGCCGATCGTCGACGCGAACGACGGGCGGATCGTCTCCGCGGAGGCCTTGCTGCGCTGGGACCATCCGTCTCACGGGCCGGTGATCCCGACGACCTTCATCCCGTTGGCCGAGCAAACGGGCCTCATCACCGAGATGGGGCGATGGGTCCTCGAGGAAGCGTGCAAGGACCTCCTTCGTTGGCGAAGGGCCGGCCAGCGCGACGACCTCATGATCTCGGTCAACGTGTCCGCCCACCAGCTCATGGCGCCCGACTTCACCGCCACGGTCGAATCGGTGCTCTCGGATACCGACACCGATCCTGCGCTGGTGACCTTGGAGATGACCGAGAGCGTCTTCGTGCAGGACACCGAGCGTGCGCTCCTCGTCCTCGGCGATCTGAAGAACCTCGGCGTGAAGCTGGCGCTCGACGACTTCGGGACCGGCTACTCCTCGCTCACGTATCTCAAGCAGTTCCCGATCGACGCCGTCAAGATCGACCAGGGCTTCGTCGCCGACCTGGAGCTGGACCGGGCGAGCTATTTCATCGTCTTCGCGATCATCGAGCTCGCTCACCTCCTCGGCATGACCGTCGTCGCCGAAGGCGTCGAGACCGTCCAACAGCACCAGCGCCTCGCGGCCCTCGGATGCGACTACTGCCAGGGCCACTACTTCGCACGTGCCATGTCCGCCGATGATCTCCAGGTCCTCATGCACGAGCCCCTGGGCGGTGGCCCCACACAGCTGCCTCGCCGCCTCCGCGCCGCGCGCTCGTAGCGCCGTTCGTCACCGAAGGCAAGGACGGATCGTCGACCGTCTCGTTGGCCGCGTGCGCGTTCCTGGAAAGTGCCGACCCCATCGTGCGACAGTTCATCGATGGAAGGGCCGACGGGCCGCTGCCGGCCTGGTGACGCCGAGTCTCGGAGGACACGATGAAGATGAAGGGACAGTTGGACGTGAAGACCCCGGCCGAGTACATCGCCGCGGTGGGGGACAAGCGCCGGTCCGACATCGCGGCACTCGATGCGCTGATCCGCAAGCACGCGCCGAAGCTCGAGCCGGTCATCATGGACGGCATGCTCGGCTACGGGCCGTTCCACTACCGCTATGCGAGCGGCCGCGAGGGCGACGCCTGCAAGCTCTCGATCGCCAGCAACGCCTCGTACATCTCGCTGTACTGCTTCGCCGCCGACGCGAAGGGCTACGTCGCCGAGCGGTACGTCGACCGGCTCCCGAAGGCCAACATCGGCAAGACCTGCGTGATGATCAAGAAGCTCGCGGACCTCGACGAGAAGGCGCTCGTGGCGCTCATCAAGGAGACCGCGAAGATGGGCCTCGTCGCCTGAGCCCGCGACGTCGGGGCGTGGGCTCTCAGGTCGGGATGCGGTAGCGGAGATGCATGGCACCGTTGCTGAGTCGGCGCTCCTCCAGCAGCTCGAGCTCGACGCGAGTGTCCCTGGGCAGCGCGGGCTTGCCTCCCCCGACGAGGATCGGACGGACGAACAGGTGGCACTCATCGACCAATCCGGCCCTGAGAGCGGCCCCCGCGAGCTGGGCGCCTCCCACGGTGAGATCGCTGGTGGCCGAGACCTTCATGTCGCGTACCGAGGCCGGGTCGAAGTTGTGCTCGAGCCGAGTCTTGGCGGTCGACACGGCGTCCAAGGTCGTGGAGTAGACGACCTTGTCCGCTGCTTGCCAGACGTTGGCGAAGTCGGCCATGAGATCCGACTGGGCGGCCAGGGCGGGGTCGGTCTCCCAAGGCGCCATCGTGTCGTACATGCGCCGGCCGTACAGGTAGGTGCCGACGGGCCGCACAAGGTTGGTGATGAACGCGAACAAGTCGTCGTCGGGCGCGGTCCAGTCGAAGCTGCCGTGTTCGTCCTCGATGTAGCCGTCGAGGGACACGTTCGACACGTAGATCAGCTTGGCCACGCCGCTACAACCTTTCTCTTGGTGGAGACGAGCGGACTCGAACCGCCGACCCCCTGCTTGCAAAGCAGGTGCTCTACCAGCTGAGCTACGTCCCCGCGTTGACCTGGGGCAACGGGCTCGCGCCTTGACGCACACCGCTCGCAGAGCAGATAGATCGTCGCGTCATGAGCCGCGTCGAGCAGGTCACGGGCGTCAGCGTACAGGACCTCCTAGCGTCGTTCCTGCGCTCGCTTCGGGCGGAGAACAAGTCGCCCAGGACCGTGGAGACGTATGCCGACGCCGTGCGTGCCTTCGCTGGCTTCCTCGCTGATCGCGGGATGCCGACGCCCGTGGATGCCGTGACGCGGGAGCGTGTCGAAGCGTGGATCCAGGACCTACTGGCCCGCTGGAAGGCGGCCACGGCGGCGAACCGGTACAGAGCCTTGCACCCGCATGAGTTCCGGCTCGCTAGGCCGGCTCGACGTTGTTGGCCAAGATCTGCTCGTGCCTGCGGATAAGCGAGACAGCGATCGACCCTCGCAACTCACGGAAATCGGTGAGCGCCCCCGCCATGCGAACGTCGCGTGGGACCTGGATCTCGACGATGACGCTGTCCTCGATGAGCGGGTCGAGTGCCTGGTCTATGTGGATGTCTTTCCTGGAGACCAGGACCGTCGCCAGCCCAGAGCTCTCAATCGAATCATCCGCTGGTTGTCGGGTGAGAATGAGGATGGTCGCCGTGACTTCCACCAGCAAGAGGATCCCGACGAGGAGGTTGCGAGCCCGCATTGCGGAAGTCGGGGCTTGCGTGCCCCGCGTGAAGAGGGCAGCGGTGACACCCAAGATGCCGCCGACGACCCCTCCCGTGAGGGTCCAGGCGATAACGGAGATCAAGGGAGTGAACACCCACCACAAGAACGGGTACCCGGGGCCAACGGTGTGCATCGACACGGTGACGTCGACCTCGTCAGTGTTGAGCCCATAGACAAGGCCGGTGAGCAGACCCACTACCGTGCCGACGACGAGGAACTGGGTCCGGTGCTTGTCGGAAGGTCCCGAAACCCAGGCGGCGATGAGGCCCAGGAGCGCCCCGGTCGTCGTCCCGAATACCACCAACCCGATGGCGAACTGTCGCAGCGTGAGCCAGTCCAAGCCGTTCGGGAAGAGGATCAGGCCATAGAAGAACGTGGCAGCCCCGAAGAGGACGGCTCCGACGAGTGCGAATATCAAACGGCGCACGATGGGAGCATCCTCCTGCGAGACCCCACATGCCACCAGGGGGCGCGCAGGTTCCCCACATGATCGGCAAGGGCTGTTGTCCCCTTCGGCGAGGACAGGTGGCCGCTGGTGTGGGGCGCGAGAGATGCGGGGGAACCCGGTAAACACGCAGTTCATGGACCTGTTTTCCCGAACGGGCCGGACAGGGCCCGACAGCCGGCCTCGTAGAGATTCCCCCCCAGGGCGGCTGCTATGGGCGAGCGAGCATGCTTGTGCGGGGCTGTGAACTGTCAGCGCCACCGCCGGGAGCCTGGCGCGGCGGCCACAAGTACCAGCGGGCTTACGACGGCGCCTACCAGGAGCTCCGCCGCCGGCTGCTCGCCACCATCACGCCGGAGACGCGATGTGCGGTCTGCGGGCGGCCCGCGATCCAAGGTGACCACTGGCAGACGCCGTACTACGCCGCAGAGAGCAGCGGGTGAGCAAGGCTCGTGGATGACGCAGCGCTTGTTCGCCCTATGCCTCATCGCCGCCTAAAAGGCAGGTTTCGCATCAGCCAAATGGCCGACTAGTGCTTATCCCCCAAACAGGGGACATTGGGTATAACGGCCTAGGTCGAATGCGGGATATCCGGCGTTTCGTGGAGTTCGGGGAGGTGGTTGGCTCCGGTCCCGGTCCGGTATGAAGCCGTTCTCTTGCACCATTCATCGACAGAGGGGAAGACAGTGCGAGTATTCAAAGTCCTATTCCTATCCACGGTGATCGTGGCCTTGTCGGCTTCGGTAGCTCTGGCTGCCACGTCGATCAACCCCGCGAATGCCCCGTCGGGTACGCATCTGCAGTCGGGTGCCATCGGCTGCACGGTTGGTACCGACGGCCTCACGGTCACGTGTACCGCGTTCGAGCTCGCTGGCGTCGGCAACACGAACGCGGATGTGCTCTTGACTGCGACCTACTCGGGCGTCGTCGACTGCCGGAACCACGGGGGCAACGTCGTCGAATCCCACGAGACGACCTTCTCGGTCGAGAGTGGGGGCACGGTGAGATCATCGAGAAATGGGCGGCTGCGGGTGCCTGCGCAGTCAGTAAGCCCGGGATCTCGATCTCGCGGAGCCCTGCCCGAATCCGAACTGGACGCCCGAATTCCATGCCGGGAGTCCGACGCTCGACAGCTGGACGTACACGCTCACCTTCGCCGGCTTCACGGCGCCATACATCACGATCACCCCGTGACGGGAGTGAGCCGCTAGAAGAAGAAGAAGAAGAAGAAGCGAAGACGAAGAAAGGGCCGGAGCCTCCAAGGCTCCGGTCCTTCTTCTGGGCAATCCATGGCTCTCCCGCGGGCCCAAGCGACGATCGGACAATCTCCCCAACGAGTACGGTTCCCGCCGTGGCGATGCTCCCGACGACGCTCGAGCACGATCGGAAGCAGGCGGGCTGGTCGATCGGGCAGGCCGCGGGACGACTCGGCATCACCATGCGGGAATGGAGTTGCCGGGAACTCGAGACCCGGCGCCCGCTCGCCGAGCTTCGAGACGTGGGACCGGGGTCTGCAAGCTATTCAGCTGGCCCCAGACGTTCGTTGCAAGGCGAGGAGCGTCCCGTCACAGCCCCCTAGCGAAGTAGGGTTCGCGCATGGCTGGAGCCTCGACAACTCCTCCTCGTCCCGACCTTGTAGGACCCTCTGGGGCTGAGCCTGGACCCCCTAGAAGACGAAAGCGGTGGCTCTGGTGGGTGATCGGATCGGTTGTCACGCTCGTCTTCGGGCCCGTGATCCTCTTCTCCGAATACAACGGGCTGGCGGGCCTCTTCGTAGGGGGGTGCTCGGAGGCTGAGAGATCTGCGCTCAAGGAGTTCCCTCACTATGGCGGAATCAACGCCGAGCCGGAAGCCAACGCGGATGGTGCCTGCTTCGTGAGTCCCCGGGTCGGAGACCCACCGGAAGACGTGATCGCGCACTACCGCGAGCAGCTGATGGAGCATGGATGGACGATCGACGAGTCCGAGCAGCAGGAGAGTGAGACCTCGGAGGATACCTTCGAGGCTGGGAGTATCACCGCTCACCGGGAAGACCTGTCCTGGGAACTTCTCTACGAAGCGGAGGAGGGACGCACGATCACCCTGATCGCATACGTGTCCGAGGCGTGAACAGGCGCGTGGTGGCCATGCTCCCAGCAATGCTCGAGCAGGATCGGAGGCCGGCCGGCGCACGGTCACCGAGTTGGTAGGCGTGGACCCGATCTGCAGGTTGTTCGCGTAGCCGCGGGTCGTTCACAGGGGCGCGGTAGTAGCGGGTTTCGACGGACCTCTCCCTAACCGGTTTGCACGCTCATGGAGGTGGGGAATCCATCCGACCGGAGTCGGCGGCAGGCGACAGGAGACCTCCGACGCGAGGACCGATGGGAGCTTGCCGCCGGCTCGCCAAGACGGGGACGGCGCGCCCTGTCCCCGTCTTGGCGCACCAAGCGAGAGGCCGTCCTCGAGGTTCGGGAGGGCGGCGGTGGCTACGGGTGGTGGATATGGGGGCTGTCGACGCTTCGAGGAGATTGGACGAGTACTCGGCCGTACGGCGCCCTGATGCCTACGTGGTCACCGTTCCATGCACCCGTCGTCGACCGACGCTCGAGCTGTGCCAGGCACTTGCCCAGGAATTGGCCCTGACCCAAGGCCTCAGAGACGAACCCGAGATCAGCTCCTTTGGCGAACGCCGAGCTACCTCCGATCGGAAGTCCGGACCCCGAGGTTGGATCTTCACGTGGCACTGCTGAACGCCTGTGTCCTCACCAGCTAATGGGTCCCTTCGCGGGTCACCTCCTGGGATAGACGGATCCACGAACTTCCACGGGGATTCCACCGTCCTACGCCCGGCGGCCCTTAGGCCGAGAGTTCAAAACCGCTCGCTCGGGGTATGGCCCGAGCGAGAGGTCTGCCCACCCCTCGGGGAGGGACGTGATGCCAGTCTGGTCACGGAGGTTCCCTCGAACCCTGGAGGCGGCCGGGGACGCGAGGGGCTTCCTCAGAGGCGTTCTAAGCAGCCGAATTCCCCTGTGGTCCTTAACGATGCGGTTCTTCTCACCAGCGAACTCGCCATGAACGGCGTGAGGCATGTACCCGCCGCCGAGGGTGATTGGCTGGAGATCACGGTGGATCAGGACGTTGACGCCCTTACGGTCAACGTTCGTAGCCCGGGCAAGAACTTCGCCAGCGAGGACCTCTCCCGCACAGGGGGGCGGTTGGGGTCCGCCTTGGTGGGTGAGCTGTCCTCCCGGTGGGGTGTTGTAACCCCGGATTCGGATGGAACGGCCGTTTGGTTCCGGATGGATTGGTCCGCAGCGGGACCAACCGAGTGATCGCCCTCCACCCTCGGCAGCCCCGAGGATGATCGAAAGCGGGCGGGCTGGTCGGTGGGGCAAGCAGCGTGGCGGCTCGGCGTGAGCGTCAGCGAGTACCGGGAGCTCGATGGCGGCGCTCGCCCGCCGAGGTTCGAGACATGCGACCGCATCTGTAAGCCGTACGGCTAGCCGCAGACGTTCGTGGGCTCTAATTGACAGGCAAGACCTCGAGGGCTAACTTCGTTCTTGAGAAGTCGCTGGGGCCTTCGGGTTCCGGCGGCTTCTCGCTTTCACGGGTCGCTTCCGCCAGCGTCGGGGTGTCCCACCACTCCCGTTCGGCCGACCGCCCGATCCTTTCTGGCTTCCAGAGCGGGTCGATGCCATCAACCTGATCCGGCTTTCGGGAGGTTCCCACCTGTCGCATCTGCGCGACCCGCTGATGGGAGACCTGAAGGTAGATGGCAACATCAGCCATTACGAAACGGGCGGTTCTGACTCACGCTCACTCTTCGTCGCCTCGAGCCTTGTTCTGCAAGTCGAGCACGCTGAGCGTCTCGGTCGCCTCGCCTGCCATGCGTCCTCTGAGCGCCTCACCTCGTCGGCTCGCGGACCGTCTCCACGGAGTACCTGAGAGAGCCTTGACCTCATCTAGTCGGACGACCTCCATGTCGCCCCGCGACTCGATCGTGAGTGCTCCGGTTGCTGCCCATTGACGGATCTTATGAACCTCAACGTTCGCTAGTTCTGCCGCTGCATGGATCGATACATATGCGCCCTTGATCAACATGGGATGCCTGGACTCCTCAAGAAGTGGTGGGGCACTGACTCTAGGCCGGCCGTGGGAGGCGGCGCATCTGACTTACGGTGCCGATCGAGGATGGAGGAGGCGGAGTTCGCGTAGCTCGAAAGGTCCAGGCACTGCCGTTAGTGCGTCGCTCTTGACGGACGGCACTTATCCGCCGCCGGGACCGTGACGGAACACGTTCGTCACTACGCCGGCCGCGGAATGTTCCGCCCTGACAAGCCCGATTGCTGATCGTTGGGGCCGGACCCGGCTGGGTCCGGCCCTGAAGCCTTTCCGATCTAGATTCCGAACTCAGCCAGGAAGTCCAGTACGGACTCGATGTCCAGTCGCTGGGTCATATCGTTCGAGCGGCAGTTCGCGTCTCCCCAGCTCGTTACGGAAACGATGATGAGCGTGTCCTGCCAGAAGTGGGGTCCGCCCGAATCGCCGAAGCAGGTGCCGCCACCCTCCGTCGAATTGGGATTCTGCTGCAGGTGGAGGTTGTTCTGCGTGAGGCCCCCGTACGGCGACTCCGAGAACCGGCGCTGAAGGTCGACGATCTGGGTTGGAGGCGGGAAGCCAGTTTGGACGCCGTAGCCGACTGCGACGAAGGTGTCGTCCTGGATCTGATGAGTCGCCTTGAGCTCCGTAAGGAATCCTTCGCTTGCAACAGCTGGATACCCCCCAAGAAGGTTCACCGGCTGATCGAGGACAACGATGCCAACGTCGTTGTTCAAAGTGTTCGGGTTGAAGTCCGGGTGCGTGAACGGGGTCCCACTTATGCCTGTCGGGTTTTCCCTGAAGTCATCTGGAACGATGATCTGGAAATAGGCATAGACGAGCGCCGTTCCGTCGGTGCAGTGCGCGGCAGTCAGGACCACCGTCGGCGACAGGAGGGTACCGGTGCACCGATGCATGTACTCGCCCTGCGCGTCGTAGAAGGCGAGCAATCCCACGAAGGGGTATCTGTTGCCCGTGTCTACTTGCCCGTCGGTGATCGCGTTCGCTGAAGGTGCCAGCAGCGTCAGTGAGAGCAGGGATGCCACGAACGGCAGCAGCAGGAGCCTCTTCATTGAATCCTCCCTAGTCCGAGATCCGATCCAGCCTCAGCGGTCGTTACCCCTTCAGTGCTCTCCGAAACCGGGATTCCCAGCCGGCGCTCGCTCGTCGAGCTTCCAGACGTGGGACGGATCTGCAAGCTGTTCGGCTGGCGCCGGAGTTAGGACCCCTCACTCCTGCGGCAGCAGTCCGAGCGGCTTGTGCAGCGCGGGCCGTGCAGTCTCCAGAGGAATGACGGAGGCTAGGTCACTTTGAACATCTGGCTGTCCTTGTAGGCCAATCTCTTGATGCCCGGCTGGTTGTACAGCTCGATCCGTAGAAAGTATCGCCCTGGCTTCAGGTTGTCCGCTTCGATCCAGATCCCCCAGCTCCCGACGTCGGAGCCTTGGAGGTCTGCACTGAAGTTGGCCCCGCCAAAGTTCTTGAACAGTGGGTCTACCTCGTCTGACTCCAGAATCCGCTCTCCGTCGTTGCTAAATAGCGTCCAGCGGAGGGGTAGGAACGTGTCCTTGGAGAATCCGCGGAGCTCGTAGTTGAAATCGACCACGATGCCCTTTTCAGCGCTTTCGGCATCCGCGCGGGGCAACTTCTCGAGGACAGAATCCTCGACTGCCGGGTAGCGGATGTAGTCCCTGAACTCAACTCCTCGGCTGATCGATGTGTCCTTGATGATGACCGCACGCTCTGTCACAGGGATCCAACTAGGTACAACCGTGAGGGCGAGAGTCGTCAGCGCGAGAATGAAGGCCGGCAATCCGAGACCCTTCGACACTTCATAGAGGTGCGCACCCCTGCCCGGCGGCGGCGGCGGATCAGGCGTTGGCTCCCATTCGTCGCCGGTCCACTTCATCCACGACCCGTCCGAACCTTCGGACCACCAATGCCGCCGACGTTTGACGGTCTCGCCCACTCCCCTCCTTTCGCCCACCCAATGAAATCAGGGCTTGCCTGAGATGTGCAACTCACCGACGCACGTGATCCCTCCGATCATGTGCAGAGGCCACGGCCGGAAGATGTCTGCCCGCGAGAGGATCTCGCACCCGGGCTTCCCGGCTAGAGATCAGCGGCTGGTTCTCGCAGGGACAACGTCGCGGCATCGGCGTTCAGTTCAGCTCGGATGCCGAGGGGCAGCGGGACATTCGGAGGCTGATGCCCGATGTCGGCGTTGCCCACGACGGGGATGTCTCGGTCGCCGAGCACGTCGAGCACGATCTCACGAAGTTCCTGCGGTCCTCCCTCGGTCGGCTCGACCTCTGTGGGAACGCCGACGACCATGCCGGCGATGCGGTCGAGGACCCCTGCCAGCCGGAGGGCGTGCAGGTCGGTCCAGATGCCCGCGTAGTTGGTCATGAACTCCTCCCAGAAGAGGATCGCGCCGTCGAAGCGATCGAGCTCGATCGCGTACGGCGTGGACTGGTTGCGGATCAATCGATTGAGCAGCCCACCGATCAGCACTCCATCCGCACGACCGGGACGCCAGCACTCCCACGGCCGCCCCTGAGACAACGGGTCGCTCGAGACCGCGCCGGTCAGCACGCACCTGTACGCCTCGGCGAGCTGATGCTGCCGCTCGTCGGCGGACCAGTCGTCGAGCCCTGCCATGACGAGATCGGCGTGGATGGACGCGAGCCCCGTGCGGCTGTAGAGCGCCAGATGGAGCACGTCGATGTCGCTGAAGCCCAGGACCGGCTTCGGGTCGGCCCGGACCGCGTCGTAGTCGATCAGGTCGAGATAGCTGAGGACCGTCCTGCCTCCCGTCAGGGCGAAGATCGCACGGACTCCGGGGTCCCTGAGCAGACGGTTGAACTCCTCGGCGATCTCGGACGGCCGTCCGGCCGACCACCACCAGCCTCGATCGACGTTCACGAGCGGGGAGACCTGGACGGCGAAGCCGAGCTCTTCGATCTGCCGGACGCCGCTCCGGAAGGCGGTCTCGTCGGTCGCATCGAGACCGCCCGAGAGGGCTGCCACCGCGACCACGTCCCCCGAACGCAGCGCCTTGGGACGCAGGGTCGGTGTGTCGGCCATCTCGCGAGCGTATCCCACGACCACGACCGTCACGCCCGTGGCTCGCACGGGAACTGCTCTCGCCTGCCGCCGCGGATCAGGACCGCAACCAGGTCACCCTGATCGAGTTCACCATCGGCGGCTTGCCCAACGCCCGAGCGAACCTGATGACCAGGAGGCCATCGTCGACCTCGACGTTGAACGTCGAGGACAGCGCTCGCCACCGACCGACCCGGCCCGCCACATCCAGGTTGTCGAGGCGGAGCCGGCCTTCGGCGAACACATCCATGACCCGTCCGAACTCCGGCACCCGCTCCAACTCCGCGAACTCGAGCCGCACCTGGTAGCGGCCGTTCGGCACGGTGAACCGATACCCGCCCATCCCCTCGCGTTGCGATCGGAATGCCCTCCCGTACGGAGTGCCCTGGATGGACGTGGTCGGTCGTGCGGACCGTGCTGGGTCCGAACCAACCGAACGCGCCGTTCGCATAGGGCCGGTCGCCGACGTACGCGGTCCCGTCCGAGAACGCGACCGCACCGCCACCGACGTTCACGAACCGCCGATACCTCGTCACGAGCAAGCGGACGCGGACCGTCGCGACGCCGAGATCCGGGTCGTCGGTGACGACACCTACGAGCGCGTCGTACGACCCCGGCGCCATCCCGGTCGCATCCACGGAGACCGTGATGTCTGCCTCCTCACCCGCCGGCACCACGCCTGCTTCAGGCGTCACCTGCAGCCACGGCACGTCGGAGAAGGTCGGCAGACCGGATTCGATCAGGTATGCCTTCTGGGATGCCTGGGACACGGTCCACAGGTTCCCCACGGCATCGATCTCGAGCCCGGCTCCGTTGAAGTTCGGGTCCGGGTGCGGCAGCCCGCCTTCGGTCTCGCAGGTCTCCGGGTCGATCAACCAGATGTCGTCGGTCTCCGAGTTGGTGGCTTCCCAGAGCTTGTGGAACGCCGGGTTCCACGCGAGTCCGGAGATGTTCGGGTCATCGGGACTGCACGACCCGAGGGTCGCTCCCGGCTCCTGCCACGACGGTCCAGCCACGTGGTACACGATCCCTTCGTTCCACCCTCCGATGTAGAAGGTGTCGGTGGCCTGATCGAAGGCGAGACCACGCTGGCTGATGTCGGTCCACCCCGGGACCGCTCACCGTGTCGACGACCGATCCGTCCGTGGGGTCGATGCCGTAGATCGCGTTGTCGCCACCCACGTTCACGTGCCAGAGGAGTCCGCGGCCGGCGTCCCACGCGAGGTCCGCGGCCCAATCCGCGGCCCAGGGCAGTCCGAACTCACCCGTGCGTTCACCGGTCGTCGTGAACGCGACGTCGATGCAGATCCGCGGGGTCGCTCAGGGTCACGGCGTCCGTGGAGTACCCGACGCCCCAGGGCAAGCTCATCCCCGTGTCCCACTCCGCGAGCACGTCGCCCTCGAACGCGAGTCCGGCGCTGTGCGGGGAGGCATGCCCGGCGCTCTTCGAGATCGAGCGCGTTCGGATCGGCGCTCGCGGGGATCGCGAGCGGCTCGGGCGGAGGCTCCTCTCCGCCGCCGCCGTCACCCGGTGGCGGAAGCGCGACCTCGCCGACCGAGAACGTGAGGTCCCTGTGCCCGTCCGTGTTCCCGAGTCGAAGCACGTGATCGTCCTGTCCACCGCGCAGACACCGTGAATCGAACGACCCGACCCGGGATCGTGGCGTGTGGCTGGTCGGCGTGGAGGACGATGTCCTGGCCCTCCAGCGTGCCGTCGGCGACGATCGTCACCTCCGCGGACCCAGTGAGGTAGCCGTCGTTCGAGACGTCGGCGTCCCAGGTGCCCGACGGTCCGATCACCGACCAGTTCCCCTCGGCGTCAGTGGTGTCGGAGAGCTCGAGAGGACCACCGTTCCACGTCGCGTGGACCGTGACCACGGCCCCGCGGAGCGGCTCGAACGAATGCGCGTCCGCCACGACGCCGCTCGCCGCTCCCCAACCGGTCGGCCTGCTGACGGCGAGCGACACGTCGACGCCGAGAGCCGGCTGCTTCGGTGCGTCGGAGACGAGCACGAGGGATCCCGTGTACGTGCCGGGAGGCACGTCCGGCCCGCCCAGCGTCACCTCCACGTCGGTGGTCTCGCCGGGGGCGACCACGCCGGACTCGAGCGAGGACTCGAGCCAGGGCACATCGGTGAAGGTTCGGACGCTGCCGTGACCCTCATCCGGTGCCCAGTCGAGCGGTTGGAAGAAGTCGCCGATCACCGACGCGAGGTCCACGTTGCCGTCGTCGTTGCCGAGCGCGGCGAGCGGAACGGCGAAGGACACCGTCCTGCCTTCGATGGAGGCGGGCACCTCTGCCACGAGCTCGAAGTTCGAGTCCCAGACCAGCACCACGGGGTCGTTGGGATCGTGGATGCCGAACAGATCGGCGAAGTACTCGAAGCCGATGTCCTGGCCGGGAAGACCGTCGAAGTCCCCGGGTGGGAAGCCGGTCTCCGGATCCTGGTCGGTGTCGAAGTACATGAAGCCGGCCGGCTCGTCCATCGGCGAGTCGAGGTCGAAGTCGATCGCGATGGACATCTCCGCGTTGTCGGAGCCGCCACGGATCGCCGTGACCTCGAGCGCGCCCAGGGAGTCGTCGTCCGGATCGTCGACGATCGTCTCGAGGGCGGCGGGCGGCAGTGCCGCCGGCCGCACGGAGCGGACCCGCGCAGGGATCTGCGCGGGTCCCCACACCGGCTCCCTCGTCACCAGCGGGACGGGGGGGAGGTCCGGCGGGGTGCGGCTCCCCTCGCGCTCGAGCAGCTCCCACGAGAGATCCGCCGAGCCCGTGTTCGAGATCGTGATCGTGGAGTCCGAGGACTCCCCGAAGTCCACCGCCGCATCGATCTCCGTGGGTGCGACCCCCGCGACCGGCGCGTCGAGCGCGGCGTCGACGACGGGCGACCCGCCGTCGGTCACCACGACGTTCTCCTCCTGATGGGTGACGTAGTGCCTCGCGGCGAACGAGAGGCGGTAGGTGCCGGGCCGGAGGCGGAGCGAGTAGGCCCCGTCCGCGTCCGTCGTCGAAGTCCGGCCTCCGGGATCGGCCGTGACCAGGGCATCCGCGATCGGCAGGTCGTCGTTCGCGTCGGTCACCGATCCGGACACGACACCGTTCGGCACCGGCTCGTATCGATACGCGACGTTCGGGCTCACCACGTCATCGGAGAGCGAGAACTGCAGCGCGTCGGTACCGTCGGCATCCTCGATCCCGATGCTGGCGTCGCGGCCGTCCCCCGGGTTCGCGGGGTTGTCGCCGTAGAGGATGTCGATCGCGCCGTCCTCCCAGAGCTTGACCTCGATGTCCACGCGACCGGTCGCGGCCGGCGATGCGGCACTCGTCGTGAGGTCACCGAAGTGCGGTCCGACCTTCATCTGCTCGAACTCGATCACGAAGGCTCGGTCGGGGCTCGTCCCGACGGTCTCGTAGCGCACCGCGCTGGAGCCGTCGATCACGAGGTTCTGCCAGAGCGCGTAGATCGCGGCGTTCGGGAGCGCCGCCGACGGGATCGCGCTCGGCGTCGGATCTGCGAACTCGGGCACCTCGAACGTCAGGTAGCCGTTGTCCGTGACGTAGACCGTGTCGTAGTCCTCGCCGTAGAACGGGAAGGAGAAGGGCATCGAGAGCCGGCCCACGGTCTGGTCGCCGAACAACGCCGTGTTCGTGGCCGCATCGACCCAGTCGAAGGCGACCGGGCGGCAGCCGTGACCGAAGTCGTCGAGCTTGGCCGACAGGGAGACGTCGTGCGTGAGCCCGGCGAGCCCGAGCGTCACTTCGGACTCATCGGCGCTCGTGCAACCGCCCGCCGCCACCCGGATCGTGTAGTCACCGATCGGCAGGGTGAGGGTGTAGTGGCCACTCGCGTCGGTCGTCGCCGGAGCGACCGGGGCGCCCAGCGCCCGCACCTCTGCTCCCTCGATCGGGGCGCCGTCCTCCTCGGCGGTCACGGTGCCCGTGATGTCCCGGCGCGGGAGCGGCGCGAGGAAGAAGTCCTGTGTCTCCGTGACGTCCGCTTCGATCTCCACCCCGGTGGCGAATGCGGACTGGTAGCCGAACGCGGACGCCGTCACCGTGTAGGTGCCGGCCCCGAGGAAGAGCTCGAAGTGTCCGTCGCCGTCGGTCGAGGCGGAGAACGTGCGGCCCCCGGAGGTCGCCTCGATCCTGGCGCCGGCGATCGGATCGCTCGACGAGACGTCGGTGACGTCTCCCGCGAGCGTGCCACCCGTGGCGACGAGCGCGACGGCGGCCGGCGCATCGATCCGTCCGTCACCGAACACGTTGTTCGGGTCTCCGTCTTCGTCGCCGCCGCAGCTGTCGTCGGCGATGTCGAGGGCGGTCGATCGCACCGAGTCCGTGGAACCGTCAACGTTGCCGAGCAGCGAGAGCTCGGCGGACAGGACGAGCGCGAGCGTGCCGGACGTGTGCGGCGCGGCCATCGACGTCCCGCTGAACGAGCCGTAGTCGTCGCCCGGAACGCTGGAAACCACGTTCACGCCGGGTGCGGACACGTCCGGGTTCACCTTCCCGAAGGGAGACGGTCCGCGGCTCGAGAAGTCCGCGATCCCGTCGCTCACATCCGTCGCCCCCGCGCTGAACGACTCCAGGTAGTCGCCCGGTGATCCCCCCGACTCGCAATCCGGCCCGGAGTTGCCGGCCGCGAAGACGGGGATGATGCCCGCGGCTCGCCACGCTTGGACGACCTCGACGTAGAAGCCATCCCCGGGGCTTCCGCCCCATGAGTTGTTCACGATGTCCGGCCGCTTCGAGGGGTCGGGGTTGTCGCCGTTCAGGTCTGTGGGCGCCACCATGAACTCGCCGGAAGACAGGAGCGAGGACTCGCTGCAGAACTCGTCCTCGCACCCCTTGGCCGCGATCCAGGAAGCTCCCGGCGCGACGCCGATGTCGGGTGTGAACGGCCCCGGGCCGTCCCCGCCCACCATCGTGCCCATCGTGTGCGTGCCGTGCTGGGCGTTGTCGCACGGAGCGTCGCCGCAGATCCCGGTCGGATCCCACCACGAGTAGTCGTGGTCGAAGGTCCCGCCGAGATTGCCGCGGTACTGCCCGACGAGTGCCTCGTGCGTGTAGTCGACGCCGGTATCGATGTTGGCGACCACGACGCCGCTGCCCAAGATCCCGTCCGCCCAGACGTCAGGGGCGCCGATCTTCGTCACGCCCCACGGTGGAGGCTCGTCCGCCTCGATCGCCACGGCGTGTCGCTCGACCGGCTCGACGAGCGGGAAGTTCCTTTCCGCGCGCACCCGGGCCACGCCCGGGAGTGCGGCGAGGCGTGTGGCGAGGGATCCCGACGCCCCGGCTTCGACGACGAGGACATTGGTGAGCCAGAAGCTCTGCGCCCTGGCGCCGGGCGTGGCCCGGACCAAGGACCTTGCTCTCGACTGCGACCGCTCAGCAGTAGCCGTGAGGGCCCGGTACACCGCCCGTCCACGGGCCCCCCATCCTGCGGTCGCGGCGGCTGAGGAGAGATCGGCTCGCGCGGCGAACTCCACGACGAACGAGTCCAGACGGCCCGCTCGAAGCCGATCGAGCAGCCCCGGCTGGATCCTGCCACTCGGAGTCGCTGCGAACGCAAGCGGAGCGGTCGGACCGACGAGCCCGACCAACAGTGTGCAGACGATCGCAACCGCGATATGCCGCCTTCTCATCTCCAGGTGCCTCCCTCTGCGGCCTCGGGCCGCGCTTCCACGTCACCCGGAGAAGGCGTGACGCCCGGATCCCTGCCGGTCGGACGCCGGAGGCGCCCCGAAGGTTCCGGAAGATGTTCCGGACGTTACCGCAGGTGGTGCCGGCTCCGTCAGGGCGAGGGAGACTCGCTCGGAGACGGGGAGGGCGAAGGGGAAGGAGACGGCGTCGGGGACATCCCCGGCCTCCATTGCAGGACGCCCGCCTGGTTTGGGGCGCGGTCGTGGCAGGTGCGCCGGCACCGATCCCCCGTGTACAGCGTCTCGACCCACCAGCGGTAGAAGGCCCGGTGCTCACCGAACGTCAGGCGGAACAATCCCACCTGCGCCGAGATGCTGCGCGGCGAGAGTCGCTTCACGGGCACGGAGCCGAGGTAGGTGTCCGACCCGAAGTTCCGCGCTCGCCAGAGTGAGCCGAGGAGCGAGGCCCCGGTCGACCGAACGAGGAGGTAGTACTCGGCGGGCGTACCGGCCTCCGTATCGAGCATGACCATGATGTACCCGCGGTCCCAGATGTCGACGGTTCTCCATTCGGGGAACGTCAGGACCGTCCACAGGGGCGGGCCCGGGGCGTGTGCGAAACGCACCTCCCGCACGTCGAGCTTGCCGCGGGTGTCGTTCGGATCGCCGAGGTCGGCGTGGTGCGCGCCGGCGACGAGCGCCATCACGATGACGGTGACGAGTGCCGCTGCGAACGGCGCGCCGGCACGGACGACACGGGACGGCTTCACGCTCGGCCCCTTCCCAGCCAGGACGCGGCTCGCCACGCGGTGATCGCCGCGACGGCCGCCGTGCCCGCCACGAGCAGGGCCGGCAGCATGTCGCCCGGATCCGGCAGCGTGAGCGAGGGGTCGGGGACGGCGAGCGACCAGGCCACGACCCCGATCGCCGAGAGCGCGAGGTTCCGAACGAGCGCGACCCGTACATCCACCGAGGCGCGCCCGAAGCAGCCGCAGGCGACGCGGACGCCGTCGCGCACCGTGAGTCGCACAAGCGCGAGCGAGAACACGACCAGCGACGTCAGCGCGACGGCGGCCGCGGTGCGCTCACGCCCGAGGATCGTGAAGATCGGGACGAGGGACTCCGCCGCCGGCACTGCCCAGGCGGCGAGCCGCTCCACGCTCCGCGGGAGCACGTGCGCCGAGAGCGTGCGGCGCCAACGAGCCCATCCGGCCAGCTTGGATGCGGACGCCCAGGCGAACGCCACCGCGAGGGTCGCGGCCGCCGCCCTCCCCCAGCCGTCCTGTGTGCGCGACGCCGCGGCGGCGGCCGCGACCCCCACCGCCAGGAGCGCTGCCGCGTTCATCGCGGATCGCAGGCGTCCCGACATCGAGCTCAGGCGATCCACGAGACGCGCGCCGTCCTCGGGCACGCTCGAACGAGCGCCTACCAGCGGGGCCAGTCCTCTCGCGAGCCCGAACGGAGCCATCACGAGCGCGCCCAGGAGCGGCCTGCCTGTCGCCGCGGCGCCGATCGTGACCACCACCAGCGTCCCGTGACCGAGGAACGTGAAGAACCCGACCCCGAGGCCGGCGCCGTACAGCAACGCGGCCAGCGGCCGCCCGAAATAGGTTCGCCACCAGTCGGGCACCTGGCGTCGTAACTGAGGGACCGGGATGCGCAGCCCGGTGAGCTCACGGACGACGTAGACGACGGCCGCCCCCGCGACCGCGATCGCACCGGCTCTGCCCCACGGCGCGCCCAGCAGGGCGCCGGCGGCAGCGACCGCGGCCCCGAAGACGGCCGCGGTCGCTGCCGCCCCCACGGCATGGAGCGCCACGGCCCCGGCCCACCTCGTCCGCGTCCCGTACACGACGGGGCTGATGGTCTCCACCATCGAGAGTCCTCACGGCCCCCAGAGCGCGGACCAGCCGGCGATCGCGGCGGCGATCGCCAGCGTGGCAGGGCCGGCGTCGGTCAACACGTCCGGGTGAGCTCCCGGTACGTGATGCAGAAGACCTTGAACCCGGCGGGACAGTAACCGCGCACGGCGTAGTCGCCGTTGATCCGGATGTTCGACCGGGAGCAGCAGTCCTGGATGTGACGCAGGCGGCCCGCACAGCACCGCGTCCACCCTCCGCCGTACCGCGTGTCGTCGACGAAGGAGAACACCCGGCGGACCTTCTCCTGGCAGGTCTTGGATCGCACCTGGGTCGCGGGGGTGCGGTAGAGCTTCCCGCGGTCGTCGACGGGATACCCGTACGTGGGGTGGACGGGGTAGCCGTAGCGGTCGGTCCGGGACAACGGGGCGTACGGATGGGGACACGAGCCGGTCGTGAAGGTGTGGCCGCAGATGTGGTGGGCCTCGGCGCGATCCGGCGCGAGCGCCGTCGCGACCAGGGAGCCGCCTGCCAGCGCCACGACTCCGCGGCCGACCCGGCCGAGGAAGCCGCGCCGGCTCGTCCGTTGCGCGAGCGCTCGCTGCGCGCGCTCCATCGACGTCAGCTCGCCCATCGCGTTCCTTCCTCCCGCATCCGCCGTTCCGCGGTGTCCACGAGCCCTTCCACCTGCTCGAGGGTGTTCACGGTGCCCTTCGCCCGGACGATCCCGAGCTCGTCGAGCACCAGCAGGAACGGCGTCCCCGGCACCTCGAACGCGAGCTCCGCATCGGGATCGTGGAGGACCTGCGGCTCGAGATCTGCCGCTCGAGCCGCCGCCGGCAACGCCGGCGCCACCTCGCGACAGATGATGCAGGTCGGCGACGAGAACAAGACGAGACGCCGTTTCCCCGGTCCTCCCAGGACGAGCGACGCGCCGTCGGCGGCCCGGGCGTCGACGGGCGGGAGCGCCTCTCCCAGGGCGGGGCCCTCCGTGTCGATCTCCAGCGCCCCACGAGGACCCATCCGCAGATGCAGCGTCCCCACCTGACGCGCCAGCGCCACGACGACGACGCACAAGACCACGAGGAGGACCCATTGGGCGACGAAGGCTGCCGTCCACCACCCGCTCATCGCATCGTCCAGGTCGGCTGCTTGCGTTCGTCCATGAACTGGATCAATGGGCTCCCGTCATCGGCCAGACCGACCAGCGCCCGGAGCTCGCCCTCGGCGTCCAGCAACCGGAGGATGGGGAACCCCTCGGCGGCGAGACCGAGCCGGATGCGCACCCGACCCGCACGGTCGTACAACCCCAGTGTCGGCGATCCCTGATCGGCGAGCGTGTATCGATGGCTCACCTCGTCTCCCTCCACGTGGGCCCCGAGCGTGGGCGAAGCGTCGGACGCCAGCCCGAACTTGGCTCGGATCTTCCCGTTGCGATCGCCGAAGGCGAGGCTGGCGGACCCATCCGTCGAGAGACCGAGCGTCGCCCGGACCTTGCCGTTATCGTCCCCGATCGCGAGCCCCGCGGACCCGTCCGAGGACAAGCCGAAGCGAGCGCGAACCTGTCCCCTGGGGTCGAGCATCGAGAAGAACGGTGAATCGTCGTTGGACAGACCGATGCGCAGTCGAACCCGTCCCGCGCTATCCAGGACCTCGAACTCCTCCGCTCTGACGACACGTTTCTTCATCGGGATGGTCGAACGCCATCACTGTAGGGCGTCGCTCTATCGTCGCCTGCGACGGGGCCCCACACAAGGAAGCAGCGCACGAGCATGGAACGGAACACACGTGGAGGGTGCTGGAGAAACCGACGGGGGGTGAGCCGAGGCGGCCCGGAAAGTGAGAAACCGCCGGAACCCGAGGGCTCCAGCGGCTTCTCAATGCGAACCATACGGTCCCCACGCTTCTTCCGTCAAGCCGGAGCCGGCGCTTTTGTCACTCTTTACTCCGACGCGCCGAGGGTCTCCCGCCGAGTCACGCACGCCTGCAACCGGTCCGGGCGCGGCGTGACACCGATGCCGGCTCCTGTGGGAACGGCCATCGTGCCGTCGAGAGCGATCTCGAACGGCTCCGTCAGGTCGTCGTCGAAGTAGCGAGCCGATGCGCTCGTGTCGCCGGGCAACGTGAAGCCGGGCATGGCGGCAAGTGCCAGGTTCAGCGCCCGGCCGATGCCGGTCTCGAGCATCCCCCCGCACCACACGGGGATGCCTCGAGCGAGGCAGAGATCGTGGATCCTGCGCGCCTCGAGGACGCCGCCCACACGTCCTTGCTTGATGTTCACGATCCGGCAGGACGCCAGATCCAGTGCCGCGGCGGCGTCGGCGGCGGACCGGATCGATTCGTCGAGGCAGAGGTCGGTCCGAAGGAGCGCCTGGAGCTCCGCGTGGCGGAGGAGGTCCTCGTGATGCAGGGGCTGCTCGATCATCAGGAGCTCCGCTTCCTCCATCGAGCGGAAGACGCCGACGTCGGCCACCGTGTACGCGGCGTTCGCGTCGACGGACAGCAGGATGCCGGGATGGGCGCCGCGCACCGCCCGGACGCGCTCGACGTCGGTCCCGGGCTGGATCTTGAGCTTGATGCGCCGGTAGCCCTGTCCCAGGTATCCGTCGACCTGGTCGAGGAGCGCTTCGGTCGAGGGCGCGATCCCGATACTGACGCCGCACTCGACCCGGTCCCGCTCGGCGCCGAGCCAGGATCCGAGCGACGTGCCGCTCGCGCGAAGCTCCGCATCCACGAACGCATCGAGCAGCGCCGCCTTGGCCATCGGATTGCCGCGGACCTCGGTGAAGACCTGCTCCGCCCCCGCGGCGTCCACGTCCCCCGCCCGGAGCAGCAAAGGGCCGAGGAAGTCGCGGAGCACGAGCCACGCTCCCTCGTTGAACTCCCCGCTGAAGTCCGGCTGGGTGTCGGCAACACACTCCCCCCAGCCTTCGGCGGCGTCTGTTTCCACGCGGACCAGGACGCAGCGCTTGTCGGTCATCTCGCCGAAGCTAGTGCGGAAGGGCCGCACGAGCGGCAGCTCGACGTGGAGCAACTCGATCGCACGAACCCGGCTCACGTCGACCCCTCGGGCACCAAGACGTAGGCGGATCTCTTCCGGTCGAAGGCGCCGACGATGAGCCCTGCGCCGAAGCACAGCTCGATCGCCTCGGCGGCGGCGTCACGCCATCGAGACGCCAGCTCCGTGTCCCGTAGGCGCAGGTCGCCGTGCTCGCGAGGCACCTCGACGACGGCTCCCTCCGGCCCCGGCGCGGACCCCTTCCCCGGCACGGGCGCGTCGGCATCACCTTCGGCCGCGAGCACGATGGGGAGCCCTTCCGGGCCGTTCCTCGGCGCCGGCGTGGGGTCGAGATCCCACCTGACGACGAGCCGATCCGTGCGATCACCTCGATTGATCTCGTCGGACATCTCGCCATAGAAGGCGCGGCCGAAGCGGTCGGCGACGGCGCCGAGCTTCCCCATGTTGAACCACGCGTTCCTCGCCACCAGTGGATCGAACGTCCACCGGGCGACGTGGATGTCTTGAGCGAGCGCCTGGGCTCGCTGACCGAGCTTCAACGCGTATCCGACACCGCGATGGCGCTGCTCCGGCAGCGCAGCGAGCATGTGCGAGTGGACGTGCAACCCGCCTTCGTCCACACCTGCCCAGCCCAGGACGAACCCGACCATCCGCTCACCGTCGTAGGCACCGAGCGGGACGTTGCCGCTGTGCGCGAGCGCCGTCAGCACCTCTCGTGGCGGAAGCTGGAACTCGCCCCACGTGGCGACCATGATCCCGATCGCGTCGTCGAACTGCTCGAGCGCGGAGAGGGGGCGAAGGTCCACGTTCGCCGCCTCCGCCGCCGCGCGGGCGAGGGCCCACGCCGGTCCGGGCTCGTCCACCGGGCGAGTGTAGTGGTCACGCCGATGCCACCCGGTCGGCAGCGACGCCGGAAAGGATGAACGGAAAGGGCCCGCCGGCCGGCGGGCCCTCCGCGACGCAGACGGTGTTGGTTACCCGCCAGCCGGCGGCGGCAGCTCCTGCCATTCGACGTCGTCGAGGTCCTCTCCACGTCGCCGCTTCATGAACTGGACGATGCCGGCAACGATCGCGCCGATGAAGGCGAGCTTCAGGAGCTTCCGGAAGAAACCACCCTTCTTCTCTGCCCCTTCGATGTCGTCTCCCATGGGAACCAGCCTCCTATCGGTGAGTGGACGTGAGCCAAGCGATTGGACCTGGCCGGATCAGTGGGCCTGGATGGACTTGAACCATCGACCTCTTCCTTATCAGGGAAGCGCTCTAACCGAGCTGAGCTACAGGCCCAAGGGCCCCGAGCCCTTCGCCGCAGGGTAGTCAGGCCCCGGAAACGCTGTCAATCGAGCAGCGTCTCAGTCACGCCGGTCGGCGAGCGTGACCTCTACACCACCGACGATGTCGCTGATCAGGTTGTACATCACGGCCACGAACACGTTGATGAACGACCAGACCGCGACCCCGACACACCCTGCCAGGAACAGCCACGTGAAGACCTTGCCGCTGTCGATCTCGATCGGCGGTGCACCGCCCGTGCTGACCTGGCCGGTGGGCGAGAGGCCCCTGCCCGAAGGGAAGATCGTGCCGAGGAGCTGCTCCAACGAATCGATCACGCCGCTCGCGGACAGGATCGCCCAGATGATCGCGAGCGCGAGATAGACCACGAGGAAGACGCAGAAGTAGAAGATCAGCGAGAACTTGAGGACCGAGACCGGGCCGAGACGCCGGATCTCCACGCGCGTGCGCCGGACCCCTCGCTTGGGGAGCCGTGTCTGTGCAGGCGCCCGGACGATCGTGGACGGCCACGCGTCCTCGGGCAGCGGCGGCGAGAGCGGCGGGGCGAGCGGCCCGGCCATCTCTTCTTCGCCCGGAAAGGGCCCCGGGTCGACAACGGGCTCTGGATCGAACCCGGACGCCGGCTCGGGCTGCGCCGTGGAGTTCGGCTGTTGCATGGGTTCCTCGATCGTCGGGGACTGGAGGTCGCTAGCGTACGCCTGCCTGCGGCCGAGCGGGGGGAGATTCGCCCACTCGGGAAGCGTCACGCCGACCGCATCCCACACACGCACGTGGGCGACGAGCAGGAACGCCGCGAACGGAGGTGCGAGCACACCACCCATGAGGCTCACGTCCAGCTGGAATAGCAGGGCGCCCGCCCCGATCACGCAGCCGGTGGCGGCGAGCATGAGGTCGATCAACTGTCGTGGATAACGAGGCCGAAGCGCGACCACGATGTAGGCGGCCGCCACGAACGCGACGACCTCGACCAGGAAGCCGAGTCCGATGTTCATGGGAGTCCCGTCATCATCGCAGCAACTCGCGACGTTGGCCTCGGGTTCCCGCCGGGGGAACTATTCGTCCATCTGCATGATCACCGGTGCGAGCGCGACGACGTGCGCGCCTTCCTCGACGCGCATCGTGCGGACGCCTTGGCTCGAACGGCCGACACGGCGGATGTCGCTCGCGGGCACGCGGATCACGATGCCGCTCGAGGAGATCGCGAACAGGTCCTGTTCCTTGGATCCGACGAACGCGCCGGCGAGCAGCCCCGTCTTCTTCGTGATCTGGTGGCCGATGACGCCCTTCCCGCCGCGGCCCTTCACGGGGTAGTCCTTGAGCGGCGAGCGCTTGCCGTAGCCCTGCTGGGAGACGCTGATCATCTCCTCACCGTCCGATGCGAGGCTCAAAGAGATCACCTCGTCGTCCTCAGTCAGCCGCATCCCGATCACGCCCGCCGTGGAGCGGCCCATCGGACGCGCGAGCTGCTCCTTGAAGCGGATCGCCTGGCCCTTGCGCGAGACGAGGAAGACCTCGTCTTTGCCGTCGGTGAGCTTCACGTCGATCAGCTCATCCCCGAGCTTCAAGTTGATGGCCGCGAGGCCCGTGCGGGCCGACTCGTAGTCGGAGAGCGGCGTCTTCTTCACCATGCCCTTCTTCGTCGCGAACAGCAGGAAGCGCTTCGGGTCGTATTCCTTCAGATGGAGGACGGCGGAGACTCGCTCGTCGCCCGCGATGGCGACGCCGGGAAGGTTGGCGGCGTACAGCCCGCGAGCGGTACGCGAGGAGTCGGGCACCTCGTGGACCTTCACCCGGTACACCTTGCCCTTCGTGCTGAAGAACAGGAGCCAGTTGTGCGTGGTCGTCGTGAAGACGTCGGCGACCACGTCCTCCTCCTTCAAGGTCGCACCGCGAACCCCCTTGCCACCCCTGCCCTGCCGGCGGAACGTGTCGATGGGCACCCGCTTGACGTAGCCCGCGCGACTGACCGTGATGACGACGTCCTCCTCGGCGATCAGGTCCTCGACGTCGAAGGAGCCCTCGTCCGCCTTGATCTGGGTCCTTCTGAGGATTCCCGTGCTTCTGCTTGATCTGCAGGATCTCGTCCTTGATCACGCCGCGGATCTTCTTGGGATCCTTGAGCAGCGCCTTCAGATACTTGATCTTCGCGAGCAGTTCCTTGTGCTCCTGCTCGAGCTCCGTGCGCGCGAGCTTGGTCAGGCGACGGAGCGGCATGTCCAGGATATGGTTGGCCTGGATCTCCGAGAGCTTGAACTTCGACATCAACTTGGTTCGCGCCTGCTCCGCATCCTGCGAGCCACGGATGACCTTGATGACCTCGTCCAGGTGATCGAGGGCGATCAGGAGGCCCTGGACGATGTGGTCGCGTTCCTCGGCCTTCCGCAGGTCGTACTTGGTTCGCCGGGTGACGACGTCGATCTGGTGGTCGACGTAGTAGCCGATCATCTCGGCGAGGTTCAGCGTGCGGGGGACCCCGTCGACGAGCGCCAGCATGATCACGCCGAAGGACTCCTGGAGCTGGGTGTGCTTGTGAAGCTGGTTCAGCACGACCTGCGGGTTGGCGCCGCGCTTGAGGTCGATCACGAGGCGCATGCCGGCGCGCCCCGACGAATGGTCCTTCAGGTCGGCGATGTCCTTCACCTTGCCGGACTTGACGAGATCGGCGATCTTCTCCGCGAGCCGTGCCTTGTTCACCTGGTACGGCAGCTCGGTGATCACGATGCGCGCACGACCAGCCGACCCCTCCTCGACGGAGGCCACCGCGCGGATCTTGATGGAGCCGCGTCCGGTCTCGTACGCGTCGCGGACGCCGTCCCGACCCATGATGACGGCGCCGGTCGGAAAGTCAGGTCCCTTGACGAATTTCATCAGGTCCTTCGGCGTCGACTCCGGGTGCTCCAGGTAGTGCACGACCGCGTCGATCACCTCGCCGAGGTTGTGCGGAGGGATGTTGGTGGCCATCCCCACGGCGATGCCACCCGAGCCGTTCACCAACAGGTTGGGGAAGCGCGACGGCAGGACGACCGGTTGCTGCTCGTACCCGTCGTAGTTGGGGACGAAGTTGACGGTCTCGGCGTCGATGTCGCGGAGCAGCTCCATCGCGATGGGCGCCAGACGGGCCTCCGTGTACCGGGACGCGGCGGGGGGGTCTCCGTCGACCGACCCGAAGTTGCCGTGGGGGTCGACCAGCGGGTGGCGGAGCGAGAAGTCCTGTGCCATGCGGACCAACGCGTCATAGATCGGGGCGTCACCGTGGGGGTGGTACTTGGCCATCACGCCACCCACGACGTTGGCGGACTTCCGGTGCGGCCGATCCGGGCGCAGCCCCTGCTCGAGCATCGACCAGAGGATCCGGCGGTGGACCGGCTTCAGCCCGTCGCGCACCTCCGGGAGCGCTCGACTGACGATGACGGACATCGCGTAGTCGAGGAACGACCGCTGGATCTCGTCCTCGAGCTGTATGGGCTCGACACGGCCCGCGAACAACCCCTCTTGCGCCATCTGCTCCTTCCTGTCAGGGGACTACGCTCGCCTGGCGGCTCGCTTCGTGAGTCCCCCGAACCCCTTTCTCCCTAGACGTCCAGGTTCGAGACGTATCTCGCGTTCGCCTCGATGAATTCCTTGCGGGACGGGACGTCCTCGCCCATCAGGATCGTGAAGAGTCGATCGGCGGCCGTCGCGTCTTCCAGCGTCACCTGGAGCAGCGTGCGCCGCTCGGGGTCCATCGTCGTGTCCCAGAGCTGATGCGAGTCCATCTCCCCCAGGCCCTTGAAGCGCTGCGGGTCGAGCTTCTTGTCGCCGTTGCCGTTCTTCTTCCGGAACAGATCCCACTCGCGCTCCGTATAGAAGTACTGCTCGGCCTTCCCGTTCTTCAGCAGGTACAGCGGCGGCTGCGCGAGGTACATGTACCCGGCATCGATCAGCTGGGGCATGTTCCGGAAGAAGAACGTGAGGAGGAGGGTGCGGATGTGCGCGCCGTCCACGTCGGCGTCGGCCATCAGGACGATGCGGTGATACCGCGCCTTGTCGAGCTCGAACTCGTCGCCGATCCCGGTGCCGATCGCGGTGATCAGCGCCTGGATCTCGAGGTTCTCGAGGATCTTGTGCAGCCTCGCCTTCTCGACGTTCAGGATCTTCCCTCGGATCGGCAGGATCGCTTGGGTGGCGGGGTCGCGGGCCTGCTTGGCGCTCCCGCCCGCGGAATCCCCCTCGACGATGTAGAGCTCGCACGATGCGGGGTCGCTCAGCTGGCAGTCGGCGAGCTTGCCGGGCAGGGACCCGCCCTCCAGGAACGACTTGCGGCGGGTCAGGTCTCGCGCCTGCTTCGCCGCCATCCTCGCCTTGGCCGCGGCCAGCGTCTTCTGGACGATCCGTCGCGCCTCGGTGGGGTGCTCCTCGAGCCACTCGGCCAGCTGGGCGTTCACCGTCGTCTCCACGAACGAACGCATCGTCGCGTTCCCCAACTTGGTCTTGGTCTGGCCTTCGAACTGCGGGTTGCGGAGCTTGACCGACAGGATGGCGACGAGACCCTCGCGCACGTCCTCGCCGATCAGGTTGTCCTCCTTCTCCTTGAGGAGACCCTTGGCGCGCGCGTACCGGTTCAGCACGTTGGTGAGGGACTTCTTGAGTCCCTCTTCGTGCATGCCGCCCTCGTGCGTGTTGATCGTGTTGGCGAAGGAGTAGACCGACTCCGAGTAGCCCGTCGTCCACTGCAGCGCGAGCTCGACCTCCGCGTCCTCGGCCTTGTCGCCGATGGCGACGACCTTCGTGATCGCATCCTTGCCGGTCGCCAGGTGCTTCACGAAGTCGACGAGCCCACCGTTGTACTTGAACACGTCCTTGTGGACCGGCTTGTCGCGCTCGTCGAGGAGCTGGATCTCGAGACCCGCGTTCAGGAACGCGAGCTCGCGGAGCCGGTCCGTGAGCTCCGATCGCTTGAACTCGATCTCCTCGGTGAAGATCTCGGCGTCGGGCCAGAACCGGATCGACGTGCCGGTCTTCTTGGTGGCCTTCCCCTTGATCAGCTTGGACGTGGAGCGTCCGCGGGCGTAGCCCTGGGACCACGTGAAGCCTTCGCGCTGGATCTCCGCCGTCATCTTGGCCGAGAGCGCGTTCACGACGGACACGCCCACGCCGTGGAGCCCACCCGAGATGCTGTAGCCGCCGCCACCGAACTTCCCGCCGGCGTTCAAGGTCGTGAGCGCGACCTCCACCGCGGGACGCCGATCCTTCGCCTTGGGGATCGGCTTGACCGGGATCCCCGCGCCGTCGTCTTGGACCGAGACGCTGTTGTCCGTGTGGATCGTGACGACGATCTTGTTCGCGCGTCCGGCCATCGCCTCGTCGACGGAGTTGTCGACCACTTCGTAGACGAGGTGATGCATCCCGCGTGAACTGGTGGTGCCGATGTACATCCCCGGGCGGAGCCTGACGTGCTCGACGCCCTCGAGGACCTGGATGTCATGCGCTTCGTAGGTGTTCTTCTTCGCCTTCGCGGTGGCCAATCGTCCTCCTGTCGGTGCCCCGCGCAGGCCGCCCCACGCATCGGAGCTGGGGGCGTGCGCGGGGCCGTCGCACGAACGTCCCTATCCTACCAATCGGAGGTGACTCGATAGGCGTTTCGAGTCACTGAAATCGGCCTTCTACCTGCGGTTTCGCACGACGATCCGGACCGCGGTGATCCGGCCGCCGCCCAGGGCTTCGTCGGCCCGGCGACGGATCTCTTCGTGGAGGAATCGGGCCTGCGCCCCCCACGGCCCGGAGGTCGCGGTGACGGTGAGGACACCACCTTCCAGGGTGGCGGGCGCGGTCTCCGACGCGAGCCGCTCCCCCACCACGGAGGACCACGCCGCCGCCAACTGCGCCACCGGCATGCCGCGTGCGAACAGCTGATCGGCCATCAGGTTGTCGATCACGTCGCCGAGCTCGATCGGCTCCGAGCTCGGGTCGCCGCTGCGACGTCGGAACCCTTTCGAATGCGGCATCGTCAGGCTCTCACCGTCACGGCGCCGGCCTCGACCTGCCAGACCGCGGACGAGGCCGACGGGACGTCGGCCTCGTCCGCGACGCTGATCACGACCTGGCCGCCTCGATCCGCGAGGCGTTGCGCGATGCGATCGCGCCGGCTCGGGTCGAGGGCACTGAAGGGATCGTCGACGAGCAGCAGCGGTGGCTCGCCGATCTCGACCGCGACCGCCGCCGCGAGGCCGAGACGCAGACAGAGCGCCGCAGCCCATGTCTCGCCGTGCGACCCGAACGCCCGAGCACCCAGGTCCCGGACCGCCAAGGTCAGGTCGTCGCGGTGCGGGCCGACCAGCGATGTCCTTCGGACGAGCTCGTCGGCACGCCGCGCCGCCAACTGCTCGTGGAACGCCTCCTCGACCGGTCCCGCGCCCGCCACGTTGGGCGCGTAGGCCACGAGGAGCTCATATCCGGACAGCGCCTCGAACTCGGAGGACGCGCCCGTCGCGAGGCGCGCGACGGCTTCGGCTCGCGCCTCGATCAGCGGCACCCCCGTTCGGACGAGCTCCTCGTCCCAGGCGTCCATCTCCGGTGGGCCCCCGCGGCCGCCCTCCCACTCCTTCAGCAGACGGTTCCGCTGGCGAAGCGCTCGGTCGTACGCCGACGACACGCCGTCCTTCAGGGGCCAGAGCGCGACGACGGCATCGTCCATCAGGTCGCGACGCTTGGAGGGATCGCCGATCACCACCGGCAGGTCGAACGGGCCGAAGAGCACGGCCCGGACCTGCCGGCGGAGCTCGCGCTTCCGCCTGATCGGGCTCTTGTTCAGCTTGACGCGGCTGGCGCCCTTCCGCGGGATCTCCACCTCGACCAGGGCTCGTCCTTCGTTGCCCTCGAACTCGCCCCTGGTGTAGCCGACGTCGGCACCCTCCCGGACGAGCGGCGCGTTGCTCGACGTCCTCGGAGATCTGAGCGAGTACAGGAAGAACATCCCCTCGAGGAGGTTGGTCTTCCCTTCGCCGTTGGGGCCAACCACCACGACCAACCCGTCAGGGATGTGATCCACAGCGGTCCGAGGGTGATTCCGGAAATCCCGGAGCTCGAGCCACTCCAGGTGCATCCGATCCCGCGCTCGCCGCGCGCGTCAGCCGACCGCGGCGGGCAGCCGGACCGGCATCACGAGGTAGGTGAGCTCGTCGCCGTCGCCTCGGATGACGCCGGGCTTGAGTCCGTCGCGGACGTCGATCCGCACGCTCTCGCCGGTGGCCGCCGTCAGGCCGTCGACCAGGTACTGCGGATTGAACGCGGCGGTCATGTCCTCGCCCTCGTACCGGGCCTCGACCGTCTCGACGGCTTGTCCGAGGTCGGGGCTGGAGGACGAGAGCTTGACGCCGAGCGCGTTGAACTCGATCCGCACCGGCGTGGTGTCGCGCGCGAGCAGCCCGACGCGGCGGACGGCCTCCAGGAACTGTTGCCGTGAGATCGTCAGGCGGCTCTCGTACGTCTCCGGAAGGAGCTGCCGGTAATTGGGGAACTCGCCCTCGATCAGGCGCGACGTGAGCGTCAGCGTGCCGACGCGGAACGCGATCTGGGACCCGTTCGTGAGCGCTTCCACGTCCGCCTTCTGGTCGGCCGCCGCGCGACCGGCCTCGGTGAGCGCTCGTTCGGGAACGATGGCTTTCGCCTCGCCGTCGGCCGTCGCGACCAGGTCCCGCACGGCCAGCCGGTAGGAGTCGGTGGCGACCAGGACGACGCCCTCCCGGTTGATCTCCAACAGCACGCCCGTAAGGACCGGGCGGGCCTCGTCCCGCGATGCCGCCCTGGCGACCTGCGCGACGGCCTCCGCGAAGGCCGCCGGGTCCACGGAGATCGCGGTCCCCGCCGGCTCCTGCACGCCCGGGAAGTCATCGGCCGGGAGCAGGCGAAGCGCCCCTTCATAAGCGGCACACCGGATGTGAGCCTGCGACTTGTCCGTCTCGAACTCGACGGGGGCCTCCGAGAGGGACTTCACCGTATCGGCGAGCAGCCGAGCCGGCACCAACGCCGTGCCCGCCTCCTGGACGTTGACGCTGATCGTCAGCCTTGCCGAGACCTCGAGGTCCGTGGTGGTGAGCGTCAGCGCTCCGTCCTCCGAGGCTTCCAACAACACACCCGTCAGCGCGGGGATCCCGGGGCGGGAGGAGACGCCGCGCTGCACGGTCTGCAGCGCCTCCGAGAGATCGTCGCGGTCGCATCGGAACTTCATCATCAACCTCCTGAAGCTTCTTAGGTTCTTTCTAGGAAGAAGCAGTAGTAGGGGCGGTGGGAATGTGCATGAGTGCCGTGTTCCCGCAGCGTAGCGGCCGTGGCCGACATGTGGATGGACGGTGGAAGGTCCTTGTCGCTCCGGGGATCGCCTGGATCACGGCTCGATCGGACACGGCTTCGCGCGAAGATATCCACCGGCCTCACACCAGCCCTCGCACGCGTCCCCGGATGATCCTGGTGAGGTCCTGGACCTGGCGGAAGGTGTCGTCGCGCGACCGCATCTCGTCCTCGACCTTCTTGATGCCGTGGAGGGCCGTCGTGTGATCGCGTCCCCCGAAGATCTCGCCGATCTTCACCAAGGAGAGCCCGGTGCATTCGCGCATCAGGTACATCGCGATGTGCCTGGCCTGCGTGAGCGGGCGCGAGCGTGACTTGGAGACCAGATCGCCGGTCGAGAGCTGGAAGTAGGTGGCCGTCTCTTCCATGATCAGCGGCGGCGGGATCTCGTGCTCCGTCTGAGGTATCAGGTCCTGAAGCGCTCTCTCGGCGAGCTCGATGTCGATCGGCTGGCGTGTGAGCTCCGACCATGCCACCACACGCACGAGGGCGCCTTCGAGCTCACGGACCGACTGGTCGAACTTCGAAGCGACGAACTCGATCACCTCGGGCACGACGGCGGGGATGTTCTCCCGTTCCGCCTTCAGCTGCAGGATCGCGATTCGCGTCTCGAGGTCAGGCGGCTGCACGTCCACGCACAGGCCCCACCGGAACCGGCTCACCAGCCGTTCTTCGAGGCCCGACAGCTCGTGCGGCGGCCGGTCCGACGCGATCACGATCTGGCGGCCGGCGCCGTGCAGATGGTTGAACGTGTGGAAGAACTCCGTCTGCGTCTCCTCGCGCTTCGCGAGGAACTGGATGTCGTCGACGAGGAGGATGTCGACCTCTCGGTACTTGTGACGGAACGCGTCGCCCTGTCGTTCTCGGACCGCCTTGATGAACTCCGTCACGAACTGTTCGGAGGTCACGTACTTGATCCGGCTGTCCGGCATCAGACGCCAGATGTGATGACCGATCGCGAGCAGCAGGTGCGTCTTGCCCAGGCCCGTGCCGCCGTAGATGAAGAGCGGGTTGTAGGCCGTCGACAGCGGGGCTTCGGCGACCGCCATCGCGGCCGCGTGCGCGAACCGGCTGGACGGGCCCGGCACGAACGCGTCGAACGTGTAGTTGGGGAAGGGGAGGCCGGGTGCACCCAGGGGCTTTCCCGCGACGGGTGCAGGCGCGGGTGCGGGTGGCGCGCCGATCGCCGCGTACGCCGCCGGGGGCGTCGACATATCGACGAGCGGGCCCTCCTCGTGGCGGATCGCCTCGTCCACCTCCATCTCGATCTTCACCCGACGCCCGAAGGCCTCAGCCGCGGCTTCCTCGATGAGTCCAAGATGATTGTGCTGCAGACGTTCTCTTACGAACTGGCTGGGAACGGCAAGCGAAAGGACCTCCTCGCGGAGACCGATCGGACGCACGTCGGTGAACCACATCAAGAACGTGGTCTCCGGCAGCTCGGTTCGCGCTCGGTCCAAGACCACCGACCATGTTCGCCGAGCTTCTTGATCGGGCAATGCCACGGCCATCTGAGATTCCACAGAGCCTTTCCACACCGGTGGATAAACCACACCCGGGGGGTCTTGGGGTCGGAGGTCGCCGGGGGCCCCATCACCCCGGGGAAGTGCGGGCCGGACTATAGCACCGGGTTTTTCCACAATACGAGGTGCTCTCACCCTCTTGACGCACTTTCCGTTGTCAACCCCTCCATCCAGGGATGTTTCCGTATACTTCCTCTTCGGCCGGCGGGCAGCCGGCCTTCCTTTCGCAAGGGATCTGACGATGGCCAAGGGAAAGCGCACGTATCAGCCGAACACCCGCCGCCGGGCGAAGACCCACGGCTTCCGTCTTCGGATGCGAACGCGGGCGGGCCGGGCGATCCTCGCCGCGCGGCGGCGGAAGGGCCGCAGCCGCCTCAGCGTTTCCGGCTGAGCGAGACGGTGCGCACCGGGGGGATCCAGCGGGTCTTCCGTGACGGTCAGCCGGTTCACGGGAAGCGAGTCGTCCTGTTCGTCGCGCCCGGCTCCGGGGAAGTCGCGCTGGTCGCCGGCAAGAAGATCGGCGGCTCGGTGCAGCGGAACCGAGCTCGGAGGGTCCTCCGGGCGGCGCTCCACGAGGTCGCACCGCGGGGGTTCGAGGGACGAGACGTCGTCGTCGTGGCTCGCGAGGCGATGCGGCACGCCCGAACCCAGGAGCTGATCGCGGAGATGACCGAGCTCCTCGAGCGTCCGGAGACGATCCGATGATGGTCGTTCGACGATCCCTGTGGGTCCTCGGGGCGCCCGCGCGGATGCTCCTCCTCGGTGCGATCGGGCTGTACCGGATCACGTTGGCCGGCTGGCTCGGTGGCCAGTGCCGGTTCTCCCCCACCTGCTCCCACTACGCCGAGCAGGCGATCCGAACCCACGGGGCCCTCCGAGGCTCGGTCTTGGCATCGGGACGTATCCTGCGCTGCAATCCTTTCGGGCGAGGCGGTCCCGATCCGGTCCCTCCTCGGGGGCCTTCGTATGATGTCGCCATACAAACACCCTCCTCCGACTTGAGCGAGCTCCATGCTGGCTGAGATCGGTCCCTTCCAGGCGCTGCTCGACGCCATCGGCTGGCTGCTCGCCTGGCTCTACGACCTGACCGGGAACTTCGGCTTCGCGATCATCATCCTGACGATCGTCTTCCGCATCGTCCTCCTCCCGCTCGGCATCAAGCAGATCAAGTCGATGCAGGCGATGCAGGCCCTCCAGCCGAAGATCAAGGAGATCCAGAAGAAGTACAAGGGGAACAAGCAGAAGGTCCAAGAGCAGACCATGAAGCTGTATCAGGAGTACGGGGTCAACCCGCTCGGTGGTTGTCTCCCCCTCCTCTTGCAGTTCCCCATCCTCATCGCGATGTACTCGGTCATCCGCGCGCCGGTCCCCTTGCCAGCCGACCCCGAGAACCCGGCCGTGGTCGAGTACAAGGACAACCATCTCCCCGAGGACTCTCAGCTCTTCGCCGACATCACCCAGCACGAGGGCCGAGGACAGCACTTCCTCTTGTTGAACCTCCAGTGTTCTCCGCAGCAAGCCGGCAAGACCGTCCCGGTCCTGAACACGGAGCGGAAGGAGACCCCCGATTCACTCAACTGCGGCGACTCGATGCCGGATCGGATCCCCTACTACCTCATCCTCGCGCTGATGATCGGGACGACCTACTACTCGAGCCGACAGACGCAGAAGGCCACCCCTGCTTCGGCGCAGAACCCACAGACGAAAGTCATCACAAGGGTGATGCCGTTGATGTTCGGCATCTTCGGTTTCGGATTCCCGACCGGACTCGTGCTCTATTGGACCGTGTCCAACCTCTTCCAGATCGGCCAGCAGGCGGTCATGCTCCGGCTGGGGCATATCGGGCCGGAGGCCATGGATCGGCGTCTCACCGAGGTGAAGTCGAAAGCCTCGACCAAGACCGAGAAGCCGCGCGGCGGTTTCATGGGGAAGATGATGGAGCGAGCCGACCAAGAGCGGAAGCGTCGCCAAGGCGAGGAGACCACGCTTCGGAAGCCCCCACCTCGGACACCGGGGAAGGGACAGACGGGCTCGGGCAAGGGCGGTTCGGGCAAGGGCACGAAAGGCGGCTCGGGCAAGGGCACGAAAGGCGGTTCGGGGCGGCCGAAGGGCTCGGGCCCGAATCGCCCGAAGCGGCCTGGGAGGTAGGGAGATGGAACAGGAACCTGGCGAGGCCACACGCGAGCAGGAAAGCCATTCCTCGGACGAGGGGACCGATCTCGAGGAGCAGGCGGACGCGGTCGCAGACTTCGTCGAGGAGCTCCTCGAACGGATGGGGATCGACGCTATCGCGGAACCTGTGACCCACCGAGGACACGTCTACGTCGACATCGTCGATGGGCCCGAGGATGACATGGCGTTGCTCATCGGCCGCCACGGCCAGACGTTGGACGCGATCCAGGAGCTCGCACGTACCTCGGTCGGGCGAAGGCTTGATGACCGGATCCGGGTTCTGGTCGACGTCGGGGACTACCGGAAGCGGCAGGAGGACCGGCTCATCGAGCATGCTCGCGAGGTCGCCGACCGAGTTCGAAACAGCGGGGAAGAAGAGCGCTTGGATCCGATGAATGCCTACGAGCGGAAGCTGGTTCACGACGTCGTCGCCGAGTACGAGGAGCTGGAAAGCGTCTCCGAGGGCGTCGACCCGGACAGGTTCGTGGTGGTGCGCGCCGTATAGGGATCCACATCCACCCGGAAGGCCGTGTTTCACGTGAAACATGAGGGTTGGACCGCTGAAGCGCTCTCTCCGTCTCAGCTGGCCGCACTGAGTCTCTATGAGGAGCTCCTTCTGGGACAGGCCGTACCCCGGGGCATCGTCGCCGCCTCCGATAGCGCCCACCTCCGTACCCGCCATATCCAGGACAGCCTTCGGGGGGTTCCGCACATCCCGGCCGATGCCGAGCGGATCGTCGACCTAGGGTCCGGAGCGGGGTTCCCCGGCGTCCCCATCGCGGTGGCCAGGCCCGATCTGGATGTCACCCTTTCCGAGCCGCGGCAGGCTCGAGCAGCCTTCCTGGAGCTTGTCGTCGAGAAGCTTCAGATTCCCAACGTTCGGGTCTTCGCCAGCCCGGCGGAGGAGCTCACCGCAGGGTTCGGCGTGTGCCTGGCGAGGGGGTTCGGGGATGTGTTCCGCACCTGGGGGGTCGCCCGCGTGCTGCTCCAACCGGCGGGAGCCCTGATCTACTGGGCCGGCAAGAGCTTCAGACCCACCGACGTTCCGCAAGACGCCCAGGTGAGAGCCACGGGGGAAGCGACCCTTGAAAGCGGCGGACCCATCGTTATCATGACCCGACAGTGAGCAAGGCTTCCGCCGGCACGTCTCAGCCAGCTGCACCCTCCACCCCCCGTGGCTCGACCCCTGCCAAGGTCAAGCGGGCCTCCCGGAAGGAGAAGGCACCGGTCGTCCCCGAGCTGCCTGGCCGGGCTCGGATCATCGCGATCGCGAATCAGAAGGGTGGGGTCGGGAAGAGCACCACCGCCGTCAGCTTGGGAGCCGCCCTGGCGGATATCGGCTATCGCGTGCTGGTTGCGGATCTCGACCCCCAGGGCAACGCGTCCACCGGGATGGGGATCCGCCACGACGCCCGCGAGGTCACCGTGTATGACGTCGTGGTGTCCGAAGCCGATATCAAGCTCGCGATCGTCCCCACTCCCGTCGACCGCCTCCACGCCGTGCCTGCCACGATCGACCTCGCTGGGGCAGAGATCGAGCTCGTATCCCAGTTCTCCCGGGAGTCCAGGCTCAAGAAGGCGCTCGAGCCGGTCGGAGAGGGTGTGTATGACTTCATCCTCCTCGACTGCCCGCCTTCCCTGGGGCTCCTGACCATCAACGCCCTCACGGCCGCGGAGGAGCTGATCGTCCCGATCCAATGCGAGTACTACGCGCTCGAGGGGCTTGGGCAGCTGCTCCGCAACGTGTCGCTGGTTCAGCAAAACATCAACTCGGGCCTGAGGCTCTCGGGCATCGTGATGACGATGTTCGACCCCCGCACCAAGCTTTCCGAGCAGGTCGTCCAGGAGGTGCAGCGATACTTCGGGGACCTCGTCTACGGCGTCATCATCCCGAGAACGGTTCGACTCTCCGAAGCCCCCGGCTTCGGACAGCCGATCACCGTCTACGACCCCAAGTCGAAAGGTGCCGAGGCCTACCGCCAGCTCGCCCGAGAGGTGGCGCTCCGCCCGCCACCCGACGCCCCGATGCCGCTGTTCGAGGAGATGCCGATCGCCGTGATGACTCCGATGGAGGAGATGGTTCCGGGATCAGACGAGATCGACGCCGTCGATGACACGGAGGCTCAGGCCTCCGATGAGCCCAGCGCAGGACCGGCAGCAGAGGCACAACCGACAGCAGAGGCGCAACCGGCCGCTTCCCCGGAGTCGGTCGAGGCCCCCTCACCCGCTCCTGTCGAGGAGCCCGCCCGGATCGTTCCCGAGCAGGCCTCCTCCTCACCGCAGGTGTACCCGGACACATCGGACGAGGACCTGTGGGAAGAGCCTCCACGCGAGCCTGAACCCCGGGTGAAGCCCCCCTCGAGCCCTGCTCCTCCCGGGGAGCTCCCGCAGCGCAGGGTCGTCGTCATCGACGAGAACCCCGACATCGATATCCAAGCGACGCGTGAAGCGCCGGCTCCCCCGCCGGGGTCGACGAACGAAGAGCAAGAAGGGACGACCGACATCGGGGCGACCCTCGATGACGAGCGAGGCCGGAAGCGGCGATGGCGCATGTTCCGGAAGGGAGGCGATTGATGTCCAAGCGAGGAGGTCTGGGACGGGGGCTCTCGGCGTTGATCCCCGGCGCGCCGGAGGCCGGAGAGACGAACACGGGACTCCTCGAAGTTCCGGCCAATGCGATCTCCCCCAACCCGAAGCAGCCGCGAAGCCGGTTCGACGATGAGGCCTTGGCCGAACTCGCCGCGTCGATCCGAGAAGTGGGGATCTTGCAGCCGATCGTCGTACGCAAGACGACTCAGGGCTACGAGGTCGTCACGGGGGAGCGCCGACTCCGTGCCGCCAAGCTGGCCGGGCTCGCGATGGTCCCGGTCGTCCTGCGCGATTCGGATGACTCGAACCTCTTGCGCGAAGCCCTCATCGAGAACATCCACCGTGAGGACCTCAACCCGATCGAGCTCGGGGAGGCCTTCCGGCAACTCCTTGACGAGTTGGGACTCAAGCAGGAGGAGCTGGCCGACCGCGTGGGGGTGTCGCGCTCCCACATCGCCAACACGATCCGGTTGCTCGCGCTCCCGTTCGAGGTGCAGCAGCTCCTGACCGACGAGAAGATCTCGGCCGGGCACGCACGGGCCCTCCTGGCGCTGGGCGACTCGGACGCGATCACCTCCTTGTCACTCCGCGTCGCTGCCGAGGATCTCTCCGTCCGTGAGACCGAGGAGATCGTCCGTCGGTTCATCGAGACGCCGGCCGAGCCCGCACCGAAGAAGAAAGCCGCGTCGTCCGAGCCGTCGGACGCGAACCTCGCCGAGGTCGAGGAGATCCTGTCGGAGCAACTGGCGACGCGTGTCGTCATCCGGATGGGACGGAGGCGCGGTCAGGTCGTGATCGACTTCGGCTCGGCAGACGATCTGGAGCGGATCGTCTCCGAGATCATCGGGTCGGGCCCCGGTCTCGCACCCGACTGAATGACGGCGTCATACAGACGGCCTCTGACATTCAGCTGAGAGCGCCGGGGGGAGGCGGCGGGAGGTTCGATGCCGGCAGCGGTCCGACGGCCCGGTCGTGCGACGGGCGTCCGACCGCGAAGTAGACGATCGATCCGACGAAGCCACCCAGCAGGATCACCAGCACCCAGATGAGCTTGTTCCCCGCCTTGTACAACGAATCGTCCGGCACCTTGATGGCATCGACGAGCGCCCAGATCACCAGAACGATGTTCGCGATGAAGAACAACCAGAAGATGACGAAGAGCGACTCGATCATGGGTGTCAACCAACCGTGCCGGGTGGTGGTGGTGGTGGTGGTTGGCTCGCCGAGGGTGGCAGTCCTCCCGGCCGACTGCCTGCGGCGGGTCGCCCGACCACCAGGTAGATGATCGCGCCGAGTACGCCGGTGATCACGATCACGAGCACCCACACGAGTTTGTTGCCCGCCTTGAACATCGAATCGTCAGGTACCTTGACCACATCGACGATGGCCCAGACCCAGACGACGAACGCCGCGATCCCGAGGATGAGGAAGATGGCGATGAGGGGTCCCTCCGATGACACGAGCGCCCTCCTTCCTCGATCTTCGATGGAGCGTCTCGCAGGGGATAGCCTACCGGCCATGCAGGAGCCACGCCCGTACCCGACCGAGCAGGAGCGAGCCCTTCGAGCGACGTTCCTGGGGGCGATGTTGGGGGTGCTGCTCGCGCTGCTGGCTCGCGCCAGGCGGCGCTAGCCGGAGAAGTAGCGCCCCACCCCGGCTGCCACCGCGCGAGCGATGCGAGCGGGGAGATCGGGATCGCGCAGCATCGTCTGCTCTTCGGCTCCCGCGCCGGTGAGCGGTTCGACCTGGACGGCAGGCATCCGCGTCTCTCGCAGCGGCGCGATCGTCAGGGGTCGGAGCCTCCCCGCGAGCCCGAGCTCCGCCTCCAGCTCCTCCAAGATGAGCTGCGCCAGAACTAATCCAGAAGGAGAGTGCGTGGTCCGGCTGCCGAAGTACGAACACACAGGACCGCCGTCTCCCTCGTCCTCGCGGGACGCGAGATCCACCGTGATCGATGCGGCCGCGTCGACCTCGTTCGCGAGCCGGGCGCGATCCGACGGCGCGGCCGCGTCGGCGCCGATGACGAGGAGCCTGGCGTCGGCGCCCACCGCTTGCAACGCGGCGACGAGCGCGAGCGCCGAGCGACGATTGACGTCGTCGTCTCCGGCCGGCCCTTCGCCGACGTCGACGGCGATCACGCGTCCCTCGATCGGCCCGCGGGACGCCTGCAGCTCTTCGCGTTCGCGAACGAGCGCTCGAGAGGGAACGGATTCGAGCGGCCGCATCCGGCGAAGGACCGAGAGCGTGTGCGGACCGACGATGCCGTCCGGCTCGTCGCCCACGTTCCGCTGGAAGAGCCGGAGCGCGCCGTCGGTCCGCGGGCCGTAGAGCCCGTCTTCCTTCCCGCTGTCGAAACCCAGTGCGTTCAACATCCGCTGCATCTCCCGGACGTCGTCGCCTCGGAACATCGGGGCGCGGTGATACAGCGTGCGGTCGCCGAGCTGCCATCCGGCCTCGACGAGCTGTTCCCAGGTGTCGGGTCCGACGAGGCCGTCGACCCGAAGGTGGCGCTCCCGCTGGAAACCGCGGACGGCCGCCTCCGTCGACGAGCCGAACGTGCCATCCCACTCGGCTTCGTCCACGACGGCGCCGAGCGACAGCAGCCTCGCCTGGATGTCCGTGATCTCCGGGCCTCGGTCGCCTGTGCGATAGATGCGCATCCGTCCGAGTCTGCGTTGACCCGCGACGCGGCGGCAACCACCGCCCGGGGAGGTGTGGGGAAGGGGCCCTACGCCAGGTGCGGATCCAGGTCGCGCAAGATCGCGTCCTTCGGACGGGCCCCGGTGACCCTGGCAACTTCCTTGCCGGCCTTGAACAGGATCAACGACGGGATCGACATCACACCGTAGGTGCGCGTGGAATCCGGGTTCTCATCGATGTTCAGCTTCGCGACCTTCAGATCGACACCCTTTTCCTGGCCGATCTCCTCGACGACTGGGGAGACCATGTGGCACGGGACACACCACTCGGCCCAGAAGTCCACGAGGACCGGCGTCTCCGAGTCCAGCACGCTCGCCTGGAACTCCGTGTCGTTCACGTCTCCGATGTTGGCCATCTCTTCTCCTCTCGGGTCCGCCGGCAGATGCGCCGGCGGTGTTCCGTGCGTGGTGCAACGCGGTGCTGCCCGCGGGGATTCCCTCCGTTCAACCGGCCGTGTGCGCCTCGGCCTCGAGCAGCTTCTCGGCGTCCATCGCACCCTTGCAACCTTGTCCGGCAGCGGTCACCGCCTGACGATAGATCCGATCGGTGACATCACCGGCCGCGAACACGCCCTCACGGGACGTGTGCGTGCGCGGTTCCGCCACCACGATGTACCCGTCGGCATCGAGGTCCAACCAGTCGTGGAACAGCTCCGTGTTGGGGGTGTGGCCGATCGCGACGAAGACACCGTCGGTCCGGAACTCTCGCGACTCGCCCGTGACGGTGTCGCGCAGACGGACCCCCGTCACGGCATCGTCACCGAGGACCTCCGAGACCTCCGCGTTCCAGATCACTTCGATCTTCGGGTTGGCGAGGGCACGCTCCTGCATGATCTTGGAGGCCCGGAACTCGTCTCGCCGGTGGACGATGGTGACCTTGGACGCGAACTTCGTGAGGAACGTCGCCTCTTCCATCGCCGAGTCGCCGCCGCCGACCACGACCAGCTCGCGATCGCGGAAGAAGAAGCCGTCGCACGTCGCACAGGCCGAGACCCCTCGGCCTCGCAGCTTGTCCTCGCCCGGCACCTCGAGCCACTTCGCCGTCGCGCCCGTCGTGATCACGATGGTGCGGGCTCGCCACTCCTGATCTCCGGCCCAGACGCCGAAGGGCCGGGACGAGAGATCGACCTTGGTCACGTGCACCGACAGGATCTCGGCCCCGAATCGGGCCGCCTGCTTCTCCATCTGGTCCATCAGCTCGGGACCCAAGATGCCGTCGGCGAAGCCCGGATAGTTCTCGACGTCCGTGGTGAGCATCAGCTGGCCGCCGGCCTCGAGGCCCTTCAGCACCAGAGGCTCGAGGTTGGCTCGGGCCGCGTAGAGCGCGGCGGTGAAGCCCGCGGGGCCGGAACCGATCACGATCACGTTCCGGACGTCGGTCGGGTCGTTCGTGCTCATGCGTGTCAATCCTCCCACACGACTTGAACGCCGGACCTCAGCCGGTTCCTTCCCACGGGACGCGCCCGTGGGCGCCGCCGCCGCCCTCCCGGTGCGACCGCTAGATGCGGGCGGAGGCGAAGGAGAGGATGCTGCAGTCGTCCTTCGCGGCCACCCAAACCACCGCCGTGTCCGGCGGCTCGTTCGCCCCGGGACCCTCCAGGTAGATCGCGATGTAGGCGGCGCGACCCTCGAACCGAGCCTGGATCAGCCGGGCTAGCCGACCGACCGGTTGCTCGTCGAAGGCCTGGCTGACGCAGGTGGCAGCGGTGGGGTCGTCCCGAGTGGACGCGCCCGCTTCGGCGAATTGCGCGGACTCTGAGCTCGTGGCGCGGGCGAGCTCCTCGAGTCCCTTCGGGTCGTAGTTCACGTCCTGGACCTCGACCTGGCCACCGGAGGCGGCGTCCTGCACTTCCTCCGCGCCCGTCGACATCGGGCCTTGGCCGCCCTCGGGCGCGCGGTCGGCGTCGCTGCCGCCGACGTTGGGAAGGGCGATCGCGATCGCCACGACCACGGCGGCGGCAGCGGCTACGCCCGCCCACCGGTACCACACAGGAGTCCCTTGCCCGGGAACCCCCTGGCCGCGGCCGCCGGCTGCGGCGACCACGCGCTGGTGCAGATCGGTGGGGGCGGCGGCTTGGGGAAGCGATCGAGCGGCGTTCCGGCCTGCGGTCGCGAGCACGACTTCCTCTCGGCAGGAGTGGCAGGTGTCCAGATGCGCCTGCACCCCGGCGAGGTCTCCCTCGTCCAGGGTGCCGTCCGCGAGGTCGGCGAGCAGCTCGTAGGGATGATTCATGCCTCTTCCTCTGACGCCCGTGACGCGCGGGAGGGTTCCCCTCTGGGCGACCCGAGCGCCTTCCCCAGCGCCGCTCGGCCCCGGAAGACCCTGGATTTCACGGTGCCGACCGGGATCTCGAGCACGCGGGCGATCTCGTCGTAGGGGAGATCCTGCACGTCGGCCAGCACGAGGACCACGCGGAACTCCTCGGGGACCTCGAGGAGCGCACGCGCGACGTCGACGGAGAACACGACGTCGTCTGCGTGGTCCGGGGCCGGGAGGGACGTCTCGGGGCGCTCGTCATCCTCGTCCCTCACGATCTGGAGCAGGGGACGCCTGCGCTTGCGCCGGAGGGAGTCGTAGCAGGCGTTGACCGTGACCCGATGGAGCCAGGTCGTGAACGCGGAATCGCCGCGGAACGTGCTCAGCTTCCGGAGCGCGGCGAGGAAGGTGTCCTGCGACACGTCGGCCGCCTCGTCGGGGTCCCCGAGGATCCGGAGACAGAGGTTGTAGACCCTCGTGCCGTGACGCTGGACGAGGATCTCGAACGCGTCGGCGCTCCCGTCCTGGAAGCGCCGGACGAGCAGCTCGTCGCTGTCGGAGGCATCCACGGTCGCGACGCTACAAGGAGGGTGGCCCGGCGGTCTCCGTGACGACCACCGTGGCGAAGTCCTCGGTCCACGGGATGCGATGCGCCACCAGGGTGTTCGCGAGCTTCCTGATCTTCACCGTGACGAGGCCCGTCGGCCGTTCGATGCTGCAGCCACCGCGGGTCAGCCTCGCGCCGGGCTCTTCCTTCGCAACGAGCTGCGCGACCCGCTCACAGGTGTCACGTACGTTCCGCGCGCGAGCGTAGACGAGAGCCCCCTCACTCGCGGCCGACGTGCCCACGTCCGAGAGCTTGTAGGTCGTGAACGCGATCGAGGCGGCGTCGATCGCGGCGACCGCGAGCAACGCGAGGATGAGGAGCCAGACGACGATCATCTTCCCGATCAATCCGGATTCGTCGCGACGCAGATTCACCCGCGGAACCTCCTGACGATGGCCTGTCTCAGGTCATCGACCTCTCCGACTCGCAGGATAAGTGCCGAGATCAGGAACACCAGCACCCCCACCACAACGGCGGTCCCCACTTGCGCCGCGAGTGCGGACACGCTCGAGCCTCTCGGCACCTGCCACGCCTCGATCACGCCGAGTGCGGCCGCCGCGGACGCCACGGCCGCGATCGATGCCTTCGCCGCCGTTCGCGCGATGTGCTCGCCGTCGATCGAGCCGAGGCGACGCCGGAGCAACAGGAGGAGGACGCTCGCACCGACCGCGTACGAGGTGGCATGCGCCAGCGCCATCCCTCGCAGACCGAGGTCGAGCGGGCCGATGTACAGGAGGGCTGCGCCCACGTTCACGACCGCCGCCACCAGGTTCACGAGCGCCGGCGTCCGCGTGTCCTGCATCGCGTAGAACGTCCGGGTGAGCAGCTGGAAGGCGGAGAAGAACAAGAGCCCCACGGCGAACCCCTGGAGGGTTCCGGCGATCGCCTCGGAGTCACGTGCGACCGCCGCTCCGTGTTCGAAGAGGAGACGCGAGATCGGCTCGGCCAGCACCAGCAGGCCGATCGCCGCGGGCAGCGTCACGACCGCGGTATCGCGGAGCCCGCGAGAGACGAGGTCGCGAACGCCGTCGGGATGCCCGGTCGACCACCGTTCGCTCATGCTCGGCAAGAGCGCGGTGAAGATGGACACGGCGAAGATCGCGTGCGGGAGGAGGAACACCGTGTACGCGGTGGTGTAGATCTGGGGCCCGGCGTCGAACCGATTGTTGAGCACGATGATGACGACATACGCGAGCTGGTTGGCCGCCACGTAGAGCGCCACCCACGTCGCCAGGCGGACGAGATGCCGGACCGCCTCATGTCGCCAGTCGAACCGCACGTGGAGGCGATAGCCGAGCGAGCGCAGCGACGGCCAGAGCGCAACGGTCATCGCGACCACCCCGAGGGTCGTGCCCACGGCGAGCACGGTCTGCTCGGCCGTGGTGATGCCGACGACGCGTGGCGGTCGGTCACCGCGGACGATCGCGTAGGCGACGAACGTCCCGATCACCACGAGGTTGTTCAGGATCGGTGCGAACATCGGGGCCGCGAAGCGTCGGTGGGCCTGGAGGAGCCCGATCGCGACCGCCCCGACGCCGTAGAAGACGATCTGCGGCATGAACCAACGGAGGAAGAACACGCCGAGCTGGATGTCTGCCTCCCGATCGCGGCCTTCGGATGACACGAGGTACAGACGGATGATCTGCTCCGCGAACAGGGCCCCGAGCGCCGCCACCACGACCAGGACCACGAGGACCAGCGACAGCACCCGGTTCGCCACGTCGCGGGCATCGTCCGATCCCTTCGTCGCCATCCGGTCGACGAACACCGGGACGAAGACCGAGGTGAGGATCCCTCCCAGGATCAACTCGTAGACGATGTTGGGCGTCAGGTTGGCGACGGTGTAGATCGAGCCCAGCGAGCTCACCGTGACGCCGAGCGTTGCCGTCATCGCGGTCAGGCGGAGGAAGCCTGTGAGCCGAGAGAGGGCGGTCCCGACGGTCATCACGGCCGTGTGGCGCATGAGCGACCCGCGTGAATCAGGCGGCTGGGGTTCCACGTCCGAGCTCACGTGTTCCGGCGTCGGAACAACCTCCTCGACCAGAGCCCGACCAGGAGCAGGCCCGCGCCGACCGTGATCATCAACGCGATCGGGTTCACGGCGGTGGAGCTCACCAGCAACTCTCGCCGAGTCAGGATCGCCCCGTTCGGCGCGATGACGCGGACGTCGATCTTGCTCGGACCCGCCGCTTTCACCTCGGCTTGGAAGGTGATCACCTGGTTGGCCTGATCCAGACGAACGGTCCGCTGGTTGTCGTCGAGGAACTCGACCCGGCCCGACACGAGCTCCACCTTCACATTGAGGACCCGGTCGCCGGGATCGCCCATGCGCAGCGGGATCTTGACCGAGCGTGAGGTGAACGTGAGCGCTCGCGAGGTGTCGGGAGCGAGGCGCGAGAACGTTCCGTCGATGACACCGTTGACGGCAGCGATCCACATGTGCCCGGATCCCTCGTTCCCGACGTACTGGGCCGCCTCCGCGTAGAGCAGCTGTCGACGGAGCCGGTCGGCCTCGTCGGCCGGCTCCTCGACGATGGACGCGAACGCCGCCACCCGGTCCCCGGTGGTCGCCAGGTCGTCCGCGTAGGCCGCGGAGAATCCGAGCGGGGCGGGGCCGACGAGCGCCGCGGGATCCGGGTCGGGTGTCACCGCGGAGGCGAGATCGTCGGCGTGCACCGGTTCCAGGAAGGGCGCCTCGGAGAGCCGCTCCACCGCTTCACCCCAGATCCCGGTCGGCAGATCCGGGGGGAGATCCAGCGCGAGTCCTCGAACGATGTCGCCCCCCGGCACCGGCTGCTCTCGCCAGATCGTCGCGAGCTCGCCGAGGATCGCCTGCGCGGCGAGGACGGGATCGGCCAGGAGCCCGTCGTCGCTGAGCAGCGCCTGCGCCCCCGGGTCGGGCAGGAGCAGGTCGACGTCGACGCCCGAGGTCGTGGAGAGGGTGGCTGCGGGTGGGGGAGCGAAGTCGTTGGGCTGCGGTGGTCGCTCCACGGAGTCGGCGGCAGCCAGGATCGTGGTCACCCCTCGGGCGGACAGGACGTCGATCGAATGCTGGTCGAAGGCAAGTCCGGGGGGGCGCGCGACGGTGTGATCGGGCCGCTCACCGAGGATGCGTTCGAACGTCTCGTCGCCGAGCCGCCAGTGCTCCTCGAGATGCGTCCGGAGGCCGGAGGACAGCAGCGCCGGGAGCCTCGGAGCCGCGAACGGCATGGCGTGCACGCGCACGCGAGGGCTCGACACGATCGATCGCAGACGATCCAGGGTCTCGGCAGCGATGAGCGGAACCACGTCGCGTTCCTGGATGCGCTCCCCATCGCTCCGCTCGTATCCGTCGGACGCCTGCCGGAGCTGGTCGAGAGCGGCGGGGGAGATGATCACATCGAATGCCGCCTTGGATCTCCGCGGCTCGAGCAGGTCGGAGATCGCCTCGACCTGCGCCACGATGCCGCCCCTCGCTTCGAGGGTCGCCTCGAATCCAGCATCGATCATGATCCCGTCGGGCGCGAACACGACCGGCGTGGCGATCTCGGTCCACCACGAGAACAGCACCCGTTGCTGCGGCTTCCTCGCGATGTGGATGGCGGCCGTCGTGAGGACGGCGATCTCGTGATCGACGTCCTCGCTCCGAAGGGCGAGTTGCAGCGGGTAGACGGCGGACTCCTCCGGATCGACGCTCCCCGGGATCTCGGACACGTCGATCCGGATGGGGACCTCCGCGGACTCGCCGGGTCCCAGGGCGTCGGGAAGGGGCACGGTGTCGGCGGACGCCGCGAACGCCGGGCCTTCCTCGAGCGCGGTCTCGTACGCCAGGCGAGACGTCACGCGGGGACCGATCGCCCACCCGATCACCGGCGCCGCGATCGTCGAGTCCCCGTCGTTCTGCACACTCACGGACAGCCGGAGCAACGGCTCCTTGGCCGTCGTCCACGGGGTCTGGCTGACGAGGCGGATCACGGCCGACGGCTCGTCCGGCTCTTGCGCAGGCGCGGGCGAAGCGGTCCAGAGGATCGCGAGGAGGCTCAGAAGCGAGGCGTGGTCCGTGCGAGCTGCGCATGACGGACGCCAATCGTAGCCGCCGAACTCAGTCACCCAGCATCGCAGCAGTCTGGTCGACGGCGTATCCGAGCGAGATCGCGAGGAGCCCTCCGCCGACGATCAGCCGGAGGGTGCGCTCCTTGGCGCCGAGCGCGAGCGCGGCGCCGAGGCGCGCGCCCGGAACGGCTCCCACGGCCAGGGCCAGCCCGATCCCCGACGTCGATGTGACCGAGGACCGCGTGCACGACCGTGCCGGGCACGACCAGGGCGACGATCGCGAGCAGCGAAGTGCCGAGGGCGCGCTTGAGCGGCATCCCGAGCCAGCCCGGCCAGCAGGGGGACCATCACGAGCCCGCCGCCGATCCCGAGGAGTCCCGACAGGAAGCCGGCGACGGCTCCGATCCCGGCGAGGATCGGAGCCGTCGCCTCACGGGGTTCGCTCCGACCCGACCTGCGCGTCTCGCGGAGGATCGCGAGCGCCTGCGAGCCGAGCAGCAGCGCGGTGACGAGGAGCAGCAGCGTCGTGTCCACGTACTCCGTCAGCCACGCGCCGAGGGCCGCGCCGACGAGGCCGGGGCCGACGAGCCAGGCGGCCGCCCGGGTGTCGAGCTCTCCACGCCGCCGATAGGCGAGGGCGCCGGCGAGGGCGGTCGGGAAGATCACCGGAAGGGGCGTGGCCAACGCCACGATCGCCGGAGCTCCGATCAGGACGTGGATGCCGGGGGTCATCAGGATGCCGCCTCCCACCCCGAACGACCCCGCGAGGACCCCCGACGCCAGGCCGATCGCGACGCCGATCGCGACGTCGGCCGGGGTCATACGAGCGGACTCACCGGAGCAACTCTGCGGCGCGCTCGAGGACGTCGCGCTCACCGCGGTACGCGGCCCGCTTGAGCGCGCGCTCGAGCGGGAACCACCGGATCTCCTCCATCTCGTCGTCCCGGTCGTCGACGTTGCCGCCCGTGTGGCGCATCAAGAAGAAGTGGACGGTCTTGCGGATGCGGACGTCCTCCCAGACGTAGAAGTAGCGGGTCTCCCCGAGCGACTCTTCGATCTCGGCGAGGAGCCCGGTCTCCTCGCGAACCTCCCGGATCGCCGCCTCCTCCATCGTCTCGTCGTCCTCGATGCCGCCCTTGGCGAGGCCCCAGGCGAGCTGGCCCCGGCGGGTGCGGCGGGAGGCGAGCACGACTTCGATCTCGTCGCCGTTCCGCTGGTAGACGACGCCGCCCGCCGAGATCTCTCGTTTCGTGGGGACCGGGGGTGCCTTCCGCCGAGCCTTCGCCGACCTCTTCCGGCTCGAGCTCCTCTTCTTCTTCGAGCTCTTCGAGCGGGCGGCCGTGGTGGAGAGGCGCCCGAGCCGCGGCCCGAGGCCTTTCCGGCCTTGGCGGCGGCCGGGGTCGAACTCGCCCCTTGGGTCTTCTGGGCGGTCTTCTCGCCCGAGCCCCGCCTGGGGCGGCGTCGGCGGCGGCGGCGCTTCGCGCCGCCCGCCGCCGCCGCCGCCCCACCCTCGCCCTCGCTGCGTTCGGCCGGCATCGCCCATCCGAGCTGATTCTAGGTTCCGTTCCTCAGGTCTCCGGGTGCTCCGGCCGATGCTTGAGACCGAGCGCCGGATGAGGCGCGCCCAGCGATGAGCCGAAGAAAGAGAAGGAGCGTCGGTCTGGCATGGACATCGACGAACTGCTGAGGTACACGGTCGAGCGGGGTGCGAGCGATCTCCACCTGAAGGCGGGGAACGTGCCCTTCGTTCGCGTGGACGGCGAGCTCTCGCCCGCCGACCTCGGCTATCTCTCCGCGGCCGACACGGACCGCTTCGCCCACGCGCTGATGACCGAGCACAAGAAGCAGGAGTTCGTTCGGACGAACGAGGCCGACCTCGGCTACACGCTCTCCGGCGTCGGTCGGTTCCGTGTGAACGTCTTCCGCCAGCGAGGCGTGATCGGGCTCGCGATCCGCCGCGTGCGCGCCGAGGTGCCTTCCTTCGAGGAGCTCCGGCTCCCGGCGGTGATGGCCACGCTGGCGAGCTCGCCTCGCGGCCTGATCCTGATCACCGGTCCCACGGGGACCGGGAAGACCACGACGATCGCCTCCATGATCGGCCACATCAACCGCACCCGCCGGACGCACATCGTGACGGTCGAAGACCCGATCGAGGTGGTCCACGACGACCAGCTCTCCATCATCGAGCAGCGTGAGATCGGGATCGACACCGAGTCGTACGCGACCGCGCTCCGCCACGTGATCCGCCAGGACCCGGATGTGATCTTCATCGGAGAGATCCGGGACGCCGACTCGGCGCTCGCCGCGATCCAGGCGGCGGAGACGGGCCACCTCGTCATCTCGACCCTGCACACGATCGACGCGATGGAGACGATCAACCGGGTGCTCGACCTGTTCCCGCCCCAGCAGCAGCGTGAGATGCGCTCGTCGTTCGCGGGCGCGCTTCGAGGCATCGTCTCCCAGCGGCTCGTGACCAAGGCCGACGGCAAGGGCCGCGTCCCGGTGGTCGAGGTCCTCGTGAACACCGGACGCGTGTTCGATCGGATCGTGGATCCGGAGCAGACCGCCGGCATCCTCGAAGTGATCGCCGGTGGCGACTTCTACGGGATGCAGACGTTCGACCAGGCGCTGGTGACCCTGGTGAAGGAGGGCGTCGTCTCTCCGGACGAAGCACGCCGGACCGCCACCAACCCTCACGACTTCGATCTCGCGCTGCACGGGACGCTCGAGCGGCGCTCCGCGTTCGACGAAGCCGCCGTCGGCGACAGCCTCCCCTACTAGTTCTCGCCCGGGACGTTCGCCTCCGCGCGGATCGCCGCTCGCTCCATGGGATGCCGCCGGTAGCCGAACGGGATCGCGAGCGCGAAGTACACCGGGATGAACAGGGGCCCCCACACCATGTATTGATGGACGTGGTGCCGCTCGTGCGCGAGCAGCCGGCCCTCGAGCGGTCTCGACGAGAGCACCACGAAGCCGATCGTCATCGCGGACCGTCCCAGGCGAGGCATCAGTCGGGTCAGACCGCGCGGATGCTGATCGAACAGGACCAGTCCACTCCGGAGCCGCGGTGCCTGGAACGTGAAGATGCCGAGGAGCAGGCCGATCAGCGTGTTCGGCAACGTCCACACGAACCCCAGCCAGACGGGCACGGCGGCACCGTATCGCGACGGGTGCGGCGAAGTGCGGGGGTAAGGTGAGCACGCTGTGACCACGATCGAGATCGATCCGCTGTCGAAGGAACTCGGCGACCGATTCCAGGCCGCCGGGCACGAGCTGTACCTCGTGGGTGGCGTGGTCCGCGACCTCGTGGTGGGTCGGCTGACGCCGGCCACGAACTTCGATTTCGCGACCGACGCCACCCCGGCGGAAACGTCTCGCCTGCTCCGGGGGTGGGCGGAGGCCCAGTACCTCGTCGGCGTGCGATTCGGGACGGTAGGGGCGCGCCGACACGGCATGCTGCTCGAGATCACGACCTTCCGGGAGGAGCGGTATCCCGAGGACGAACGGAAGCCGGCGGTCACCTTCGCGAAGGACATCGGCACCGATCTCTCCCGACGCGACTTCACGATCAACGCGATGGCCGTCCGGCTACCCGACGGCGAGTTCGTCGACCCGTTCGAGGGTGTGAAGGACCTCGCCGCGAAACGACTCGACACGCCGCTCGAGCCCGAGGTCTCGTTCTCGGACGACCCGCTGCGGATGCTCCGAGCTGCGCGATTCGTCGCGCAGTTCGGGGTCACCCCCGCGCCGCGCGTGCTCGAGGCGATCGCGCGGATGCGCGATCGCCTCGGGATCGTCTCAGCGGAGCGGATCCGCGAGGAGCTGGACAAGCTGCTCGTGGCGGAGTCGCCGGGAGCCGGACTCGCTTTGCTGGTCGAGACGGGACTGGCCGAGGAGTTCCTGCCCGAGCTGCCCGCATTGCAGCTCGAGCAGGATCCGGTGCACCGTCACAAGGACGTCCTGCGTCACACGTTCGCGGTCGTCGAACGCCTGGAGCCCGATGCGGTGCTTCGCCTCGCCGGACTGCTCCACGACATCGGCAAGCCGTCGACGCGGGAGATCACACCCGACGGGGTCTCGTTCCATCACCACGAGGTGGTCGGCGCCCGTATGGCGGAGCACCGCCTGCGGGAGCTCCGCTACCCGAACTCCGTGGTGGAGGACGTACGCAAGCTCGTCGAGCTGCACCTGCGGTTCCATGGCTTCGGCGACGGTTGGACCGATGCCGCGGTGCGCCGGTACGTGCGCGACGCCGGACCGCTGCTCGACAAGCTGAACCTGCTGACCCGGGCGGACTGCACGACCCGGGACCCGAAGCGCGCCGAGCGGTTCGCGCGCCTGCAGGACGAGCTGGAGGAGCGGATCGCGCGTCTCGCAGAGCAGGAGAACCTCGAGGCGATGCGCCCATCCCTCGACGGTCGTCAGGTGATGGAGCGGCTCGGCCTCGAGCCCGGACCGATCGTGGGCGAGGTGATGGCGTTCCTGATGGAGGTCCGGATGGAGCGCGGCGAGATCCCCGAGGACGAGGCGTACGGGCTGCTGGATACCTGGGCGAAGGAGCGGGGGATCGGCTAGGTCGCCCGAGCGACACGGAGGAGCACGCGCAGCGTCCGGGGATCCCCGCGCCAATGGTCCCTCATCACGTCCGGCCCTGCTCGTCTGACGACGTGCCGAAGCACGAGTGCGGCCACCACGGCGTCGTCGAGCGGTCCGATCCCGGGCAGGAACTCGGGGATCAGGTCGATCGGCGAGGCGAGCCAGGCGGCGCCGAACAGCAGGAGCGCCTTCGAAGCGCGCGGCACCCGCTCATCGCCGAGGAGGCCGCGGAACAAGCGCACGATGTTCGGGAGCAACGTGGTCAGCTCGCGAGCGAGCGACTTCCGACCCAGCAGCACCAGGACGACGATCGCGACCAACCAGATGGCCAACAGGGACACGACCGCGATCAGGAACCAACGCATCGGTCGCTCGCTAGAGACCGTTCATGCGCTCGATGGGCCAGATGATGATCACGGCTTTGCCGATGACGCGGTTGATCGGCACGAAGCCGAGGCTGTAGCGCGAGTCGAGCGAGTTGGCGCGGTTGTCACCCATCACGAACAACTTGCCGTCGGGGACCCTCGTCTTGGGGAACTGGGCGGTCCGCTGCTCGAGATAGGGCTCGGAGATCTGGAGGCCGTTCACGAACACATGGCCGCGTTTGGCGTAGACGACGTCGCCCGGCTCCCCGATCACGCGCTTGATGTAGTCGGGGTTGTCCGGGGGCGTGAAGCCGAGCCCTTGCCCGAGCCAGTGCGTGAGCCCGCCCCAGATGCCCCGATCAGGTGCCTTCGCCGGGTCGGGCTCCTCGAACACGATGATGTCGCCGCGCGTCGGGTCGTGGAAGAAATACGGGACCTTCGCCACGATCACGCGGTCGCCGGGCACGAGCGTCGGCTCCATCGATCCGGTCGGGATCCAGAACGCCTGAACGAGGAGGCTCTTGATCAGCAACGCCAAGGCGAACGCCATCAGGATCAGCCCGGGCAGCTCCCCGAGGAACGTGAGGACCGGGTGACGTTTCTTCTTCGGCCGGCTGGAGGCTTCATCGTCCGTGTCGTGGGCACGGCGCTCGTCGGTTCTCACCTCTTCAGGGTACCGGTGCGCACACGGAGCAAGCGAGACGCTCGCAGCCCGTGAACGACGAAGAGGGCGAGACCGGCCGTGATCGCGAGGTTGCCGAACCACGCGCCAAGCCCGCCGGCGGCGATCGCGAGGATCAGGTCGACGCCTCGGAGGTCTGCCACGAGACATGCGTGTCGGAGCCCCGCATACGCGAGGAAGGCGGCGAGTCCCCACACCGGGAGCAAGCCAAGGATCACTGGCACCTGAGTGGCGAAGAACAGTCCGAGGAGAAGGAGCGAACCACCCAGCAGCAGGTTCATCCCTGCGGTGCGGGCTCCGAGGCGAACGTGAGCCGTCAGTCCTCCGGCGCCGTGGCACATCGGCATGCCGCCCAGCACACCCGACACGGCGTTGCCGATCCCGCCCGACAGGCACACGCGCGACGGCGACACGCGGGACGCGGCAGGTCCAAGGTACTCATGTGCGAGGTCGTTCACCGCGACCACGGCGTTGCCGAAGGTGAGCGGAAGCTGCGGCACGACGAGGAGGAAGAACGCCGTCGCGAACGCGCCGACAGCCGGGATGTGGAGATCCGGCAGGGTGAAGGACGGGCCGCCGACATGGGGGTTCACGGCGGTCACCGCGGCTACCGCACCAGCCGTGAGCACGCCGAGCGCGACCCAATAGTGGCGCGTGCGAGCGGCGACCATCACCCCGGTGAACGCGGCGATCATGAGGATCCATGGCCATGGGGCGCTCGGCGTCCCGGCGAAAACCGCGGGCGGATCGAGGACCAACTTGACCGAGGTGATCACGAGCAGGACGCCCACGCCCAGCTGGAGCGAACGAACGACGGGTTTCGTGAACACCCGGGCAACGATGTCGGCCACGTGGCGGACCGACAGCAGGAGGAGTACCGCGGCGATCTCGAGACCGGCGGCGTGGATCACGTCGGGCGAGAGCTGCTGCGCGACCGCGACGGCGGTCAGGGCCTTCAGCGGCTGCACGGGGAACGGGATGCGGAACACCATCCCGCTCGCCAGGATGAGGAGCCCGGCGCACACGAGCACCGCGCTCGCATCGAGTCCGTTCACGATGATCAACGCCGTGGCGAGCGGCACCAAGACGCCCAGGTCGGCGACAGCGCCGGTCGCCTCGCCCGAACCGATCCGGAACGGAGCCTGGCGCTCGGCGACCGTCTCCGTCTTGGTCGCGGTCCTCACCGGGGCATCTCGACCATCACGCTCGTCGCTTTCACGGTCGCCACGGCCTCCATCCCCGGCTCGAGCCCGAGCTCGTCCGCGGCCTCACGAGTGATCAGGGAGACGATCCGGTGCGGACCGGCTTGGATCTCGACGAGGGCTGAGACCTTGTCCCGCGTGACCTTCGTTACCACGCCGGCGAACGCGTTTCGGCGGCTCACGCCCCCTTTCGCTCGCTCGGCCCGTCGCTCTGCGAGGAGCCGAGCCACCTCGCCCGCGGGGACCAGTCGCTGACCACCCGGCGTGCGAACTGTCTTGAGGTTCCCGTCACGCTCCCAGCGCCGAAGGGTCTCCACCCGCACGCCGATGGCCTCTGCTGCCTGCCCGATCCGGTAGTCCGCCATGCGGGGCGAGTGTATAGGTTCGCCCGCCTACACCGCCAGAGAGAGCGGGGATTATGCACTTGACGCACGGTAGCGGACAGGCTAGAGTCCTGGTCATGGACTCACTTCTACCTCTTGACCTGCGGTTTCGTCGGCTCCTCGGCCACCTTCTTGGCCTTGTCCCGGACCGGTTTTGGAAAGAGCCGTTCCATCGCTTCCTCAGTGGTCCACTCCTTCGGGTCCTTCTTCTTCGGTCTCGGCATGGAGGTCTCCTAACGATGGTCGCTACCAACACCAGCAAGGCTCATAACGCCAAGGTCAATGGCGGGCGGCATGAGATGAACTTGGTCAAGCTGATCGAGCGGTTCGGGTCCGAGGATCGGTGTCGGGACTACCTCGAAACGCTTCGCTGGCCCGAGGGTGTCACCTGTCCCGAGTGCGGCGGTACTTCCATCTCCCGGATCAAGACGCGGAACCAATACGACTGCAACGCCTGCCGCAACCGCTTCTCCGTCAAGTCGGGAACGGCGTTGCACGACTCGCACCTGCCGCTCTGGAAGTGGTTCCTCGCTACCTACATGATGATCGAGTCCCGCAAGGGCATCAGCGCCAACCAGCTCAAGCGAACCCTCGGGATCACCTACAAGACGGCGTGGTTCCTCTGTCACCGAATCCGCTGGGCCATGGGCGACCAGCCGCCCGAGCAGCTTGAGGGCATCGTGGAGATCGATGAAACCTTCCTCGGCGGGAAGACCAGCTGGGCCGCTGGGATGCGCGAGAAGACCATGGTGCTCGGCGCTATCGAGCGCGATGGGCGCGTCGTCTTCCAGGTCTCCGACAACCCCACTCCGAAGCGGCATGAACTCCACCAGTTCGTCAAGCAGGTTGTCGCCGACGACGCCGAAGCGATCTACACGGACGGTCTCCAGAGCTACGAGGGCATCGCTACCGAAACACGCCGCCACGAAACCGTCAGCCACTCCAAAGATGAATGGGTCCGGGGCGACGTTGGCACTCAGAACATCGAGAACGTGTGGAGCCTCTTGGAGAGAGAGCGGTAGTTAGTTATTCAAAAAACCATGTACGCGGCAGGTGGCCGAGTCTACTTCCAGCCCTTCAGCCTTGCGGCTCCGGAGGCACCCTACCCGACTGGCCACACGAGTAGACCCAAGGGCGATGACTCCGCCGACTACCACCTCTCAGGTGCGTCTGCGACAGCCACCCCGATCCGCGACCGGCCGGCTGTGGTTGTGTCCGAGCGTCCTGTGGCACCATTCGCGGCCATGCCCCTTCCCCCTTCGACAAGCCCGAAGAGGTAGCTGACCGTGCTACGCGCGCTCCGTACCTTCCGGGATCAGGCACCAGAGCTGCAGCCGTGGTCGTTGAAGTTCACGGATGGGTGGCTCGAACGCCGATTCCAGGACGAATACTTCGAAACGAACCTCCAGTACATTCGGATCGCGACGTTCTTGGGAGCGGTCACGTGGGCGGCGTTCGGCCCGCTCGCGCCGGTCATCGTGAAGGGTGATGGTGGGTTGTTCCGCGATGGGGTGATCCGCTACGGGCTGGGGGTGCCCATCGGACTCGTGAGCTTCGCTCTCACCTATCTCCCCAACTATCGACGCATCTGGCAGACCCTCGTCTCCGTGGCGATCCTCCTCAGCGGCGCCGTCTGGGTGATGCACCGCGCAGTGGTCCCCGCCGACCGTCCGGACTGGGGCTACGCCGGGAACATGGTGATCCTGATCTTCGCGTACATCCTCAGCCGGCTGCAGTTCCGCTACTCGGTGTTGATCGGCGTGGTGCTGATCGTGATGTACAACGTCGGGTCGTTCTTCATCATCAACGAAGCGACGAACAACGTGATCTTCGGCGACTACTTCCTCCTGCTCACGGCGTTCATCGGGTCGGTCGGTGCCTACGTCCTTGAGCGGTCGACGCGACTGCTATTCCTGCGCGAACGCGAGCTCGATCGCGAGCGGGGGCGTTCGGAAGGGCTCCTGCGGAACATCCTGCCCGAGCAGATCGCGGACCGGCTGAAGCAACGCGACCCCGCGACCGAGCACGGGCATATCGCGCAGGCCTACACCGAGGTGACGGTGGTGTTCGCCGACCTCGTCGAGTTCACGAAGCAATCCGGGCGGACGGATCCGCCCGAGATGGTGGCCGTGCTGGACGAGGTGTTCACGCGGTTCGACGAGATCGCGGAACGGTGCGGGCTCGAGAAGATCAAGACGATCGGTGATGCGTACATGGCCGTCGCCGGCGTTCCCGAGCCACGCGAGGACGACGTCGAGGTTGCCGCGCAGATGGCGCTCGCGATGCGGGAGGCGATCGCCCAGGTCCGTTGGCCGAGCGGGGATCCGATGCGCGTGCGGATCGGGATGGCGACGGGGCCAGCGGTCGCCGGCGTGATCGGTCAGCGCAAGTTCGCCTACGACCTGTGGGGCGACACCGTGAACACGGCGGCGCGCTTGGAGTCGAACGGCGTCCCGAACGAGATCCAGGTGTCGGAGGCCGTGTATCGGCGGCTGGGCGATCGCTATCGATTCTCCGATGTGCACGTCGTGAACCTGAAGGGCAAGGGTCCGACGGCAGCGCGGTTCCTCCTCGGGAAGAACGGCACGGCGTAAACGTTCCGGTCCCCGCAGCCCTCTATCGTCCGAGGTGCAGGCGATCGCGGAGGTCTCGCTGACCGAGGAGCGCACCACCGAGGCTCATGACTTCGATGCGCTGTTCCGGGAGGCAGGCCCCGGGGTCTTCCGCACGTTGTACGCCTACACCGGCGGCCGAAGAGATATCGCGGAGGAGTCGATGGCGGAGGCATTCGCGCGAGCGTTGGCGAGATCGGGAACGATCCGAGATCCGATCGCATGGATCTATCGAACGGCGTTCCGGCTCGCGAACGACGAGCTCAGGGCCGAACGCAGGCAGGGTCCGGCGCCCACCGACGTGGAGGCGCCGCCGTCCGAGCTCAGCGGTCTGATCGATGCGCTCCGTCACCTCTCGCCCAACCAGCGCGCAGCGATCGTTCTCCGACACGTGCTGGACCTCGATGTCTCGGAGGTGGCTCGGAGGATGGGAACGGCGGCGCCGACGGTGCGTGTCCACGTCCATCGAGGACGGAAACGGCTCCGTGAGCTGCTCGGCGCCGAGGAGGTCGACGATGCCTGAGCGCTGGGAGCGCGAGCTGCGGAAGCTCCGCGGGGTCGACGTGGACGAGCCCGCGGTTCGGGAACGCGTCCAGCGTGGTCCGACCCCGGACCGACCGTCTTTCCGTCGCGACCGTCTGGTCGCCGGGATCGTTGCGTTCGCCGTGTTCGGGGCAGCCGGCGCGTTCGCATGGCAGGCTCTGTCGCCGTCGGGGATACAGGAGCCCGTCTTCGGTCCCGGGTCCTGGCCCGTCGCCACGGTCTCTCTCGGATCCGGGCCCGAAGGGAAGTCCGCGACGCTCAGCGTGGAAGGGTCGACCCAGTCCGGAGTGTTCGGCGCCGCGACGTCCCCCGACGAGCGATACCCCTACTCGTGGGTCAATCCGACGCTTCCCACGCTCGCGCAACCCCTCCGGATGCCGATGGGGAGCGAGCTCGAGCTCCAGGGTGACGTGACGATCAAGGAGCTCCTCTTCGGCGACGCGCAGCAGCTCGACGAGGGAGCGGGTCCCGACTCCGGCCCGATCTGGGCCGACCAACCAGATTTCTCCGAGCCCTACTTCCTCCCGTGGAACGAGGTATCCGAGCGCACGTACCTCAAGTTCTTCGGGACATGGGCGGACGGATCCGTCCTCGACGTGTACTTCGAGATCGTCTTCGTCGCACCCGACGCCGATCTGTCGGATACGAGGGCCGACATCGTTGTGACGCCCGACCCGATGGGCGCCGTCTTCGTATACGGCGGACAACGGTCGCCGATGGGGATCACGGGCGGCACGTACGGCAACATGTCGGTCGTCGGCGAACCCGCCGGGTACGAGAAGCGGTCGATCGTTGCGAGGGTTCCGGCCGGAACGCCACTCAGGGTCAGCGGCGATCGCCTGGTCGACGCGTCGGTCCGGGCCGGGAACCTCCCCTTCGGCGAGGGTGGCCGTCCGCTCGCCGGCGCCGTTCCCGCCGAACCCGGGCGGTACGTCCTGACGCTGGAGGTCACCTGGGACGGGGGCAGCGCGACGTTCCTGCACCAGATCGAGGTCGTGGCCGCGAGCGCGCCACCGGAACCCTCCCTGTCCCCCGCTGCCGTCGGAGAGGGTGCGGTGGTCGTCGACATCCTGCGGTCGTCGGAAGAGACGGGTGACCCCGAGGCGACCGCGCGGCTCGGGGATCAAGAGGTCTGGATGTGCCCGGATGGCTGGATCGTGGTGAATCCAGACGGGACCCAAGAGAACAGGATCTTCGATTGCGGACAGACCGAGGTGTTCCAGGCGCCGGTGGGGACACCGATCGAGGTCACCGGTGACTTCGAGACCGTGAACGTGACGACTCGGATGGAAGGGGACCGAGTGCCGGGCTCGTCCGACGTGGTGCCGTCGCTCGAGGCAGGGTCGATCCTCACCCTGAGCTACGAGGTGACGTGGACCGACGGCTCCGAGGCGAGCTTCTGGCTGCAACTCACCGTGCAGGGCGGCGACGGCGCCACGCTCGACCCCGAGGAGATCGTCGTTCGGATCGAAGGCCTCGGCCGGAGCGAGGCCACGCGGCGATGGCCGGTGATGACGGTGTCCTTCAGGGGAGAGACGTACCGCGGATGCACAGAGGGTTTCGAGTGGACTACCGCCGACGGCTCCCGGATCGACGAGGTGGCCGGCCGTTCTGGGAGCGTCCTCCCGCAGTGCTCGTACGACCCCTTGTTCGTGGTGCCACCGCGCACGCCGATCGTCGTGCTGGCCGAGAGTGGCACCGAGGTGTTCGTCACGCGGACGACGACGCCTCTGTACACGGGGGTCGACGGCGTCGGTGTCAGCGTGAGTTGGCCGGACGGCGACGCGGACTTCCTCGCGTACTTCGATGTCAGATACGACGACCCTGTGCCGAGGAACATCCTGCTCGACTGCCCACCCTCGGACCGCGTGCAGTTCACGACTCCAGACGGCCCTCGCATCCTGCCCGGAGGGTCCGCCTACATCACAGGGAACCTCCCTGGGTTCATCCGGGGCGATGTCGTCGAGCAGATGACCCGAGAAGCCGACTCCGGCCCGGGCGGATGGGAGGGCATCTGGCAGGTGACCAGGGACAGCGCAGTGATCGCGACCGTTGACTTCGGGGATCTGAGCGGCCTCGCGTGTCGCGGATCCGGGATCGGCGGCGTCTGAAGTCTCAGACCGCGAAGCGGACGTGCAGGATGTCGCCTTCCTGCACGAGATAGTCCTTGCCCTCGACGCGCAACTTGCCGGAGGCCTTCGCCGCCTCCATCGATCCTGCCGCGACCAGCTCGTCGTAGGGGATCACCTCGGCGCGGATGAACCCACGCTGTAGGTCCGTATGGATGGCTCCCGCGGCCTCCGGCGCGGTCGCGCCCCGGCGCACCTCCCAGGCCCGGGTCTCGTCGTCGCCGGTGGTCAGGAACGTGATGAGGTCCAACGCGCCGTAGCCCGCCGCGATCACCCGTTCGAGGCCCGGTTCGCTCACCCCGAACTCTTCGAGGAGCGCTCGTGCTTCCTCCGGGTCCATCTCGGCGGTCTCCGCTTCGATCGACGCGTAGACGCCGACCGCCTCATCGAGCTCGGCGGGGAGCTCCTCGCCTTCTTCCAGGTTCGCGATCACGACCTCGGGCTTCAGCGTCAGCGGAGCGATCGCCCTGAGGTGCCCGAGCTCTTCGTCGGAGAGTCTCCCCTCACGGAGCGGCCGCTCGGCGTCGAGGGCATCCTTCGCTCGCTGCAGGGCCTCCACCTCCGGACCGGGCTTGCCCTTGGCGCGCTTCACCGCTTTCTCCACGGCGCTCTCTACCACGGCGAGGTCGGCGAGGAGCAGCTCGCTCCGGACGTCGGTGAGCTCCTCCGCTGGTCGTCGATCGGCGCCGAAGCACCGCACCACGACCGCCAGCGCGTCCGCCTCGCGCAGCTTGGCGAGACCCTGCGCACTGGACACCCCTCCCGGGACGTCGACGAAGCGAACCTGGGCGGGCACGGTCTTCTTCGAACGCTCCATCTCGGTGAGGACCGCAAGGCGTGGGTCGGGCACGGGCACGACCGCGACGTTGGCCTGTCCGCCGTGCGACCCGGCCCGGGTGAGGGCGGTGAACAGGGTCGACTTCCCCGAAAAGGGCACGCCGACCAGACCGATGTCGCGCATAAGTCGGCCAACGTATCAGCCGGAAGTCGGAGAACTTTCGACCTTCGACCACTATCCCGCAGTGGCATCACTGTCCGATGCTTGCGAACGAGACCGGTGGGTGCCGGGGTGCCGCCAGACCCGCCCCGGTACCGCCGGTTTCTTTCGCCTCGTCGAGGGGGGCGGAGGAACGGAGGATCTGATCGTGCACCTTCATCGGTGCGCGACGCCGACGGGCGGGTGTTTCCGACGGCCCCGCCCGTCGGCCTCTCTCCTACGGTGGGGTGGGTGAAAGTGAGGGGCCGGGCCGCGTCAGCGGCCCGGCCCCTCATTCATCGTTCGGGCTGTCTTCGGCGCTACGCCGACTTCGTCTCCCAGAAGATCTTCGAGAGCTCGTCGACCGCGTCCAGCAGCTTCTGCCCCTGGGCGGGGTCTTCGGACCGCTTCGCGTTGCCCGCTTCCTTCGTCGCGTTCCAGAAGAGCTCGTGGAGCTGCGGGTACGTCTCGAGGTGCTCGGGCTTGAAGTAGTCGGTCCACAGCACCCAGAGGTGCTCCTTGACGAGGTTCGCGCGCTGCTCCTTGATGGAGATCGCCCGGTCCTTGAAGATCGCGTCGTCGGACCCCTGGTACTTCTCCTGACAGGCCTTGACCGACTCGGCTTCGATGCGCGCCTGGGCCGGATCGTAGATGCCGCACGGAAGGTCACAGTGCGCGTGGACGGTCCGCAGCGGTTTGAGGAATGCTTCGAACATGGATCCGCCTCCTCCGACGTGGGGTGAAAGGGAACCCTACCACCGGCCCCGCAGACCGCTTGCGGCGCTGAGTGCCCTCGCAACGGTCTCTGCGATCGCGGTCGCGCTGATCCGCTGGCGACCGACCCGGATCGAGGTCCAGGGAGCCAGCATGGTGCCGACGCTGATGCCCGGCGACTGGGCGTTGGCGGTGACGGGACGGCGAACCCGGAGGGGCCACGTGGTCGTGGTCGAGCATCCGGGGAGACCGGGTTACGAGATGGTGAAGCGGGTCAGGGCCGTGCCGGGCCAGCAGGTCGGGGAGCGGGTCCTCGACAACGACGAGTTCTGGATCGAAGGCGACCGCGAAGACGCCTCCACCGACAGCCGGCACTTCGGCCCGGTCAGGCGGGAACATCTCAAGGCGCGGGTGCTCCTCATCTACTGGCCGAAGGAGCGTCGCCGGCGGCTGCGCTGACCCCAGGAGGTCCTCTCCAAGGGGATCGCTTCCTCTAGGGAGTCGCCCGATGCGCCGATGGCTCTTCACAGAAGCCGACCTAGGATTGGACGATGGAGCACCTTCCCCCGCCGCCGGTTCCGTTCCGGCCGGATCTCGTCACCGACGAGTTCCCTCCACGCCGCAGGTTCCCCGTCTGGGTTGTCGCGGTCTGCCTGGTCCTCGCGATCAGCCTCGGTGCGCTCGCCGTGGCGCCGCTGTTCGAGGGAGCAGGTGCGACGGAAGGTCCGGGTTTCCAATTCCTCGACCGGACCGACCAGGGTCTCCCGACCCGATGGAACCCGTGTGCGCCGATCCACTACGTGGTGAACCCTTCGCTCGCGCCCCCCGGCTCGATGGCCGACGTCCACGAGGCGGTCGGACGCGTCTCGGGCGCCACGGGGATCGTCTTCGAGTACGACGGTCCGACCGACGAGGAGCCCAGCATCTACCGCGACATATTCCAACCCGATCGATACGGCGACCGGTGGGCCCCCGTCCTGATCGCGTGGGCGGATCCGGACGACTCGGACATCCCATTCGAGCGTGACGACCGCATCGCTGCCGGCGTCGCCGTGCCGGTCATCCCGACCACGCGACTCGAGGACATCTACGTGAGCGGCTGGGTCGCGCTCAACGCGGACGATCCCAACCCGCCGGGCTTCGGGCTCGCCGGGGAACAGGGCCCCGTGATCCTCCACGAGCTCGGCCATCTCATGGGCCTCGGACACGTGGAGACGGTCGGCGAGCTCATGCATCCCTCCGGCGGGGGCGTCGTCGACTTCGGGCCCGGCGACCTTGAAGGGCTGGAGCAGCTCGGCGCGTCCGGTGGCTGCCTCGAGGTCATGGAGCCGATCGACGCCTGAAGGTGGAATCGGCAGACGACTTGCAGCGCAACTTCGACCTTGTCGGGAATCGACCACTGCGCTAGGGTCGTTGCACCTGCAAATGGTCTGCACACGCGAAGCCGGCACCGTGGGGGCGATGATCCCCGACCGCATCTGCTGTCCCGCCTGACGGGGGACGGCAGCCAGCCGCCGCGCACCACTCGCACCGACCGTTCGCTCCCAACGCAGAAGCCAGGAGGTTCCTCGTGGACACCATCACCGCCACCGTCGATGCCAAGGGCCAATCCTGCCCCGGGCCGCTCGTCTCGCTCGCCAAGGCCCTGAAGGATGCGCGCAGCGGCGAGCTGTTCGAGCTCCTCGCGACCGACCCCGGGTCGAAGAGTGACGTCCCCAGCTGGGCCGAGCTCAGCGGCAACGAGCTGCTCGAGACCGGCGAGGCCGACGGGGTCTATCGCTACCTCATCAGGAAGAGCTGATCCCGATGGCGACGACAGAGACCGATCTCTCCGCCGAGCTCCAGCTCGCCGACCTGCTCCAGCGTGTCGAGGCGCTCGAGCAGGCGGACGGCAAGCGCATCGAGAAGAAGAACAAGCTGACGATCATCGCCTGGGGCGGCGACCTCGACCGGATCTGGCCGACGACGATCCTCGCGACGACCGCGGCCGCTTCCGGGATGGAGTCGACCGTCTTCTTCACGTTCTGGGGGCTCTTCGCCATCGTGAAGCCGGACGTGCGCGTCACGGGCTCCAACTGGATGCAGAAGATGATGTCGGTGATGAACCCCGGCTCCGCACAGAAGGCGAAGCTCAGCCGGTATCAGTTCGCCGGCGCCGGTCCCGCGATGTTCAAGAAGCTGGCGAACGACCACCAGGTGGCCAAGCCGGATGAGCTGATCGAGACCGCGAAGGACCTCGGCGTCCGGCTGATCCCGTGCCAGATGACCATGGACCTGCTCGGCCTGAAGCGGGAGGACCTGCTGGACGGGCTCGAGGAGCCGATCGGTGCAGCGACCGCGATCGCCGAGATGCGCGACGCGGCCGTGAGTCTCTTCATCTAGGGCGGCCCGTCAAGGCGCCGCTGATCGGCTGAAAGGCCGTCGTGGGCACAGTTGGCGCGCCTCGTAGTCTGGATGCATGTCCCGGCTGGCCGACGAGATGCGGAAGACGTTCGCCTCGATGCACATCTCGAGGAACTTCCGACTGTTCTTCGTCGGGCAGCTGATCTCGGTCACCGGCACATGGGTGAACTGGACCGCCGGTGCCGTTCTCGTGCTGGAGCTCACGGACAGCGGGATCGCGCTCGGGATCGAGGCTGCGCTGTTGTTCCTGCCGGTCCTGCTCTTCGGGGTCTACGCGGGATCGCTCGCCGATCGGTTCGACAAGCGCCGCATCCTCGTCTGGTCGAACGCGGGCTACGCGGTGCTCGCCGCGGTGCAGTTCGCGCTCGTCGCCACCGACGTCATCGAGATCTGGATGGTGTTCGTGATCGCATTCCTGACGGGCTTGATCCTCGCGATCGAGCCTCCGACGCGCCAGTCGTTCTACGTCGAGCTCGTCGGCGAACAGCACATCACGAACGCGATCAGCCTGAACAGCGCCGTTTTCACCGGCACGCGCGTGCTGGGGGGTGCGATCGCCGGGACGATGATCCATAACTTCGGCCTCTGGTCGCCGTTCCTGCTGGACACGGTTTCCTACGTCGGGGTGCTCGCTGCCCTCATGGCGATGCGGATCGACGAGCTCCACGTGCAACGCAAGGCCGAGCGCGAGCCGGGCCTCGTCCGGGCCGGCCTGCGCTACGTGTGGAGCTCCCAGGCGCTCCGCGTGCCGCTGGTCGTGATGTTGCTCGTATACCTGTTCACCTTCAACTTCAGCGTGGTGATCCCGCTGCACGCCTATCGGACCTACGGTGGCTCGGCGCAGGAGGTCGGCTGGCTCTACGCCGCGCTCGGGCTCGGCGCGTTCCTCGGCGCGATCGCGATGGCCAACCGGCAGACCGAGCCGACGCTTCGGCGATTGGCGGGGTTCTCGGCTGCGTTCGGCGTGTTCCTCGCCGTCGCCGGGTGGGCGCCGACGTTCATGCTGGCGGTGATCTCCATGGTGCCGGTCGGCTACGCGTCGATGCTGTTCGCGATCACGGCGAACTCCACGCTGCAGCGCTTCACCCGCGCCGACATGCGAGGGCGGGTGATGGCGCTCTACACGACGATCTTCCTCGGGAGCACGGCGATCGGTGGGCCGATCACCGGCTGGGTCGCCGAGACGTGGGACGCGCCCGCCACCCTCGTTGCGAGCGGTGCGGTCGCCGTCGCGGCGGGATTGATCGCGCTGCGGGCGCGCGGGGCCGCGACGGCGACCGCGGAGGTCGCTACGGCAGATACTGCTGCTCGATCCGCGTGATCTCGCCGCCCTCGACCGTGAACCACCAGGGGGCGTTCGTCCCCGCGTAGTCCGTGGGGTTGGCCTCGAGGACGGCTTCGACCCACGCGTCGATGTCCCCCGGTTGCAGCTCGCAACACTGGGCAGACGGGATGTACTCGACCTCCACGTCGTCGGCCACCAGGAGGACCCGCAGACGCGGATTGTCGTTCACGATGTAGTAACCGCTGACGACCTCGTCGCCGCGCTCGGCCGCCTCCCGTTCCGCTCGCTCCCCTCGGTAGAAGTAGGCGAGATCGAACCGGACCCTCGTCTTCCCGTTCTCCAGCCGCGACGCGGTCTCTACGTACACGAAGTGGCGGCCGTCCGGGAGGCTCGGGGACGGTGACTTCGAAGGTTCGGGGGTCTCGGTCGGTTCGGGAGTCTCGCTCGGCTCCGCGGTCCGGGTAGGCGTTCCGCCCGACGTCGGACTCGTCGTCTGCGCCCGCTCGTCGTCGTCGGAGAGCGCGATCAGCGCGCCGGCGACGATCGAGAGGAACGCCAGCGCGAGGGCACCGGCGATGATCGCGCTCCTCTTGGTCCGCTCGTTCACGGCTGCTCCCGGCTCTCTCGGTCGGACACCATACGTGCCGGGGCGGTCCCGGCCGGCCGGTCTGCCTCGCGATCGAGGCGCCATGGGCCGTCCGGCTCCGGGCGGCTCACGTCCAGTTCCGTGCCGTCGAGGAGCGCCAGGCGGAACGCCAACCTGCGCTCGCCGGCACGCTCCTCCCGCCACGATCGGATGACCTCGACGGGCTCCTCGGCGCCGCCCCAGACGATGGCCCGAGGTTCCTCCTCGGCGCGTCCACCCGCGTAGAAGCGGATCGTCAGCTCGGGCTCCTTCCCGTACCAACGTCCGACGACCGGCGCCCACAGGAGGAACACGATGCCCACCGCGGCGAGTGCGCCGCTGCGGCCGAGCTCCGGGATCATCCAGATCGCGAGCGCTGCCGCCACGACCCGCGCCATGTTGTAGACGACGTCGTAGACGCTGAACACACGCCCGCGGTACCCGTCGGGGGTCGCTTCCTGCACCATCGTGTCCACGGAGATCTTCTTCCACGCGAACGTGAGTCCCACCGCGAAGCTCGCGAGCAGGACACTCCAATCGCGGATGAAGAACGAGACGGCGATCAGCACGATCCCTCCGGCGACGAACGCGCCGGCGACGATCCTCGGCTTCGCGAAGCGCTCCTCCAGCTCGCCCACCGTGAGGATGCCGAGCAGGACGCCCACGCCGCCGGCACCGATCAGGTTGGAGAAGGACGCCACGCCCTGGCCGAACGCGTGACGGAAGACCACCAGCGACAGCGTGAGCACGATCCCCTGTCCGATCTGATCCAGGGTGATCGAGGTGATGGGGCCGATGGCGCGCGGGCTCCGGAGGAGCCTCCGCGCGCCGTCGGCGAACTCGACGCCGACCCGCTTGAGCTGGTGCCTGAGCAGCTCGGGATCCTCGGGTCTCGTGAGTGGCTTGAGCGGGCTCGCGATCCGCGATGCGATCCAGGAGGCGGCGATCCAGCCGACAGCAGCGGCGATCACGACGGGGACCTCGGTGCCGGCCGCATCCACCACTCGTCCGCCGACGAATACGCCGGTGAGCAGCGCGACGGTCCCGCCGACCGTGGCGAGCGAGTTCGCCACCAGGAGGTCCTCGTGGGGGACCAGTCGCGGCACGACGGCGGCCGCTGTCGCGAGGAAGAACCGGTTCACCGAGAGCACGAGCAGCGCACCGGCGAAGAACGGGATCGCCTGCTCGATCGGATCGAAGAGCACCAATCCGACCAGCGCCGCCTTCGCCCACGGGGAGAACAGCAGGATCCGGCGGCGCCGCCACCGGTCGATGAACACGCCGGTGAACGGACCGAGGATCGAATAGGGGAGGGCGACGATGAGGGTCGCCTTCAGCAGGCCGACGGCGGTGTTCTGCTGCGAGGGCGAGAACACGACCGACGCCACCAGGGCCGACTGGAAGAGCCCGTCGGAGGACTGGCTCACGAGCCGGATGGCGAAGAGCTTGCGGAAGTCGGGGCTCGCAAGAGCCCCCCGGATGCGTTCGAGTGTGCCCGGCCCGGTTCCCACCGAGCCGTCAGGCTATAGCGGTCGCCTCGGAGAGCTCTGCGGTCAGGCCTCGGACGCCTGGACGTCGAAGAACCGCGTCCAGTCCTGGTCCTCGGCGTGGCCGTTGCCCAGGATGAAGCTCTCCACCATGTCGTGCGCCGCCGAGTCCGAGAACTGCACCGGCGGCGACTTCATGAAGTAGGCGCTCGGTCCGATCAGCGGGCCGCCGATCCCACGGTCCTTGGCGAGCTTCGCGCAGCGGACCGCGTCGATCACGACGCCGGCGGAGTTCGGTGAGTCCCAGACCTCCAGCTTCATCTCGATCGAGATCGGCACGTCGCCGAAGTTGCGGCCTTCGAGGCGGATCATCGCCCACTTGCGGTCCTCCAGCCACGGGACGTGGTCGGACGGACCGATGTGGATCGAGTCCTTGTCCAGCGGCACGTCGAGCTGCGACTGCACGGACTGCGTCTTCGAGATCTTCTTCGAGGTCAGCCGGGAACGCTCGAGCATGTTCATGAAGTCCATGTTGCCGCCGAAGTTCAGCTGGTAGGTGCGGTCGAGCTCGGCGCCACGATCCTCGAAGAGCTTCGCGAGGAGACGGTGCGTGATCGTCGCGCCGACCTGGGACTTGATGTCGTCGCCCACGATCGGCACGCCGGCCTCGCCGAACTTCCGGGCCCACACCGGGTCGGAGGCGATGAACGCCGGGAGGCAGTTCACGAAGCCCACGCGCGCGTCGATCGCGCACTGCGCGTAGAAGCGCGCGGCGTCCTCGGACCCGACGGGAAGGTAGGAGATCATGACGTCGGCGTTCGAGTCCTTCAGGACCTGCACGACGTCGGCTTCGGGCTCGTCGGACTCCGTGATGACCTCGCGGTAGAAGGCGCCGAGACCGTCGAGCGTGCGTCCGCGGCTGACCGTGACGCCCAGCGGCGGGACGTCGGAGAACTTGATGGTGTTGTTCGGCTCGGTGAAGATCGCGTCGGCGACGTCGGTGCCGACCTTCTTCCCGTCGACATCGAACGCGGCCACGACCTCGATGTCGCGGACGTGGTACCCGCCCAGCTCGACGTGCATCAGACCGGGGACCTTCTCCGTCGGGTCGGCGTCCTTGTAGTACTCCAAGCCCTGGACGAGCGAGGAGGCGCAGTTGCCGACGCCGACGATCGCGATACGGACCTTGTTCACGAGATGTGCTCCCTTCCGTGGGCTACCGCTTCGCTACTTGAGCCCGCTGTTCCACGGGCTACCGCTTCGCTACTTGAGCCCGCTGTTCCACGGGCTATCGCTTCGCTACTTGAGCCCGCCCGTGCACGAAGCGCCGCGCGGCGACGCTTCAGTCCCCCGGTCGGGACGCTCTTGGTGCGCTCGGCGGCGATGAGCTGCTCGAGCCACGTGATGTCGGATTCGGTCACGCTGCGGTTGTGCTCGATCAGCGCGCGACCGTAGTCGTCGGTGCTCCCGCGGCCGGTGCGCAGGGATTCCGCGATCGTCGCGAGCCGGTTCTGCAGCGCCTGGCGGCGTCGTTCCAGCAGGCGGATCCGCGTCTCAGGCGGCAGGTAGCGGAAGAACGCCAGGCGCATCCGGAAACGGGCGTCCTCGCCCTGGGTGTCGTTGGGTGATTCCTGGAGGAGCTCGAGGAAGATCTGCTCCCCCTTCGGCGTGATCCGATAGACCTTCTTCCTGCGGGCGCCGCGCTCGTCACCGGCCTCGGATTCGATCGCACCGTCCTGTTCCAGGCGGCGCAGGGTCGGGTACAGCGAGCCGTACGAGACGCGCCAGAGGCCGCCCAGTGAGTCGCCCAGCTCCCGTGAGAGTTGATAGCCGTGGATGGGCCGCTCCTTGAGGAGGCCCAGGACCGCGAGTTCGAGCATGTTCGGGTGTTCCTTTCGAAGGATCCGTAGCGAGTCGATATATCGACCCGGTATATCGGTTCGATATATAGCCTACGAGGAGCGGAGCGTCAACCTCGAGGCGGCTCAGGTAGGGCGGGAGCGGGGTAGCGTTCGCCGGCGAGGGCCAGCGCGGCACCGAGCAGACCCAATGCCGCGCAGACGATCCAGAGCCCTCGTGGCGCCCACCCGTAGATCGCGGTACCCCCGATGGGCCCGATCGTGAAGGCCAGCGAGTAGGTGAGGCCGAGGCTGCTCTGGTAGCGCCCTCGGAGGTGCGCCGGCGCTCGGTCGGCGATGAACGCAGCCGTGCTCGGGGACCCGAACATCTCGCCGAAGGTCCATACGACAACCGCGCCCGCCATCCCGATCTGCGTGAGGAAGATGCCGAACGCTCCGAACCCGAGGCCCGTCAGAAGGATCCCGAGGGCGATCATCCGGACCCGGGGATATCGCATCGCGATCGCGGTGACGCCGAGCTCGAAGATGGCGACGAGCAAACCGTTCCCGCCCTGCAGGAAGCCGTAGACACGCTCGGGGTAGCCCAGGTCGCGCACCCAGAGCGGGAAGGTGGAGTACCCCTGCGCGTAGACGAGCCCCCCGGCGAGGATCGCCCCGAGGACGAGCAGGAACCCCTTGTCGGCCAAGATCGCAGCCCGCGCGCTCCCGATCTCACGGTCCTGCGCTTTCGTGCTGCGGGTGCCGTGGGGGAGCGCGACGAGCGAGATCACGCCGAAGATCACCGAGGTGGCGGCGTCGGCGATGAACAGCTCCCGGAAGTGCTCTTCCGCGAGGACGCCCCCGAGCGCGAGGCCGATCGCGAACGAGAGGTTGAACAGCAGCCGGTTGAACGCGTACGCGGCCACGCGGTGCTCCGGAGGGATCAGGTCCGCGATGAGCGCACCCGAGGCGGGACGATGGAGCTCCGCGAAGAAGGCATAGACGATCACGACGCTCAGCACGGCGGGGAGCGAGCGCGCCTGGAGCAGGAGCAACACCAGCGCGGCGGACGTGATCATCGAGATCGCGATCGCGTTCCGGCGCCCGATCCGGTCGGTCAGCAGACCGCCCGAGAACTGCGCGAGCATCGCTCCGACGCCGTAGCCGGTGATCGCCAGCCCGGCCTCGGTCACCGAGAGGCCGTTCCGCGTGAGATACAGCGCGAGGAACGGGAAGACGAAGCTCCCGAGACGGAGCACGAACGTGCCCGCGAACAGGACCCACGCCGTGCGTGGCATCGCACGGAAGCTGTCGCGGAGCCGTGGACCTCGCTCGACGGGTGAGCTCACTGCCCGCCGGGTCGGTGGTACCCGGTGACGGAGGGAGGGACTTCCAGGCCTTCGCCGAGCTGAGGATCGGGTTCGGGCTCGCCGGGTCGCGTGTGGAGCGGCAGCACGCCGGCCCAGATCGGGAGTTCCATGTCCTCGGCGTCGTCCTTCGGAGGGCCCGTGCGGACCTTGGCGGAGGCTTCCTCCAGCGGCACGGCCAGGAGGAGGGTCTGCTTGTACTCCGCAGGTGTGGGCATCCTGGCCTCATCCTCCCGGCCGGGGGCGACATGCGACGTGATCGCGGCCGCAGCCGTGTGGAGCTCGTCTTCGTCGGTGACCTCGCGGGCGGTCCCGAAGACCACGACGGACCGATAGTTCATCGAATGGTTGAAGGCGCTCCGCGCCATCACCAGCCCGTCGACGATGGTGGCCACGATGCACACCTCGGCGCCGGCGCGGAGCGCCTTCCACGCGCGGGCTGCCTTCGAGCCGTGGAGGTAGATGGTGTCGCCGACGCGTGCGTGGATCGTCGGGAGGCATCGAGGGGCGCCCTCGGTGTCGTTGAAGGCGACGTGGCAGATCAGGGCTTCGTCGAGGATGGCGTCGATCGTGGCGCGGTCGTAGTCGCCGCGCTCGGGGTGTCGGTGGACCTGCGTGCGCTTGGTCGGTGCAGACATGCGGGAGAGCATCCCACAGGAGTTCGGATCCTCCGGTTGCATACCGGAATCGTGATGCCATGTGCTTCGTTGGACGCGCCCACCCGGGGCCATAAGGCGGCTGGCATGGGCCGTTGCGAGGTGGATCGCCGAGTCACTGGGGAAACCGATCGAGGCATGGCGCTGGATCTGGAGGGAGCTCAACAGCTCGCCATCTCGATCCAGGTATGGGTGACGGAGGACGGCGGCTGGTTCGTCACAGATGCCGACTGGGCCGGGTGCGAGCGCCGGGCGACCACGTCGCGGACTAGAATCCGCGGCACATAGGTTCACGTGCCCGAGCGGCCGCTTCGGCGGCCGGACGGCTCGGCGGGCGTATCCCGTTCGAGCTCGAAGAGGGAAGCCGGTGGGAATCCGGCACGGTCGCGCCACTGTGACCGGGGAGCGAACCCGACACGAACCACTGGGCGTCTAGGGCCCGGGAAGGGTCGGGGGAGCGAGGATCCGGAAGTCAGGAGACCTGCCCGAGCGCGAGAGGACCGTCGCCTTCGCGTGAAGGGAGACGCGCCATGATCCACCGTCGCATCGGCGGCATCGCCGCCGTCCTGTTACTCCTCTTCGCTTCCTGCGGTGAGTCCACCACGCCTCAAGCGGAGCCGACCGACTCACCGTCGCCGATCTCGGCGTTCCCGGTCACGATCCAGGCCGCGAACGGCGACGTGACGATCGCCGAGCGCCCGGAGCGGATCGTGTCGCTCTCGCCCACGGCGACCGAGATGCTCTTCGCGGTCGGGGCCGGCGAGCAGGTCGAGGCGGTCGACGACCAGTCGAACTACCCGGCCGAGGCACCGGTGACGGATCTCTCCGGGTTCGAGCCGAACGTGGAAGCGATCGCGTCCTACGAACCCGACCTCGTCGTCTACTCCACCGAGCCCGGCAACCTGGGTGAATCGCTCGAGGGGCTCGGTATCCCGGCCCTTTGGCAGGACGCGGCAGCCACGCTCGACGCTGTCTACGAACAGATCGACCAGCTCGGTGTCGCGACGGGGAACGTTTCCGAGGCGGAGGCAGTGGTCGAGACGATGCGCGGGGAGATCGAGGCGATCGTCGGCTCGATCGACACGCCCGACCCGCCGCTGACCTTCTTCCACGAGCTCGACGACACCTACTACTCGGTCACGTCGTCCACGTTCATCGGGCAGCTCTATTCACTGGTGGGCCTCGAGAACATCGCGGACGAGGCGAAGGGTGCCGGCGGCGGCTATCCACAGCTCTCGGCCGAGTACATCGTGGACGCAGATCCGGATCTGATCTTCCTCGCCGACACGAAGTGCTGCGGCCAGTCGCCTCGAACCGTGGCGAAGCGTCCGGGGTGGGATCGCATCGCGGCAGTGGAGAACGGGGGAGTGATCTCCCTAGATGACGACGTCGCGTCGAGGTGGGGACCCCGGGTCGTGGACTATCTCCGCCGGATCGCGGACGCGGTCGCGGACGTCATGGAGGCGAAGGCGGCGTGAGCCGGCGGACGCGGGCGATCGCGATCGGCGTGGCGGTGCTCGTCGCGTCCGTCGTGGCCGGCTTGCTCGTGGGACCGGTGCACATCGCCCCCGGAGCCGCGCTCCGGTGGCTGATCTCCTTCGGAGATCAGCCACCGGGGATGTCCGAGCAGCAGGCGGCGATCCTCGCGAACCTGCGCTTGCCCCGCGTGATCGTCGCGGGGCTCGTCGGGGCGTCGCTCTCGGCATCGGGCGCCGCGTATCAAGCGGTGTTCCGGAATCCGCTCGCCGACCCCTATCTCCTCGGCGCCGCCGCGGGCGCCGGGCTGGGGGCGACGATCGCGGTGGTGTTCGGACCGTCGGCCGCGTTCGCGGTGACGGTCCCGCTCGCGGCCTTCATCGGCGCGATCGCCGGCGTCGGGATGGCGTACGGCCTCGGCCGCTCGAGCCTCAGCGGGCGGTCGGCGACGAGCTTGATCCTCGGAGGGATCGCCGTCGCGTCCTTCCTCACGGCCGTGCAGACCTTCATCCAGCAGCAGAACGCCGAGACGCTCCGTCAGGTGTACTCCTGGATCCTCGGCCGGCTCGGAACCACGGGATGGGACGACGCCCGTGTCGCGTTGCCATCGGTGGTCATCGCGGTGACGACCCTGTGGCTGGTCCGTCGGCTCCTCGACGTGATCGAGGTGGGGGATCTCGAGGCCGAGAGCCTCGGACTGAACGTGGGTCGCCTCCGGTTGGTCGTCGTCGTGGCAGCCTCGCTCGCGACGGCAGCCGCCGTCTCGGTGGCGGGGTTGATCGGCTTCGTCGGCATCATCGTCCCGCACACCGTCCGGCTGCTGGCCGGGAGTTCGTATCGGCAGGTCCTGCCGCTCTCCGTGCTGTTCGGCGCCGCGTTCCTGATCTTGGTCGACGTGGTGGCTCGCACCGCCGTTGCGCCCGCGGAGATCCCGATCGGCGTCATCACCGCGTTCGTCGGCGCACCATTCTTCGTCCTCGCGCTCCGGCGCAGCGGAAGGAGAGCGGCGTGACCGCCCTCCCCGATCGCAACGGCCATGCCGTCGCCCTCGACGTCGAGGGGCTCGGTGTGCGCCTGGGCGGTCAGGAGATCCTGCGCGACGTCACGTTCGATGTCACGGCGGGATCGTGGGTGTGCGCGATCGGCCCGAACGGCGCCGGCAAGACGACGCTCCTTCATGCCGTGGCGGGCCTCGTGCCCTTCGAAGGTCGCGTCGGCCTCTGGGGCCGGGAGCTCGGTGGGTACCCGCGGCGCGAGCGAGCGCGCCTCGTCGCACTCGTACCGCAGCAGCCGGTGATCCCCGAGGGAGTGACGGTCCGGGACTACGTGCTCCTCGGTCGCACACCACACCTCGGCGTGCTCGGGACCGAGCGGCGGTCGGATCTCGTGGCCGTGGAGCAGGCGCTGGATCGACTCGAGCTCGTTTGGGCCGCGGAACGGCGGCTGGACACGCTCTCGGGAGGAGAGCTGCAGCGGGTCGTCCTCGCCCGCGCGCTCGCGCAAGAAGCGCCGCTGCTCCTCCTCGACGAACCGACGACCGGTCTGGATCTGGGCCACCAGGTCCGCGTCCTCGAGCTCGTGGACGAGCTCCGCCGCGAGCACGGCCTGACGGTTCTGTCGACGATGCACGACCTCACGCTCGCGGGCCGGTTCGCGGATCGCTTCGCGTTGTTGTCGCAGGGGCGGCTCGTGTCGAAGGGATCTCGAACCGAGGTGCTCGACGCCGCGGTGATCCTGGAGCACTTCGGCGCGAGCGTCCGGGTGATCGGCGACGGTGACATCGGCTGGGCGGTCGTGCCCATCGCCGAGCGGGGTGAGTCGTGACCGACAGGCCCGACGAGCCGCCCACCGCACGGCCCGCGCGGGCTCCGGAGCGAGTTCCGTCGCGCGTGCTCGTGCATACCGGAGACGGCAAGGGGAAAACGTCGGCGGCGATGGGCGTCGTGATGCGCGCGGTCGCCCGCGGATGGCGAGTGTCGGTCGTGCAGTTCGTGAAAGACGGCCGGTGGAAGACGGGCGAGGAAGCGTCGGCCCGCGAGCTCGGTGCCGACTGGTGGTCGATCGGCGACGGGTTCACGTGGGATTCGACCGACATGGATCGGACGGAGGCGATCGCGCGCGAGGCATGGGCTGCGGCACGGGGCCTGATCCAGGCGGGCGAGCACGAGCTCGTCGTCCTGGACGAGATCACGTACCCGATGAATTGGGGATGGATCGACGCGGGCGACGTGACCGAGACGATCCGGGACCGGCCGTCGCACGTGAACGTGGTCGCCACCGGACGCGATGCGCCGGAAGCGCTCTGCGGGGTGGCCGACACCGTGACGGAGATGGCGAGCGTGAAGCACGCGTTCGACACGGGGGTCGGCTGCGATGCGCGGGATCGAGTTCTGATGGGGCTCACTGTGCTGCTCGGTGGTGCTCGGAGCGGGAAGTCGCAGCTCGCCTCGAGGCTCGCGTCCGCGGCGGAGGGACCGGTCGTCGTGATCGTGACCGCCGAGGCTCGGGACGAGGAGATGACGGAGCGGATCCGGCGGCATCGAGAGGCGCGGCCGGCAGCCTGGTCGACCGTCGAGACGCCCGTCGACCTGTTGGCGGCCGTCGAAGAGCTGGAACCGCATGCCTTCGTCGTGGTGGATTGCCTGTCGCTCTGGGTGTCGAACGCGATGGAGGCGGGATGGGACGACGATCGGATCGTCGATGAGGGGAGCGAGATCGCGACGGCGCTCGCGAAACGTGAAGGGAGTGCGGTCGTCGTGAGCAACGAGGTCGGCCTCGGCATCGTTCCGGTCAACGCTCTCGCACGCCGCTACCGGGACACGCTCGGCCGGGTGAACGCGACCTTCGTCGGCGAGGCGGGTCGCGCCTACTTCGTCGTCGGAGGGAAGGCCCTGGCGCTCGAGGACGTGTCACTCGCGTGAACGGCGGGTTCGAGGAAGCGGTGGCGCGGATCCGGCCTCCGGACGGGGACGTGGCGCGAGAGACCTTGCAGCTCCTCGACGCGAAGACGAAGCCCCCGCGGAGTCTCGGCCGATTGGAGGATCTCGCCTGCAGGCTCGCGGCGATCCGTGGCGAGGTGCCCGCTGGTCCCTTGTCGCCCGCGATCGTGGTCGCCGCCGCCGATCACGGCGTGGCGAGCGAGGGGGTGAGTCCCTACCCGCAGGAGGTGACCGGTCAGATGCTCGCGAACTTCGCGAGCGGCGGCGCCGCGGTGGCCGTGCTCGCACGCGAGGCGGGGGCTCGTCTCGTCGTGGTCGATGCCGGCGTCAACGGCCCGCCCGCCGTCGACGGCATCCGATCGGATGTCGTGGACGACGTTCGCGGCACCGGTGACATCGCGGTCGGTCCGGCGATGACGTCCCACGTCGCGTACCGGATGCTCGATCGAGGAGCGGTCCTGGTGAACGAGCTCGCCGACGACGGCGTCGGGATCCTCGCCGTCGGTGACATGGGCATCGGCAACACCACGGCGGCGAGCGCGCTATGTGCGGCCCTCCTGCCGGCGGATCCCCTCGAGACATGCGGGCCGGGAACGGGGCTCGACGAAGCGGGTGTCTCCAGGAAGGTGGAGGTCGTTCGGAGGGCGCTGGCCGCGAACGCGCGCGGCGCGGAAGGGTCCGATCCGATCGCCGTGCTCGCTTCGGTCGGCGGTCTGGAGATCGCGTATCTGACCGGCGTGATCCTCGGTGCCGTGTCCCGGCGTGTGCCGCTGCTCCTGGACGGCTTCGTGACGGGAGCTGCGGCGCTCGTCGCCTCCGCCATCGCGCCGGACGTCACCGGCTCGTTGATCGCGGCGACACGCTCACCGGAGCCGGGGCACGCGCTCGTCCTCGAACGACTGGGACTCGAACCACTCCTGGAGCTCGGGCTTCGGCTCGGCGAGGGTTCCGGCGCCGCGCTGGCGCTGCCGTTGGTTCGCTCTGCGATCGCGATCCTTACGGACATGGCGACGTTCGAGGCAGCAGGTGTCAGCCGTGCGTGACGCGATTCGCTCGGCTGCGGCTGCCGTCACCTTCCTCACCGCGGTGCCGATCGGTCGGCGGACCGACATCGGTGCCGCGGATCTGCGCGGCAGCCTGATCCTGTTCCCCGCCGTCGGCGCGCTGATCGGCGCGCTGACGGCGGTCGTCGCCTGGGGTGCGGCCATCGCGCTCCCGCCCTTCCCGGCGGCAGCCCTCGGCGTGGCCGCCGGCGCGCTCGTGACGGCGGCCATGCACCTCGACGGACTCGCCGATACCGCCGACGGGATGGGCGCGGCGCTCTCGGGCGGAGACCCCTCGGCGGCGATGCACGATCCGCGGCTCGGTGTGTTCGGCGGCGCCGCCCTCGCGCTCGACCTGATCCTGAAGGTCTCGGTGTTGAGTGCGCTCGTCGCCGGCCCTCGGTTCCCCGTCGAGGCGATCGTGGCGAGCGCGCTCGGGCGCGCCGCCGCGATCGCCCTCATGGCCGCCGTTCCCTACGCCGGTCCCGAGTCCGGGACCGGCGGATGGACCCTGGGGATGGCGCTCGCACCTTCTCTCGTGGGGGTCATCACCGTGGCGATCTTCGGCGTCCTCGCGGTCGGGCCGGCGTTCGGCGCCATGGCCGCTGCCGGTGTGATCGTTGTGGCCGTCGTCGGGCGATGGTCGCGCCGCCGCCTCGGCGGGATGACGGGAGACACGCTCGGCGCGACGGTTGAGCTCACGGAGACGCTGGCGTTGACCGCTGCCCTCGCGTTCCGCTGAGGGCACTACGCGTCTGAGGTACCAAGAGACGCCAGGAGGGTTCCTGCGTGAGCCAACCGATCGTCCTCGCATCGCGCACGGGTGGATCGTTGGAACTGACGCCGGCCGGAACCGCGGATGACGGACGCAGGCGCTATTGGTTGGTGCGCGTGCGAGGCGAAGGCCTCGATGCTCAGACCCGTTGCAGTGAAGCGGACTGGCTCCCCGAAGATCTCGCATCCTTCTTCGCTCGGCTGGCCCACGAGACGGATACATATGAGGAAGACGTGTGGCATTCGGAGGAGCTCCGCCTCGTGATATCCCATCCGAAGGCGAACACGATGCTGATCCAGGCGAACCTGGTGTTCCAGGCCCCGCCCGTGTGGACGGTGGAGGCGCAGATCGAGATGGATCCCGGTGCCTTCGGTCAAGCCGCCGAGCTCATCCGACTCGCTTCCGACGGATCCTGAGGTCGCTACGGACGCGTGCGCGCTAGGTCTGCTCCTTCAGATACCGCTCGATCTCCGTGGCCAGCTCGTCGCCCGTGGGCATCCGCTCGTCGCTCGCGAGCGCTTCCAGCCGCGTGAGGTACTCGCGTGAGTCCTCGTCCTCAGCGATCGCCGCGTCCAGGCGCTGACGTTGGGCGACGGCATCCTCGCCCAGCGTCCCCAGCGGGATGGTCACGCCGAGGCGGCGCTCCAGATGTTGCAGCAGCGCCAGCGTGGCGGGCGCGTACGCCGTCGCCCCGATGTAGTGCGGCACCTGCGCGTAGTAGCCGATCGCGGGGATCCCCGCGCTCGCGACGGTCATCTCGACCGCGGACAGCGCGGCGGCCGGCACCCGCAGGATGCCGCCCGGGCCCTGCTGCTCCCCGTCCCGGAGTACCGCAGCGGTGGACGCCGTCGCGAGCACCGGCACGGAGCGCGTGTGCGGCACCGCCGCCGGGATCGCGCCGAGGCTGATCCACTCGACGACGCCGAGACGCCGCGCCAGGTCCACGACGTCGTCGCCGAGCTGCTTCCACTTGTAGTCGGGCTCGGGTCCGACCAGCACGAGGATGTCGCGGTCCCCGACATGCACGTGCCGGAGCAGGATGTCCGGCCACTCCATCTTGGCGAGGACGCCGTCGACGACGTCGAGGACCGGCCGCCTGGCCCGGTAGTCGTTCAGGGAGTCCACGTCGAACGAGGCGACCACGTGGCCCTCCTCGGCCACGTGGTTCGCGCACGCGGTCGCGACGCCGGCCGCGTCGATCCAGCCGTCGAATGCCGCGACGAGGACGGGTGCCGAGAGCATCGGGATCGGCTCCTGGAGTCGGTAGAGGCTCACGCTTCGAGCATAGCCCTCACGGCGCGAGAGCCCTCCCGCCGTCTCCCGACGTACAAGGAGCGTGAGCAGCCTGCTGTACCCGGTGCGACGCCCGTTGCGGTTCCTTGCCTTCCCGGTGCTCGCCGCGATCCTCGCAGCCTGCGCGGGCGATGTGATCGGCGAGTTCCCGTCGCCGCCTCCCCCGGCGATCACCGAGTCCCCGACTCCCGAGCTCGACGAAGGGATCCTGGCCGAGATCGCCGTGGACGGCAGCCCCTGCTTCCTCGCCGAGGCGGGGGGTCGCGTCTGGGTCACGTCCTTCGACGGCAACGAGCTGACCGAGATCGATCCGGCGACGAACGAGGTCGTCCGGACGTACCGGATGCCCGGCGGACCGTGCGGCATGGTCGAGCGCGACGGCACGCTCTGGATCGAGACGCGCAACATGCTCCTCGCGTTCGACCCGAGGCGCGGCGAGGTCACCGAGCGGGTGCGGGTCCCCGGCGGCGTCTTCGGTGTCACGTCGACCCCCACGGGGCTTTGGGGCGTTGCGGCGGGGGCCGAACAGGTCGTGCAGATCGATCCGGCGTCGAAGCGCGTGGTGGCCCGGGTCGACATCGAGGGACCGCTCGGTGGCCTGGCCGTCGAGGGAGACCAGATCTGGACCGTCGCCGCCAGGAGCGAGCTCGTGAGGATCGATCCGAGGAGCCACTCGATCGCAGATCGGATCCCGCTCGATTCCTACGAGCCGGAGGGACTCGCGATCGGCGGGAACTTCCTGTGGGTGTCGAGCTCCTTCGAGGGAGACGTCCTGCGTGTCGACCTCCGGACGGGGAAGGTCCGGGACCGCCTCACCGTGGACGGCTCCCTCTTCGGCGGCGTCGTCATCGGCGACTCGTACTGGGTGTCCGGGAACAACGGCACGATCTTCCAGCTGGACGCCGGGAGCGGAGAGGTCGTCGACCAGCTCGAGCTGGTCGGTTTCGGTCCCATCCCCGCCGCGGGCAACCTGTGGACCGTGGACTTCCTGTCCAACACCGTCTTCCGGCTCGACGAGGACGCGGACTGACCCCCATGGCCATCCGACCCCGGTCCGTTGGCCTGGGTCTTCCGGCCGATGCCCGCGACCCGTTCGGGGGATAATCTCGTCCCGTCATGAGCGCGATCGAAGAGCACGTCTACCGGGTCCATCTCGCCGAGCCGGGAGGGGGCGTCGCGGTCAAGGACGTGCCGACGGACTCCTTCGAGGCGACCGAGCGAGGCATCCTTCTGAACGGGACGACGGTCGTTCCCTGGCATCGCGTGATCCGATACGTCAAGGACGTGGTGCAGCCGCTCGGAGAGCCGGAGCTGATGACGCACGCGGAGGTGCGCGCCTGGCTGGATGACGGCTCGGAGGCAGGCGAGACCCTTCGGATCCGCGCCGATCGGTTCGACCCCAGCCCATGGACGGCGGATCTCCTCGTGGTCGAGGGCGTGAACATCGAGGCCGCCACGATCCATCTGAAGAAGATCCACGTGCCGTGGGGCAGGGTCCTCGAGTACGAGCGCGTCCCGCTCCCCGTCAAAGACGTCGTGCCCGTCCGTCCCGACTGACGTCGGAAGGGATCACCCCTCCGGACCCAACACCGTCTTCAGGGTCGACATCGCGTTCATCGCGGGAGGGAAGCCGGCGATCGTCGCGGTCTGCAGGATGATCTCGCGGAGCTCGTCGGGCGTGAGTCCGGCTTTGAGCGACGCGCGGAGATGCTGCGGGATCTGGGAGGAGCGGCCCGTTGCCACCAGCGCCGCGACCGCGGCGATCTCTCTGTCTCGAAGCGTCAGTCCCGGCCGGGAGTAGACGTCGCCGTAGGCGAACTCCACGATCGCGCGGCCGAGATCGCCGAGGCCCTCGACCGTCGCGAGCGCCTTGTCGTCGTGCACCTCGAGGAACCGCTCCCGGCCCCGCTCGTACCGCTCGTCGCTCACCGGTGCTCCTTCCGCCGGGCCTCTTCGGGCCTATGGACTGACGCGGAGGCCCTCGAGCCCCCGGATGATGTAGTTGGGTCTGTACGTCGGCTCCTCGATCAGCTCGAGGTCCGGCATGCGCTCCAGCAGCGTCCGGAACGAGATCTGCAGCTCCATCCGGCCGAGGGCGGCGCCCAGGCAGAAGTGGATCCCGGCCCCGAACGTGAGATGGGGGTTGGGTTTCCGGTCCAGACGCAGCTCATCGGGATCGTCGAAGACGTCCTCGTCGCGGTTCGCGGAGTCGAAGAGCAGCCCGAGCTCGGCACCCTTCGGGATCGCGACGCCGTGGATCTCGAACGGCTCGAGGACCCATCGCTCGAACATCGGGAGCGGGGTCTGGAACCGCAGCAGCTCCTCGACACCAGTCGGGATGAGCGACGGATCGGCGCGGAGCTCCTTGAGGCGATCCGGATGCCGGAACAGCGCCCACCATCCGAGCAAGGTGGAGTTCACGGTCGCCTCGTGGCCGGCGTTGAGCAGCAGCACGCACGTGCCCACGAGCTCGTCCTCGGTGAGATGCTCGCCCTCCTCGACCACGTGGACGAGCGCCGAGATCAGGTCCTCGCCGGGATGCGTTCGACGTTCGCGCGCGAGCCCCCGCAGGTACTCGGAGAACTCGACGCTCGCCCGGACGGCGTCCTGCTGCGACGACTCCGGCGGGTTCAGCTCGTACATCTTCACGATGTCGGCCGACCACGGACGCAGCAGGTGATGATCCGAGCTCGGGACCCCGAGCATGTCCCCGATCACGGTGACGGGGAGCGGCTCCGCCAGCGTCGGGAGCATGTCGAACGCTCCCGTCCCCGCCACTTCGTCGACCAGTCCGTCGAAGATCTCCTGCACGCGAGGGCGAAGGGCTTCGACGAACTTCGGCGTGAAGGCCTTCGACACGAGCTTCCGAACGCGCGTGTGATCGGGCGGCTCCATATCGAGGATCCCCGCGTTGATGAGGTCCCAGAACGGTCCGTGCCACTCGGGCGGCTCCGGCCGCCCCATCTCCTCGTGGCTCGACGTGTGGAGGTAGGTGCGGCCGAAGCGGCGATCGCGCAGGAGCGTGTCGACGTCCCGGTAGCGGGAGATCAGCCAGTGATCGGTGGCCTCGTCGTAGAGGACCGGAGCGGAGCGCCGGAGCTCCTCGTACTCGCGGTACGGATCCGCGATGAAGTCGACCTCGGTCGGCGCGAAGCGCATGGACGGACGATACCGAGGATGCGAGGAGCCGACGTCCTGCCCGGTGGCGCCGGCCGTCAGCCCACCGCGACGCCGGTCACCGGACACGCGAACTGCCACGTGTCGGATGCGACGTACGCCGGCGTGGTCGTGAACCAGGACGCGGGGACGGGCGCGGTGAGCGTCGACATCGTCGAGAGGTCCGCCTTCCGGTCGATCCGGAGCACCTGGACACCGAGGTAGGCGTCCGCGGTGTACACGATGCTGCGCGTCGGATCGGTCGGGGACCAGTAGGCCCCCCACGTGGAGCCGTTCGCCGGCAGGTAGAAGCCGACCTGGCGGATGTCCCGCGGGTTGTGCACGTCGAGGAATCGGGTTCCCTGCTCGTACCAGCCGACCGCCACGAGGTCCTTGGACACCTCGAACCAGTGGGACGAGCAGTTGACGCTGGCGGCGGCCTTCGAGTCCGAGCCGTTCATCTCGGTCATCCAGGTGTCGAGGGGCTTGAGCCCGCCGACGCTCATGCCGATCGACCACGTCTCGAACTTCCCTTGGCCGCGGCAGCCGCCCGGCGGCACCTCGTCGATGTATCGACGTAGTCCTCCTCGGTGATGAGCAGGGTGTTCCCGTTCCGCTTGGAGTTGTGGAGGATGAAGTCGTTGTAGGGCGAGGGGTTCACGGCGGCCGCACCCGTGGAGGACACGAGCCTGGGCGCCAGCGGGTCAGCCGTGAGCTGGTAGCCCGCGGCGCCGCCTCCGCCGGTGGACCAGAGCACGCCCTTCGAGTCCCGCTCCGTGTCGTGCGAGACCGGGAAGTCGGCCGACTTCGAGGCCTCGGACTCGAACTTCCCGAGCGAGCGCGGCGCCGCCGGGTTCGACAGATCGAACACCTCGACGAGGTTGCCGCCGTCGAGCCACATCTGCGAGCAGTCCGCGCTGACGAAGTTGGCGATGTGGCCGGCGCCGCGGCCGTTGCCCGTCAGCCCGACGGGCGTGACGGACACCAGCGCGGGGCTCCTCGGCGCCGAGATGTCGAACGCGTACAGGACGGATCCGAGATCCTCTTCGGCTCGGTCGTGGGTGATCAGGAGCGTGTTGCCGCAGAGGTCGACGTCCTCGTTCTCGAAGTGGGGGAGCGGGTAGGCGGCGACCACCGCCGGCGCGGCGGGGATCGCGATGTCGAGAACCGTGAGGCCCGTGGGGCCCGTGACGAACGCCCAGTGGTCCTTGAAGACCATCCCCAGGGCGGGTCCCGTGGGCACGTCGCCGAGGAGCTGGACGTTGGAGGACTTCGCGAGCGGCGGCAGGCCCGGCGCGAGGGCTTCCGCGGGCTGGATCCCGAGCGCGATCACGATCGCTGCCAGCACAACGAGGGCGCGCATGCGAGATGCACTGCGTCCGTTCACTCGTCCGGCCGTACCCCTATCTCACGGCCTCCAAACCCTTTTCTTCCTCTCGCGCTCAGAACCAATCGTCGAACGCACGCCGAGCCGAGACGGTGAGGCGGTCGGTTCGCTCTCGAACGAACCAGGCCAGCTCCTCGCCGTCTCCACCTCTCGGCAGAGCGGCGCTGCGGCAGGCGATCGACCGTTCCCCTTGCGCCCACGCGGCCTCGCCGATCGGCTGGGTCCGCTCCCATCCGATCTTCCGACCTCGTGAGTTGTGGGGGTAGGTCGCGGGCAGCGAGGCGGCGCGACACCCGGCCTCTGTGACGACGTCAACGGCCCAGTGCGACGGCACGTCGGTCTCGATCAGGACCGGCCGACGGTCGGACCGCAGGTCGAGGAGCCCGTAGGGGAGGCCGTCGAAGCGGCCGAGGACCACCGCACGCGCGACGGCAGCGGTCGCGCACAGGTAGAGGACCGGGAACGAGCCCGGAGGATTCCAGCGGCCCCCGCGCACTGCGGCGAACGACGGGTCGAGCGGCCTCCGCCAGTCCGGGTGCGCCACGCGAACGAAGCGGCCGGAGCGCGTGACGTGCCGGTACCGCACCTCTACGCGGTGCTCGCCCAGTCGAAGGAGCGCTCGACCGAATCGAGGAGCTCGTCGTGCCGGTCGTCGGCGATCAGCTCGAGCATCGACCGCCCCCCGTACGCGGCGGCGTCGGAGCGCACCACGGCGGCGATCCGTGAGGGTTGCAGGTTCCGTGCGAGCAGGTCCCCGATCCGGATGACCTGCAGCAGCTTGGGCTGCCGGGCGGCCGGGACCCCGTCCTCCAGCCACTGTTGCACCGCCTGACGGGTGACGCCGAACAACCGAGCGACGTCGGAGATGGAGAGCTGCCAGCCGGCCATCAGCTGGGCGAGCTCCGAGCCACCGCCGGCGAGCTCGTCCAGGACGGCGAGGGTGAACCGCTCGTAGTGGATCGGTGCGGGCACCGGCGCGGGAGGCGACGAGATCGAGGAGGGACGCATCCCCTGGATGATGCCCGCCGCCGCCGACAGCAAGGCTTGGATCGGGCCGTCGGGGTGGAAGGGCGCGGTCAGCGCGACGTGATCGAGCACGTCGGCCGCGGCCGCCGCCGCGTCGTGTGAGGCGAGCAGCGATCGAACGAGCCCGCGCCATGCCCTCGCGTAGCGGCGTGCGGCCGCGGCCTCGCCGCGGAGCGCTTTCGGCAGCGCGCGTTCCACCTCGCGAACGAGGTCACCGGGGAGCTGGATCGTCGCGACCGCCATGCGGGCAGCTTACCGCAAGCGGAACGCAAGGGCAAGCGAAACGCAAGCGGCCCGTTCTCGGGTCAGACGGGTGGGCGTTCGGTTCCCGGCCGGTTCGCCTGGCCCGCTTCCTCATCCAGGTCGGCCATGGTCTCGGCGCCGCCCTCGAGGGGCTCGAGCTCGTCCTCGGCCTTCTCGTCGTCCGGCTTCTCGACCTGCGTGGGCTTCCCGAGTCCGAGCTCCTTGTCCGCGAGCTCGGCCTCTTCGGGCTGGCCGACGTCCATCGTGTCGCGTTCGGATCCCTCGTTCGTCATGGTTCGCCTCCTCGGTCGGCTCCATGACCCACGTACCCGGCGGGGTCGGAACGCACACGTCGAGCGCCGGGCGCGCGGAAGGTGCAATATCTCCCGATGCCCGACTCCCGTCGGATCGCCACGGTCCTGTTCTTCGACATCGTCGGCTCCACGCAGGTCGCGGCCCACCTGGGGGACGCCCGATACCGGGAGCTCCTGTCGCGCTTCTACCGCATCGTCACCCGGAACCTGAAGCGCTTCGGTGGCAAGGAAGAGGATCGTGCCGGCGACGGCTTCTTCGCGACCTTCCCGCAGCCGTTGCAGGCGATCCGGTGTGCGGCGGTCCTGATCCGTGAGGTTCGCGAGCTGGGGATCGAGATCCGCGTCGGTATGCACACCGGCGAATGCCAAACGCTCGCCGGGAAGACGCAGGGGATGGCCGTCGTGATCGGCTCACGCGTGATGTCCCTCGGAGGGCCGGGCGAGCTGCTGGTGACGAACACGACGCGAGAGCTCGTGACCGGTGGCGACCTCTCGTTCGAAGATTTCTCGGCGCACGAGCTGAAAGGCGTTCCGGGCACCTGGCAGGTGTGGGCGGTGACCGCGGTCGACGGGACCGAGGTCGGCGGCCCGCTCCGCGGCGAGGACGCCGCGGAGCGGTTGGCGCAGATCAGGCCCGTGCCGGCAGTCCGCCGGCACGGGCGACGGGCGGGCATCATCGCGGCGGCGCTCGCAGTGGGCTTGGTGCCGATCGTCTGGCTCGCCACACGCGGCGGAGAGGGGGCGACGCCCGCGACCTCACCCGAAGCTTCCCCGACGCCGGTCCTCCTGCGCGTCGATGCGGATGCCTACGAGATGACGAGCAGGGTGGCCGATGAGTACCAGAGCCTCCACATGCCCGGTGCCCTCTGGTTCGACGGATCGACCCTCTGGCAGGCGACCGCGACCGAACTCGTGCGTCGGGATCCCTCGACCGGGAAGGCCGTCGAAGTGCACCCGATCGATGCGTGGAGCCGGATCGAGCTCGCCTTCGGATCGGCGTGGATCCTGCATCCGGGGTCGGGACACACCACGCTCGAGCGGCTCGACCTCGTCTCCGGCGACGACCAAGCCGAGCTCGACCTGCCGGGAGACGCGGCGGACATCCGGGCAGGGCCGAGCTCGCTCTGGTACCTCTCGGAGTCGGGCGACCTGGTGGAGATCGATCCGATCGGAACGAAGATCCTCCACCGACAACACGTGGACGCCTTCGCACCGGGGCTGGTCGTGCCGTTGCTCGGCGATGTGTGGATCTGCGATTGCATCGTCGGCAAGGTGCTCCGGTTCGACCCGGGGAAGGGGGAGGTCGTGGACACCTACGAGCTGCCCGAAGGGGGCTACCTGATCGGTGTGGACTCCACGGATCAGACGACCCTGTGGGTCCTCAACGAGCGAAGCAACACCTTGAGCCAGCTGGATCCGGAGACCAAGGAGCTGGGCGATCCGATCGGCGTCGGCGGCATCATCTACGACGCGGAGATCGCCTTCGGTGCGATCTGGGTCGCGAGCGGGAGCGAGCTCACCCGCGTGGACATGCAGACCCGGGAGCGCCATCCACCGATCGAGATGCCCGAGGGCGTCTCGGCCGGCGGCCTGGCCGTCGACGAGGCGGGCGGCACCCTCTGGATCGAGAACTGCGGCTGCCCGACGGAATGAGCTACAGGTGGCCCGGCTCGTTGCCCGGACGCCACTTGATGCCGCAGCCCACGCTGGGCCGTTGATCGCCCGAGACCTCGCGACCTTCGAGCAGGGCATCGATCGCAGCCCGGAGGTCCTCGCCGGTCACGGGCACATCGTTGCGCGGGCGGCTCGAGTCGAACTGCCCTCGGTAGACGAGGCGACGTTCGCGATCGAACAGGAAGAAGTCCGGCGTGCACGCGGCCGTGTACTCCTTCGCGACCTGCTGCGTCTCGTCGAAGAGGTACGGGAACGTGTACCCGGCCTCGACGGCTTCGGCCGCGAGTCCCTCCGGCGCATCCTCCGGGTAGGTGTCCGGGTCGTTGGCGCTGATCGCGACGATCCCGAGCCCGGAGTCGATGTGCTCGCGTGCGAGCGCAGCGATCGCAGGACGGACGTGCGCGACGTAGGGACAGTGCCGGCAGATGAACATCACCAACAGGCCGGTCCGGTCGTCGAAGTCGGCCAACGTCACCGTCCGACCGGAGACGACGTCGGCCAGTGAGAAGCCGGGCGCCTCGGTGCCCAGGGGCATCATCGTGGAGGTCACGGCCATCCCGGCCATGCTACGCGGGTGCTCGAGGGATGAAGGCCGTGATCGAGCCCTCGTCTTCGCTCAGCCGGCGCCGGTAGGCGAACGCCGCCGACGCGCCGCGGAGCGCGGCGTCGAGATCCGGGCTCCAGAAGGGCTCCGTGGACGCCGGCGTCCAGGACATGTCCGGTTCCCAGCCGCCGGGTCCCTGGATCGTGATCGCCACGTAGTCGCCCGCGGCGACACCCGCGGGGGCGTCGTCTTGCACCGTCACGTTGGAGGCGTTGAGGGTCAGCTCGGCGAGGACGTCGTGATGCAGGAGACCGATCACGATCATCTCGCCGAGCATGCGTATGAATGGCTCGTCGTCGACGTCCACCTCCCAGAGCGCGGGAGGGCGCTCGACGCGCATGAACGCATGGGCGTTGAGGAGCGCTTCGAGGTCGATCCGTCGCGGCTCCACGGAACGAGTTCTACTCGAGGAGGTCGGTCATCGTGCCTATCATGTCGCCATGAGGGGAGACCGCGTCGAGATCGTTGTGGACATCGGGAACGGCGTCCAGACCTACGAGATCGAGGCGACCCGCGCGGGACGGCGCGTGGAGGTGTCCACCGGGCGAGGCATCGTGGAGGTCTCCGAGGTCACCCGCGGCGGGAAGGCGGTCCGGACAGGGCGCTTCATGTCGGCTCGCGTCGTCGCGTTGGTGGAGCATCCCAACGAGGCGGAGCCGGCGATCGGCAGACCGAAGGGGCGCAGCACCACACGAGGCCAGTCGTCCCTACTGTGATCAGCCGCCCGTGACGCGCTCGTCGGCGCTTTCGGCCCGGATCTGCGCGAGCCGGTCGAGCGCCCGCCCACTCCAGCCCGCGATCTGCTGTTCCCCGAGTTCGCTCGAGATGCGGAGCGCGCTCCGGAGATCTTCCTCGCCCTCGTCCAGCCGCCCGAGATCGCGGTAGCAGATGCCACGTTCCGCGAGCGCGTCCGCCACCTCCCACCGCGCGCCGAGCTCCTTGAAGATCTCGATCGCGCGGTCGAACCGGGGGATGGCTTCCTCGAGGTTCCCGAGGTCGGCGTCGAGCCGCCCGCGCTGCACCATGGTCACCGCGACGCTGAAGCGGTCGCCCATCTCATCGGCGAGCTCCCTCGCCTGTTCGATCAGTCCGGCGGCTTCCTGGGTGTTGTTCTGCTGCGCGAAGTTGATGGACAACGCGGTGAGCGCCCGTACCCGAGCCCACGTGTCGTCGTGCTCCTCCGCGAGCGCGAGCGCACGACGCCAGATCTGATCCGCCAGGTCGTAGTCCTCCCGCGTCCACGGCACCCAGCCCGCGAACAGCAGCGACCTGGACATCGCCCATGCGTCGTCGAGCTCGCCGGCCGCCGCGAGCGAGTCGGCCAGGAGCTGCTCGGCCTTGTCGAGGTCTCCGTCGACGTTGATCGCGATGTCGCCCTGGTATCGGAGAGCGAGCGTGAGCGTCCAGGCATCGTTGAACTTCTCCCCGAGCTCGACCGCGCGCGCCAGCGCCTGGCTCGCGGCCGGGTACTCGCCCAGCCAGTAATGCGCTTCGCCGGTCCCGGCGAGCGCCCTGCCTTCCCGCGCGACCCAGGAGCTCTCCGGTCCCGCCATCGCGAGCGCCCGCTCGTAGTAGTCGATCGCCGTGCGGCTCTCCATCCGCCGGCGGGCACGGTCGCCGGCCATGATCAACGCGTCGACCGCTCGGTCCGGCACGCGCCGGTCGGCGGGATCCAGGTCGATCGAGGCGAGCGCGGCGAGCTCCAGGTGATCGGCCGCGTAGGAGCGGTGCCCGGACTCCATCAACGCGTCCGCGATCCGCTCGTGCAGGCTAAGGCGCTCGCGCTTGGGCAGACTCGCGTACGCCACCTCGCGCACGGTCTCGTGACGGAAGCGCCAACGCGAGGCAGCCCTTCCGCCGTCCTCCTGGACGAGGATCTCGGCGTCCTCCAGCCCACGGATGTCGTCGGCGTCGGCGTCCGAGATCGTCGCCAGCTCGTCGAGGTCGAAGGAGTAGATGAAGAGAGAGGCACGCCGGGCGAGGTCGCGCAGCCGGTGACGCAGGCTGTCCAGCCGGGCAGCCACGACGGCCTGCACGGTCGGCGGGAGCGCTCGGCCGGAGCCGGCCGCTCCGTCCTGCCGGGCGCGGAGGACCATACCGGTGGTCTCCACGATGAAGAACGGGTTGCCGCCGGTCCGCTCCGCGATCTCGACGGCCTCGGGTTCGCCGACGTGGCCGGCGGCCGCCTCGCGAACCAGCTCCACGGCCTCGGCGGCGGGGAGCGGGTCGAGACGGAGCGTGACGGCGTTCACCACACCCGATCCCCACGCCGGCCGTTCCTCCAGCAGCTCCGGCCGGCCGAGCGCGATCGTGAGCGCGCGCTGCGGGCCGTTCCGCGTCGTGGTGACGACGCGTTCGATCAGATCGAGCATGGGAGGGCGCAGCCCGTGCACGTCTTCGAACACGAGGACCACGGGTCCGCGGGCCGACAGGCCCTCCACCAGGCTCAGGAATCCGCTCTGGACGTCCTGCACGAACACGGACTCCTCGCGCTTGGGCGCCCCGAGCCCGATCGTGAGGCCGAGCCGGCCGGCGATCTTCTCCGCCTCGCTCGGATCGCAGCAACCGTCGACGACCTCCTGCAGCCGGCGCATCGCCTCGTCGGGCGCCATCTCGTCGTCGATGCCGGCGATGTCGCGGACGATCGCGGTGACGGGCGCGAACGTCGCGGTGTCGCCGTACGCCTCCGCGCGCCCGCGCAGGACGGTGACGTCGTCCCCGAGCCCAGCGATCAGCTCGTCGGCCAGCCGGGACTTGCCCACCCCCGGCTCTCCCAGGATGGAGACGAGGAGCGGGCTCGAGGTCGCGTTCACCCGCGCGACACTCCCGCGGAGGATGTCCAGCTCGTTCGCGCGCCCGACGAACGGGATCGTGCGACGCGCGGAGCGGGTGGTGAGCGCCTCCACCGGGTAGGCGAGCAGGGCGTCGGCGAACCCCTTCGCCTGGACCTCCTGCCTCTCGCCGAAGGAGACGGCGTCTTCGGTCAGCGCGTGCGTGGTCGCACCCATGAGCACCTGTCCCGGCTGCGCCGCCGTCTGCAGACGAGCGGCCGCGTTGACCACCTGGCCGGTGACGAGCAGCTGCCCGGTGGGACCGACGCCCGTCGCGGCCTCGCCGGTCTCGACCCCGACCCTGACCTCGAGCGGCTCGTCCAGGCCGAGGGATTGCTGGAGGCGATGCATGCGGTCGCGGATCGCGAGTCCGGCGCGGACGGCTCTGACCGCGTCGTCCTCACTCACGTGCGGGAGCCCGAAGACCGCCATCACCGCGTCCCCGATGAACTTCTCCGGGTGACCGCGGAGCGCACGCAGCTCCTCGCTCGCGGCATCGAAGAATCCGCCGAGCACCTCCCGGGCCCGTTCGGGGTCGAGCCGCTGCGCGAGCCCGGTCGAGTCGACCAGATCCGCGAAAAGGACAGTGACCATCTTCCGCTCCTCGGTGCCCAGCGTCGTGGACAGCGGAGTCCCGCAGTTGGGACAGAAACGAGCACCCTCGGGAAGGGGCTGGCCGCAGAAGTCGCACTCCATGGCGGTCAGCATAGGGGTGGCCGCCGACCGCTCCCCGGGCCCGAACGGCGTCCCGCCGATGGGAGACTCGATCGTCATGCAACCCACAACGTTCCGACGCCCCGAGGACTTCCGTGCCTGGCTGGAGCAACATCACGACCGCGAGCCCGAGCTATGGGTCGTCTATTACAAGAAGGCATCCGGCAAGCCCGGCATGACGTGGCAGGAGTCGGTGGACGAGGCCCTCTGCTTCGGTTGGATCGACGGCATCCGCAAGCGCATCGACGACGAGCGGTACATGAACCGATTCACGCCCCGTCGGGTCGACAGCAACTGGAGTGCGGTGAACATCGGACGTGTCGCCGCCCTCACGGACGCGGGCCGCATGCATCCCGCCGGCCTGAAAGCGTTCGAGGCACGGCGCGAGGACCGCTCGGGGATCTACTCCTACGAGCAGCGCGCCAAGGCCGTGTTCGATCCTGCGTTCGAGGAGCGTTTCCGCGCGAAGAAGAAGGCGTGGGCCTCGTTCGAAGCGATGCCCAGGTCCTACCGGCAGGCCGCGATCCGCTGGGTGATGACCGCCAAGAAGGAAGAGACTCGGGAACGACGCCTCGCGACGCTCGTCGAGGACTCCGCCGCGGGGAGACGGGTGCCGCCGCTCACGCCGTGACGGCCCCTGGTGCGGGATAGCCTGCTCGGCAACCAACCGACCACGAGGAGGGATCGATGACGAAGGGCAAGGGCACGCCGGAGGACCCGTGGGTCCTCCAGACACCCAGCGGTCAGTCGGAGTTCGAGATGCATCGAGACCCGGACGCCGATCCACCGGCGCTCGTGTGCCGTGTGGGCAAGACGGAGCTGCGCTACCACCTGCGGGCGGTCGAGGATCTGCACGCCATGCTGAAGGCGCACGGAGACTGGATGCCGCTCGGCAACGCGGACGAGCAGAAACCCGCCAAGGAAGGCACCGTGGAGGCGTGGGCACGGGCGGCCGACAACCCCGTCGGCGGTTGGTACGGCCTGAAGAAGGGCCTCCGTGGCCGGTTCGGGAACTACGTCCCTCCGGTGCTCGAGGTCCTGGGGTTGGCCGAGGTCGAACATCAACCCCGCAACAATCGGATGCGCGCGATCTAGCCGGTCCTCTCTCGGGGATCCCGTCTGCGGTCGGGGAATGACGCGACCGAGAGCGTGGTTCGACCCAGCATCCACGGGACGAGAAGGAGGCGACGATGAGCGATCCGAAGACGAACACCGAGACGGTTCGCGCGTACTACGAGCTCGCGTTCAACGAGGGCAAGCCGGAGGAAGCGGTCGCGAAGTATCTCGGCGACCGGTACATCCAGCACAACCCGCAGGCCGCCGACGGCCCCGAGGCTTTCATCGGGTTCGTGAACTGGTACCGCGGCGAGTACCCGCAGCTGCACGTCGCGATCAAGCGGACGGTGGCCGAGGGAGACCTCGTCGTCACCCACGGTGTGATCACGACCTCGCCGGAGGACCGTGGCACCGCAGCCGCGGACATCTTCCGCCTGGAGGACGGCAAGATCGTCGAGCACTGGGACGTGTTGCAGCCCGTGCCCGAGACGGCGGAGAACGACAACACGATGTTCTGAAACGGGCGGCGGCCCCGGAACGGCCGAAGGCCGTTCCGGGGCCGCCGATGAACCTCCCGCTTACGTGGTGGTCTCGACGATGGTCGGCGTCCGATGCGGTGCGTCGTTCGGGAAGAGCGCCAGGATCGACGGGTCGTCGTCCGCGACCGCGGAACCGGCGCTCACCTCGATCGGCGCGGCGGCGTCACAGGCGCCGCCGTCCCAGAATCCCTGGCACACGAGCGGATCGATCACCAGCGCCGGGTCCGTCGAGTTGAGCGTCAGGTTCCAGGTGCCGGTGCCGTCGTCGATCTCTCCCGCGGAGTCGCAGATGAATCCGGGGACGTCGCCCGAGAAGGTTCCGGTGCACGCCTCCACGTGATACGCGAACTCCGGCGCACCGGTGGTCAGGCCGATCGCGCCTGCATCGACCACGAGCCCCACCAGGTTGCTGTTGTAGTTGCTGTAGTCGGCGAAGTACAGCGCCGTGCAGTCGTCGAACGGCTCCGGGAGGGAGAGGTCGAAGACACAGACCTCGCCACCCGGCCCCGACAGCTTCACGACCATGTAGTCCGCCTGCAGTTCCGTATCGGCGAACACACCGTCGGCGCCCGCGTCGATCAGGACGTCGACCTCGAGCGTCTCGGTGGTGTTGTGCGTGGCCCAGGTCTGGACGCCGATCTCGACCGGCTCCGTGGGCTCGTCATCGCTGGTCAGGAACTCCTGCCATGTGATGCCCGCGAACTCGTCCACCCCTGCGGGGACGCCCTCGGCGGTGCCGTTGATCGAGCTCCCGGTGAACGAGCGCGCGCCGACGGCGATGAGGTCCGCCTCGTTGCGGCTCTGCGCCGGGTCGGTCGTCCCGAGCAGGTAGAGGTCGGCGTACGAGACCCCTGCGGCCGGGCCTTCCAGCAGCTCCATCTCCGCCGGGTTCGGGCCGGTGAGATCCAGCGAGGACTCGGAGAGGCTGTTGTCCGACGTCGCCAGGGGCACCACGTGCCACGGGAGACGGAGCACGTCGCTCGGCGTCCCGCTCTGCGCCACCTGGACGGTCCCGTCCATGTTGGGGTGGAAGTAGTACCACCCGTACTCCTGCTCGGGCTCGGAGATGGCATCCGGGTCCAGGGTGAGCCGGACCCACACCCGTCGCTGCTGGCCGCCGTTCAGGTTGAACGACCTGCTCGCGCCGAACGTGGTGCCGTTGGTGGAGATGCCCACCGACGTGAGAGCCGGATCGAAGTCCGAGTAGCGGTCCGCGGCGGTCACGGTGTACCCGTGCGGCTTGTTGTCGAAGTTCTTCACCCGGAAGCTCCGCACCGCCGACCAGTCGGTCGGGGTCGGTGCGAATCCGAAGGACAGGCTTCCCGGCCAGGCCACCGACTTCGCGCGGGCTGACTGGAAGGCCTCGACCCGGCCGGACCCCATCACGGTGGCCGACACGGGAGTGTTCAACAGGTTGTCCTTCAAGTTCCGATTCGCCTGGTTCATGAGCACGCCCTTGATCTGGGCCGGGCTCCAGCTCGGGTGCAGTTGCCTGAGCAAGGTGGCCACTCCCGAGACGTGCGGGGCAGCCATCGAGGTGCCGGACAGGGCGACGGCCTCGTTTCCGGTTCCGACCGAGGCCGCCTCGATCGCGGACCCCGGCGCGGAGATGTCGGGCTTCAGGTCGTTCGTGAGCCGAGCCGGACCCTCCGACGTGAAGCTCGTCATCGCGTCCACGAACGCGGTGTTCGGCTGCAGGTCGTCCGAGATCGTCACGTTGACCGTGGCCTCGTTGAACGTCGTCGGCGCGTTCGGGCTCAACACGGCCAGGATCGCGTCGGCGTCGAGTCTCGAGATCATGAACGACGGGATCGTGAGCACCTCGCCGTTGGTTGCGAGCGCCACCGGTGCCCCGGCCGCGTTGTTGCGAACGACCACCGCGATCGCGCCGGCTTCCTGAGCGTTGAACGTCTTCGTCGACACCGCGCACGTGCCGCGGAAGACGACGACGGTCTGGCCGGTCAATGACCCGGGCGCGACAGGATCGCAGAAGTGATCCGCCGTCTGGGGATCGACCGCCCGGCCGTCGAACAGGTCGTCGGTGTGACCACCCGCCGGCACCGGAGCCGACCACGACTGGTGGACGGTGAGGCCGTCGAGCGGGAGGACCACTCCGGGTGGGCTGTTGACGTCGAGGTCGAGTGCGAGGAACTCGTCGATCGAGGCCGCGACGCCGACCACGCCACGCGCGATCGAAGGCGTGCCGGAGATGTAGGCGGACGCGCCGGACGGCTGGTTCCCCGAGTTGCCGGCCGAGGCCACGAACACGGTGCCGAGGTCGACCACTCGCTGCGCGGCCCGTGCCTCGAGCGAGTTCAGCGTGCCGTAGTCGACGCCGCCGGAGAAGGAAAGGACATCGACCGCGTCGGACACGTCGCCGTCCTGGTTGGGGTCCATCGCCCGCTCGTACGCGGCGACCAGCACGTCGTCGGTGGAGTTGCCCTCGTCCCAGACCTTGTACGCGAACAGCTTGGCTGCGGGAGCGACACCGCGTCCGACCTGTCCGGGCACGTTGACACCGGCGACGGTGCTGCCGGTGTGGGTGCCGTGGCCGTCGCTGTCGAGCGGATCGAAGTCGGGCCGCGGCGTGTCGTTCGAGGAGTCAGCGTCGAGCACGTCGTAGTCGTTGCCGACGAAGTCGAAGCCGCCGATCACCTTGGCGGTGGGGAACGTGCCCGGCTCGATGAAGTTCGGGTCGTTGGCCTCGTAGGCCGCGACCGTGCCCTCGCCGCCGAAGGAAGCGTGTGTGTAGTCGATGCCGGTGTCGACGATCGCGACCCGCATGCCCTGGCCGCGGACGCCGTAGGTGCTCCAGACCTGGGGTGCGCCGATGAACGGCACGCTCGTGGTGAGGGTCTTCCTCACGATCGACACGGGTTGCACCGACCGGACGTCCGCGCGCTGCGCGAGCGCCGATGCGGCCTCCGCAGAGAGGCGAGCGGAGAACGCGTTCACCAGGATCTTGTAACGGAACGTGACCTGTCCCCCGAGGGATTTGGCCTGGGCGATCGCGGCCTCCTGCGAGCGGAGCGCAGCGGATGCGGCCGTTTGCTGCAGCGGCTTGCTGGTCTGGTCAGAGGCCGCCGCTCCGCCGAGGACCGCATCCGCGACCGCGGCTGCCTTCATCTCGACGAAGTAGCGCCCGAGCTGACGCGCTCGAACCATCGCGGGCTGGAATCCGTCGGGCAGGGTCGTCTCGGCGACACGCCGGGAGCGATCTTTCGCCTGTGGTCCCTGTGGAGCCGACTGTCCGATGCCCTGGATCATCAGGACGAGGGACAGACCCGTTACGAGTGCGAGTGAGCGACGTAGCCGCACGATGCGCCTCCTTCTCGGGGGTCAGAGTTGTGGATTCTTGCTGGGACGGCCCGGGATGACAAATCGGCTCGCCCGAACCCCAGGTCAGCCCACGTCCCGGGCGTTGTGGTCGATCCCGCCGGCCTTCGCGGCGGCCGCTGTCGCGTCCTCTTCGATGCCCCAGCTGACGATCCGGGTCGGGCGGATCCGGATGAACTGCGGCGCGAAGGTCGGGAACCGTGGGTTGATGGTCTCCCCGCCGGTCTCGTGGAGCTCCGACTCGCCTCGGATCTCGACGGCCCGTGCCTGCCGCGGCGGCCCGATCACGTCATCGACCAGGAACGCGACCTTCCGGTTCTCCTTGACGTCCCGCCACTTCTTCGAAGCGCCGAAGTTGAGTCCGCCCACGTCGATCGTGTCCTCGCTCTTCGTTGTAGACGTAGGTCAGCGGGGTCATGTGGGGTTGACGCTCCGCGTTCGTGGTGGCGAGACGTCCGAGCTTGTGCTCCCGCAGGTAGGAGATCTCTGCCTCCGTGAATACGCTCATCTCTCGCTCCTCCTCTCTCCCGACCAGCTTGCGACTCGATCGACGAGGACGACAAGCGCGACACGGTCTCGCACGGATGAGCGAACCCCTGTGGCATCCTGTCGGCGGTGGCGGGCGACCCGATCTCCGGCGTGAGCGTGGCTGCGGTCTCGTCGTTCGGCGAGGCGTTCGAGGGCGAGCTCATCCTCCCGGGCAGCGCCGACTACGACGCGGCACGGATCGTCTGGAACGGCATGATCGATCGCCGTCCCGCCGCCGTCGCGCGCTGTGCCGGCGTGGAGGACGTCCGCCGGACCGTTCGCTTCGCGCGCGAGCAGGACCTGCCGATCGCGGTGCGGTGCGGGGGGCACAGCCTCGCCGGCTTCTCCACGTGCGACGACGGCGTCGTCCTCGACCTGTCGCTGATGCGGGACGTGCACGTCGATCCCGCGCGACGTACCGCGCGGGTCGCCGGCGGGGCGTTGCTGTCGCAGCTCGACGCGGCCGCCCAGGCCCACGGACTGGTCTGTCCGGTCGGGGTCGTCGGGCACACGGGCGTCGCCGGACTCACGCTCGGCGGCGGGATGGGGAGGCTCCAGCGGCACTTCGGCTTCTCGATCGACAACCTGCGTTCCGTCGAGCTCGTCACGGCGGACGACCGCGTGCTCACCGTGAGCGAGGACGAGGAGCCCGAGCTCTTCTGGGGGATCCGTGGAGCCGGGCCGAACTTCGGCGTCGTCACGTCGTTCGAGTTCGACCTCCACGAACTCGGACCCGTCGTCACGCAAGGATTCGTCGACTATCCGGCCGAGCGCGGCCATGAGATCGCGGCGCGCGTCCGCGAGTACCTGGAGACGGCACCGGACGAGGTCTTCGTGTCGTTCGGGGTGACCACGGGGACGGAGGAGGACGGCGAAGACCTCGTCGGTCGTCCCGTCGTCTACGTCGGTGCGACCCACTCCGGGCGGATCGAGGACGCCGAGGAGGCACTCCGTCCACTCCGGGACCTCGGGCCCGTCGTCGATACGTTCCGACAGGTCCCCTATCTGGAGCTGCAGACCTCGGGGGACGAGGACATGGGGTGGGGCAAGCGCTTCTACATGAAAGGGGGGTTCCTGGCCGAGCTCTCGGATGGCTTCGTCGACGCCGCGGTCGCACATGCCACGACGTCCCGCGGCGGCGTCACGCTCTGGGCGCAGGGGGGTGCGATCGCTCGCATCCCCGATGACGCCATGGCGTTCACGGGCCGCGACGCCGCGTTCTGGCTCGGGGTCGAGGCCGAATGGGACGATGCCGCCGAGGACGAGGCGCTGATCGAGTGGGGTCGCACGACGATGGCCGCGCTCGAGCCGTTCACGGCGGCCGGCCACTACGTGAACGACGTGATCGAGACGGGTCGAGACGTCGTTCGGAGCGTCTACGGCGATGCGAAGTACGAGCGGCTCGTCGCCCTGAAGCGAGCGTTCGACCCCGACAACGTGTTCCGGCTCAACCAGAACATCGAGCCGTGACGCCGATCCGACTGACAGGTCCGCGCGTCACGCTCCGCAGCACCACGCCGGAGGACGCGGCGACGCTCACCCCGATCCGCAACGAGCCCGAGATCCTCCGCTGGTGGAGCCACCTCGAGCCCGGAGAGATGGACGAGTTCGTCGCCGACGAACACTCGCTCGCGATCGAGGTCGACGGCGAGGTCGTGGGGGCCGTCCAGTACGGCGAGGAGGACGACCCGATGTACCGGCACGCGAACATCGACGTCTACCTCACGCGGTCGCGGCACGGGGAGGGGCTCGGATCGGAGGCGGTGCGCGTGCTCGCCCGCTACCTGATCGAGGAACGCGGTCACCACCGACTCACGATCGACCCGGCGGCCGCCAACCGGGCGGCGATCCGCGCCTATGAGAAGGTCGGCTTCCGCCCGGTCGGGGTGATGCGCTCCTACGAGCGAGGACCCGACGGAACGTTCCACGACGGGCTCCTGATGGAGATGCTCTCGGGCGAGCTCCTCGAGGACGGCGAAGAAGCACGATGACGCTCGGGTCCGTCGGCTCATGGCGCCTTTCTTGACATGTGACCATTCGGTCACCTATCCTCGCGTCATGACCGACGACGATCGGATCTTCAAGGCGCTCGGCGACCCCACGCGACGCCTCCTGCTCGACCGGCTCTTCGAGCGTGACGGCCGAACGCTCACCGAGCTCGAGTCCGGGTTGGAGATGACGAGGTTCGGGGTCATGAAGCACCTGCGGGTCTTGGAGGAAGCCGATCTCGTGGTCACTCGCCGGGCCGGGCGGGAGAAGCTCCACTTCCTGAACCCCGTGCCGATCCGGCTGATCCACGACCGGTGGATCGACAAGTACCGGGAGCGTCAGGTCTCGGCGTTGGCCGACCTGAAGCACGAGCTCGAGAAGGAGGACACGGCATGACGACCGACACCGAGACACGTACCACGACGCAGGTCTACCGCGTGTACATCAAGGCCACGCCGGAAGCGATCTGGGATGCGATCACGAAGCCCGAGTGGACCGAGCGGTACGGTTACGGCAGCCGAGTGGAGTTCGACCTGCGCCCGGGCGGCCGCTACCGCGCCTTCTCGACCGAGGAGATGAAGGCGGCTCGGGCCGAGATGGGCGGGGCTCCGACACCAGACGTGATCGTCGACGGTGAGGTGATCGAAGCGGACCCACCGCACCGTCTGGTCCAGACCTGGCGGATGCTGATGGATCCCGGAACCACGGCGGAGGGCTTCACGCGTCTCACCTACGAGATCGTCGAGTCCCGCCCCGGCGTCAGCAAGCTGACGCTCACGCACGAGCTCGAAGGAGCGCCTCGTCTCGCGACGTTCGTGGGCGGAGAGATGGAGAGCATCGGCGCCGGTGGAGGCTGGGCCGAGGCCCTCAGCGATCTGAAGACGCTCCTGGAAACGGGCTCGTCGTTCTACTCCGAGTAGCGGTCAAGGGCGCGGCGCCGGAGGCGCCGCGCCCCCGCCGCCTACGCCGGTGGGATGTTCTGGTTGAGGTGGAAGAGGTTGTCGGGGTCGTAGGTCCGCTTGATCGCACGGAGCCGGTCCCACGTCGGTCCCGGATACGCGTCGCGAACACCCGTCTCTCCCTCGTCGCCGAGGAAGTTGACGTACGCGCCGTCGCCCTCGCGCTGCAGAGTTCCGGCGAGCTCGTCGACCCACCCCTTATGCTGCGCGGTTTCCTCGAGCTGCTCGTACACCGCCGCGACCGTCACCATGAACCGGCTCGCACGGTGCGCGAACGCGGTGGCCTCGGCAGGAACGCCGGCCATCGCGCCGCCGAGCGCGCGGATCTGGGTGACGGACATCATCGCCGACGACGTGGAGATGCGATCCAGGATGGTCCGCGCCGCTTCCTCGTCGAACCGATCCGTGAACCTCGTTCGCCCCACCGCGAGCGGGTGGTAGTCCTCCTCGTCGGGCATGTAGATCTCGGGGTAGGGCATCGGGCGGAGCATGTCGGCGAGCGGCTCGGCGAGCGCGCGGAACGGCGCGACCGCCCGCTCGCCCGCCTTCGAGTCGCCCGCGTACGCCATCAGCGCGAAGATCGCGAGCGCGCCGTGATGCTTCTCGGGGACGAACGGCATGGGTGGCGTCCTCATCACGTTCGCGATCGTCGTCAGCTCCTCGGGCGCGGCCTCGGACTCCGCGATGAACGCCGTGATCACCTCCGGCGTCGCCGGCAGCATCAGGATCCCGCCCACGATCGAAGGCACGTCGTGCAGGCGGAACCGGAACCGCGTGGCGACGCCGAAGTTCCCACCGCCGCCCCGGATCGCCCAGAAGAGATCCGGGTGTTGCTCCTCGTCCACCTGGAGGATCCGGCCGTCCGCGGTCACGATCTCCGCGGCGAGCAGGTCGTCGATCGTCATGCCGTGCTTCCGAAGGAGGAACCCGATCCCGCCTCCGACGGTGAGACCGCCGATGCCCACAGAGCCCGTGTCGCCGAAGCCGGTCGCGAGGCCGTGTGCCCCCGCCGCGTTCGTGTACTCGCCCGCGGTGAGTCCGGCCTCGGCCCAGGCCGAGCGGCCCTCCGACTCGATGTCGAGTCGCTTCATCGCCGAGAGGTCCAGGACGATGCCGCCTTCGCACACGCCGAATCCGGGGCCGCTGTGGCCGCCGCATCGGACGGCCAGTTCGAGCCCTGAATCGCGCGCGAGGGAGACGACGGTGGAGACCTCCGCGGCGTCGGCGGGCCGAACGACCACCGCCGGCCGCCGGTCGATGTTGCCGGGGAACACGCTCCTCGCCGCGTCGTAGCCGGCGTCGCCTGGCGCGATCACCTCTCCACGGAGATCTTCGCGCAGCCGTGAGAGCGGGACCTGTTCGGAGACGGATCGCATCGTGAAACCTCCTCGTTCTCGGGTCGTCTTCCTGTCTACACGCCGTCCTCCGCGGGCGGCCCCTCTCGACCTTCCACGGAAGATTTCGCCTATCTTGACAAGAAGAACTGTCGGTGGCAACATGACATCCGTGATCGATGTGGCGGTGATCGAAGACCCCGGAGCGGCGGAAGTGTCCCTGGATCCCATGCGGACCCGCCTGCTTGCGGAACTTGCCCAACCGGGCACGGCGACGAGCCTGGCCGGGAAGCTCGGCGTCCCGCGCCAGAACCTCAACTACCACCTCAAGGCGCTGGAGCGGCACGGCCTCGTGGAGCTCGTCGAGGAGCGGAAGAAGGGCAACATGACGGAACGTGTGCTCCGTGCGACGGCGCTCTCGTACGTGATCTCCCCGGCGGCTCTCGACGGCGTCCAGCCCGACCCCTCTCGGGCGCCCGATCGGCTGTCCGCGCGGTGGTTGATCGCGGTGACCGCACGGGCGGTCCGCGACGTCGGCCAGCTCGTCGCCGGCGCGACCAAGGCCCGCAAGCGCCTCGCCACGTTCGCGATGGACGGGGAGATCCGGTTCCGCTCGGCCGCCGATCGCGCAGCGTTCGCGGAGGAGCTGGCCACCATCGTGACCTCGCTGGTAAGCAAGTATCACGACGAAGGGGCGGAACGGGGCCGCGACCACCGCCTGATCGTGGCCGTCCACCCGAGCCTGAAGGAAGACCCACCGGGAACGGCACCACCCGAGGGAGAGGAGCACTGAGATGGCACACCCGTTCGAGCTGACTCACGAGTTCGAGGTCGACGCCTCCCCCGAGGAGGTGTGGGACGCGATCGCCACCGGATCCGGGGTCGACGCCTGGTTCATGGGCGTGAACGAGATCGAGCCAGGCGAGGGCGGGAGGACCCGCATGCAGTTCCGCGGCTCCGCGGAGGAGGCGACGATCACGGCATGGCAGCCGCCCACACACTTCGCGAGCCGCACCCCGGAGGGTGAGGACGGCGCGGTCCACGCGTTCGAGTACCTCGTCGAGGGGCGGGACAAGGGCAGCACCGTCGTTCGGTGGGTCCACAGCGGCTTCCTCGGTGACAACTGGGAGAAGGAGTACGAGGGCCTGTCCGAGGGCGACCCGATGTACTTCGACAAGCTCCGCATCTACCTCACGTACTTCAAGGGCCGCAAGGCGACGCCGGTGAACGTCTTCGGCGGTCCGGTGGTCCCGGATCGCGACGAGGCGTGGGCGACCTTCTACCGGGGGCTCGGCCTCGCGGGTCCCCCCCAGCTCGGCGACCATGTCCGGCTCATGCCCGAGGGGCTCCCGCAGCTCGAGGGTGAAGTGGACTGGCTCTCCCGCGACTTCCTGGGCGTCCGCACCGACGACGGGATCTACCGGTTCATGCACATCAGCGTGTTCGGCGGCCCGGTCGGTGTCGGACACCACATCTTCGTCGACGGCCTGGACCAGAAGGAGACCGAGGCCGCCTGGGAGACCTGGCTCACGAGGTTGTTCTCGTAGGCTCGCACCGAGGAGGGATCGAGATGGAGAACGTCACTTCGAGAGACGGCACCACGATCGCGTTCGATCGGACGGGCGAGGGTCCGCCGATCGTTCTGGTGACAGGTGGGTCGGTCGACCGCATGTCGAACGTGCCGCTCGCACAGGAGCTCGCGTCCGACTTCACGGTCCTCAACTACGATCGCCGCGGCCGCGGCCCCAGCGGAGACACACCGCCGTACGCGATCGAACGCGAGGTCGAGGACATCGAGGTGATGATCGAGGCCGCCGGCGGCTCCGCGAACCTCTACGGCACCTCGTCGGGCGCGGCGCTCGCCCTGCGGGCTGCGGCGGACGGGCTCCCCGTCACCAAGCTCGCGCTCTGGGAGCCGCCGTTCATCCAGGACGAGAACGCCCGGCCGCCGAAGGATCAGGTGGAGCAGTACGAGACGATGGTCGCGGAGGGACGCCGGGGCGACGCCGCGGAGTACTTCATGACGAAGGTCGTCGGGATGCCGCCCGAGTTCGCGGCGCAGGCGCGGACCGAGCCGTGGTGGCCCAACCAGGAGGCGCTCGCCCACACGCTCGCGTACGACGCGAGGATCATGGGCGACTACTCGGTGCCGACCGACCAGGCCGCGTCCGTGAAGGTGCCCACCCTCGTGGTCGCCGGAGGAGCGGACATGCCGTTCATGCGGGAGACCGCGCAGGCGCTCGCCGATGCGCTCCCGGACGGTCAGGTCCGGCTCCTGGACGGTCAGGGGCACAACGTCGACCCGAAGGTCCTCGCGCCGGTATTGAAGGAGTTCCTCACGTGAGGTTCCGCACCACCCTCGAACAGGCCGGCAAGACGGCGACCGGCTTCGAGGTTCCGTCCACCGTGGTCGAGGGACTCGGCGCCGGCAAGCGACCGGCGGTCCGCGTCACGATCAACGGCTTCACCTACCGGAACACGATCGCCTCGATGGGCGGCCGGTTCATGGTCGGAGTCAGCGCCGAGAACCGTGCCGGCGCGAAGGTCGCCGGCGGCGACGTGATCGACGTCGACGTCGAGCTCGACACGGCCCCGCGCGTGGTCACCCTGCCGAAGGACTTCGCCGCCGCGCTCAAGAAGGACGCGAAGGCGAAGAAGACGTTCGACACGTTGTCCAACAGCAACAAGGGGTGGCACGTGTCCTCGATCGAAGGCGCCAAGACCGACGAGACGCGGCAGCGACGTATCGCGAAGTCGGTCGCCGCGCTCCGGGAGGGTCGCCCTCGCTGAGCGAGAGGACCCCGGCTAGGCTCCTTCGGCATGGCCCACGAAGAGGCGACCGAGCCGGAACCCGACCGCGACGCGGAGCGAGCGCGGATCGCGGGGCTCCTGGAGTCGCACGCACCGCCTGATTGGGAGGAGCGCTTCCAACGGGACCAGCTCCTCGACGCGATCATCGACACGACGCCCTTGCAGATGTTCGTCATGGCGGCGGACATCCGCGAGTCGACGTTGCTGATGAAGGAAGCCGTCCATTTCGAGCAGTTCGCGAAGATCATGGACAAGTTCGTCTCGGCGGTGCGGAGCGGGATCGGGACGCCGGGCGGGTGGTTCGACAAGTTCACCGGCGACGGATTCCTCGCGTACTGGATCGCCCCTTCGACCCCCAAGGAGGAGTATCAGCAACGGTTCGTGGAGGCGGCGGGCAACCTCGCGCACACCGCGCACGAGCTGATCGAGCTCTTCCATCGACGCGTGCTCGAGGACTTCCGTCGCAACTCGCGGAACCTGTCCGATGGCGTCGGCCTCGCGATCGGTCTCGACGCGGGCCCGGGCTTCCTCGTGGAGATCGCCGGCGAGCTGACCCTGGTGGGGCCTCCCGTCGTGGGCGCGGTGCGGATGGTGAACGCGGCTTCGCGGCCGCAGGAGATCTTCGCGAACGTCTATCTGGGCGAGCACCTCCACGACGAACAGGACGGGGTCTACGAGGCGCTGGGCATGACCGCGACGCGTGAGAGCCGTCCGACCAAGGAGTATCCGAAGGGCCAAGAGGTCTACGCGCTGACGTTCGTCGCCGAGGGTTCCTGACGGGGAGGTGTGACCCGGTCATCGTGACGGAACGTCCGACGTCAATCGGGCGCCCAGGGACGCGTGCGCGGCCACCATCCGGGTACGGCGCGTCGGTAAGCCTCGTACTCCTCGCCGAACGTCCGGCGTAGGGTCGGCTCCTCGTAGCCCCTCACGAATGCGACGAAGACTGAAGTGACCAACATCGCGTAGGCGACGAGGATCGGCCTCCACAGGACCAGTGCCTGCCCGACGATGATCGCGAGCACCGCGAGATACATCGGATTCCTCACGTGCCGATACAGCCCTCCGATCACGAGGCGTTGCGTCGGCGCGACCGGCGCGGGCGTGCCCCGGCCTTCGCTCACGAACCGCGCGAACGTCAGCAGCAGCACGAGCACACCGGCTCCGAGGGATGCGAACCCGGCGAACTGGGCGGGCCAGGGGGGCACGCCACCGGTGCGCCATCTCGTGAGGGCCCAGGGGAGCAAGCCGGCGACAACACCGGGCGCCACCAGGAAGAAGACCGAAGACCCCAGGGCCGCTCCCCGCAGACTCCTCGGGAGGTCTCCCGAACGGGCCTCCTCCCCCTGGCCCACCGTCAGGAGGAGCGGGTCACCATCCCTCAGCGCGAGGGTCGATCGAAGGTGAACCTCACTCATGATCTCGAGCAGGTTCTCCGGGTAGCCGGGCTCGTCGGCCTGGAAAGCGACCCCTCGGTAGCCGGCGACCAGCACAGGCACGAGGTGATAGCCCGCCTGCCCCGTCGTGCTCTCCCAGCCGGGATCGATGTCTTCTGCCGCGACGTAGCGAGCTATCAGGGTCCGGTCGAACGGTGCGTGGAGTCGGACATTCAAGGTTCCCGGTACCACGCGCAGACCGAAGAGCTCCTCGATCCGCCTGAGTACGTCGTCGTCGGCGAGAAGCGCGGCGCCGCGCCCGCGGCCCGGGACCACGACTCCTCCCAGCTCCCGATGGGTCACGATGAATGGAGCCTACGGGGCCATCTGGATCCGCGGACGGCCGAAACAGCGTCCGAAGTCTCTGTGGCACGATGCGAGCGATGAGGGTCGCGATCATCGGTACCGGGAAGATGGGGACGGGATTCGCCAAGGCCACAGCTTCCAAACACGAGGTGATCGTCGGCTCGCGCGACATCGATCGGGCTCGCGCGACCGCGGCCAAGGTCGGCGCGGCTCGAGGCACGACCTACGCGGAAGCGGCCGGCGATGCCGAGGTCGTGATCCTTACCGTTCCGTGGGAGGCGATGGAGGAGACGCTGCCTCAGCTCGGTGACCTGAAGGGGACGATCGTGGTCGACGTGTCCTATCCCTACAAGAAGGCCGTGCGCGAGGCCCTCGAGGGCAGCTCGACCGCGGAGGAGATCCAGAGGCGCCTACCGAACGCGAGGGTCTTCAAGGGCTGGAACCACGTCCACGCTCGCCACCTGACGGAGCCGGAGGTGGAGGGGATCGCCGCATCGGTTCTCATCGCGGGCGACGATCACGCTGCGAAGGACATTCTGTTCGAGCTCGCGCGAGATATGGGATTCCATCCCGTCGACGTCGGACCCCTGAAGGCCACGCGCGAGCTCGAGCGGCTGGTCGGCTTGATGCTCTTCGTGAAGCTCGGACCGCTCCGGGTCCTGTCTCGCTGAGTCTCCGGGCGGCGACCCCAGGGACTTGACAAGGCTAACAGCGTTCGCCTAGGCTAACGTTGTTAGCCGACGAGAGGGAGGACGGGATGAAAGAGCTTCGCACGGAGATCGAGTTCGACGGGACGCCCGAAGAGACGTGGGCCGTTCTCGCGGACCTGCAGGCGTACGGGGAGTGGAATCCGTTCATCGAGAAGATCGACGGCGAGCTTCGCGTCGGCGGGAAGCTCGCCGTCCGGCTCCAACCCGTGGACGAACGAGGGATCACGATGCATCCGGCAGTGCTGGCCGTCGAGCCCGGCCGGGAGCTTCGGTGGATCGGGCACCTGATGATCCCGGGGGTTCTTCGACGGAGAGCATCGCTTCCGGATCGAAGCGGCGGGGCCGGGCCGAGTGCGGTTCACCCAGAGCGAGCGGTTCGGCGGGATCTTGGTGCCGCTGCTGTGGAGGAAGCTCCGCGACGGAGGGACAGCGAAGGGATTCCGCGCGATGAACGAGGCGCTCGCGCGACGCGTCGCGGAGCGCCGAGCGGCAGCCGTCACGTGATCGAGGCCGAGCTCCGGACCCCGCGCGTCCGCGACGTCGTCGCGGCTGCGCGAGTGCTCCTCGAACGCGACGGACCCGACGGACTCACGATGCGGCGCGTCGCCGAGCAGATGGGGATCCGCGCGCCCTCGCTCTACAAGCACCTGGAGGGGAAAGAGGACCTCGAGGCGCTGCTGATGGCGGAGGCCTTCCGTGAGCTCGGGCAGGAGATGCACGACGCGATCGGCGCGCTTCGCAAAGGTGGGTCGCGGAAGAAGGCGCTCACGGAGCTCGCGCGCGTCTACCGGCGGTGGGCGCTCGCGCATCCGCACCTCTACCGCCTCGTCACGGGCGGTCCGCTTCCGCGAGAGCGCATGCCCGAAGGTCTGGAGGCGTGGACGGCCGAGCCGGTAGTGATCGCTGCGGGCGGCGACCCCGACCTTGCTCGTGCCACATGGGCGTTCGCCCACGGGATGACGATCCTCGAGCTCGACCGGCGTTTCCCACCCGACGCCGATCTCGACGCCGCGTGGGCCGCGGGGATCGCCGGGTTCGCCTGAGCGGATCGGGACTCGTCGGCGTCGGCAGCCGCGTCTAGGCTGGGTCGGTCGGTACACCCTGAAGGAAGGAGTCGGACATGGGTAGGGTCGTGCACTTCGAGATCCCGACGGACGACTTCGCGAGGGCGAAGGAGTTCTACGGCGACATCTTCGGATGGCAGCTGCAAGACATGCAGGGCGAGGCGATGGGGCTCTACACCCTCGCGATGACGACGCCGGTCGACGAGAAGACGCAGGCGCCGACGGATCCCGGTGCGATCAACGGCGGCCTGATGAAGCGCTCCGGCGAGACGCCGTCACCCGTGATCACGATCGAGGTCGATGGGATCGATGACGCGCTGAAGAAGATCGAGGCCGCCGGTGGCAGTACCGTCCACGCGCGCACGGAGATGCCCGGCATGGGCGCATACGCCTACTTCACGGACTCGGAAGGGAACGTGATGGGTCTCTGGGAGACCGCCTAGCGTTCCGGTTCACTCCGCCGAGTCGCCGTCCAACAGGTCCAAGAGCCGTTCGATGAACCCGAGCTGACCCCGGAGGAGCTTCGTTCGAGCGGTCTCCAGGTCGAACCATCCCGCTCGGTCCGCCTCGGGGAACTCCTGGGTCCGACCCGACCGAGGGGGCCACTCCATCTCGAACGTGTTGCTGTGGACGTCGCTGACGTCCACGTCTCCTTGCACGGCCCAGGCGCTCACGATCTTCCCGCTCGGCTGACGCAGCTCCCCCAGCGAGACGGCGCCCGCGGGATCGGGCGCCGCCTTCCCGGTCTCCTCCTCGAACTCGCGGAGGGCCACGTGGAGCGGATCCTCGTCCGGCTCGTACTCGCCCTTCGGGATCGACCACGCCCCGTCGTCCTTCTTGGCCCAGTACGGGCCTCCGGGGTGCACGAGCAGCACCTCGAGGCCGCGCTCGGCTCGCCGATAGACGAGGAGACCGGCGCTCAGCTTCGGCATCGTCAGCTCACGGACGCGTCGTGGATGGCGCGGACGGTGTCGATCGTGTCGGCGTCGTCGACACGCTTGTCGGGCCGGTAGCCCTTCACGCGCGCGAACCGCAGCGCGACGCCGCCGGGATACCTGGTGCTCGTCTGCAGACCGTCGAACGCGACCTCCACGACGAGCTCGGGGCGCACGTGCACGACGATCCCCTCGCGGCTCGTCTCGATCTCCTGTAGCCGTTCCGTCTGCCAGGCGAGCATCTCGTCGGTCATGCCCTTGAACGTCTTCCCGAGCATCACGAACCCGCCGGTCTCGGGGTCGCGAGCGCCGAGATGCAGGTTGCTCAACCGGCCCTGCCGCCGGCCGTGGCCCCATTCCGCCGCGACGACCACGAGATCGAGGGTGTGTGCACGCTTGACCTTGATCCAGCTCGCTCCGCGCCGCCCCGCCTCGTACGGCGCATCGAGGGCCTTCACCATCACTCCCTCGTGGCCGCGAGCGAGCGCGTCGTCGAGGAAGCGCTCCGCTTCGGCCGCATCATCGGTCACCGTCCTCGTCACCCGGAGCTCCTCCGGGAGGGCCTCGAGGGCCCTGAATCGCTCGGCGGCGGGACGATCGATCAGATCCTCGCCGTCGAGGTGCAGGACGTCGAAGACGAACGCGGACAGGGGATAGTCCGCGCGGAGCTCCGTCAGGTCGTTCCGGCTGCGGCTCCCGAACCGGCTCATCGTGAGTCCGAACGGGTGCGGCCGGCCGTCGGCTCGCAGCGCGATCGCTTCGGCGTCGAAGACGGCGCCCTTCAGTGGGAGCCGCCGGATGTCTTCCACGATCTCCGGCACCCGGTCGGTCACGTCGGCGAGGTTCCGCGTGAACACGCGAACCTCGTCGCCGAGCCGATGGATCTGGATCCGCGCGCCGTCGAGCTTCCACTCGACGGCGGCGGGCCGGATCCGTTCGAACGCCGCGGCCACGTCCTCGGCGGACTGGGCGAGCATCGGTTGCATCGGGGTCAGGAGCGAGAGGCGGAACCGCGTCAGGGCGGCGCTGCCTCCCTCGATCGCGGCCGCGGCCACGGCGCCGAGGTCACCGGCCAGCATCGCGGCACGTCGAACCTCCGCGAGCGGGACGTCCGCGGCGCGCGAGACGGCGTCCACCATCACACCCTCGAGAGCTCCCTGCCGGACCTCGCCCATCAGCAGCCCTCGCAGGAAGCGTTGTTCGGGCTCCGTCGCGCGGGCGAACAGGTCGTGGAGCGCCTCTCCGCGAGCCGCCTTCGAACCGGCGCCTGAGAGTCCTCCGATCCGGCGCAGCGTCTCGTCGACTTCCGCCAGCTCGAGGGTCGCCTCGCGCGCGGGCGGTGGTACGTCGCGGAGGGATGCCCACCCGACGCCGATCGATCCGTGCGGCAGGACGCCGGAGAGGTAGGCCACCGCGATCGGGACCTCGTCGGGCCGCAGCTCGGCGAGGACCGAGGAGATCCGCTCGACCTTCTTCAGTCGGGACGAGGTCGCGGCGACGTCTGCCGACGCCGCCGCGACCTCGTCCAGGAGCATCCGTTCCCTACGAGCCCTCGGGCGGTGGCCCCATCGGGCTCATCAACTGGAAGTAGTTGTCGTCCGGGTCCGAGAACGTGGCGATCTGGCCCTCCATCTCCTCGCCCTCCTGGCCGGGGGTGTAGGGCTCCTGCACCACCGTCGCGCCGGCGGCTTTGAACTTCTCGAAGTCGCCCTTCACGTCGGCGGTCTCGATGTTCCACAGGATCCGGCCCGGCTGCGTGTTCTTGCCCTTCACCTGATCGTGCGGTCCCACGGTCACCCAACCGGTGCCGACCTGCCAGCCGGTGTACCCACCGTCGTCCCAGCCCGGCGCACCGAAGAGCTTGGTGTAGTAGTCCGCCAACGCCTTCGGATCCTCGGACCCGATCAAGATGCTGTTCAGGTTCATGGTGCCTCCCTTCCTCGATGGTGCTCGTGCATTCCCAACCTATCGCCGTCGCTCGGGCAGGGTCGAGGGACCGACGTGGGCGCGGAGCCACGCGTTCAGCGACTTCGACGCCCGGAACACCTCCACGACGCGATCCTTGGCCTTCCGGCTTCCCAGCCACGCCCCCGCGGGCCACTCCCGCCACGTGATGATCCCCTTGTACCGGAGGAGCTCGATCCGCGGATGATCCTTGGGATAGCCCTTCGGGGCCGTCTTCAAGACGTCGTGGCCGGACACCTCGACCCCGGCATCGCGTGCCTCTCGCACCACCTTGACGAGCGTGCCGCCGGTTCGGGTGGCGCTCACGGCCTCGCGATAACGCTCGAGCTGATCGGGAGCCATCTCCCACATCCCGGATCCAGCGGCCAGGCCGTCGGCGGTAAGCTGCACGTAGCCGTCGCGGATCGTCGCGCCGATGTTCGTCTTGTACGGGGACTTGTCCGCGCTGAATCGGATGTCTCGATACGGCCGGAAGATCCGACTCGCTCCGAACTCCGGCTCCAGCTCCGCCAGCAGCTCCTCCATCGGGGCGCGAACCATCGAGTCGTAGACCTCTTTGTTCCGCTGCCAGTAGGTCTTCGAGTTGTCGGCCTCGAGGCCCTCGAAGAACTCGATGGCTTCCACCGGCCAACCGCGGAACGTCATGGTCCCGACCTTACGCGGTTGGACCATGTCTGCCGGATCCACGGAACCCGTGACGCCCCCCGTCCTCGGGACTACGGTTCGATCATGCGGGCCGACCTGCCGGAAGGATCTGTGACGTTCCTGTTCACGGACGTCGAAGGCTCCACACGACTGCTCCACGAGCTGGGTGAGGGCGACTATGCCGAGGTGCTCACCGAGCACCGCCGGGTGTTGCGAGAAGCGTTCTCACGTCATGGCGGCGTGGAGGTCGACACGCAGGGCGATGCCTTCTTCTTCGCGTTCCCGACGCCGGGCGGCGCGCTAGAAGGGGCCCGAGACGGAGCCGTCGCCCTGGAGTCGGGGCCCATCCGGGTCAGGGTCGGGATCCACACCGGCACCGCGTTCCGAACCGCGGAGGGGTACGTGGGCTCCGATGTCCACCGAGCCGCCCGGATCGCGGCCGCCGGGAGCGGGGGACAGATCCTCGTGTCGTTGCACACGGTGCAGCAGGTCGACGCAGACCGGTTCCCGTTGGTCGATCTGGGCGATCATCGCTTCAAGGACCTGCAGGCTGCCGAGCGCGTGTACCAGCTTGGCGAGGGAGACTTCCCGCCGATCAGGTCCCTCTATCGAGCGAACCTGCCCGTCCCGGCCACGCCGTTCATCGGCCGGGATCAGGAGGTGGAAGAGGTCGCCGCGCTGCTCCGCCGCGATGACGTCCCCCTCCTCACCCTGACCGGTCCCGGTGGCACGGGGAAGACGCGCCTCGCGCTCCAGGGTGCCGCCGAGGCGGCAGACGCCTTCCCGGACGGCATCTCGTGGGTGCCGCTCGCGGCGCTCTCCGACCGTGATCTCGTGTTGTTCCGGATCGCGCTCGCCCTGGAGGTCGCGCAGGAGCCGGAGACCCCTCTGGTCGAGACGCTGGCGCAACGTCTCGGGGAAGCGCGCCCTGATCGTGCTCGACAACGCCGAGCATCTCCTCCCTGAGATCGCGACCGATGTCGCCGAGCTCCTGTCGAAGGCAACCGGCCCTACCCTGCTGATGACGAGCAGGGAGCGGCTGCAGATCGCTGCGGAACGCGAATTCGCGGTGGCGGCCATGGATGCGGACGATGCGACGGAGCTCTTCGTGGCGCGGGCTGCGGCCAGCGGCGTCTCGATCCAGCGGAGTCCCGACGTGCAGGCAGTCTGCGACCGGCTCGACCGGCTCCCCCTCGCGTTGCAAGCCCGCCGCCCCACGATCGAAGCTCTTCTCATCGAACAGTCTTCCAGCGCTTGTCCTCCCGCCTCGATCCTGTTGCGAGGCGGCTGAGACGTCGACCCGCGTCAGGCGACGCTCCGGGCCACTATCGCGTGGAGCTATGACCTGCTGACGGATGAAGAGCGGGGCTCATCGATCGGCTGTCCGTGTCCGCCGGCGGATGCAGCGTCGAGGGAGCGAAGAGGTCGCGGATGCGGACCCGACGTGCTCGAAGGGCTCCTCGACAGAAACATGTCGAGCGGCGGGCGGAGGAAGAACTGCGACTGTGGGTGCTGAAGTCGATCGAGGAGTTCGCCGCGGAGCAGCTCTCCCAGCGGGAGGAAAGCGGCGAGGTCCGGCGCACGCACGCGAGGCGGTACCGGGAGCCCGCGGAACGGGCCGACGCTGACATACCAGCGGGTGAGCCGGAGGAGCCCTCCGTCGCCGCCATGGATGCCGAGACCCAGAATCTGCGGCGGCCGTGGAATACGGGATCGACACCGGCGACGCGCCGCTCGGCCAGCATCACGGCGCTTCCCACGTACTGGATCATGCGCGACCGATACGCCGAGGCGCGCCCTGACTGGAACGGGCGCTGTCGATCTCGGACGTCGAGGACGAGACACGGGTTCGACTGTCGCTGGCCCGGGGGCGACGGCCTACCGGCCGGGCGACCATCCGACGGTGATCGCCGCTTCGGATGAGGCGGCCGACCGGGCCATGAGGCTCGGCGGCGTCGGGATCGATTCCAGGATCTGAAGCAGTGAGCCGGACGGGCGTGGGAGACCGGGGAGCCGGATGAGGCCGAGGTCCTCTACCGCGAGGCGTTCGACGCCGCGGTCGAAGTTGAAAACGGGGCCGGGCACTCCTCGCGCCGTTTCGGTCTCGCGGCGATCTCGAACGAACGGGGCCGGCACCAGCGGGCGGATGATCTCCTCCAGGAGAACCCGTCGTTCGTCCAGAGCCGCGGCGAGTCGAGGCGCCGAGGCGTTCAGACTCGCCAGTCTCGGCGAGACCGCGGCGTATCGGCAGTTGCCGGAACCGGCGGCCGGCTGGGCGGCGTCGGGGGGCCGTCGCGCGCTCGGATTCCGGGAGGAGTCGGTGGCGGCGTTCCGCCTGAACGTCGCCGCCGGCGGCGCTCGCCGAAGAAGGTGAGCGCGATCGGCGGGCCGCGATCCTCGGTGCGACCGAGCGCGCGCGGCAGCGGCTGGGCCTCGCACCGGACGAGAAGGAGACCGCGATCAGAGACGCGCGCTCGCGGCGATCCGCCCGGCGCTCGACGGTGCCGACCGGAGGCCGCCTGGGCGCGGGTTCGCGACCTCGATCTTCCGCAGGCGCTGAAGTTGCCTCGAGCGGAGCTCGCTCAGCGATAGCCTTCTTTCTCGTGAGCAAACAGAGACACCCGCGGCTCGCTGCCGGTGCCCGAAGAACTCGGGTCACGCCGATCGAGCTCTTCTTCTATCCGCTCCGCGTCCCGTTCACGAGGTCCAGGCCCTGATGGCGACGACCTCAATGGCACGGCCTCCTGCGGGGACCGCGGTGCTCGCGCTCCTCTGGTGGTCCTGGGTCGGCCATGCGTGGTCTGCGACGCGGTGCAGGCGAAGGAGGGCCGGGCCGGGTCGCGATGTTCGGCGCGATGCCGCGATGTTCGTCATGGCCGTGACGGTGCCCGAGGCCTTCAACGACCTGGACCACGGGTCGACGGGCCGGCCGTCGTCGCGTTCGCCTACTCGCGGTCCGGGTGCTGTACCTCGTGATGTTCTCTGTGCCGTCGGGCGACGACCCGGCTCCTGCGAATGCAGGTCTGGAAGTTTACTCCTTCGGTCATCGGCAGTACCGGGTGCCGCTGGTGGCGTCGCAGCCGGACGGATGGACAGAACCTTACGTGGTCGCGGCGCTGATCGTGGACTACTTCGCCATGATCCTGGGGGGCGCGTCGGGTTGGAGGCTTTGCTCGGCCTTGTACTTCGCCGAGCGGCACGGCCTCATCCTGATCGTCGCGCTGGGTCAGTCGATCGTGGCGATCGGCGTCGGCGTGGCGGACATGCTGATTCGCGGCCGATCATTGTCGCGTCGATCTTTGGCCCGACGGTCGCCGGCGTCGTGGTGGGCGTACTTCTACGTCGTCTCGATCGTGGCCGAGCGGCTGCTCCGGCGAGCGGAGGGCGAGGAACGAGCGCGCTGCCCGCGATGCCTACAGCTACCTGGACATGCCGATGATCGCCGGGATCGTCCTGGTCGCCCGGGGATGAAGACGGGACCGGAGTACGTCGGTGGAGCTGGGACACGCAGCTCTCCGACCCGTCCCGCTGTTGCCGCTCGGCGCGCCGTACGCGGGACGTCCCTTTATCTGCTCGCGCACTCGGCGTTCAAATACCGGACCTGGCACAAGGTGACCGGGAGGCGGTTGTTGGTGGCGGTGCTGCTCGGAATGCTGGTGCCGCTCGCCGCCGAGATGCCCGCGCTGGCGGCGCTCGGGCTGCTGGCCACGGTCATGTCCGTGATGATCGCGACCGAGTCGGTGCAGTACTCGGAGGTCCGCGAACAGATCCGCCATGAGGACGACCCACACGAGGACGACCCGATGGAAGCCGTCGAGGAACACATCGAATGAGGGCGACGCGTCTGTATGGTTGAGCGATGACGAAGCACGTGCTGGAAGATGCCTTCGCCCACCACGTGTGGGCGATGTCTGGGTGTGATCGACGAGTGCCTCGCGCTCGGTCCGGAGCAGATGGAAACGGCCGTCCCGGGGACCTACGGTTCGATCCTCGACACGATGCGCCACACGGTCGGTGCGGATTCCTCGTACCTCTTCGTCTTGAGTGGGGAGAAGACGCCGCTCATCGATGAAGATCACATGGACCTGAAGGAGCTCAGGGCCGCGACGGAGAGTCACGGCGTCGCCGGGTCGGCCCTCCTCGCAGGAGAGGTCGATCCGGACGCGGTCCTCGAGCGGCACCGCGATGACGGATCCGAGACCCACGCCCCGATGAGCATCCGCCTGGCGCAGGCGCTGCACCACGGGACCGATCATCGGAGCCAGATCTGCACCGCGCTCACGACCCTGGGTATCGAGCCCCCGGCGATCGACGTCTGGGACTTCGGCTTCGAGGACGGGCGCGTCACCGAGATCCCGCCGACGCAGACCTGATCGCACACGCCTCCGTCGGGCTCCGAGGATCCGTTGCTCACAACGCGCATAAGGTTGGTGCATGGGGTAAGGACTACGAGCCGGCCATGGGCTTCGGCGAGGAGACCGCCGAGGCCTACGACGACGATTCCCGGGGAGAGACGAGGAAGCGACCGTCGCGTTCCTGGCCCAGCTTGCCGGCGACGGGCCGGCGCTCGAGCTCGCGATCGGCACGGGCCGGATCGCGTTG
>CAVXMB010000003.1:0-307778 GCA_963762745.1 uncultured Actinomycetota bacterium
CGCATCGAATGCGACCTTGTAGCCGACCCCGGGCACAGGATGCCCGTAGACGCCGACGCCGTGCTCGTCTGCCTGCCAGTCGGCGATGCCCGGCCGGTCGTCGAGGACCGGGAGCGCCACGAACGTGACTTGGGCGACCGCTGGGGCGAGCGGGAGCCCGAGACCAACGTCGGCGAGGAGCCGGCCGAGCCACGGGCCGGCCGACACCACCATCGTCCGTGCGAGGATCGTGCGCCCGCGATCCGTCTCCACGACCGCGTCGCCACCGGACACGCCGAGCCTGACGGCGGCCTCGGGCTGCGAGAGATCCGCGCCCGCGTCCTCGGCGTCACGTCGGAGCGCCCGCATCGCGACCTCGGCGAGTACCGTGCCGGCCTCGGCGTGGAAGAGCGCGCGCTCGCGACGACGGGCACGGAGCTCGGGGAAGCGACGGACGACGCCGTCCGGGTCCAGCTCGTCGAACGGCGCGTCGCACGCCTTCATCCCCGCCGCGAGCGCGTCGAGCTTCTCAGCGGGACCGAGATCGAGCTGGCCGGTGAGCAGGAGGATCCGTTCGTCGACATCGTGCTCCAGCCGTCGCCACATCTCGACGGCATCTCGTGCGAGCTCGACGTAGAAGGGCTGCTCGTATGCGAGTCGGATCGACCGCGACGGTCCCGTCGATGACGTGGCGGGATGCCCGCTGCCCAGGCGATCGATCCCTACGACCCGCAACCCGCGCCGAGCGAGCGCCCGCGATGTGGACAGTCCGATCACGCCGAGCCCGACGACGGCGACGTCATGGGTCGGCGTAGAACCGCGAAGGTGTCCGGCCTCCGCAAGCGGGACCAGGGGCTTCGTGCCGCGGTCCCCGATCACCAACTCACACGGTCTCGAGCTCGGGCGGTGGCACCTCGAGGTCCTCCCCCTCGACGTCGATCCTCGGGAGGACCCGGTCGAGCCACCGCGGCAGCCACCAGTTGCGGTCGCCGAGCAGCTCCATCGTGGCGGGCACGAGCAGCATGCGGACGATGGTGGCGTCGAGCAGCACGGCGACGGCCAGGCCGAGGCCGAACAGCTTGATGACGCGGTCGGTCTCGAGCAGGAAGCTGCCGAAGACGACGACCATGATGGCCGCCGCCGCGGTGATCACCCGGGCGGTGGCGGCCAGGCCGTCGGCGACCGACGTGCGGCTGTCGCCGGTGCGGTCGTACTCCTCCCTCATCCGGGACAGCAGGAACACCTCGTAGTCCATCGACAGGCCGAACACGATGGCGAACAGCATCATCGGGCACGAACGGCTCGATCGGGCGCCGGGCTCGACGCCGATGCAGGCGCTCGACCCAGCCCCACTGGAAGACGGCGACGACGACGCCGTAGGCGGCGCCGATCGACAGCAGGTTCATCACGCACCGCCTTGAGCGGCACCAGCAGCGACCGGAACACGGCCATCAGCAGCAGGAACGACAGCGCCAGCACGGCGCCGAAGAAGCAGCGGCAGGCGGGCGGCGAGGTAGTCGGAGAAGTCGACGTCGACGGCGACCGCGCCGGTGACGGCGACGTCGAGCGCCGGTGCCCGCCGTCGCCGGCGGGCAGCACGTCGTCGCGCAGGCGGTTGACCAGGTCGGTGGTCGCCTGCGTCCTGCGGCGCGGTCGTCGGGACGACGCCGCCACAGCGCGGCGGTCGGGCTCGCTCGGGTCGTTCGGGACGGCCGGGCGACACGAAGGCCACGCCCGGGATCGGCGGCGACGGCCTCGGTGACCGCCTCGAGCGCGGCCGGGTCGGTGCCCGCGGGCAGCTCGGCGACGAGGAGCAGCGGGCCGTTGAAGCCCGGGCCGAAGCCCTCGGCCAGCAGGTCGTAGGCCTTGCGGGTGGTCGTGTCCTCCGGGTAGTTGCCCTCGTCGGAGAACCCGAGGCGCAGGCCGAGCACCGGGACGGCGAGCACGAGCAGGACGAGCGGCGCCGGCGATGGCCGCGGCCACGGGTGGTGCTGGATGAACCGGCTCCAGCGGTAGGCGAGCGTCTCGTCGGATCGGCTTGTGGCCGGCGGCGGGGCACCTCCCGTCGCAGCGGCGCGACGGCGAAGCTGGCCGACCAGCACGACGACGGCCAGCGGCGAGGCCGACGACGAGCCAGCGGCGGGACGCTCGAGGCCGACGCCGACGAGGCCGACGGCGACGAGGCCGGCGGCGATCAGGCCCCGCCAGCGGGTGACCTCGACCCGCTGGCCGGCGAAGCCGAGCAGCGCCGGCAGCAGCGTGAGCGAGGCGACCATCGTGATGGCCACGACGACGGCCGCGCCGACGGCGAGGCCGCGAGACGAAGCCAGCCCCATCACGAGCATGCCGAGCAGCGAGATGACGACGGTGGTGCCGGCGAACAGCACGGCCCGCCCGGCGGTGTCGATGGCGATCGACCGTCGCGCTCCTCGATGTCGTGGCCCTGGTGGAGGTTCTCCCGGTACCGGGTGACGATGAACAGCGCGTAGTCGATGCCGACGCCGAGGCCGATCATGATCGCCGAGCGTCGTGGCGAAGTCGGGCATCGTCAGGACGTTGGCTGAGCAGACCGGCGATGATCGTGCCCGACGCCGATGCCGGCCAGGGCGACGCCGATCGGGCAGGCCCATGGCGAGCACCGAGCCGAAGGCGAGGATCAGGATGACGATGGCGAAGGCGAGGCCGAGCAGCTCGGACTGACGGCGCCTCGAACTCGGCGAGCATCGCGCCGCCGATCTCGATCTGGAGGCCCGCGATCGCCGGCATCAGCGCCCTGAGCTCCGCGCTGATGGCCTTCGCCTCCTCGAACGTGGTGTCGCGGGCATCTCGATCTCGGCGTAGGCGACCTGCCCGGCGTCCGGGCCCTGCGAGGCGATCTGCTGCGCCCCCTCCGGCGCGTAGGGGCTGACGACGTGATGTCCTCGTCCCGCTCGGCTCGGCGAAGAAGGCGGTCATCGCCGCCTGCACCTCGGGGTCGTTGACGCCCTGCTCGGCGCGGAACACGATCGTGCCGCCTCCCGCCGGCGCCCTGACCGCCGAAGTGCTCGTCGAGGATGTCGAAGCCCGCCGGCTCTCGACGTCGGGAAGAGTGAACTCCGTGCTGTACGCGGTGCCGATCATGCTGCTGAGGCCGCCGACAACGATCAGCACAGCGAGCCAGGCCAGGACGACCTTGCCCCGGTTGCGAAAACACCAACGTCCGATCTTGGCAAACACGGCTGCTCCTAGGTAACCCTCAGGGAATGAGAGACCTTACCCGACATCGAGCTGGTCTCCGGTCACCACGCCCTCGGGGTGGGGTCGAACGCATGACCCAGTCAGTGACGGCCTTGAGCGCGCGGCCGAGCCGCGGGTGGCCGAACGGCCGGACGGTGCTCCTTGTATGCACGCAACAGCCGCTCGGCCCGTGCGGCATCGAGGTACTTGACGGCCTCGCGCATCGTGACGCCGGACGCCCGGTGCGTGCGCGGCGCGATCCAGCGGTACACCTCGTTGGGCCGCGTCTTCGAGGTCTCCCGCAACACCCATCCGATGGCCCTCCGGATGAAGAACTCGGTCTCGTCAAGCATCGCATCGGCGCGGCGCGCGAATGACTCGAACGGAGCGCCGTGCTTCAAGGGCGTCAGTTCAGCGAGCAGCGACGACCGCCGGACCCAGAAGTCGTCGTCGCGAGCCCATCGATCCAACGTGCGTCGGATGCGAAGGTGCAATTGCATCTCCCCCACCACGTCGCCGGAGAGGACGTCCACCAGCGCCCACGTCCGAGACTCGCGGATCAGTCGCTCGATCAGCGGGAGGTCCTCAGATCCCAGATCGTCCGCGTGGAACTCCAGGACGAGCGCCGCGGCCATACGGCGCTCGAATGTCGGGACACTCCAGAGCTCCTCGACGCAGTCCAACGGCGCCGTCGCGATCCAACCCGGGGTCTCTTGCCGCTGTCCGGGCGATCCGCCTGATGTCGGCGAGCGTCGCTCCCAGGAAGTCCATATCGCTCTTGAGGTACCGCTTCCCGCCCACCGCACGTTCAGGAGAGCCCGTGCGCTTGAGCTCCGACTCGATGGCCCGTGCGAGCTTCGCGAGATCGACAGGGTCGGTCATGGAATCGGATCCTTCACCCGTCGGCCAATATCTCCTCGACGGTGCGCTTCGCCAGAACCACGAAGTCGGGGTTGGTCTCCGCATAGTAGGGGATGATCAGCGCGGCCTGATGCAGGGCGATACCGCGTGCGCGCTCCCAGGTGCCGTCGTCCACATCGAGCGATGCTCGGTAGGCGGCCCTGCCAGAGGATCCGAACACGGCCCACGCCGCGATCACGTCGGTGGCCGGGTCGCCGATGCCGGCACCGCCGAAGTCGATCACCGCGGTGAGCCGTCCGCCGTGGACGAGGAGGTTCGGCCGGAGGAGATCTGCATGGATCCATGTGGGTCGCCCATCTCAGACCGGCGCCTGCAGGGCTCGCTCCCATGCCACACATCGACGCGTCTCGGTTGATCACGCCGTTCGACGCCTCGATCGCCTCGCGTGTCTCGACGTCGAGACCCTGACCAGGCGGAATGGGTTCTCCTGGCGGGACCTCCCACAGGTTAAGCGGGGTACCTCCCACACCGTGCGGAGCCGGTTGCCGAGGGCATACAGAACCTGGGCATGGGCGACTTCTATCAGCCGCCTCTAGGCGGACAACCTCATAGAGCCACCGGCCCGGAGCGCCTCCTGCTTGATCCGTCCGGTCTTAGTGCCCAGGCCTCGTTATCGGGTCGCAGCCAGAGTCTGCGCGACGCTCTAAGGCGCCCCGCTGCCGCGAAGCCTCGTCCATTCGCGTACGTTCTCGACGTGCGATCGCGCTTCCTCACCGTGTTCACACTTCATGGGATCTGCGCAGGGCGGGTTCCCCTCCATCGGGACGAAGTCGAACCTGCACGAGTCGCAGAACACGTTCAGCTCCTCCGGAACGTACGGGCACTCACTCCAGGAGCAGGCACGCTCACCTCCTCCCGTGGCGAAGTTCTACGCGCACTGAGGGCATGGACGGAACTCCTTCCAACGGTCCAACGTCCGCGCCTTCGTCGGTCTCCTTTCGCTCTCCAGGCTAGATCCCACTGGAAGAGACAGGAAGGGCTTTGTGCCACCGAAGGGTGGGCCGAACGGCCCGCAGCTTCGCCGGGGCGAAGGTCCCGTAGTCCTCGAGCCATCTGGCCCTGGCTGGATCCGGCTCGGGGGCGAGACTTCGGAGCGCAACGATCACGACGACCCACGGAGGTGAGCGGGATGCGGCATGCCGGCCGAGTGTTGGTCGTGTCCGATGACGGCGAGACGCGGGACTTCTGGACCGCGTCGCTCGAGTTGGCGGGATATGACACGAACGCCTGCCCGGGACCGGGTGCGGCGAGGGACTGCCCCCGTCTGCACGGGATCCGATGCAACATGCGAGAGAGCGCCGAGGTGGCCGTCGTGGACCTCGACTGCGATGAGGATGCCCCCGCCTGCATCAGGGTTCCTGATGACGGTGGAACCGTTTTCGTCCGCCGCTCAGCCGCGTCACCGACCGGGCGACGAGAGCTGCTGCGCGCGGTCGAGGATGCGGACAGGCACGTGCAGGATCTGGATGGCGCCCCGCTCCTGAACGGATCGATCCAGGCCCTGCATCTCGATTGAGCCCCAACAAGGACCCGAGATGAGTGAGAGTCCCGACCGATCGGCGGGGCCGGGTCATGATCGAACGCGTGAGGTGTGAGGGAGGTAGTGACGTGACCACGAGGCAGTTCACACGGGAAGAGGCTCGGGCGATCGGGGAGCGGATCGGCATCGATTGGGCGGCTGGCGACGTAGACCTTGAGCAGCTCCGGATGGGACTCGCCATCGAGCTCGAGCACGGCAGCCGAGACTCGGCCACCGACGTGACGCACGATGACGAGATCATCACGGGGAAGATCGCGCTTGCGCATCTCAGGGAGATCTCCGACTACTACACGCGTCTAGCCGCGATGGAACAGGATGCGGAACGGTAGGACCGCTTGGCCGCACGCCCACGTGGAAGTGGAACGGCATATCGGCGGCGACCATCGTCCGGTTCGATGTGGGCAGACGTGCCGACCTGATCACCGTGCCCACAACCGAACACCACCTGAGCGTTGAAAGCCGTCAGCGGCATGTTCTGGTGACGCTCTTCTAGCATCCGGGGACAGACGGCCGTCGAGATCGGCGCAGCCGGTTTCCGAGTTCGGACTCGCGACTGCATGTAGTCGCGATCGAGACCTCTCTCTTGCGAAGTTCTGGGATGCCAGGCCTCGGTTCTGGGAACACCCTCGGTCGGTGGGGTGTTCGAAGAAGGCCCTTGACCGCACGGTTCCACGTGCCATCGTGGGACCTCTGCACCAGTGCCCGATCACTCTCGAAGGAGCCACGAAATCACCGACGCCGATCGGACAACCGTCGCCACCGGAGTTACAGACGCTCGCCTCATCGGACTTCGCCGATGGAACCTCGGTCTCACCGCCGTCCACCTGGCTCAGGCGGTGCTGATCCTGATGCTGACCGGCAGGTTCGCCGTCGCGGTCACATCCTCGTTTCCTGAAGGCCCACCCGGAACGACGGTGCCCGCGCCGAGCACGCTGTTCGACGTGCGGATCGGTTGGGCGGTCGCGATCTTCCTCGGTCTGGCTGCGCTCGACCATCTGCTCACCGCAACAGTTTCCCGCGGGGTGTACGAGGACGATCTGAAACAGGGCATCAACCGCGTCCGGTGGATCGAGTACTCCTTCAGCGCCACCCTGATGATCATCCTGATCGGCTTCTACTCAGGCATCACCTCGATCAACGCCGTCATCACCGTGGCGGGGGCCAACGTGGGGATGATCCTGTTCGGCTGGCTCCAGGAGCGGATGAACCCGCCGGGTCGCACGTCGACCACGATGCTCCCCTTCTGGTTCGGCGCGCTCGTGGGCGTCGCCCCGTGGATCTCCATCGCCGTGAACATCGTCGGGTCGAAGACCGTGCCTGGGTTCGTCTACGGCATCGCCATCGCACAGTTCATCTTCTTCTTCAGCTTCGGGCTCAACCAGTGGCTCCAATACCGGGAGGTCGGCCGGTGGACCGACTACGCTTTCGGCGAGAAGACCTACTTGGTACTCAGCCTCGTGGCGAAGTCGGTGCTCGCCTGGCAGATCTTCGCCGGCTCACTTGCCAATTGAGATGGCGTCGAAGCGGGCGGAAGGCTTCCTCCTTGCTCTTCGGACGGCGGAACGCGAGTGCGCGCGTCCGACCGAGGTCAGGTTTCCAGCTGATCGAACGGAATTCCCATCCACTCGTTCCTCCCAGTTCTGACGGCGACGAGCCTCCATATCCCAACTGGATCGGGCGCCCGAGCTCTCGTTCTCGCGTGCTAGCGCGAAGTACTGTTTGGCGCTTGATCGGCCCCCGGGACCAGGAGAACCGTTGATGTCTGCGGATCGGTACGACGTGATCATCGTCGGCGGAGGCCACAACGGCCTCGTCGCCGCTGCGTATCTCGCCAGGATGGGGGCGAAGGTCGTGGTGCTCGAGTCCCGTCACAAGACGGGCGGCGCCGCCGACACCTCCTCCCCGTTCCCGGCGCACCCCGACGTCAAGGTAACGACCCTTTCCTACGTGATGAGCCTCATGCCGCCGTCGATCGTCCGCGACCTGCGTCTCGAGGCATTCGGTTATCGGGTCGTGTCCATGGCGGGCTCCTACGCCCCCCAACCGGGATCGGGGGGTATCCGCGATGACGAAGGGAAGAGCGGCCGGTTCCGCGAGACCCTGTCCCGCTTCTCGAAGACGGATGCCGACATCTACGAGGACTGGTCGACCTGGCTCGCACGAAGTGCGGCCTTCCTCGGTCCGCTCCTGATGGAGACACCGCCGGATCTCGGATCGGTAACCCCAGGGGATCTCGTGGACCAGGTGCGCTTCGCGCTTCGGCATCGGTCCGGCATGAGCTCCCGCCTCGCCGCCGACATCACCAAGCTCTTCACCATGAGCGCCGCGGACCTGCTCGACGAATGGTTCGAGTCGTCGGAACTCAAGGCGCTCATCGCGACCGGCGGCATCATCGGAACGTGGGCGGGACCCGAGGAACCCGGAACGGCCTACGTCTTGATGCATCACGCCGTCGGCGACCTCGGCGACGGCGATCTCTCGCAGTGGGGATACCCCATCGGTGGCATGGGAGCCGTGGCTGACGCGCTGCGGGCGAGCGCGGAGTCCTTCGGCGCCGAGATCCGGGTCGAGAGCCGGGTCGAGCGCATCCTGGTCGAGGCCGGCGCGGCGCGCAGCGTGGTGACCGGGGCGGGCGAGGAGTACCGAGCACAGCTAGTCGTCTCGGCCTGCCACCCGAAGATCACGTTCCTGGAGCAGATCGCCCGTGAGGACCTGCCCGACGAGTTCGTTCGCGACATCGAGAACTGGAGGACGCGGAGCGGGACCGTCAAGATCAACCTGGCGCTCTCGCACATGCCTGTCTTCCGGGACGACCCGAACGGTCAGGATCGGGAGATCGCGGGATCCTCCATCCAGGTCTCCCCCAACATCCGGTACCTCGAGAGGGCGTTCGAGCAGGCGCGGGACGGCAAGGCCTCCACCGCGCCCTTTTCGGAGACCTGCATCCCGAGCTACTACGACCCGACGCTCGCACCAGAGGGCATGCACGTGATGTCGATGTTCACGCAGTGGGTGCCTCATGAGTGGGCGCAGGAGCGCAACCAGGACGAGCTCGAGGCATACGCCGACCGACTCGTGGATATCCACGACGACTTCATGCCGGGCTTCAAGGACGCGATCGTGGGCCGCCAGGTCATCGGGCCGTGGCAGATGGAGAACGAGTGGGGCCTGATCGGCGGCAACATCTTCCACGGTGAGCTGTCGCCGGACCAGCTGTTCCACATGCGACCCGCGCCCGGCTACGCGGACTACCGCACGCCGATCCGCGGGCTCTATCAAGCATCCTCCGCCACGCACGCCGGCGGTGGAGTGACCGGGCTTCCCGGCCATCACGTCGTCCGCGAGATCGTCAAGGATCGCAAGCGAGAGCGGTTCCGTAGGCGAGGCCGGGGTTGAAGAGGGACAACGGGCATCGGATCGCTCGACTCGACGCGGTGACGATCGACTGTCATGACCCCGAGCGCCTGGCGGCCTTCTGGGCCTCGATGTTCGGAACCGTGGAGGAGTGGCGTGGCGGCGATCCCGTGCAGTACATCGATCTCGGGGGCGACAGTCCGTCGGTCGGTCGGTCGGTTCGTGGGGTGTTCTCAGAAGTCGCTGACCACGGGAATCGGACCCTTGGAGTGGAGCTCCCACAGGTTAAGAGGGGTACCTCCCACAGCGGGTCAAGAGTGCCTCAGACACCCTCCGCGAGCTGGCGCGCGTACTCCTCGGCGTCGTAGCTCCCCAGCGAGACGGCGATGAGCCCATCGTCAATGGTCCACGACTCGTGGCCCTGCACCCGTACCGCGTTGCCGGTGCCGCCTGGGCCGGTGTTCGTGCCCGTGAAGGTCCAGTGGTATTCGATCCGATCCCCGTCCACGACGAGGTCGTCGAAGTAGACCCGCATGTCCGGAAGGGCTTCGTAGAAGCTCGCGGCGACCGCGATGATGGCGTCGCGGCCCACCGCGGGCGGACCTCCGTTGATCGCGAGGGAGCCCTCCGGCGCGTAGTGCGCCGCCACCGCCGCCGGGTCCATGCTGCACCAAGCCGCGGTGTAGCGCTCGGCGAACGCACGAAGCTGCTCGGGATCTGGCGCCATCGAGCCGTCCTCCTGTGGTTGGTCCGGACACCGTACGCATTCGCGACGCGTCCCACCCGAACTCCATCCCCCTGCGGAGGCGATGTGACCGACGACAGCGTGGATCGTCCTTACCTCGCGCGGAATCGATGAGCTAAGTTCAGCACCATGCCAGAGCAGCGAGGACTGTCGGAGCCACCCGGCTCTTCGAACATCACGGCCCGACCAGCCTCACCGCGTGAGCAGCAGCGCAGGGAGCTCGCGGCGGTCATGTTCGCTGACATCGTCGGCTATACCGCCTTGATGCAGGAAGACGAGCAGCTCGGCATCGAAACCCGGACCAGGTACCAGGAGGTTCTCAGAGCCCAGCACGAGGCTTTCGGTGGAACGATCGTCCAGTACTACGGTGATGGTGCGCTGACGATGTTCCCCAACACGGTCGATGCGATCCGCTGTGCCATCGAGATCCAGAAGGAATGCCGCCGACCCCTGGCGGTCCCGGTTCGGATCGGCATCCACGTGGGGAACGTGATCGTCGAGCCCGCCGGTCTCGTCGGGGACGCGGTCAACATCGCGTCACGCATCGAATCCTTCGGTGTCCCCGGGGGAGTCCTTGTATCTGACTCCGTCCACGATCAGATCAAGAATCAATCGCAGCTGGGTTTCGTGGGCCTGGGGAAGTTCAAACTCAAGAACGTCGGCCGCCCTTTCGAGATCTTCGCCGTCTCGACCGACGGCCTGGAGGTCCCGGCCGCCGACTTCCTGCAAGGGAAGGGGGAGCGATTCGCCAGCCTGCCGAGCAACCTCCCAGAGCCTGCGACAGCGATGCTCGGCAGGGATGCAGATCTCTCCGCGGTGGTCGACCTTCTCGAGCGACATCGCGTCGTGACGCTGACGGGTCCAGGCGGCATCGGGAAGACCCGGATGGCGATCGAGGTCTGCCAACGCCTCGCGTCACGATTCCTCGACGGCGTCGCCTTCGTCTCCCTCGCTGCGGTCACCGACGCCGCCAACTTCATCCCCGCGGTGGCCGAGGCGCTGGACGTCAAGGAGGCAGAGGGCAGGAGCCTGGCTGAAGGCGTCACTGGGCTGATCGCAGGCAAACAGGCTCTCCTGCTGCTCGACAACCTCGAGCAGGTCGTGTCGGCGGCCCCCGAGGTCGCCACGCTGGTGTCCACGTGCCCGGAACTCCGGATCCTCGTCACCAGCCGGACCCCACTCCGGATCAGTGCCGAACAGCAGTACGCCATCGTCCCGCTGGCGCTCCCCCCGCTGGACGATGGGCACGAACCGGGGTCGACGATGGCCTACCCGAGCATCACCTTGTTCGTGGATCGGGCGAAGATGGCCAAGAGCGGATTCGAAATGACCACCGACAACGCCCAGGCGATCGTTGCGATCTGCCGACGACTGGATGGGCTCCCGCTCGCCATCGAGCTCGCCGCTGCCCGGGTCCGCCTCCTTTCCCCGGATGCCTTGCTGCAACGGCTGGACCATTCGCTCGACGTCCTCACCGCGGGTCCACGAGATCGCCCGGGGCGGCAGCAAACGCTTCGGGCGACGATCGACTGGAGCCACTCCTTGCTGACCGCGTCGGAGAAATGGCTGTTCCGCAGGATGGGCGTCTTCCAAGGGGGATGCTCGCTCGAGAGCATCGAAGCCGCCTGTTCCGAGGATGCCGGTTCCGTGCTCGACGATCTGGGATCGCTGGTCGACGTTGGGCTGATCCAGATCGCGGGCCCCGGAGACAGGTTCCAGATGCTGCAGACGATCAGGGAGTATGCACTCGAACAGCTGCAGGCCGCCGCAGAAACCGAACTCATCGGGGACAGGCATGCCGCCTACTTCGCCGAAGTGGCCGCCGACATCGGAGGGGGGATCGAAGGCACCGATCAGGTCGGATCGATCGAGCGAGGCGTCCTCGAAGATGCGGATCTTCGGGCGGCACTCGACTTCCTCCTGAGCCGGGCCAGGGGCGGGGACGCCGAGTCGGCTGCGCTCGGCATGCAGATGTGCGGAGACCTCTGGCTCTTCTGGCACATCCGCGCGAAGCATCTGAGCGCGCGGGAATACGCGCGTGCATTCCTCGACGCCCCCGCGAACGAGGGGCCGACCATCGGCCGGTCGAAGGCGCTTCGCACCGCTGGACTCGCGTCGTGGACGCTCGGTCACTTCGAGGACGCCATCGAGGAATACCTCGAGTCCTTCCGGATCGCTGAGGAGCTTCACGGAGATCCTGAGACGACCTTGGCGGGGCTCCTTCTGGGGCTCGGCTATCTGGGCATCGACATGGACCGGGCCCTCGAGTGGTCACGAGAGGCGATCGACCGAGGCCGCGCGCGAGGCTCTACATGGGCCCTGGGGTTCTCTTTGACGATCGACGGCATCCTCCACTCCGTATCGGGTGACATGGCAACGGCGGCCTCGAGATACGACGAGGCCCTGGTCATCCAACGATCGCTCGACGACAGAGAGGGCTCCGGCCTCTCGCTCAGCGGACTGGCACAGCTGGCCTCGATGAGTGGCGACCTGCCGAAGGCGACCGACCTCTATCGGCAGTCGCTGGCCGCCTTCGAAGCCATCGGTGACCGCGCCGAGGAGGCCCGGATCCTCAGCGAAATGGCGTGGACACACCTCTCGGCCGACGATCCGGTCGCCGCACGCCGATCGTTCCTCGACTCGGTGCAGGCCTACGACGACGTCGGGAGCGTCCGCGGGATCGGGACATCGATGATCGGTCTCGCGGCGGTCGAGGCGGTCGAGGGCCGGCCCCGGCAAGCCGTGCAGATCGCGGCGGCGGCCGAGATCTTCACCCGAGAGGAAGGCATCGTGAACGTGTATTCGGAGGACGTTCCCGGACACGGATACGTCGAACGGGCGAAGGCCGAGCTGGAGGCGGACGAGATCCACGACGCGACCGAGGAAGGCCGGAGCCTGTCGGTCAAGGAAGCGTTGGAGTTGGCAAGGTCCGCCGAGCCGATGGTGGAGAGGTGAGTCATTGGTTGGTGGTTGCTCAATCGGTCGGTCAGTGGTCGGTGAGTCGGTTGGTGGGTGGATCGGTGAGTTGGTCGGTTCGGTCGGTTCGTGGGAGGAGGAGGATTCGAACCTCCGTAGGCTGAGCCGGCGACTTTACAGGCCGCTCCCTTTGGCCACTCGGGCATCCTCCCGGGAACGCTGCTGAGGATAGCAAGCCTCGGTGGGGTTCTAGGCGATGCGGGTCCACGGCTTGAACGTCACCGCATCCAGGTTCCACTCGCGGCAGTGCCCTTCGGCATGAGAGAACACGACCTGGTCCCCGCGCTCGGTCCATCGGACGGCCTGATAGCTCGGGCAGCGCGCGCCGAACCCCTGCAGGCCGCCCTCTCGGTAGAAGATCAGGGTTCTGGGCTTCGCGAAGAAGAGCTCCCCTCCATCATCGGGGTACGTGGGCATCCCGAGGAAGCCGTCCTCGAGCGAGAGCTTCATCGTCCACGTTCGGACCCAGCTCGGATCGGCGGAGCCGAGATCGGTGCCCGCTTCGGCCCTGGTGATCTCCATCTCGAAGAAGCCGGTGAGCAGCTCCGCCCTCCCGTCCTTCTCCGGCAGGGCGGAGCTGCTCGACGGGCCCGCCTCGGTCCGCCACCATTCGTAGAGGGTGAGATCCGCTCCATCATCCCGGACCGCGCGCGCGAGGACGAGCAGCTCCTCGTCGGTCCACACGATCACGGAAGCAGCCGTGCTGAGGCCCGATCGGCGATCCTCCACGTAGCACGCGGCGTCGCCGCGGACGATGCCGTTCACGGTGTACTCGTGGAGCGCGGCCGGGTCGGTCGCGCAATCACCTCCCGGAGCGGTCACCGCGGCAGCGAAGGCGTCGAAGCGCTCCTGCATCGTCTCTGCCGCCCCGAACCGGCTGTACGTCACGGAGTAGTTCCCGCGGACACACGTGACCGAGGCCGTCGCGTCGCGGAGCGTGGTTCCAGCCGGGACACACGTGCTTCCGAGGGACGGGGGAACGAGGGCCACGAGCGCGTGCTCCGCGTCCGTCAGCTCCTCCTCGCCGACGCGGCCGGGCTCCTGCCCTCCGAGCGCGTTCGTCAGCAGTCCCGCCGCGACCAGCGCCACGACGAGGACCCCCGCCGCGCCGGCGAGGATGCGGTCACGCCGGCGACGAACCGGCAGCGCCTCTCCGAACTCCCGCCGGGTGCGAGCCTCCTCGGCGCTGAGCGCCAGCGAGCGGCGCTGGCCTTCCACCATCGTGACCTCGTACAGACGCCACTCGCCCTCGATCCCCTTCAGCCGGTGGGTGCCGTGGTCGGCGAAAGCGAAGCCTGAGCCGGCCACGGCGTCGCGGAGCGTCGAGGAGACCAGCACCTCGCCTCCCTTCGCCACCCCCATCACGCGGGCGCCGACGTTGACCGCCATGCCGCCAACCTTGTGCTCGAGGACCTCCGCCTCTCCGAGGTGGAGGCCCGCCCGGATCTCGATCCCGAGCTCCCGCACCTCGTCGGAGATCGCGCACGCGCACCGGATCGCCTCCGCGGGACGGTCGAAGCTGGCGAAGAAGCCGTCACCCGCCGTGTCCAGCTCCTTGCCGCCGAACCGCTTCAGCTCGCGACGGACGACCGCGTGGTGGCGGGCGACGAGGTCGCGCCACTTCCGGTCCCCGAGCTCGGCCCCGATCTCCGTGGACCCCACGATGTCGGTGAACAGCACCGTGACGAGGACGCTCTGATGGCCCCGCTTCCGTGACATGGGCCGGAGTCTGCCCCCGATGCTCTTGCCGAGCAAGACCCGGGACGCCGGTCCTCACCTCCTTCTAGGATTGCTGCATGGCGAAGGACCAGTTCTCGTTCGACATCGTGTCCGAGGTGGACATGCAGGAGATCCGCAACGCCGTCGATCAGGCGGCGCGCGAGATCTCCCAGCGCTTCGACTTCAAGGGCACCGGGACCTCGGTCGCACTGGAGTCCGACAAGATCGAGATGGCCGCCGGCACCGAGGACCGCCTGAAGGCGGCGTGGCAGGTGCTCCAGGAGAAGGCGGTCAAGCGCCAGGTCCCGCTGAAGTCACTCAAGCCCGGCGAGATCCAGCCGGCCGCCAAGGGCACGGTTCGGCAGTCCATCGAGGTCATCCAGGGGATCCCCGACGAGAAAGCGAAGCAGATCTCCAAGTTCGTCCGGAGCTCCGTCCCCAAGGCCCAGACCCAGATCCAGGGCTCCCAGCTGCGCGTTTCCGCCAAATCGAAGGACGACCTCCAGTCCGCGATCCGGGCGGTCAAGGAAGAGGATTTCGGGCTGGCGCTGCAGTTCACCAACTACCGCTGAGGGGCGGCAACGCAACGCAAGCCCTGTGTTGTAAGGGACCGGGTCCCCCGGTAGATTCCCCTGACCTTCAGGAGGTGGGGATGGATCTGGAACGACTCAAGGCACGCGCAGCGGAGATCGCCCAACGCGAGAGCGCCGATCTGTTGACGAGAACGCCGGCGTCGAAGGCACTGTACGAACGAGCCCTCAAGAGCCTCCCCAACGGCGTCGCCTCCAACTTCCAGGTCGGCGACCCCTACCCCGTCTACCTCGAGAAGGGCCGCGGCTCGAGCGTCTGGGACGTAGACGGCACCGAGTACAAGGACTTCCATGGCGGCTTCGGTGTGAACATCGTCGGTCACGCCCACCCCAAGATCGTCGAGGCGCTGGAGAAGGCCGCACGCGAGGCGATCCACTTCGCCGTGACGACCCCCACGACCGTCGCCCTCGCGGAGGCGATCTGCGAGCGCTTCGAGCTGGAGCAGATCCGGATCGTCAGCTCCGGGACCGAGGCCACGATGGACGCGATCCGCGTGGCTCGCGCCGCCACCGGGCGGGACAAGCTGGTGAAGATGGAGGGCTCCTATCACGGCCATCACGACTCGGTGCTGTTCTCGGTGGTCCCCGAGGCGGACGTGCTGGGGCTCCGGCACGATTCGAGCCACGAGGGGCAGCCCTGGTACACCACCCAACCCACGTCCAAAGGCATCCCGAAGGCGCTGTGGGACACGACGATCGTGGTGCCCTTCAACGACGCATCGGCGGTCGAGCAGGCGCTGGCCGATAACGAGGGCGAGGTCGCCGCGGTGATCCTCGAGCCGGTGATGATGAACGTCGGCATCATCGAGCCGCAGCCCGGGTACCTGCAGGCGCTGCGTGACGTGTGCGACAAGCACGGCGTGGTCCTGATCTACGACGAGGTGAAGTGCGGCGGAACGATCGCCTACGGCGGGACGATGGAGCGCTATGGCGTGAAGCCGCACCTCTCCGCGTTCGCGAAGGCGATCGGCGGAGGTTCGGCGATCGGCGCGTTCGGCGGCGAGTCGAGGCTCATGGAGTTCGTGAACAAGGGCGCCGCCCAGCAGGGGACGTTCAACGGGAACCCGCTCTCATCTGCCGCCGGTCTCACGGCGCTCACCCAGGTGCTCACGCGCGACGCGTACGACCATCTCGGGAAGCTCGGTTCGATGCTGGCCGAGGGCTGTGACCGCGCCATCGCCGACACGGGGCTGCCGGCGCACACGGTCGATCTCGGGGCGAAGGGCTGCGTCTCCTACCGCGCGACCAAGCTCACCAACTACCGGGACTTCCTGGAGACGCACACGGAGCTCTACTGGGCGTCGTATCCGTGGATGGTGAACCGCGGCATCTTCATGACCCCGGGCGACGAGGAGCAGTGGACGGTCTCGGTGCAGCACACCGAGGACGACGTCCAGCGCTACATCGACGCGTTCGGGGCGTTCTGCCAGGAACTGGCTGCGTAGCGACCCTCGACTTCCCCTGACCCGGCCACGCATCGACGCCGATTTGCTCGACTACGCAACCGAGAGTAGCGTCGAGGTGCTACAGCAGCCCGCGACCCGAAAGGGGAACGCCATGCGCCGAGCCGTCGCCGTGCTGACCTGCGCCGCCGCGATCCTCCTCGTCCTCGCTCCTACGGCGCATGCTGAGGCGCCATTCCAAGTCCGGATCACCGATCCGGCGTCGCTCGTCCTCCCGGCGGGCGAGTTCTGCGACGACTTCGACGTCCAGGTCGACGTCGAGCAGAAGTTCAAGTTCATCGCCTTCTCTGGCGACCGGGGGACATGGATCTCGGCGATAACGGTCGGGAAGATCAAGGTCGTGCTTACCAACCTCGAGGACGACGGATCATCGATATCGCTCAGCATCCCGGGTCCGGGCTTCATCGACGTGGACGGGAACCTGGTGCAAGGCACGGGGCCGTGGCTGATCTTCATCCCAGGCGAGGTCCTCCTCGTGACGGGACACATCACCTTCACGGGGACGCCGCCTCAGGTCGAGCCCGTCGAGATCCGTGGACGCTCGGTCGACCTCTGCGAGGTTCTCGCCTGACCCGGTAGGAGGGAGCCAGGGCCTGAACGACCCGGGCTCCTTGGAACGACGCTGGTGGCCGATCAACCGATCGGTCCGCGCTCGCCGCGGAGCTCGCTCGCGATCGCCCGGAGGCGCTCGACGCGGGCCTCGGTCGGCGGGTGGGTCCGGAAGAGGCTGGTGATCCCCCCGCGGCCGCGCGCCTGCAGCGCGTTCATCGGGTTCACGATGAACATGTGCGCCTCGGCGGGGCTCACGGTCGCGAGCGGCGGAACCTGCCGGGACGCCTGCTCGAGCTTGACCAGCGCGCTCGCCAGCGCGTCCGGGTCCCGGGACAGGAACGCGCCCGACTCGTCGGCCTGGTACTCGCGAGACCGCGTCACCGCCATCTGGATCAACATCGCCGCGATCGGGGCGAGGATCCATGCCAGGAGGAGCGCGAAGATGTTCCCGCCGCCCTCGTCGTCGCTCCCGCCGAAGAAGAACGCGAACCGGGCCAGGAACGTGATGCTCATGCCGATCGCGGCCGCGATCGAGGAGATCAGGATGTCCCGGTTGGCCACGTGGGACAGCTCGTGCGCGAGGACGCCGCGGAGCTCACGTTCGTCGAGGATCTGCAGGATGCCCCGGGTCACCGCGACCGACGCATGCTCGGGGTTCCGTCCGGTCGCGAAGGCGTTCGGCTGCATCATCTCCGAGACGAACAGCTTCGGCATCGGCATCTTCTGCTCGTTCGCGAGCTGCCGGACGATCCGGTAGTAGTCGGGCATCTCCTGTTCCGTGACGGGCTTGGAGCGCGTGGTCGCGATCGCGATCTTGTCGGAGAACCAGTACATCGCGAAGTTGAAGACCACCGCCAGGACCAGCGCGATGGTCGCTCCGCTCCTGCCCCAGAAGGATCCGATCAGGACGAAGAGACCGCCCATCGCCGCGATCAGGACCCAGGTCTTCAACCGATTGATCCCCGGTGCCATCAGTCATTCCTCCTCTGTGGGGGTCGATACCCGCCGCGAGCGGCCGATACGCCCCTTCACAACGATGCTCTCACAGCTCCTTCGCTCCGACGGCGGACCGCGGTTCAGCCGACGAGCGTGGAGATGTCCGCGAGTCGGGAGAAGGTCCCGGGGAGCAGGAAGAAGAACACGAGGGCAGCCATCGAGAGGGCCACGACCCCCCCGACGAGGACCGGTGTCCGGATCGGGGTGGTGTCCTCGGCCGGCTGGAAGATCATCTGACGCGGGATGGCCAGGTAGTAGAAGACGCTGATCACCGAGTTCACGACCATGATGGCGGCGAGCACGGGGCCGATCACGTCGCCGCGCGAGATGGCCGCGCCGAAGATGAGGATCTTCGCCCAGAACCCGGCGGCCGGGGGCACCCCGGCGAGCGACACCATGAACAGCGTCATCCCCACGGCGAGGAACGGCGCGACCCGCGCGACCCCGGCGAAGTCGGAGATCAGGAGCCTCGGACTGCGCTTGCTGAGCGCCACGGCGACCGCGAAGGCACCGAGGTTCATGATGCCGTAGATCAGGATGTAGCCGGTCGCGGAGGCGAACGCCTGCTGGTTGACGGCCTGGTCGTTCGTCACCAGGGCGAAGGGCAGCAACATGTACCCCGCCTGGGCGATCCCCGAGTACGCGAGCAGCCGGACGAACTGCCGCTGCTGCAGCGCCACCAGGTTCCCGATCGTCATCGTCGCGATCGAGAGGAACGCGAAGATCGGCACCCAGAACTCGTGCTGGCCGATGAACGCCACGAACATCAGCTGCAGGAGGCCTGCGAATCCGGCCGCCTTGGATGCCACCGCCAGGAACGCCGCGACCGGGACCGGCGCGCCCTCGTAGGTGTCCGGTGCCCAGAACTGGAACGGGAACGCGGAGACCTTGAACGCGAAGCCCACCACGACGAACAGGATCGACGCGAGCGCCATCGCCTCCTGCGAGGGATCGAGCTCGCCGAGGGCGGTGGCGATCGCGTCGAGCCTCGTCTCTCCCCCGGTGAGCCCGTAGATCAGGCTCATCCCGAAGAGCATCACGGCGGTGGACAGCACGCCGATCAGGAAGAACTTCAGGCCGCCCTCGACACCGGTCACGTCCCACTTGCGGAAGGCCGCCAGCAGGAACCCCGGCGCCGACACCAGCTCCAGCGAGATGAACAGCATCAGGAGGTCGCGCGACGACGGCATCAGCAGGCAGCCGAGGAACGACGTGAGGAGCAGGAAGTAGTACTCGCCCTGGTAGTAGCCCGGCTGGTCGAAGTACCGGCGCGAGACCGCCAGGACGATCACGGCGGCGACGAGGAAGAACACCTTGAACAGGACGGCGAAGTTGTCGACGACGAACGAGCCACCGAAGGTGGCGCGTTCCTCCCCCAGGAGCGTGAGCACGGCGGCGAGCGAGCCGAGGACGCCGAGGAGGCCGATCGGCATCGACCCCCACTTGAGACGGGCGGGCAGGAACAGGTCGACGATCAGCACGAGCATGATCGTGCCGGCGAGGATCAGCTCCGGCAGGATGGCGTGATAGTCGACGCTCACGACGAGCTCAGCCTCCGACTCCGAGGGCGCCCATGAGGCCGCTCACTGCCTCCTGGCTGATGCCGAAGATCAGCCGCGGGAATAGACCGAGGGCGAGGATGAGCACCAGCAGCGGGATCCACGACGCCCACTCGATCGAGTTGATGTCGCCGAGCGAATGCTCGTTCCAGCGCTCGGGCATCGCGCCCATGTTCACGCGCTGCAACATCCACAGGAAATAGCCGGCCGTGAGGATCGTCCCGATCCCCCCGGCCACCATGAGCCCCCGGAACAGTCCGACGTGCTCGCTCAGAAGCACCTCGTTGGGCCGGAACGCCGAGAGCAGCGCCATCACCTCTCCCCAGAACCCCGCGAGCCCGGGCAGGCCCAGCGACGCGATCGCGACGAACGCGAACACGCCGGCGAGCTTCGGCATCCGCTGCGCCATGCCACCGCCGATCTCGGCGATCTGCCTCGTGTGATACCGGTCGTAGATCGAGCCGACGCAGAAGAAGAGCATGCCCGTGATCACGCCGTGGGCGACCATCCCGAACAGCGCCGCCTGGATCCCGATCTCGGTGAGCGTCGCGATGCCGAGCATGACGAAGCCCATGTGTCCGACGGAGGAGAACGCGATCAGCCGTTTCAGGTCCCGCTGCGCCAGGCACGCGAGCGCGGCGTAGACGATCGCGATCGCGGCGAGCACCCCGATCCACGGCGCGTACGCCTGCGCTCCCTCCGGCAGCACCGGCAGCGCGATCCGGATGAAGCCGTAGGTGCCCATCTTCAGCATGATCCCGGCCAGCAGGACGGAACCGATCGTGGGCGCCTCCGTATGGGCGTCGGGCAGCCACGTGTGGAACGGCCACATCGGGACCTTGATCGCGAAGCCGAGCGCGATCGCCCCGAACACGATCAGCTGGAACGTGTGGGCGTATCCGCCGGTCGCGCCGAACTCGGTGAGCTGCACGAGGTCGAACGTGTGCGGCTCCGGACCGTTGAAGTAGAGCGCGAGGAAGCCCAGCAGCATGAACACGGAACCGAAGAGCGTGTACAGGAAGAACTTGATGGCGGCGTACTCGCGGTTCGCCGACCCCCAGATCCCGATCAGGAAGTACATCGGGACCAGGACCATCTCCCAGAACACGAAGAACAGGATCAGGTCGAAGGCGATGAACGTGCCGGCCATGCCGGTCTCGAGCAGGAGCATCAGCGCCAGGAACGCCTTCGTGCGGCCGGGATCGGGCACGAACCGCCAGGTGTAGACGGCGCACAGGAACGAGAGCAGGAAGGTCAGCACGTAGAGCGGCATCGAGATCCCGTCGATGCCGACGTGGTACCGGGCCCCGATCGCAGAGATCCAGTTCACATCGAGCTCGTACTGGAGCCCGTCCTTCCCGTAGTCGAACCCGATCGCCATCGCGACCGACAGCACCAAAGCGGCGCCCGTGAACAGGATGCCGAGGCCGCGCACCATGCGTTCGCGGTCCCTCGGCACGAGGAGGATCACCAACGCTCCGAGGATCGGCAGCAGGGTGATGATCGTGATCGCCGAGCTGTCCCAGGTCATCTCACACTCCCTACGCCGTTTGAACGAACACGATCGTCAACGCCACGACGCCGGCGAACAGCAGCACCGCGTACCACTGGACGTTGCCGGTTTGCAGATACTTGAGCAGGCCACCGGTCGCGCTGGTGAAACCACCGACGGCGTTCACGGCGCCGTCGATGAAGGTGCGGTCGATCCAGCTCACGAACGTCGCGAGCCCGCGGGTCACCCATGCGGCGCCGTTCACCACCCCGTCCAGGACGTGCTGGTTCGTCCAGTAGACGGCGGCGGAGACCCGGTCACGGATCGGGTAGACGATCCCCCGCATGTAGAAGTCGTCGATGTAGTACCGATGCTGGAGCAGGTTCCACGCGCGAGGGAACGCCATGAGCGGGTCCCGCTCGCGGCGTTCCCGGTAGAGCGGATACCCGATCAGGATCCCGCCGGCGGCCGCGAGGGTGCCGACGAGGGCCACCCAGAAGACGAAGCTCGCTTCGTGCGGATGCTCGAAATACACCCAGTCCCCGAACACGCCTCCGAGTTGGGGAGCGCCCAGGAACCCGGCCACGACCGAGGCGCCGGCCAGCCCCACGAGCGGACCGGTCATGACAGGCGGCGACTCGTGGGGGTGGGCGGCGCCTCGATAGCGACCGAAGAACGTGAGCAGGACGCACCGGGTCATGTAGAGCGCGGTCATCACGGCCACCGCGAGGAGGACGAAGAAGAGCCACTGGTTCTCCTCCCAGGCGCCGACGAGCAACTCATCCTTCGACCAGAACCCGGCGAGCGGGAACACGCCCGCGAGCGCGGCGGAGCCGATGAGGAACGTCCAGAACGTCACGGGCATCTCGTCCTTCAGCCCGCCCATGTCGCTCATGTTGTTCGAATGCACCGCGTGGATCACCGACCCGGCGCCGAGGAACAGCAGCGCCTTGAAGAACGCGTGCGTGAACAGATGGAAGAAGCCGGCGGTGACGCCGATGGGCCCGAGCGAGAGCCCGGCCACCATGTAGGCGAGCTGGGACAGCGTCGAGTACGCGAGGACACGCTTGATGTCGTCCTGCACGAGGGCGAGGAACGCGGCGCCGAGCGCCGTGATCGCGGCGATCACGCTCACGATCGTCAGCACGAACGGGTCCGCGTGCACGAAGACCTCGAACATCCGCCCGACCAGATAGACGCCCGCGGCCACCATCGTGGCGGCGTGGATCAGCGCCGAGACCGGGGTGGGACCGGCCATGGCGTCGGGCAACCACACGTGCAGCGGGAACTGGGCGGACTTGCCGACCGCCCCGCCGAACAGCAGCAGCGCAGCCGCCGTGACCAACGCGGGCGACGTGCCCGGTCCGGCGATCGTCTCGCCGATCTCGGCGATGTTCGTCGTGGTGAAGCCGGTGGCGAAGATCAAGGCGAAGATGCCGAACATGAAGGGCACGTCCCCCACCCGGGTGGTGAGGAACGCCTTGATCGCCGCGCTCGAGTTCTCGTGCTCCTCGTACCAGTGACCGATCAGCAGGTACGAACAGACGCCCATGATCTCCCAGCCGACCAGCAGCATCAGCAGGTTGTTCGCGATCACGACGGTGAGCATCGCGCCGGTGAACAGGGACAGGACCACGTAGAACCAGGTGAACCGGACGTCGCCGTGCATGTAGCCGAGCGAGTAGACGTGGACGCAGAGCGACACGGCCGTCACCACGACGAGCATCACGGCCGTGAGGCCGTCGACGTACTGGCCCACCTCGAGGTGGAGCGGACCGATCGTGAACCACTCGATGCCGGGCGGGGCGTACGGCCCTCCCCCGGTGACGAAGTGCCAGAGCACGGCGAGCGACATCACGAACCCGACGCCGAGGGCGGTGATCCCGTAGACCGCGCCCTGTCCCGGCGTGCGCTTGCCGAAGAACAGCGTCAGGGCGGCCGCGATGAACGGGAGGAGCGCGATGACCCACGCGTATTGGATCGCGCCATCTATGGCGCCGGCGTCGGAAGCGGCGGCGACGGTCTCAGGCGCTACCACTTGAGGAGATTCACCTCGTCCACGTTGATCGAGGCTCGGTTGCGGAACAGCAGGATCACGATCGCGAGCCCGATCCCCACCTCCGCCGCCGCGACGGCGATCACGAAGAGCGCGAAGATCTGGCCTCCCACCTCGTGCAACGAGGACGAGAACGCCACGAGGTTCACGTTCACCGCGTTCAGCATCAGCTCGATCGCCATCAGGACCATGACGGCGTTCCTGCGTGCCAGGACCCCGTAGACGCCCGTCGAGAACAGCAGCGTCGAGAACACGAGCACGAAGGGGAGCCGGATCACGTCAGTTCCCCTCGTCCTTGCGGGCGAGCACGATCGCGCCGATCAGGGCCGCGAGCAGCAGGAACGAGATCGCCTCGAACGGGAGCACGTAGTCGCGGAACATCGATTCCCCCACGTCCTGCGTGGTCGACCGGAAGACCTCGAACTGCTCCGAGTCGAACGGGAACGCCTCCTGGATCAGGAAGACGAGGCCGGCGAAGACACCGAACGGCGACGATCGCGCCCAGCCACCGGCGGTTGTTGTCGAGGGTGTCCCTGCCGATCGGCGCCTTCGTGAGCATCAGCCCGAAGAGGAACAGGATCACGATGGCGCCGACGTAGATCAGGATCTGGACCCAGCCGGCGAACTCCGCCCCGAGGAGCAGGAACGTCGCGCCGACCGACAGGAGCGCGACCACGAGGTACAGCGCGGCGTGCACGACGTTCCTGGCCGTCACCACGGCGATCGCGCTGATCGAGCCCACCGCGGCGATCACGGCGAACGCGTATTCCTGAGCCGTCACGAAGCCTGTTCCTCCGCGGGCTCGGCGCCTTCTTCCAGCCCAGGAGGCGGCAGCACCGTGTACGTCCAGTCCTCGAGCCGCTCCTTCTCGTGCGTCATCAGCGTGAGGTCGTACTCGCCGTACTCGAACTCCGGGCTCCAGAACAGCGCGTCGAACGGACAGACCTCGACGCAGATCCCGCAGTACATGCAGAGGGCGTAGTCGATCGCGAACCGATCGAGCACCTTGGCCGAGCGCGCGCGGCCGCCGCCCGCCGGGTCGTGCGTCTCCTTGTGGGCGTCGATGTAGATGCACCAGTCGGGGCACTCGCGCGAGCACTTGTAGCAGACGGTGCAGTTGGCCTCCTTGAGCGCGATCACGCCTCGCGTCCGTGCCGGGAGGTCGGGCTTCACGCGCGGGTACTGCTGCGTGACGGCCGGCTGGAGCATCGTCTTCAGCGTGACCGACAGGCCCTTGGCCAGCCCGAGGCCGGTCCCCCGCTTGCGCTTCTGCTCGGACATCTAGAACGCCACCTTCGCGACGGCCACACCCATGATCAGGGCGAGGGACAGCGGGATCAGCACCAGCCAGGAGAAGCGCTGGAGCTGATCCTCTCGCAACCGCGGGTAGGTCGCCCGCAGCCAGATGAAGAAGAAGGCCAGGGCACCGATCTTGCCCATCATCATCAGGACCCCGGGGATCGGGATGCCGGGAAGCGGTTGGTAGCCGCCCAGATACAGGACCGCGGCGATCCCCGAGAACGCCACGATGCCGCCGTATTCCGCGAGCAGGAAGAACGCGAACTTCAGGCCCGTGTACTCCGTGTAGGCGCCGAAGATGATCTCGGAGTCGGCGATCGGCATGTCGAACGGGGGCCGCTGGAGCTCCGCGAAGGCGGCCATCATGAAGATCAGGAACCCGGGGAGCTGCGGGATGATGAACCAGAGCTTCTCCTGGGCCTCGGCGATCCCGACCATCGAGAGCGTGCCCGCCTGCATCACGACCGCCGCGGCGGCGATCACGAGCGGCAGCTCGTAGGCGATCAGCTGCGCGGCGGCGCGGAGCGCGCCGATCAGCGAGAACTTGTTCGCCGAGGACCAGCCGGCCATCATGATCCCGATCACGGAGACGCTGGACATCGCCAGCACGAAGAAGATGCCCACGTCGAGGTTCTCCGCGAACACCGTGTCGCCGAGCGGCAGGACCACCAGGATCGCGATGTAGGGGATCATCGCCACCGCGGGGGCGAGCGAGAACACGTTGCGATCGGCGGCGGCGGGAACGATGTCCTCCTTCTGGATGAACTTGACCCCGTCGGCCACGAGCTGCGCCCAGCCGTGGAACCGGCCGGCCTCCATCGGTCCGAGCCGCGCCTGCATGTGTGCCAGGCCCTTGTGCTCGATGTAGCCGATCCCGAGCGGGACCACGAGGAAGAACCCCATCACGGCGACCGTCTTCAGCAACAGGACGAGCCAGAAGTTCGAGAACGCCTCCTCGGCGATCGAGACACCCGTCTCGGCGAGGATCACTCCTCGTCCTCCACGTCCTCGCCTTCGACGAGGCCCGGCCACGGCTTCGCCTCGCGACTCATCAACGGGAAGTCCTTCCGCAGCGGCTGTCCCTCGAACGGCTCGGAGAGGAGGAGCTTCACGGGCTTGGGGTGTCCCTCGAAGCGGATGCCGAACATCTCCCGGGTCTCACGTTCGTGCCAATCCGACGTCGGGAACAGGTCGGACACCGTCGGGCAGGTCGGGTTCTCGTGCGGCAACAGCACCTTGATACGCACGTTGTGTCGGTGGCTGAGGGAGTACAGGTGCGTCACGACCTCGAAACCACGCTCCGGGCCGAAGTCGACGCCGGCGGTGAAGTCGCAGTACGTGCAGTCGAACTCGGGCTCGTCCCGCAGGAACCGGCAGACGTCGCGGTACTTCTCGCTGCTGACGGTCGCCACGGGATGGCCGTGCTGCACCTCGAACGCGGTGACGTCCTGGCCGAACCTCGCCCGCAGGCGCGATTCGACGTCCTCAGGAGACAGCGCTGTGGCCACTCGCCCACTTCTCCTGGATGTCCTCGTCCTTGATCTTCTCCTGCAGCTTCACGATCCCGTGCAGCAGGGCTTCCGGGCGGGGCGGGCAGCCGGGCACGTAGACGTCGACCGGCACGATCTGGTCGACGCCCTTGGTGACGGAGTACGAGTCCCAGTACGGGCCGCCGCAGTTGGAGCAGGAGCCGAAGGAGATGACGTACTTCGGGTCGGGGATCTGGTCGTAGACGCGCTTGAGGGCCGGCGCCATCTTGTCGGTCAGGGTCCCTGCCACGACGAGGAGGTCCGCCTGGCGCGGGCCGTGGGCGAACGGGATCACGCCCAGGCGGATGAAGTCGTGCTTGGAGGTCGAGGTCGCGATCAGCTCGATCGCGCAGCAGGCGAGACCGAAGTTCATGACCCACAGGGAGTACCGGCGTCCCCAGTTGAGCAGGAACTTCACGGGCTGGATCTTGGGGAGCGGGGTCTTCTCGGTGATCAGGCCCACCGCACGACCCCCTTCCGCCACGCGTAGAGCAGCCCGGTGGCGAGGATCCCGATGAAGATTCCCATCTCGACGACCGCCGCCCAGCCGAGCCCCTCGAAGACGCGAGCCCACGGGAAGAGGAACACCGCTTCGACGTCGAAGATGACGAAGAGGAAACCGAACACGTAGTAGCGGATCTGGCTCTGCGACCAGCCCTCGCCGACCGGGTCGATCCCGCACTCGTAGGTGGTGAGCTTCTCCCGGCTGGGGCGATGGGGGGCGATCAGACGAGCCGCCGTGAACGCCACCGCGACGAGGAGAGCTCCGGCGGCCACGACCGCCAGCACGACACCGTAGGACGAGTAGTAGTCAGGCACGCTTGTGAAAGTCTTCCCGAGCGCGGATCCTAGCATGATCCATCAGGGCGCCTTCCCTGCGTTCTCGCCTGCTCCGCAGCGCCAGGAAAGGAAGCGCGCGAGCTGCACCAACGCGTGTTGAGCGGGCCCTTCCGGGAGCCGTTCGACGAGAGCGACCGCGCGCCCGACCTCGTCGCGGACGGCCTGCCGGGCGTGCTCGATCGAGTCTCCGTCCGCGACGATCGCGAGCGCGCGGTCGAGGAGCTCACCGTGGACGCCCGTGGTGAGGATCCGCGCCAGCTCCTCTCGATCGGGGGACGTCTCGAGGGCGTGGAGGACCGGCAGCGTGTAGACGCCCTCCTTCAGGTCCACGCCCGGCTCCTTGCCGAGCTCGAGCTGGCTGGAGGTCAGGTCCATGATGTCGTCGGAGAGCTGGAAGGCGAGGCCGAGGGACTCGCCGAAAGCATCGAGGATCTCGACGTGCTCGGCGGAGGCGTCGGACATCATCCCCCCGAGCCGGCAGGACGTGGCGATCAGCGAGCCGGTCTTGCGCCGGATCACCTCGAGGTAGCTGGCCTGTGTCCGATCGAGTCGCCGCGAGGCGTCCACCTCCCGGATCTGGCCGTCGCAGAGCACCGCGATCGTCTGGGCGAGGATGCGGCAGACCTCGGGGCCGAGATCGGCGCCGACCTCCGACGCGCGCGCGAACAGATAGTCGCCGGTGAGGATCGCGACGGTGTTGTCCCAGCGGACGTTCGCGGCCGGCACCCCGTGGCGCGACTCCGCCTCGTCGATCACGTCGTCGTGGTACAGGGTCGCCACGTGGACGAGCTCGAGCGACACCGACGCCGGGATCAGGCGCGGGTCGGTCGGGTCGCCGAAGTAGCCGGACAGGAGCGCGAGCATCGGACGGAACCGCTTTCCGCCCGCGGCCAGGAGGTAGTTGGCCGTCGCCGCGAGGAGCTCTGAGTCGGCTTCCTCGAGGGCCTTGCGGAGCGCCTCCTCCACGTGGTCCAGGCGCGTGCGGATCTCCGACTCCAGGACGGGGTCGGGTGATTCGAGGCCGGGGATCACGCGCCTGCTCATCGCGGACTCGCTCTCCATCCTCTCCTACCATCTCAGGACCGAGGCCTTCTCGATCACCCCGACGATCAGCCCGGGGAACACGCCCAGGAGCAGCGTCGCGACGGCCGGCACCGCGAGGACGGCGCCGGAGGCAGGCTGGGGCTCGTCCACGATCCCAGTCGCTGGCAGCTCTTCGGGCTCCTGCATGTACATCAGCACGATCACGCGAAGGTAGAAGAATGCCGCCGCGACGCTGAGCAGCACGCCGATCAGCACGAGCTCCCAGTACCCGGCGCCGATCGCGGCCGAGAACACGTTCACCTTCGCGATGAAGCCCGCGGTCGGCGGGATGCCCGCGAGCGACAGCAGGAACAGGGTCATCAACGCCGCAGCTCCGGGATGGGCGCGGGCGAGGCCCCGGTAGTCGGAGATCCGCGTCCGCTCCTCTCCCCTCCCGGACACGAGCATCACCGTCCCGAAGGCGCCGACGGTCATCGCCGCGTAGGCGACGAGGTAGAACATGGCCGACCGGATGCCGGCGGCCCCGGGCGCCGTCAGTCCCGTGAGGATGAACCCGGCGTGCGCGATGCTCGAGTAGGCGAGCATGCGCTTCACGTTCGTCTGGGCGATCGCGAGGATGCTTCCGAGCACGATCGACACCGCCGCGAGCGCCCAGATGACGGGCGCCCAGTCCCACGCCATCGCCTGGAACGCGACGTCGAGCACCCTGATCAGGGCGCCGAAGGCGGCGATCTTGGTCGCGGCGGACATGTAGGCGGTCACAGGGGTCGGCGCGCCCTGGTAGACGTCCGGCGTCCACATGTGGAACGGGGCCGCGGACACCTTGAACCCGAACCCGACCGCGAGGAGCGCGAAGCCCAGCAGCGCGAGGGCCTGCGTCTCGCCGCCGCCCGTCAGCGCGAGCGCCACCGCGCCGATCTTGGTCGTCCCGGTCGCGCCGTAGGCCATCGCGACGCCGTAGAGGAAGAACGCCGAGCTGAACGCGCCGAGCAGGAAGTACTTCATCGCGGCCTCGTTGGCCGCCCGGCGTCCCGTGAGGCCCGTGAGGACGTAGAGCGAAAGCGAGAGGATCTCGAGCGCGAGGAACGTGACGATGAGGTCCGCGGCGGCCACGATCAGCGTCATCCCCGACGTGGCGAACAGGAGCAGCGGCGTGAACTCGCCCTTCTGCTCGTCGCCGGACCTCGCGAAGTACTGGTAGGCGAGGAGCAGGCCGAGCGCGGCGACGACGAGCAGGAGGAGCCGCGCGAGGACGGCGAAGCGGTCGGCCGCGACCGTGTCGCCGAGCACGGTCGCGGGCCCGTCCCAGTTCCAGAGCCAGAGGCTGGTCGCCGCGGCCAGGGCGACGCCGACCAGGCCGATCGCCAGGTGGACGAGCGGCTCCGAGCGCTTCGCGAGCGCCTCGTACAGGAGCCCGGCGATCGCGAACACCACGAGGGCGAGCTCCGGCAAGAGCGGCTCGAAGACGAGCTCGGGCGTCGGGAGGGCGGCCTGCCCGATCACGGCGACTCCTCCGAGCCGGCGGCGGGAAGCAGCCCCGAACCCTCACCGATCGCCTGGACCTGTGGGGCGCCGATGTCGACCACGTGAGAAGGAGCCACTCGTGCGATCACGTTCTCGGCCGCCGGATCGATCCTGTCGGTCAGCAGCTTCGGCGCGACGCCGAAGACCACGAGGAGCGCCAGGACCGGCGCCAGAACCACGACCTCGCGCAGACTCACGTCGGGAAGCAGCCGGTGCTCCTCGCGGACCGGCCCGAACGCCATCCGCTGGTACGACCACAGGAGGTAGATCGCGGCGAGCACCACGGCGGTCGCGGCGAGCGCCCCGAACCAGCCGCTCACGGCGAACGTGCCGACGATCACGAGGAACTCCCCGACGAACCCGTTCAGCCCCGGGAGCCCGGCGGAGGCGAACGCGGTGAACAGGAACGCGCCCATCAGCCACGGCATCACCGACGCGAGCCCGCCCATCTGGTCCAAGTCCCGGGTATGGGTCCGCTCGTACACCATCCCCACGAGCAGGAACAGCGCGCCCGTGGCGAGCCCGTGGTTGACCATCTGCAGCACGCCCCCGGTGACCCCCTGCTGGGTGAACGCGAACACGCCCAGCACCACGAAGCCGAGGTGCGACACCGAGGAGTACGCGACGAGCCGCTTGATGTCGGTCTGGATCAACGCGTTCACGGCCCCGTAGATGATCCCGATCACCGCGATCACGCCGACGAACGTCGCGAAGTACTTGGACGCCTCGGGGAAGAGCACGAGGTTGAACCGGATCAGCCCGTAGGTCCCGACCTTCAGCAGCAGGGCAGCCAGGAGCACGGAGCCGGCCGTCGGCGCCTCGGTGTGGGCGTCGGGCAGCCAGGTGTGCAGCGGCACGAGCGGCACCTTCACGGCGAACGCGACGAAGAACGCGAGGAAGAGCCATCGCGCGGTGGTCGCCGGCAGCCCGCTCGCGACGTCGACCAGGGCGTCGTAGCGGAAGCTCGTCGCGCCGCCCTTCGAGTACAGGAACAGGATCGCGAGCAGCAGGAAGGCAGAGCCGGCCATCGTGAACAGGAAGAACTTGATCGCGGCGTAGACGCGACGCCGGCCGCCCCAGCCGCCGATCAGCAGGTACATCGGGACGAGCAGCGCCTCGAAGAACAGGAAGAAGAGCAGCAGGTCGAGCGCGACGAACGTGCCGATCACGGCGGTCTCGAGGACGAGCATCGCCGCCATGAAGCGGCGCACGTCCTTGGTGACGGTCCAGGAGGCGAGGATCGAGACCGGGAACAGGAACGTCGTCAGCAGGATCATCCAGATGCTCACGCCGTCCACACCGAGGGTGTAGGTGAGCCCGATCGACTCGACCCACCGGGCCTGCTCCACCAGCTGGAAGGGTTCCTGTGCGCTCGGATCGAACCGTCCGAGGACGACGAGCGACACGATGAACGTCACGATCGATGCGCCGAGCGCCACCCACCGGGCCGCCTCGTCCTTCAGGGCAGGGCCACCGGCGAGCACCATCAACGCGCCGACGAGCGGCAGGAACGTCGTGAGCGTCAGGAGCTTGTTCACAGCCGCGTCCCCAGCCACACGAGAACGCCGACGGCCCCGAGGAACAATCCGAGCGCGTACGAGCGGACGAACCCGGTCTGGATCAGGCGGGCCCCGGCGGCGAGGCGTCGCGTGCCCGCGCCCACCCCGTTCACCAACCCGTCCACGACCTTCGTGTCGAACACGTTCGCGGAGAAGCGGGCGGCCGCGATCCCCGGCTTCACGAACAGCGTCGAATACGCCTGATCCACGTACCAGCCGCTCGCCGCGGCTCGCGGGAGCGGCTGGAGGCGCTCACGAAGTGTCAGCCACTCGACCCGGCCGGACGCGTAGACCCACCAGGCGACCGCGAGCGCGCCCAGCGCGATCGCGGTCGCGATCGCCGACAGGGCGAGGGTCGACAGACCCTCGCCGTGTGGGACAGCGCCGGTGACCGGCTCGAGGACGCGCGCCAGGGTTCCCTCGGCGGAAGTGCTCAGGAGCAGCCCCGCCAGCACCGCGCCCGCCGCGAGCACGACCAGCGGGATCGTCATCACCGGGGGCGACTCGTGGGCGTGCTCGGCTTCCTCGCTCCTCGGCGACCCGAAGAACGCGAGGAACACGAGCCGGCCGATGTAGAGCGCGGACAGGAGCGCCCCGAGCGTCCCGAGGAGGTAGATCCACGTGCGCCCGCTGTGGTTCGCGATCTCGAGGATCTGGTCCTTCGCGAAGAAGCCGGCCAGCGGGAACACCCCCGCGAGTGCGAGCGCGCCGATCACGAACGTCCAGCCCGTGATCGGCATCCGACGGATGAGACCGCCCATCCGTTGCAGGTCGGTCTCCTCGTGCATGCCGTGCATCACGGAGCCGGCCCCCAGGAACATCAGCGCCTTGTAGAACGCGTGGGCAACGAGCATGAACATCGCGCCGGTGTAGAACCGCATGCCGGCTGCCATGAACATGAACCCGAGCTGGCTGATCGTGGAGTACGCGAGGACCCGCTTGATGTCGTCCTGCGCCAACGCGCAGGTCGCGGCGAACAGCACGGTCACGAGACCGACGATCAACACGACCGTCAGGGCCACGCCCGAGAGCTCGAACAGCGGCGCGGACCGAACGACCAGGTAGACGCCCGCGGTCACCATCGTGGCCGCGTGGATCAGCGCCGAAACGGGCGTCGGGCCGGCCATCGCGTCGGGCAGCCACACGTGGAGGGGCACCTGCGCGGACTTCCCGATGGCCCCGGCGAAGAGCAGCAGCGCGATGACTGTGGCGGTGCCTTTCGCGATGGTGCTACCCGGACCGCCCAGGACGGCGTCGAAGTCGAGCGTGCCGAACTTCGAAACGATCAGCGCGAGGCCGATCAACAACGCGGTGTCGCCGATCCGGGTGGTGATGAACGCCTTCTTCGCGGCCACCGCGTTCTCCATCTTCTCGAACCAGAAGCCGATCAGGAGGTACGAGCACAGCCCGACGCCCTCCCAGCCGACATACAGGACGAGGTAGTTGTCCGCCAGGACGAGCAGGAGCATGAAGAACACGAAGAGGTTCAGGTACGCGAAGAAGCGGCCATATCGAGGGTCTCTCTCCATGTAGCCGATCGCGTAGATGTGGATCAGGAAGCCGACGCCGGTGATGACCAAGATCATCGTCGCCGAGAGGACATCGAGTCGAAGATCTGCGCCGACAGTGAACCGTCCCACCGAGATCCAGTCGAAGAGGTGCTGGATATGGATGCGGGACTCGGCCGGTCGCTCGAGGAGCGCGATCACGAGCCAGACCGAGAGCACGAACACGGCACCCACCGACGTCGACGCGAGCCAGCCGGCGGATCGCCCCAGCTTCCGTCCGAAGAAGAGGTTGATCACCGCCCCCAGCAGCGGTACCGCGGGGACCAGCCACAGGGGGCTCAGGGAGCTCGTCCCTGGAAGAGAAAGGCCGATCATCCCGCGAGCCCTCGGGCCTCGTCGACGTCGACGGTTCCGCGCCGCCGGTAGACCGCCACGATGATCGCCAGGCCCACCACCACCTCGGCCGCCGCGACCACCATCGAGAAGAACGCCAGCACCTGACCGTCCAGCGCCCCGTGCATCCTCGAGAACGCGACCAGCGCGAGGTTCACGGCGTTCAGCTGCAGCTCGACCGACATGAAGATCAAGAGCGCGTTCTTCCGGAGCAGCACGCCGAGCGTCCCGAGCGTGAACAGCACACCGGACAACACGACGAAGTACGCGATCGGCGTCCTCACACGCCGGCCTCCATCGCCTCGAGCTCGGCTTGGGTCACCGCTCGCGTCTTCCGCTGTCCCAGCACCATCGCCGCGACCGCAGCGACGATCAGCAGGATCGACGTGGCTTCGAACGGGAAGAAGTAGTCGCGGAACAGGACCCGCGCGATCGCCTGCGTGTTGCCGGGATCGTTCACGGCGTCGAATCCGGCCGGCGCCTTCGTGGCGAAGCCGATGCCCGCGCGGACGGCGAGCACGATCTCGATCACGAAGCCGCCGCCCAGCGCCAACGCGAGCGGTCGTTGGGCCAGCAACCGCTCACGCAGGTCGTCGCCGCGATCGACCCCGAGGAGCATGATCACGAACAGGAACAGCACCATGATCGCCCCCGCGTACACGATGATCTGCACGGCGAACAGGAACGGTGCGTCGAGGATCAGGTAGAAGACCGCGAGGCAGAAGAAGTTCACGACGAGGAACAGCGCGGCGTGCACGGCGTTCCGCATCAGCAGCATGCCGATCGCCGACGCGACCGAGATCGGCGCGAAGACCCAGAACACGACGTTGTCGAGAGGCACCCCTACAGGCCCTCCTTCGCCCCAGGGGTGGTGCCGAGCTCCGGCGGCGGCTCGAGGAGCTGCTCCTTCGTCAGGATCGCGTCCTCGCGCGACGTGTACGACATCTCGAAGTAGCTGGTGAGCGTGAGGGCGCGGGTCGGGCAGGCCTCGACGCAGAGTCCGCACATGATGCAGCGCAGGTAGTTGATCTGGTAGTCCTTCGCGTACCGCTCCCCCGGCGACGTCGGGTTGTCCGGATCGTTGTCCTCCCCCTCGACCCAGATCGCGTCCGCCGGACACGCGAACGCGCAAAGCTCGCAGCCGATGCACTTCTCCAGCCCGTTCTCGTGGCGGTTGAGCAGGTGCCGACCGGTGTGCGCTCGCTCGGGGATCTCGGCGATGACCTTCGGGTACTCCTCGGTGTCGTCGGGTCGGAACGTCTGCTTGAAGACGGTCGCCATCCCCTTGAGGACGGCGCCGGTGTCTCCGAGGAAGCTCCGCTCGCGCCGGCCTTCGTCGCTCATCGAGGCACCTCCTCTTCTTGGGTGCTCCGACCCGTCGGCACGAAGGAGAGCAGGAGCATGACGCCGAGCGCGATCGCGGACCACGTCAGCACCTGCCCTCGGTCGAGGTCCAACCGCTCGGGAAGCACGACGACGGCCCCGGTGATGAGGATCCACACGAGCCCGGCCGGGATCAGGACCTTCCAGCCGAACGCCATCAGACGGTCGTAGCGGACGCGCGGGAGCGTGGCCCGGATCAGCACGAACACGTAGATGACGGCGGTCACTTTGCACATGAACCACAGGAGCGGCCAGAGCCACGGGAGGAAGTCCGGGGCCGGCCCGCGCCAGCCGCCGAGGAACAGCGTCACGCCGATCGCCGCGACCGTCACGGTGGCCACGTACTCGCCCAGGAAGAACATCGCGAACGTGATGCCCGAGTACTCGGTATGGAAGCCGGCCACCAGCTCCGACTCGGCCTCTGCGAGATCGAACGGCGGGCGATTCGTCTCGGCGATCGCGCAGATCAGATAGATCACGAAGGCAGGGAACATCGGGACGACGTTCCACACGCGATCCTGCGCCGCCACGATCTCCGAGAACGAGAGGTGGCCGCTGTACATCAGCACCGCGACGAGGGAGAGCCCCATCGCGACCTCGTAGGAGATCATCTGGGCCGACGAGCGGACGGCGCCGAGCAGCGGGTAGTTCGAACCGCTGGACCAGCCCGCGAGGACGACGCCGTAGACCATGATCGAGGTCATCGCGAGCACCCAGAGGATGCCGATGTCGAGGTCGACGAGCTGGAACGGCAGCTTCCGGTCGAACAGGGTGACGCTCGTGCCGAAGGGGATCGTGCTGAACGCGAGGAACGCCGGGAACATCGCGAGGACCGGCGCGATGAGGTAGACGGGCCGGTCGGCGTTCGTCGGGAGGATCCCCTCCTTGAAGAAGAGCTTGATCCCGTCGGCGAGTGTGATCAGCAGGCCGCGAGGCCCCGCGCGCATCGGGCCCATCCGCGTCTGCATGTCCGCGATCACCTTGCGCTCGAACCAGATGTAGAGCAGCACGGAGATCAGCAGCGCGAAGAAGACGATCACGACCCTGGCCACGAGCAGGAGCCAGTCGAGCCAGTCCATCAGACCTCCGCTCCCGCCTCGGCATCGACCAGCGCCGCGGCCGGCTCGACGGTGACGGAGGTCACGAAGTCGCCGTCGAGCAGCGTGTTGGCCTGGAATCCCGCCTGGTTGAACGGAACGAAGACCGAGCCCTTGGCGACGTGCTCGGTCACGCGAGCGGGGAGGGTCGCCTCGCCCGCCGAGGTCTTGAGCACCACGTCTGCGCCGTCGGCGACGTCGCCCGCGTCGTCCGGGTGGATCTCGGCGAACGGCGGGTCGGCGAGCGCGGCTTTCAGCTCGTCGGCCCGCTCCGACAGGCGACCCTCGTCCACCAGGAGCGGGTAGGTGAAGAAAGTGAGGCCTTCGGCGGAGGCATCCTCGGCCGGCTCACTCGGAGCGGGCATGCTGGACATGAGGTCGAGCGGTGCGAGGAGCTCGCCCATCTCCTCGTGGATCTCGTCGAGGCTCTCGAAGCCGAGGTCGCCGCCGCACGCCAGCGCGAGGCTCGCGAAGATCTCCCAGTCGGGGAGCGACATCCCTTCGGGGTCGCGGACGCGCCGGAGGCGCTGTCCGCGACCCTCCCAGTTCGTCACGTGCCCCTCCTTCTCCAGGAACGGGGCGGCCGGGAGGAACGCGTCGGCGAACGGCTCCAGCGGGCCGAGCTCGAGCGACTGCACGATCTTGACCGGCACGTTCTCCAGCGCTCGGAGAGCGAGGGCCGCATCGGGGAAGTCGCGGAGCGGGTCGACCCCGATGAGATAGAGCACGTCGATCTCACGATCGGCGCAGGCTTGGAGGATCCCGCGGGAATCGCGGCCGGGCTCTCGGTTGACCGAGGTCTTCCAGCGGCTCTCGACCGCGCCGGCCTCGCTCAGGCCGCGCCCCCCGGGCAGGAGCGATGGGTGGACGCCGGCGCGGAGCGCACCCCGGTCGCCCGCGCGTCTCGTGACGTAGGCGAACCGGGCACCCGATCCGAGGAGATGGTCCCTGGCCGCGTCCGCCGCGCCCGATCGCTCGCCCGCGATCACCAGGGCGCCTTCGCCGGCGGCGCGGAGCGCCGCCAGGGCCTCGTCCATCGCCGGGTCCGCGCCGCCGGCGAGCAGACGGGCCTCGTCGCCCGGCCGGACGAGGACGTGCGTCGCCACGTCGTGCAGCCGCGTCCGGCGCGGGTGCACGACCCAGATCCGCGCACCTGCGGCCGCGGCCTTCCGGAGCCGCAGGTGCAGGATCGGTACCTCCTGCTCCGCGTCGAGCCCCACGACCACGATCGCCTTCGCCCGCTCGACGTCGCGGTACGTCACGCCCATCGGCATGCGGGCCGCGAACAGCTCGGCCATCGGCGCGCCGCTCCCCCGCCGATGATCGAGGTCGTTCGTCTTGAAGACGGTTCGCGTGAGCTTCGAGAGCGCGTAGTAGTCCTCGTCCATCAGCCGGCCGCCCGTCAGCACCGCGACCCGCGCGCCGTCGACCCAGCTCGCGATCTTCGTGAGCACCTCGCCGAACGACGCGGGCTCGAGCCCGTGATCCCTGATCAGCGGCGTCGTGATCCTCTCCGGCGAGTCCGGGAACCGGTAGGCGTACCGGCCCTTGTCGCAGAGCCACGAGTCGTTCACGTCGTACTCGTCGCGCGCGAGATGCCGCACGACCTCGCCGCGCCGGACGTCCACGCGCATGTTGCAGCCGGCGGAGCAGTGCGGGCACACCGAGTCGCCGTAGGTGAGGTCGAACGGCCGCGCCGCGAAGCGGTACGGCGTCGACGTCAGCGCGCCCACCGGGCAGATCTGCACGGTGTTGCCGCTGAACGGCGACCTGAAGTCCTCTCCGGCGGCGATCGAGACCCGCTCGCCGGCGCCGCGCGCGAACAGCTCGAGGAACCGATCGCCGGAGATCTCGTCGCAGAACCTGGTGCAGCGGGCGCAGAGGATGCAGCGTTCCCGATCCAACCCCACCAGCGGCGACATCGGGATCGGCTTCGGGAACACGCGCTTCGCCTCCCGGAACCGCGTGTCCCCCGGGCCGTAGGCGAGCGCCTGGTCCTGCAGCGGGCACTCGCCGCCGCGGTCGCAGATCGGGCAGTCGAGCGGATGGTTCAGGAGCAGGAACTCGATGTTCGCGCGCTGCGCGTCCGCGACCTCGGGGTCGCTGTTCTGCGTCCGCACCGCCATCCCGGGCGCGACCGTCATCGTGCAGGACGTCGCGAGCTTGGGCTGGCCCTCCACCCGGACGTAGCACTGGCGGCACGCGCCGGCCGGCTTCAGGAGCGGGTGGTCGCAGAACCGCGGGACCTCGATGCCGAGCTGCTCGGCGGCCCGGATGATCAGCGTCCCGGCGGGGACGGTGACCTCCTTGCCGTCGATCGTCAGCGTGACGTCGGGCTCATACCGCGGAGGCCACCTCCACGTGCTCCTCGCGGAGCGGGCATCGCCCGAGGCGGACGTGCTCCTCGAACTCCTCGCGGAAGTGCTTCAGGCTCGAATCGATCACGGACGCGGCGCCGTCGGCCAGGGCGCAGAAGGCGCGGAACATGATGTGCTTGCCCATGTCCGCCATGACCGGCAGGTCCTCCGCCTTGCCGTACCCGTCGGCGATCCGGCCCAGGCACGCGCTCCGCCCACCACGTCCCCTCGCGGCACGGCGTGCACTTGCCGCACGACTCGTGCGCGTAGAAGGCGGTCATCCGCTGCGCGGCGTCGACCACGCAATCGGTGTCGTCCAGGACCATCACCGCACCGGTCCCGAGCAACGAGCCGGCCGCGGCCACGGACTCGTAGTCGAGCGGCGTGTCGATGTGCTCGGCGGTCAGCAGCGGCGTCGAGGACCCTCCCGGCGTCCACGCCTTCAGCGAACGCCCGCCGAGGACTCCCCCGGCCACGTCCTCGAGGAGAACGCGGAGCGGCGTCCCGAGCGGGAGCTCGTAGTTGCCCGGCCGCTCGACCTTGCCGGAGATCGTGAACAGCTTCGTCCCGGGCGACTTCTCCGTGCCCATCTCGCGGTACCACTCGGGCCCTCGGACGACGATGTCGGGGACGGACATCAGCGTCTCGACGTTGTTGATCACGGTCGGCGAGTCGTACAGGCCCTCGACCGCGGGGAAGGGAGGGCGCAGCCGCGGCTGTCCCCGGAACCCCTCGAGGGAGCTCAGGAGCGCGGTCTCCTCGCCGCAGATGTACGCCCCCGCTCCCCGGTGCAACACGATGTCGAGGTCGATGTCGCTCCCGGCGACCCCCTTGCCGAAGAACCCGGCGCCGTACGCCTCGGCGATCGCTTCCTCGAGGATGAGGCCCTGCGCCAGGTACTCGCCGCGGACGTAGATGAACGCGGTGCGGCAGCCGATCGCGAGCGCCGCGATCGCGGTGCCCTCCAGGAGGCGATGGGGGTCGCGCTCGACGAGCTCGCGGTTGTTGCACGTCCCGGGCTCGGACTCGTCGAAGTTCACGACGACGTAGGTGGGCTTGCCGGTGTTCGTCGGCACGAACGACCACTTCATGCCGGTGGGGAACCCAGCGCCCCCGCGGCCGCGCAGGCCGGAAGCCTTCACGGTGTCGATGATCGCGGCGGGCTCCATGTTGAGCGCGTTCTTCAGCGCCTCGTAGCCGCCCTTCGCCCGGTAGCCGTCGATCCCGATCACCGCGGCGTCGTCCCAGTCGCGGGTGAGCCTCCGTTCGAACGTGGGGCTCATGCGGGCCCCTCCTCGAGACCGGCGAGCACCCGCGACGCGCTCTTGAAGCTCGACATCGCCGGACCGCCGCGCGACGGCTCCGGGATGGAGCCGTCGCGCAGCCCCGCGATCAGCTCGCGCATCCGCTCGGGCGTCACGTTGTCGTGGTTCGCGAAGTTCACCTGCGCGACCGGAGCGAAGTCGCAGACCCCGAGGCATTCCTCTTCGTGCAGCGTGATGAGCTCGTCGTCGGACAGTTCCTGACCGTGCCGCATCCCGGCGGCCTGGTGAGCGGCCTCGTAGACCTCGCGGGCGCCGCGCAGCATGCAGGCGAGGTTGGTGCAGACGCTCACCACGTGCGTCCCGGTGGGCCGGAGCCGATACATCGAGTAGAAGCTGGCGACGGCCTCGACCTCGGCGGTGGTGAGATCCAGCAGGCCTGCCACCTCCTTCAGCCCGTCGCGGGAGATGTGCCCCTCGACCGACTGCGCGAGGTAGAGCAGCGGCATGATCGCGGAGCGCTCGCGGCCCTCCGGATATCACGCCGAGGATCTCATTCGCTTCCTCGAGCCGGGCACCCTCGAACACCGGCATCAGCGGTCCACCCCGCCCATCACGGGATCGAGCGAGGCGATCACCGCGATCGCGTCGGCGATAAGCCCGCCCTCGACCATCGTCGGAACCGCTTGGAGGTTCACGAACGAGGGGTCGCGGATCTTGACGCGGTAGGGCCGGTGCTCGTTCGCGGAGACGACGTACATCCCCAGCTCGCCCCGTGGTGACTCGACGGCCTGGTAGACCTCGCCCTCGGGGACACGAACGCCCTGCGTCACCATCTTGAAGTGATGGATCAGCGCCTCCATCGACTCCTCCATGATGTGGTGGAGGTACTCCTCGTCGTTGCCGATGCCGTCTGGCCCGACCGAGAGCTTCACCGGCCAGCCGACCTTGGGGTCCTCGACCATCACGGGACCGGGCTCCTTCAGCCGCTCGAGCGCCTGCTCGACGATCTTCAGGGACTCACGCATCTCTTCGATGCGGATCACGTAGCGCGCGTACGCGTCCGCCTCGGTCCGCACGGGGACCTCGAAGTCGTAGGTCTCGTAGCCGCTGTAGGGCTCGTCCTTGCGGAGGTCGATGGGCACGCCGGCGGAGCGGAGGATCGGACCCGTGACGCCGAGCGCGAGCGCGTCCTCCGCGGAGAGCTTCCCGACGCCCACGTTCCGCTCGAGCCAGATCGGGTTCCGGTTGAGCAAGCGCTCGTAGTCGTCGATCCGGGCCGGCATCGTGTCGAGGAACTTCGCGATGCGGCGCGTGCCGTCGGCCGGCAGGTCCATGATCACGCCGCCGGGCCGGATGTAGGCGTGGTTCATGCGCAAGCCCGGTGACCGCCTCGAAGATGTCGAGGATCAGCTCCCGCTCGCGGAACCCGTAGAGCATCACCGAGACCGCGCCGAGCTCCATGCCGCCGGTCGCGACCCAGACCAGGTGCGAGGCGATCCGATTGAGCTCGCAGAGCAGCACGCGGAGCACCTGGGCTCGAGGCGGCGCCTCGATCCCGAGGAGGCGCTCGACGGCCAGGCAGTAGGCCAGCTCGTTGAAGAACGGGGACAGGTAGTCCGCGCGCGTGACGTACGCGACGCCCTGCACCCACGTCCGGTATTCCGTGTTCTTCTCGATGCCCGTGTGGAGGTAGCCGACGATCGGCTTGCACCGGATCACGGTCTCGCCGTCCAATTCGAGGAGCAGACGGAGCACCCCGTGCGTCGAGGGGTGCTGCGGCCCCATGTTGATGATCATCGTCTCCCGGCGGACCTCGCCGGTGACGCGGTCGCGGATCTGGTGCGGTACCCCTCGGAGCTCGTCGCGAGCCGCGCCCATCTCGTGACCGGTCGCCATCACGGCATCGTCCGTTCGTCGACCGGTGGGATGAACGCGCCGTGGTACTGCGTGCCGACGCCGCCGAGCTCCTCGTCCTTCCGGAGCGGGATGGCCCTCCCAGTCGTCGGGAAGCAGGATCCGGTCGAGGTCGGGATGGCCGTCGAAGACGACGCCGAACAGGTCCCACGTCTCCCGCTCGTGCCAGTCCGCCGTCGGGAAGAGCGGGGTGACCGACGGCACGTGCGGGTCGTCGTCCGGCAGCCCCACCTTCACGCGGAGGCGATGGGCATGCGCCACGGAGCGGAGCTCGTAGACGGCCCAGAACCGCGGGTCCTTGCCCCGGGATGGTCGGTCGCGGTGACGCTCGAGAGGAAGCCGAACGAGAGATCCGGCTGATCGCGGAGGCGGACGAGCGCGTCGATCAGCTCGTCCCGGCCGACGAGCAGCGTCACCTCTCCGCGAGCCACGTAGACGTCGGGGAAGTGGTCACCGATCCGTGCGGCCAGCTCGGCGGGCTTCATCGGATCGTCCCCGTCGTGCGCACCTTCTCGTGGAGCTTGAGGATGCCGAACATCAGCATCTCCGGCTTCGGCGGACACCCGGGCACGTAGATGTCGACCGGCACGATCGTGTCGACGCCCTGGACGATCGCGTAGTTCGTGAACATGCCGCCGGCGGATGCGCACACGCCCATCGACACGACCCACTTCGGCTCGACCATCTGGTCGTAGACGCGGCGAAGGACCGGCGCCATCTTCTGCGACACGCGGCCCGCGACGATCATCAGGTCCGCCTGCCGGGGCGAGGCGCGGAACAGCTCCATCCCCCACCGGGAGAGGTCGTAGCGGCCGGCGCCGGCGGACATCATCTCGATCGCGCAGCAGGCGAGGCCGAAGGTCGCGGGCCACATCGACTGCTTGCGCGCCCAGCTGACGGCGCGGTCGAGAGTGGTGAGCATGACGCCCTTCTTGACTTCTTCCTCGACCTCCTCCGGGGTGTGGCCCGTGAGGTGTCCCTCGAACCGCTCAACGGGCACCGAGATACTCCTCGTCCAGCTCCGCGACCTGGGTCGGGACCTCGTGGTCCTCCTCGTCCCGGAGATCCGGCGGCGCCGTCGACCAATCGAGGCCGCCCTTCTTCCAGATGTAGACGTACGCGACGAACACGAGCGCGATGAACACCGTCATCTCGATCAGGCCGAACAGGCCGAGCTCGCGGAACGTCACGGCCCACGGGAACAGGAAGATCGTCTCGATGTCGAAGATGATGAAGAGCATCGCGACGACGTAGAACTTCACGCTGAAGCGCTCGCCGCCGGGCAGCCGCACCGGATCGTTGCCGCTCTCGTAGGCAGAGAGCTTCGGCGTGTTCGGTCGGTGCGGGCGAAGGAGCGCCGACGCCCCGAGCGAGGCGACCGCGAAGGCGACGGCGAGCACTCCCATGAGGAGGATGGGCAGGTAGTCGCTCAGTCCGGCGGCCAGGAACGAGTCGAGCGATCCGCGCAGACCCACGGAGGCGAATCCTACGGTCACGACGCGCGTGCCAACCTCTCGAGCAGGTAGAACAGCTTGTCCTGGGCGTCGCCGTCACGGCCGTCGGTGAGGTTCGCCATCATCCGCATCGCGAACCCCATGACCTTCTGGTTGGGCAGCAGGTACTTCGTGGCGGGACCCATGATCTCGGGCTTGCCGACGAGTCTCGCGAAGCCCCGACCCAGGTGGAAGTAGCGGCCGTAGCGTTCGCGGAGGGCCTGCGGATACAGCATCGCCAGGCCGGGGCGGTCCTTCACGAGCGCCTCGTGGAGAAGCTCGGCGGCCATCTCCCCGGTCTCGATCGCGTAGGCGATCCCCTCGCCGTTCATCGGGTTCACGGCGCCGGCGGCGTCGCCGACGACGAGGAGCCCCGGAACCGCCTGCGGCGCCCGGTTCATGCTCATCGGCAGCGGACCGGAGAGCATCCGGCCGTCGGCGGTCTCCTCGGAGATCCCGCGCTCCTCCGGAAGCATCTTCGCGAACGCGTCGAACAGGCGAGGCGCCGAGATGTCCTTGAAGTTCCGGAACGTGCTGAGCAGGCCGGCGCCGAGGTTCACGCGGCCGTCGGCCATCGGGAAGAGCCAGCCGTAGCCGGGAAGGAGCATGTCGCCCTCCCAGAGATCGAGCCAGGACTCGAACCACGGACCGCTGAGGTTGGGCGCACGGTAGTAGCGGCGCGCGGCGATACCGAGGGGCCGGGACTCGTCGCGGCGGACGCCGGCGGGAGCCGCGAAGCGGCTCGCGGCGCCGTCCGCCGCGATCGTGAACCGCGCGTGGATCTCGGTGGGCTCGGCGCTCGAGTCGGCGGCGGGAGTCGTTTCCGCGCCGAGGACCCACCCGTCCTCTCATCAAGGGAGCGCGGGCGTCGGTGGCTTCCATGACCCGGGCGCCGGCCTTCTTCGCGCGTTCCAGCAGGATGTGGTCGAAGCCCAGCCGCGGCATCACCAGGCCGTAGTTGGGCCAGCTCTCGAGCTCGGGCCACGGGAGGTCGATCGTCACGTCCTTCGAGTGCACGCGGAGGCCGATCACACGCTCGAACCCGGGATCGCTGGTGTCGACGCCCATGCGTTCGACCGCGCCGACGCTGCGCGGGGTGAGCCCGTCGCCGCAGACCTTCTCTCGCGGGAACGTGGCCTTGTCGACGGCGATGACGTCGATGCCGTGACGGGCGAGGTGATAGGCCGCCGCCGATCCACCTGGGCCGGCGCCGACGATGAGGACGTCGGTCTCGATCCGCTCGGGCACGCGCGCCTCCCCTCAGGAGCCCCGTCGGGCGCTCGTGAAACCTTTCACAAGCAGCCTAGCACCGTCCATGCGCGCGCCGCTTCGACGTCCATCTCGCCTCGGGGGGGGGGGGGGGGGGGGGGGGGTTGGGGGGGGGTGTGGGGGGGGGTGGGGTGGCGAGGAGTGATATGGGGATGTGTTCGGTTGGATGAAGGTGGCGTCTGGCGATGATGGGGGAGGGTGGGAGCGGGGCGTGGCGACTGTGGTGTCTGGGAGAGCGAGGGTCGCGTGGCGCGCGCGAGCGCTGGTGGCTGCGGCGAGCGCGAGGTGAGTGCTCTTCTGGCATCCGCGTGGGTGGGCGCGACATCGGCATGGTGCGCGGCTGCGGCACGGCGCGGCGAGGATGGCTCGAGCGATGTGGGCAGCGACATCGGAACGGAGCGGAAGTGTCTCTGTAAGTGCCTTCGTGAGAAGGGCGGCTAGATCTCGCGTGGCGCCTCAGACACTGTGCGGACATCGTGGACGGGTCAAGGCTCTCGAACTGGGGAAGTGGCGGACGTTGCTCGTGCGCTGCGAGCCTCGAGCGCCAGGGCGCCGCGCAGAGATAGTCGACGTGTCGACGCCCTATGCGAACGGAGGTATCTCCTGGCAAGGTCGCCTGCGTCATCCGCAGCTCCACCGTCACTGGAGTCACTGACACATCGAGGGAGCCAGGTGGCCTTTCGTTGGGAGATCGGTTCGAGGGAGCGGGTGGTGCCGCCGTTGGGGAGAGGGTGAGAGTGTGTGTGGGTGGTGTGTGTGTGATGTGTGTTGTGGGGTGTGTGTGGTGAGTGTGGGGGTTTGTTTTTGAGTGGGTTGTGATAATGGTGAGTTTTGTGAGTTGTGGTGTGAAGGTATGTTGTGATGAGTGTGGATTAATTGTGATTTGAGTGGTTGTTTTTGAAATTTGAGTTAGTGATTTAATGATAGATAGATTGTGTGGGAGAGTGATCGCTCGAGAGTCAAGACGATGGGGAGGGACTCAGCCATGGTCCCAGGCGTCGACGACGGCGGGGACCACGCGGAGGAATCCGAGCTTCGGGATCGCGGTCGTGAAGCGCTCGAAGCCGTCACCGGCGAAGAGCGTTCGGTACTTCTCGTGCCAGGCGGACATCGGGCTCCCGCAGGTCCGGATGCTCGGCCGGGAGGAGCTCGGCCACCCCTTCGATCCTCACGCCCGACAGGTCGGTCCACTCCCGGCCGCGGTCGATCACGAGTGAGATCCGGGCGTCGTGCTCGAGCGCTTCCCACATGGTGTCCCCCACGCGCGTCGTCACGTAGAGGGCGTCCGGCTGCCACACGAACCAGCGGGTCGCGACGTGCGGCCCGCCGTGGGGCAGCACCGTCGCGACGCGGCACGCCGGATGGTCGCGGAACAAACGCCGGAGCATCTCGAGATCCTCGGTCACATCGCCACCAGGTCCGCGAGCTCGCCGAGCGCCTCGACCGGCTCGGCGGGGAGGAGCGCCGGGTCGAGTGCCGCCTTCGCCTCGGCGACGAGTCCGTTCACCGCTTCTCGGGTCACCCCGGGCGCCGCCTCGCCGTCCTCGAGGTCGTCGCGGAGCTGGAACGCCTCGCCGAGCGGCCGGCCGTAGCGGGCCAGGCACTCCTTCACCGCCGTCGATCCTCCCGCGAGCGCCGCCCCGATCAGCAGCGGTCCCTCGACGGTATAGCTCCCGCCTTTGAGTGCGGCCGCGCGCCGAGCGACCTCAGGATCGCCCGCCGCTCCCGCCACGTCCATGGATTGCCCCACCGCCATCTGCTCACGCATGTCGTGATACACGACGAGCGCGGGGACCAGGGCGGCAGCCGAGAACCCGGACGCCAGTAACAGCCCGTCCGCCCAGACCGCGCTCACGTCTCCGACCAGGATCGCCATCGACGCGCCGAAGTCACGAGGGTCACCGGGCGCTCCGAGCTCCGCCGCTCGATCCGAGAACCACACGGCCGTGGAAGGAACATCGCGCCGTTCCTTGGCGCCGTCGATCAGGTCGTCGTGGACGATCGCCATCGTGTGCAGGAGCTCGATCGCGGCGGCGGCGCGGACGATCGCGTCGCCGGTGGCCGCGTCGTCTCCCCCACCGGCCGCGCGGAACCCCCAGTAGCAGAACGCGGGTCGGATCCGCTTCCCGCCGGCGCCGACGAGTCGCTGGATCTCCTCGACCAGGCGAACGGCCCCCGGATCCAGCCGCTCTACCCGATCGTGTCGCGCGTCGAGGAACGTCGCGAGAGCGGCATCGATGCGCGCGCGGAGATCCGTCACGATCGGCAGTATCGCAAGGCCCGGGGTCTTCGGAGGCGGGGCTATCATGCGTGCGTCGCGATGCTGCTCACCCGTTCCCGCTTCCGTTCTCTCGCGCTCGCCACCGCGATCGCCACGATCGCGCTGTTCGCGATCGGGGGGCTGGTTCGTGGGACGGGCTCCGGCCTCGGTTGTTCGACCTGGCCGGCGTGCGAGCCCGGTCGCCTGTTCCCCTCCGGGACCGCCCATTCGCTGATCGAGTTCTCACATCGCGCGATGGCGTTCCTCGTGATCGTCCTCACGGCACTGACCGGCTTCGCCGCCTTCCGCGTGGCCCGGCGAGAGCCGTCCCTGCTCTGGCCCGCGGTCCTCGCGTTCCCGCTGGTCCTGGCGCAAGCGGGGCTCGGCGCCGTGGTGGTCGCGACGGAGCTCGACCCCTGGTGGGTGACCGCGCACTTCGTCGCCGCCCTGGTCCTGATCGCCGACGTCACTTACGTCGCGGCGAGCGCCCTCGTGGCGAACGCCGCCGTGGCGAACGACGGCGTCGCGGGAGGCGCAAGGAACGATCGATCGTTCTCACGACTTGCCCTGAGCACCGCCGCCGTCGTCGGGCTCCTCCTGCTGGTCGGGACCTACGTGCGGGCGAGCGACGCCCAGCTCGTCTTCACCGATTGGCCGTTGATGGACGGGAGGCTGGTGCCCACGCTCGGCGGGGCCGCCACGGCGATGTTCCTCCACCGGGCGCTTGCCGCCATCGCGATGCTCCTCGTGCTGTGGACCGCGATCAGGGCGCGGACGGACGCGGCTCGTCACCCCGCCACGGTCCGGCTCTCGACGATCGCGCTCCTCCTGTTCGTCGCCCAGGTCATGGTCGGCGCGGCCAACGTCTGGACGCGCCTCCGGCCGTGGGCGGTCGTGGCGCACGTCGCGCTCTCCGTCCTGATCTGGGCCACGGTCGTCGCGCTCGCCACGGTGGCGTCGAGGCTCACGAAGGCGCATCCCCAGCCCGAGCCGGGAGCCGAGGAGCATGCGGCAGAGGAACGGCCGTCACTCCGGGACACCGTCACCGCCTATTACCGATTGACGAAGCCGCGCATCGTGGTGCTGCTCCTGATCACGACGGTGCCGGCGATGCTCCTCGCCGCGAGAGGGCTGCCCTCGCCGTGGCTGATCCTCGCCACCCTCGCGGGCGGCGCAGTCGCGGCGGGCTCGGCCAACTCGATCAACATGTACCTCGACCGGGACATCGACGCGATCATGCGCCGCACGCGGCAGCGACCCCTCCCCGCGCACGCGATCGCGCCCGAGCACGCGCTCCGATTCGGCTTCGTCCTGGGCGCGATCGCCTTCTATTTCCTCGCCGTGGCGGTCAACGTCTTGGCGGCCCTGCTCGCCCTCTCGGCGATCGCGTTCTACGTCTTCGTGTACACGATGTGGTTGAAGCGGACGACGGAGCAGAACATCGTGATCGGCGGGGCGGCCGGCGCCGTACCCGCGCTCGTCGGGTGGGCCGCCGTCACGGGAACGCTCGCCTGGCCGGCGGTCGTCCTGTTCGCGATCGTGTTCGTGTGGACGCCGCCCCACTTCTGGGCGCTCGCGATGCGCTTCTCCGGCGACTACGCGGCCGCCGGCGTCCCGATGCTCCCCGTCGTGCGCGGCGAGGCAGAGACCCGGCGCCAGATCCTCCTGTACTCGCTCGTGTTGTTCGCGACGACCCTGCTGTTGGTGCCGGTGGGACACATGGGACCGGTGTACACGGGGGCCGCGGTCCTGTTGGGAGGTTCGTTCGTCTACCGGGCGCTCGCGGTCTGGCGAACCGCCGACGACGCCCGGACGCGGCGGCTGTTCTCCTTCTCGATCCTCTATCTCGCCGGTCTCTTCGGCGCGGTCGGGCTGGACGCCCTTCTCGTCTAGCGGGCGTTCAGACGAGCACGTCCTCGATCAATCCTCCGAGCTCCTGCTCGTCCGTCTCGCCGTACACGATCCATCGGATCGTGCCCTCTGGGCCGACGACATAGGTACCCGGAAGCGCGGGGAAGCCGAGGTCGGCCGCGGAACGGCCGAACGGGTCGAACAGGCTGGGATACGGAACGTCGTATTCGTTGATCCACGCCCGCGCGGCGTCGCGATCGTCCTGATAGTTGATCCCGAGGAAGCGAACGCCTTCGTCCTCGTGCCGATCCGCCAGCCGAACCAGCTGCGGCTGCTCCCGCCGGCACGGCGCGCACCAGTCCGCCCAGACGTTGATCACGAGCACGTCGCCGTCGGCGTAGGACGCGGCATCCAGACGGTCGCCCTCGACGGTCTCGCCCGCGAGCCGAGGCAGAGGCCGGTCCACCTGCGCCACCCCGAAGACGGAGTCGTCCCCTCCACATGAGACCAGCACCGCGAGGAGCACGAACGCAAAGGACAGGACGAGCCGGCGCGACGTGCGGGTCACGTGCTCAACGGCGTCAGCCGCCCCCTTCGGGAGACGCGCTCGGGCTCTCGCCCGGACCCCCTTCGCCGGGAGGAGCACTTCCCCCTTCGCCCGGGGGCGGCGGCGCGACCACGACCGTCCCCTGCATCGTCGGGTGGACGTCGCAGTGGAAGTAGTACTCGCCCTCCGAGATCGCGGGGATGCTGAACGGCTTCGACTCGGGCCCCGGGAACGGCTCGAACGTGAAGAGCGGCTCACCCGACGCGGTGTCGTCCTGGTAGATGGCGAGGTTGTGAGGCGCCGGGTCTCGGTTATCGAACGTGAGAGCGGTCTCCTCCTCCGCCGGGAGCCTGATCTCGTCCGTGTCGAACTGCGTGTTCTCGGCGACCACCGTCAGTCCGCCCGCTCCCGGGGCCGCCGTGATCGTGCCGGTCATCGTGGTGGGATGGATGCGGCAGTTGAAGAAGTAGTCGCCCTCAGGAAGCGGCTCGACGTCGTACGTCACCTTGGTCGGCCCGGTGACGACGTTTCCTCCGAACAGCAGCGGCGCCGACTCGTCGGGGCCGTCGAAGATCTCCACGTTGTGGCCGACCGAGGGATCCTGGTTGTCGAACTCGAGATCGATCGGGACCTCCGACTTCACCTCAAGGGCGTCTGTGGAGAATCCATCCACCGCCGCGCCCTCGGGCGCCGCGAGCGTGACGTGGAACGCCTCCTCTTCGTGCTCCGGCGGTCCGATCACCGCGATCGCGACGCCGCCGGCGAGCATCGCGATGCCGGCGGCGGCGCCCACGAACCCACCGAGCGCGGCTCCCGTCACGTGCGTGCGCGCGGCGACGAACGCCGCGACGGCCATGATCCCGACGGCGGCGACGAGCGCGATGGCCGTCGCGGCGTTCGGCTTGACCGACAGCAACACCCGGGAGAACGCGTAGAGCACGGCGACGATCACGACCAGCCCGCCGACCGGGATCAGGATCGGAAGGAGGAGGCTCTCGCGCTCGGCCCGGTCGCTCATCGACCCATCCCCGCCCGGATCTCGCGTTCCACGTTGCGGAACTTGAGCGCGTCCCAACCCTCGGTGGTCTCCTCGTGGCCCCATCGGAAGAAGATCGCCGCGATGATCACCCACAGGATCGCGCCGCCGACGAGCTTCATCACCAACCCGGCGATCAGCTGGTCCGTGAGCGGATCGATGCCCCAGATGCGTGGGAACGTCGCGTAGATCGGATAGAGCGGCTGCGTACCGAACGTCAGGAACGACGCGGGGATCGTCGGCGCGAGCGACTGGAAGAAGAGGTACATCAGCTGACCGGGTCGCGACAGGGCGGGCAGCTCGGGCAACGGCGACAGCACGGGCCACCACATCACGATCGCGGAGCCCAGCAGCAACGTGTGGAGCGAGAAGTGCGCGAGCTCGGAACGGACGGACAGGGACACGACGGCGGGCCAATGGACGAAGAACAGGAACCCGTTGGCGATCACCAGCGCGACGAGCGGCCGCGTGAGCAGCCCCCACACCGCGCGCACGGGCGCCGGCTTCAGGAGCGCCCGCCACATCCACGCCGGCATCCCGGTGAGGAGCAGCGGGGCGGCCACGAATGTGAAGAGCATGTGCTGCACCATGTGCATGCTGTAGAGGTAGCTCTCCGCGAGATCGTGGAGGGGCCAGCCGGCGCCCAGCAGGAGCGCAGCGGCACCTCCGAGGAACCGATACCACCTGCCCGGCTCGAGCCGCTCTCCGGTCGTTCGTTCGTGACGCTTCGCCGCGGCCAGATAGGCGCCCACCAACCCGCCGATCACCGCGAGGACGGAAAGGTGCACGTGGAATGCGGGCAAGACCATCAGAGGAAGACCTTGAAGGAGATCAGCACGATGAGGTACAGGACGGCCGCCCCCGACAGGCCCATCACGAAGAATCGAGCGAAGCGCCGGTCGTCGAACTTCAGGTGCATGAACCACAGGACGACCAGCGCGAACTTGACGATCGCCAGGATGAACAGGGTCGGGATCAAGATGGACCCGCTCACGCCCGCGTAGGACGCCCCGATCTCGAGGGCGGTCAGGACCCCGAGGATCAACCCGATCCGGACGTATTCCTTCGGGCTCGGATGCCCGGCGGCGTGCGACGCGGCCGAGGAGTCGTGATCCGGGTCGACCCGTTGCTCAAGGGCCACCGGGGCCTCCGGGGTTCGGCGTCGGGATCAGGTAGACGACCGTGAAGATCACGATCCACACGATGTCGACGAAGTGCCAGTAGAGCCCCACCATCTCGACCGGGAACGACGGGTCATCCGGCAGTCGCCGGGCGAAGGACATCCCGAAGAGCGACAGCAGCATCAGCACGCCGACCGTGACGTGGACACCGTGGAACCCGGTGAGGACGTAGAACGTCGTTCCGAACAGGTTCGTCGAGAGCTCGAGGCCCTCCTCGTAGAAGGCCGTGAACTCGTAGACCTGCCCACCGACGAACGTCATGCCCAACAGCGCGGTCGTGAGCAGCCACAGTCGCATCCGCCCCTCGTCCCGCTGTTGGGCGGCGGACAGGGCGAGCACCATCGTGAGGGAGCTGGCCAGGAGGACGAACGAGGACACCGACGTGTAGGGGATGTCGAAGACGTCCGCCGGGAACGGGGGCTCGAGGCTCCGACCCCGATACAGCACGTAGGTGGTGATGAGCGCGCCGAACAACATGCACTCCGACGCGAGGAAGATCCACATCGCGAGCTTGGTGTGCGACAGGCCGGTGGTGGTCTCCGAGTGCGCGGCGCCGGGATCCCCACCGCGATCGATCGCGACGTCGGCCATCGCTACGCGTCCCCCGATGCGACCGACGGCTCCATCGCCCACGCGTACAACCCGACCAGCGTGACCAGCACGCCTGCCCCGAACAGCCACCACGAGTAGATCACGCCGTAGCCCATGATCGGCATCCCGAGGGCCGCCACGAAGGGCCAGTACGAGGGGCTCGGGAGATGGATGCCGTGCCCGCCGTGGTCGTCGGCGTCGTGGCCGTTCGCCGCACCCGCCTGCGCCGGCACGAGCCGCCCCGTCCGCTCGTCCTCGACGTACTTGCGGTGCCAGAACTCATCCAGCGCGTGCACCGTGGGGATCTCGTCGAAGTTGTGGATCGGAGGCGGCGACGGCGTCATCCATTCGAGCGTCCGCGCGTCCCAGGGATCGGCCGCGTCGGCGGGCCTCGCCCGCCTGTGCGTGATGACAACGTTCACCAGGAACACGAGGATCGACAGGGCGATCAGGAACGAGCCCACCGTCGCGACCTGATTCCAGAACGTGAGACCCAGGGACTCGGGGTAGGTGTACGTGCGGCGGATCATGCCCTGGAGCCCGAGGATGTGCATCGGTCCGAACGTCAGGTTGAACCCGATGAGCATCAGGACCAGAAGTGGAGCTTGCCGAAGCCCTCGTGCAGCAACCGCCCGAACACCTTGGGCCACCAGTAGTACATCCCACCGAACAGCCCGAACACGGCGCCGCCGAAGATCACGTAGTGGAAGTGCGCGACGATGTAGTAGGTGTCCGTCTGCTGGTAGTCCGACGGCACGATCGTGTGCGTCACGCCGGAGAGACCTCCGATCACGAACATCGTGACGGTCCCGATCGCGAACAGCATCGCCGAGGTGAAACGGATGTCCCCTCGGTACATCGTCCCCATCCAGTTGAAGATCTTCACGCCGGTCGGGATCGCGATGATCGCGGTCGAGACGCCGAAGGCGGTGTTCGCCACAGGCCCCAGACCCGCCGCGAACATGTGGTGCGCCCACACGCCGAACCCGATGAACCCGATCGCGATCCCCGAGAACACGACGAACTGGTAGCCGAACAGCGGCTTGCGGCTGAAGACCGGCAGGATCTCGCTCACGATCCCGAACGCGGGCAGCACGAGGATGTAGACCTCGGGGTGCCCGAACAGCCAGAACAGGTGCTGCCACAGGATCGGGTCCCCACCCTTCGTCGGATCGAAGAAGTGGGTTCCGAACTCGCGGTCGAAGAGCAGCTGGAACAGCGCGACGGTGATGATCGGCAGCGAGAACGCCAGGAGCAGCTGCACCACGAGTCCCATCCACACGAACACGGGCACGCGGAAGAGCGACATGCCCGGAGCGCGCATGTTGATCACGGTGACCGCGAGGTTCACCGCGCCGGCGGTCGAGGCGATGCCCGTGATGATCAGGCCGAGCGCGTAGAAGGTCGGACCGACCGACGGGTCGAAGATCGAGTTCGGGGCGTAGCAGAACCACCCGCAGTTGGGTGCGCCGCCCAGGAAGAAGCTCGAATAGAGGAAGAGCCCGCCCAGCAGGAACAACCAGTAGCTGTAGGCGTTCAGACGCGGGAACGCCACGTCCCGGGCGCCGATCATCAGCGGGATGAAGTAGTTGAAGAACGCCGCCGACATCGGCATGACGAACAGGAAGACCATCGTGACGCCGTGCATCGTGAAGATCTGGTTGTACTGGTCGGCGTTCAAGACCGTGCCGTCGGGACCGGCGAGCTGGGCACGGATCAGCAGCGCCTCGACCCCTCCGATCAGGAAGAACGCCAAGGCCGTGGCGCCGTAGAGGATCCCGATCTTCTTGTGGTCGATGGTCGTGAACCAGCTCCAGAAGCCGGTCGTGGCCGTCGGACGCCGGAGGACGCCCTCCCGCCTCGTCGTGCTCACGGTCGCCATCGATCACTCATTTCAGGCTGTAGAGGTACTCGACGAGGGCGTCGATCTCCTCTTCGGACAGGTCGTAGTCGGGCATCTTGGAGCCCATCTTCACGGCGTCGGGATCGCGCAGCCAGGCCTCCAGCGCATCACGGTCCGTCGTCTCCCAGTTGCAGCCGGCGAAGCACTCGTGGGTGGGATCGGCGAAGTGCGTGAGCTCCGGCGCGGCGGCACTCGCCGCGTCGGTGCCGCCGACGGTGTGACACTCGACGCAGGACCCACGTCCATCCGAGAGCTGCCCCAGGAAGAGATCCATGCCCTCCTGGGCCTGCCCACCGGACGGCGTAACCGCCGGCCCCTTGTGATTGGCCACCCACGCATCCCAGTCCTCGGCCGCGAGCGCGCGCACCCGGACGAGCATCCGCCCGTGTTGCAGGCCGCAGAACTCGGCGCACTGACCCTCGTACATGCCCGGGTCGTCCGCCTGCATCAGGATGTGGTTCTCCCGTCCGGGGACCACATCCTGTTTGCCGGCGAGCTCGGGGATCCAGAAGGAGTGGATCACCATGTAGTCGGACTTGGCGGGGTCGTCCTTCGCGATCTGCCCGCCGGCGCCCTGGAGGGTGAGGTAGACGACCCGGTCCTCGGGGATCACCAGGACGTCGGCCGTCCGGATCGGCAGGTCCTCCCCATAGTTCGTCTGCATGTCCTCGTCCGTGTACTCGAAGCCCCACCACCACTGGAAGCCCTTGACGGTGACGTGGAGTGCGTCTTCCGGCGGTTTCCGAGCGAGATCCCAGATGCCTGCGACGGTGGGAACCATCACGCCGGCGAGGATCAGCGCGGGGGCGATCGTCCAGCCGATCTCGAGCCTCGTGTTGCCGTGTGTCTGGGCCGGCATCCGGTCCCTGCCCTTGCGATGCCGGAACCGGATCGTGATCCAGATGATGCCGCCCTCGACGACCACGAAGACGAAGACCGCGACCCAGAAGACGGGGATGAACAGGTCCTTCAGCTTCTCCGCGTACGGGCCTTTGGGCTGGAGGGTGTCTTGCGTCGCATCGGGTGCGCAGGCGCCCAACAGCAGGAGCAGGCCGATGGCGGCCGCCGCCCAGAGCAACCTCTTCCGCACGGTTCCTTCGGTCTCCCGGAGCCTCGAGGACGGGCTCGCCGAGCCCGCGCGCACTGTATCACCGGCCTCTCGCGCGACTTGACGCCTCATCCGTTCTTGTAGGAGTGCAGTCCGACGATCCACAGATTGACGGCGTAGTAGGTGATCAACAGCGAGATGAACCCGACGACCGCGATGATCGCGGCGCGCCGGCCCTTCCATCCGGCCGTCGACCGGGCGTGCAGGTAGCCGGCGAAGATCGTCCAGGTCACGAACGACCAGGTCTCCTTCGGGTCCCATCCCCAGTAGCGCCCCCACGCCTCCTGCGCCCAGATCGCACCCGCGATCACCGCGAAGGTCCAGATGGGGAACGCGAAGGCGATCACGCGATAGGCCACGCGGTCCAGCGCGGCGGCGGACGGCAGGACGCCGCCGCGCCGGGGGGCGGACGCTCCGCCGGCGCCCTCCGGATCGGGCAGCAGGTCGTGCGGCGCGTCGACCTCGACCGCGCCCCCCATGATCGGAGCGGGCGGGCGCTCGCGGCCGACCGCGAGCGCGCGGCGCTCCGATCGATCCTTCAGCAGGAACAGGATCGTCGCGATCCCGCCGATCGCGAATAGCGACGACCCGGTGATCGCCGCGACGACGTGGATCTTGATCCAGTACGAGTTGAGCGCCGGCTGCAGCGGACTCGGCTCGACCGGGAAGAACATCGCCGCGATCGCGAGCGTCAGCACCGAGAACATCAGCGAGAACCCGGTGAGCGTCTTGATCTTCGCCATGCCCTCGACGATGACGAGCGTCCCGACGACCACCAGGAACGCGAGCACCGTCGAGTACTCGAACATGTTGCCCCACGGCACCCGGTCGGCCGCCATGCCGCGAGCCACGATCGACACGAGGTTGGCCGCGGCGCCTGCGATCGCGACCGCGCGCGCGAGCCCCCACAGCAGATCGCGCCGGGCGGCCAGATAGGCGAAGGACAGCACCATGGCCCCGAGGTAGAGCCAGATCGTCACGTCGAAGGCAGTGCTCGAGATCCTCGCCCAGTTCACGATGTCCCCACCCGCTCCTCCGGTTGCACCTCGACCGCCTCGGGTCCCCCGATACCCCGGACGATCCGTTCGAACTCCTCCTCGAAGGCGTCCTTCCGCTGCAGGGAGAAGCCACCGATCTTCACGAGCGAGCCGCCCGGGGCCGCCTCCGCCCGGATCCAGACCTTCCGCCGAGAAACGTACAGCGAGGGGATGAGTCCCACGAGGACGAGGATAGCGGCGGCCAGCACCACCGGGATGCCGGCGTCCCGGCTGACGAGGAACACGCTGTACTGGCGGAGCTCCGGGAAGGAGAGGTCGAGCCGGCCGACGCCGGGCACGTCGAACATGCTCGTGCCCGCCGCATGGAGGTCGGAGCGACCCACGCGCCGGAGACCGGTCGTGTCGACCGTCGACAACGAGGGATCCACGATCTCGCCCTCGTAGACCGAGTACCTGATGTAGGGATCGAACTGCACGAGCATCGACGACGGCTCGCCGGTCAGCTGGAGGTTGGCGAACGAACGGAAGTCCGGCCACAGCTCGAGGGCGATCATGACGTCGGGCTCCGGCGCGGTGAGCTTGATCGCGCCCCGCCACGGCATCGCGGTCGCGGGCACCCCGTCCGGCGGATCGTCCCGTGCCATCTCGATCGGCGAGGACCACAGGCGCCGCCCGTCGAGCGAGACCTCGACGACCGGTGCCCAGCCGAACCCTTCCTGGAAGACGTGGAGGCCCTCCACCTCCGCCGGATGGTTCACGCGGATCTCTTGGGTGCCGGTCGGCTGACCCTCGCGATCGAGGAACCGGACGCGGGAGACGAAGTCGATCGGCTGGCCGTTCCGCCGGTAGCTGTCCTCGAAGTCGAGCAGTTCGAAGCCGAAGCCCGTGAACCCGCCGCCGAAGTAGCGGCCGGTGCGGATCTCGCCGGCGTAGTTCGGGAGCGCGTCGACGAACGTCTCCCCCTCCGTCACGACGGCGCGCCCCGTGAACCCCGTCCCCTTCCCGACGATCACGCCGAGCAGGAGCAGGAAGAAGGCCCAATGGAACAGCAGGCTCCCGACCTCGCGAAGCACGCCCTTCTCGGCCGCGACACCGAGACCTTCGTGCGAGACGCGGAACCGCTTCCGACGCAGGAGGCGGGCGGCGGTCACGGCGGCCACGTCCGGTGCGGTGCCGACGCGAACCTCGGCATGATGCCGGAACCCGTCGAGCTCCCTCGCGTGGATCGGTCGCTGCCGGATCGCCCGGATCATCGCTCGGGTCCTCGGGAACAGACACGCGGCCAGCGAGACGAACAGCAGCGCCGTGATCAGGACGAACCACCACGAGCCGTAGACGTCGAAGAAGCCGGCGCGGAAGAAGGCCGTCCCCCAGAACCCGTGGTCGTCGAGGTACTGGCCCACACGCTCCGGCGAGTTGGGGATCTGCGGCAGGAGCGACCCGATCACGGCGCCCGCCGCGAGCATCAAGAGGAGGATCAGTGCGGTCCGCATCGACCGCAGCGTTCGCCAGACGAGGGCGGTGGACTGACGCAGTGTGAGGCCCGACGATGTCGTCATGAGCGCCCCGATGCTAGGAGGGGCTCCTGCGCGCGTCCATCCCTCTGGGTGGCGTTGCCGAGAGGGTGCCTCGCCCCACGAGCGGCGCCTTCTCCCAGCTACCCGTCAAGGGCTTACCGACAAAGACCTAGGTGTTCGTCGGTAAGCCCTTGACACGTCATGTCGAGGGGAACGGTCGAGCCCTCGTCAACCGCTTGACACCCCCAGCTTCCGAGGCGGCGAAGGTTCCTACAGACCCGGGGCGTAGCGCGCGAGCGGCGCGATGAACCGTTGGAACGTCCCCGTGATCAGCAACACGCCGACCGCGACCAGCAGCGCTCCAGACACCCCTGCGATCACCCGGTAGTTCCGCCGCACCCATCCGAGGCTGCCGACCAAGCCGGTCGGCGCCGATCCCGACCAACAGGAACGGCACACCGAGACCGAGCGAATACACGACCAGCAGCGCCGCGCCTTTCAGAGTGCCCCCGCCGGCCGCGATGGCGAGGATGCCCCCGAGCACCGGCCCGATGCACGGCGTCCACCCGGCGGCGAACGCCATCCCGAGCGGGAGCGCCCCGGCCGTGCCGGGGCGCACCCGCTCGAGGAGCGGCCGGCGCTCCGCGTACAGCCGCGGCGAGCCGCGGCGGAACGCGTAGCCGAGCATCAGCAGCCCCAGCGCGAGCACGACCAGCCCGGCCGCCCGCTGGAACCACTCGTCCCGGAAGAACCGCACGAACGTCCCCGCGAACGCCCCCAGCAGCGTGAACACGATCGTGAACCCGAGGATGAACAGCAGGATCGGCACCAGCGGGCGCCGGCCCTCGCCCTCGGTGGCGCGGCTCCCGGTGACGAACGAGACGTAGCCCGGAACCAGCGGCAGGACGCACGGGCTGGCGAAGGACACCACCCCGGCCGCGAACGCGAGGGCCGGCGCCCACCACGACGAGAGCCCCTCCTCGACCAGTCCGGCAAGCATCGGGCCCAGTCTCCCATCGCGGCCTGCGTGAGTTGTCTGTGCTCCGGCAGGCACATAGTCTGGGTCCGCTCGTGAAAACCTTCACGAGTGGGAGCGGGAGCCGAGAGCAGGGCAAGGCCCCCCGAGGCCCGGTTATGATTCGCCCGCCCATGGAGCAAGCGAGCGCATGAGCCAGGTCGACACGGCAGCCAGATCGCCCATCCGGACCGTCAAGCGCCATGTCGAGGCGTTCCTCAGGGACTTCGAATGGACGTGGACGAGCGCCGTGCTCTTCTCGATGGCGCTGTTGTTCCTCCTGCTGATCTCGGTGGCCGTGATGTCGTCGTGGTGGCTCTACTACTCCGAGCAGATCCTCGGCTGGCAGGGGCCGACCGACCTCGAAGCCTTCCTCCGGGACCCGTTCAACACCGGGGGCAGCTTCTTCTCCCGGGAGTCCTTCCTGTGGCTCTCCAACGAGGGCCTCCTCATGCTCCGCGACGCGATCGCGATGGGGCTCGCCACCGGTCCCATCATCACGGTGCTCATCGTGTCGGCCGTGCTCCAGAACTGGCGCCGCAAGCTCCGCGGAGAGTCCGGCGACGTCCGTCCCACCGGCGGGTACCGGTAGAGGAAGCAGATGCCGTTCACCAAGACCGAAGTCGACATCCACGAGGATTACAACCTCGAAGCGGTCGACCCCTCGTGGCTCGCCCAGGGCGTGAAGTCGCCGAAGCACCTGATGCTGGATCCCGACAACTGCATCCTGTGCCGGGCGTGCGAGGACGTGTGCCCGTGGAACTGCATCTTCATGCTCTCGCCCGGCATCGTGGAGGACGCCGAGACGCCGGCGGCCGAGGCCGAGGTCCTCACCTCGACCGCGATCTTCATCGTGGACGACAACGCCTGCACCCGGTGCTCGGTGTGCGTCGACCGGTGCCCGACGGACACGCTGTACTATGCGCGGCTGCCGGACGGTTCCGGCGGCAAGCGGACGATGGCCGAGGTCCCGGCGTCGCAGGCGGCGGAGGAATGACCGTGGTGGCCGCGAGAGGGGGAACGCGGTGAAGTTGAAGCCCCCTTCGCCGAGCGAGCTCGGCGACCGTCTCCGGGAGACCGAGGTCTGGAAGTCGATCTTCCGGCCGGGCTCCATCTTCCGGAAGGGCTACAAGGACACGTCGCGCGACCGCGCGCTCGCGACGATGAACAACGTGCTGTACCACCTCCACCCGGTGAAGGTGAAGCGCCACGGACTGAAGCTGACCTACACGTTCTGCCTGGGCGGCCTGTCGTTCTTCCTGTTCATCCTGCTCACGATCACCGGCATCTTCCTGATGTTCTTCTACCGGCCGATGGCCGACATCGGCGGCGGGCAGGCCTACACCGACATGCAGGGCATCAGGACGACCGTGTTCCTGGGGGACTTCGTCCGGAACCTCCACCGATGGGGTGCCCACCTGATGGTGTTCAGCGTGACGCTGCACATGGCGCGCGTGTTCTACACGGGCGCGTACAAGCCGCCGCGCGAGTTCAACTGGGTCGTCGGCGTGGTCTTGTTGTTCCTCACCCTCGGGCTGTCGTTCACCGGCTACCTGCTGCCGTGGGACCAGCTCGCGATCTGGGCCGTGACCGTGGGCACGTCGCTCGCCGGGTACTCGCCGTTCATCGCGAAGCAGTTCAACATCGGGTTGCTCGGCGGTGTCGTCGTCGGCCCGGAGACGCTGCTGCGGTGGTACGTGCTCCACGTCCTCGCACTCCCGTTCGTCTTGGTGCTGTTCCTCGCGGTCCACTTCTGGCGGATCCGCAAGGACGGCGGGATCTCGGGGCCGCTGTAGATGGCGCGCGAAGACACCCCGCTCGATCAGGAAGTCTTCGACCGCGTCCTCAAGGAGCAGCTCGATGCCGGTACGGACCGGCGCGTGGCCGAGGGTCGCGCGCGGTCGGCTGCCGTCCGCGCCTACAAGTCCGCGCATCCCGAGGAGGAGGCCGCCCCCGCGGCGGCCGCCGCGGGTGGGAACGGCGAAGCGCAAGCGCCGGCGGCGGCCGCCGCCGCACCGGCCGCCGCTGCAGCCGCTCCCGCCGGCCAGGCGGTCGCGGCGGCCGCGGCGGTGAGCGCGCCGACCCGGACCGCGCCGCTCCCGACCGGGAACATCCCGACGCCCAAGAAGGGCGCTCCGGACAAGCACCGTCTCCTGGCGCTCGTCCCGCCCGAGGGGATCCAGCGGGTCGAGCGCGAACAGGGCGACCGGGTCAACGTGTGGCCGCACCTGCTGCTCGAGGAGTTCGTGGCGATGTTCGTGCTCTCGGTCGGCGCTGGTGGTGTTCTCGACGTTCCTGAACGCCCCGCTTCGCGAGCTGGCCAACGCCAACCTCACCCCGAACCCGTCGAAGGCGCCGTGGTACTTCCTCGGCCTCCAGGAGATGCTGCGCTACTTCCACCCGATGGTCGCGGGCATCGTGATCCCGACGTTCATCCTCGTCGGGCTCGCGGCCGCGCCCTTCGTCGACCGGAACCCCAGCACCCGGCCCGGTGACCGGAAGATCGCGATCACCCTGTTCACGATGCTGTTCATGTTCGGCGCCGTCCTCACGATCATCGGCTCGTTCTTCCGCGGCCCCGGCTACAACTGGGTGTGGCCGTGGGCGCAGGGGGTGTTCTTCGACCTGTGACGACGCTCGCCGTATCCGCCGGACTCATCGCCGCCGTCGCGGCGCTCCTCGGGATCACGATCTTCGCGATCGCGTTCTTCGTGATCTCGCTCCGGTCCTACCAGCGACAGCAGGACGCGATGGCAGCCTCGCGGGCGCGCGCCGCCGGCCTCCCGGCGCCGCCGACCCGCGCGCCGGCCGTCTCGCGCCGTGACTTCTTCCGCAAGTCCCTGCTCACGTCGCTCCTCGTGTTCGGCGCGCAGTTCGGCGGCGCATCCATCGCCTTCCTGTGGCCGAGCCTCAAAGGTGGGTTCGGCGCCCTGATCGACGCGGGGCCGCTGGACGAGATCAAGGCTGCCGTCGCCTCGGGCGAGCCCTTCTACGTCGGCACCGGCCGCTTCTACGTCGTGCCCTACAACGGCACGGCCAAGGGCGACATCGACTACGTCAAGGAAGGCGTGGCCGGCGAGGGGATCATGCCGCTCTATCAGCGGTGCGTGCACCTCGGCTGCCGGGTCCCGTTCTGCGGCCAGTCGAAGTGGTTCGAGTGCCCGTGCCACGGCTCGAAGTACAACCAGGCGGGCGAGTACCAGCTCGGCCCCGCTCCCCGCGGCATGGACCGCTTCCACATGGAGATCGTCGACGGCCGCGTGATGGTCGACACCTCCGAGGTGGTCCTCGGACCCGCCCGCGGCACCGACACGATCGACCAACCGCCGCAGGGCGCCTTCTGCGTGGCGCCGGGATAGGAGCGGACGAGACCGATGCTCGCACTGTCGACGACGGCCGGGATCGGGCTCGCGATCGCGGGCGCGCTGATCACGGTTGCGGCCATCGCCGGGCTCGCGCTGCGACAGCGAACCCGTGAGACCGGTCCCGACATCCCCGACGCGCTGAAGCCCGGCCCGTCCGACGCCGCCCTGGAGACCCCGCTGCTCCAGAAGCTCCAGGGCTGGAGCGTCGTCATGCTGGCCTTCTTCGTGATCTGGGTGCCCGCCACCTGGATCTTCGAGCCCTCGACCAACCTCAACCAGGAGAAAGAGCTGAAGGAGCTCGCCCTCAACCGCGGCTCTCGTGCGGTGCTGCTGTTCTCCGAGGAGAACCAGCTGGGCGTCGGGTGCGTCCGTTGCCACGGCCCGGACCTCACCGGGGGCATCATCCAGACGGGCACCACGTTCGCGTTCCCGCCCGACCTGACGACCGTGTGCGGCGGTCCTTCCTCGAACCACGCGGCGATCTATTCGACCGAGGACATCTATCAGGTGATCGCGGAGGGCCGGAACGCGATGCCCTCGTGGAGCATCCGGTTCGAGGGTGCGCTGGACGACCAGCAGATCAACGACATCGTCGTGTACCTCGTCGACCTGTCCTCGGAGAACGTGGCGCCCGAGGACAACGTGTGCCTGAACGAGGATGCCTCGGCCAAGGCCCTCGAGAACCCGACCTCCAACCCCCGGGATCCGTGATGGAGAGCTGCCTCGGGTTCAACATCGACTGCGGCACCCTCGCGAAGGGCGCGGGCGTCACGCTCATGGCGTTCATCCTTTTCGTGGGCAGCGTGTACCTGATCCTGACCGCGGTCCTCGGACGATGGATGGGCTACCTCGTGCTGATGGTCGCCTTCTCCGGATGGATGATCCTGCTCTCCGCCCTCTGGGCCTTCGGCTTCTACTCGCAGGGTCCGGACACACCCGTGAACCTCGGCCCGCGCGGCGCCGAGCCGAGCTGGGTGCCGCTCGTCGCCTCGACCGGGGAGACGAGCGACCTCTACGAGACGTTCAAGAGCTACCCGGGAGAGCCCTGGAAGGAACCCGGGAAGGGCGACACCGCCCAGGTCCAGTCGTTGACCGGCATCGTGACCGACTTCCTCGCCGAGGAGGCCAACGCGGGGCTCGAGATCGAGGCTCTCGATCCCAGGGCGCTCTCCGGCGTCGACTTCGCGGTCGACAGGCTCCGCTTCGCGAACTCGGGCGACACCCAGCTGGCCGTCGCCGAAGCGCACTTCCTCGACGGTGGGCCGCTCTGGACGGTGTCGCTCGCCTACGACGAGGGAAGCGTTCCGAAGTACTCCTACATGTTCCTCGCCGGCTCGGTGCTCCTGTTCGCGGTCCATCTGCCGCTGTTGGACATCGCCGAGCGCAAGCGCAAGGACTTCCTCACCGGCGGGGCGGCACCGCCCTGGTACGGACCGGCATGATGATGCGAGAGGGGGTAGGAGTGTTGCTCGCGCAAGCGCACGAGGTCCCGCTGCTCGATCAGGGCTCGGTCCAGTTCATCCTCCTCGGGGTGATGATCCTGGCCGTCCTGTTCGTCCTCTGGATCACCATCGCGAAGTAGCGGTCCGGGATCTCCTAGTCATCCGCTCCGTTCGGCGAAGCCGCTGTCCTTCGAGCGAGGACCGCACGGGTGACGAAGAAGGTGAAGATCGCGGCGATCACCGGGACGCCATACATCAGGGCAGCCCCGGCCGAGCCGGCGATCGAGGACCACGGGATCCTCCAGAAGAAGACGTTCTGGCAGAACTCGCGTGGGTTGCCGGAGCTTCCGTCGCACGTGAGCGGCACCAGCAAGGCGAACACGACGACGGCGAGAACCAGCGGGAGTATCGTCTTGCGTCCGCCGGCCACGCCTCACCTCGTCGGTGCGAACGCCACCGCCCCGCCGCGCTGCCGGACGTCGGCCAGCGCCGCTTTCCGTTGTTCGTAGTACGCGAGGATCTGCAGCTCGACGGCGAGATCGACCGAACGGACCGAGACCCCTGGTGGTGCCACCAGCGGAGCAGGCGCGAAGTTCAGGATCGACCTGATTCCGGCGGCCACCATCCGATCGCCAACCTCCTGGACGGCCGTCGCGGGCGTGGCGATCACCCCGATCGCGATCCCTCGCTCCTTCACCAACGCCGGGAGCGTGTCGATGTGCACGACGCCGAGCTCCCCCACGCGTTCGCCGATCTTGCTCGGATCGACGTCGACGAGCGCCGCGACCCGGAATCCCCTGTCCTCGAATCCCTTGTAGTTGGCGAGGGCGTGCCCGAGGTTCCCGATGCCCGCGATCGCGATGCCCCAGTCCTGGGTGAGCCCGAGCTCCCGGCGGATCTGGTGGATCAGGTAGGCGACGTCGTAGCCCACGCCGCGCGTTCCGTAGGAGCCGAGATGCGAGAGGTCCTTCCGGACCTTGGCCGAGGTGACGCCGGCTGCCACCGCCAGCTCCTCGGAGGAGGCGACCACGGTCCCCTCGGCAGCCATCCCGCCGAGCGCCTGGAGGTACCGAGGAAGCCGTCCGACCGTGGCCTCGGGGATCGATCGATCCCTCATGGGTGCCGGCACCTTGTGCTCATGAGAAGTGGAGCCTAGCCGAAATCCGAGCTCAGTTCACAAGTGCACGAGCGCCCTCGGCTGAGCACTCATCCCACCAACGTGGCCAGCTGGGCGGCGTCGACGGTGATCTCGAACGCCTCCTCCCCGTCGACCTCCACCACGGGGATCCGGATCCCGTACTCCAGCTCGAGGTCGTCGTCGCCCTCGATGTCGATCTCCTCGAACTCGAATGTGAGCCGCTCACGCTGGGCGAGGATCGTCTCGCGAGCGACGTCGCAGAGGTGACACCCCGGACGCGAGTAGAGGCGGACCCGGTGCATTGGGCGCCGTGGCATGGGGGCGATGGTAGCGTCGCCCGCCAAGAACATGAGAGATGGTGACCGGGAGGATCTGGAGCTGCACCGGCGCCTCTCCAGAGGTGACCGGGAGGCGTTCGACGAGCTCTACCGCCGGTACTCCCCCACAGCGTACGGCATCGCGTACCGGCTCCTCGGACAGCAGCTGCTGGCCCAAGACGTCGTTCACGACGCCTTCCTCGCCCTCTGGAGGGCTCCCGAGGCCTTCGACGCCGCCCGAGGAGCGTTCAGGAGCTTCTTCCTCTCCCTCGTCCATCACCGGGCGGTCGACACGATCCGGCGGGAGGAGCGGATGCGAGCTCGGCACGACCGGGCGGCGAACCTCGAGCCCGCCGTGGGCGAAGACCCTTCGGAACGCGTCGTCGACGAGGACTTCGTCGCACGGCGTCGCAGCGAGGTCCGGGCTTCGCTCGCAGACCTCCCAGCAGAACAGCGACAAGTACTGGAGATGGCCTATTTCGAAGGCATGACCCAGGTCCGGATCGCCGAGAAGCTCGGCATCCCGCTGGGTACGGTGAAGACCAGGACGTTCGCGGCGCTCCGCAAGCTGCGCAGCGCGCTCGAGACGGAGGACTGACAGCTTGGGCCGACCGGGATCGCCAACCGGATCGCAGATCGATCCGGAAGCGCACGATCGCATCGATGAGCTTATGGCGGGCTACGCCCTCCGAAGCCTCTCGGGCGAGGACGCCGAAGAGGCGGACCGGCTTCTCTCCCAGCACGTCCCCGGCTGCGCGAGATGCCGGGAGACGTTGCTGACGCTCAGCGACACCGTGGCCGACCTCGCCTTCGCCGCGGATCCGATCGCGCCTCCCGAGACGCTGCTCCCCCGCCTCCATCGCGAGCTCGAACCCCGCGAGCGTCCCCCCGTCGGCCGCTGGGCGGGCGTCGCGGCCGGGGTCGCGGTCGTCCTCGTGGCCGGTGGCCTGGCCGTCTCCCAGGTGCTTCGCGCCGCCGACCTCGAGGATCGGAACGCCCTGTTCGCACAGGCCCTCCGCTATTCGCAGCTCCCGGGCGCCGACAGCTCACAGCTGGTCGAGACCGACGCGTCGGACCCGGCCCCCGTCTCGGAGGTCGCCGCGCCCGACGCCGACCACTTCTTCCTGGTCGGCAGCGACGTGCCGCCGGCTCCCACCGGGTTCTCCTACGGGATCTGGCTCTCCGACGGCGTGAACGCCGTGTTCGCCGGAACCTTCATGCCCGGCCCTGGTGTCACGGTGGTCAAGGTGCCGTTCGATCGGTCGAGGTTCGACCGCGTCCAGATCTCGCTCGAGGTCGCGAACACGGTTCCCACAGAGCCCGGCGAGGCCCTGTGGGAGGCGGCCGCCTAGCGCTTCTCGCTCGGACGCCTCAACGGTCGCGCAGGTCCGCCAGCGTGTCGCGAAGAACGGGCGACCAGCGGACGGAGAAGTACGGATTCGCGTCGAACGCTTCCTGGAGGAAGGACTTGGCGCCGTCCGCGTCTCCGAGCCGGAGCCGGATCATGCCAGCGTGGAACAGGAACAGCGCATCACGCGTGCCGAGACTCAGCGCTTCCAACGAGAGGGCCGCAGCTCTCCGGTAGTGGCCGTTGGCGTACAGCGCCCAGGCGAACGCATCCGCGACGTGAACGCTCTTGCGGCGTGACCACTCGGCGTGTGCGGCGCGGAGCGCCGCTCTCGCCGAGTACCCCGACCGGTCCGACCGATCGACCGCGCGATCTGCCTCGAACAGCGACATCTCGAGATCCGTATCGACCCCGTTCGCGTGGTAGGACCGAGCCGCGGCCCGCACCAGCTTGTCTTGCGCAGCCGCGGCATCGTGGTCTCCGGCTGCGGCATAGAGGTCCGCGAGTCCCGCAAGGTGATCCGGCGCGGGAGAACGGGTCGCCAGCCGTTCGTGGACGGCGATCGCCTCCTCGAGGTCGCCCGACGCCCAGGCGACCAGAGCGAGGCCGAACGCCGCCTCCGTCGAGCCGGGGTCTGCCGCCCGAGCGCGTCGGAACCACTCCCGCGCCTGCGGGATCCGACCCGCGTCGAAGTGGAGGTTGGCGATGTGAGCTGCCGCCCAGGCGGTGTCCACCCGATGTGCTGCGACGTCGTAGGCCGCGCGCATCGCGGCGATCGCGCCCCGTGCGTTGCCACGGAGCTCGAAGACATAACTCACCCTCCCGTAGGAGGCGACATCCGGTCGAGTGTCTACCATCCTTTGGAACGTCCGGAATGCGGCGCGGTACCGTCCGAGCTCCAGCTGGGCGTCCCCGAGGAGACCGTAGACGTCGGCGTCGAACGGGGCGATCCTCGCGGCACGACGACCCCAACGAAGCGCACGGGCGAAGTCGTGCCGCTCCGCCGCGAGGGTCCCGATACCGAGGAAGACCTCCGGGCTCCCTGTCGGTCGGACTTCCAGTGACCGAGCGAGCGCTGCTTCGGCCAGGGGGTACGTGGACGGGTCGGAGGTGTTGCGGACCTGCTGAACGTACGCGATCCCCAGCGCGGTCGAAGCCTCCCAGTCGTCGGGAGCGGAATCGAGCCTCGACTCCAACGACGCGATCGTCGCTTCCAGCGATCCATCGGCAGGTGCTGGGCCGAGGATGGGGCCGTCCACCGCCACGGAGGCGGATCCACGATCTTGATCGCGAGGCCCGTGCGACCAGCCGGGGCCGAGGGCACCGGCCAGGAAGATCGCCACGGCCAAGCCCGCGGCGGTCGCGATCATGGTGAGTCGTCCCTTCATCAGTCCTCCCGGAAGATCGCCGGAGGATGAGTGGCCGCCGCCATCGCGACGGCCACTCGACTCCTCTCAGTGCGGGTCTGCGTCCGACCCGGAGTGCGGATACGCGACGTAGGGGAACGTCGCCTGGAACGGGACATCGTTCGCCCCGACACCGTCGGCGAGGCCGTCGGCGTCTGCGTCATGTCCGGGGATCAAGACCCCCATCACGACTCGCAGGGCGATGTCGATGATGTCGTCGCTCAGACGCCGGCCGTTGGGGAACCCGGCGACGTCACCGTCGATCGCCCCGAGGATGGAGCAGTCCGCGGTGCACGGCGCGACGTTCATGTTCAGACGGAGCATCTCGGACTTGCGAACGTGCGTCGGCTTGTTCAGCCCCGGCAGACCGGTGAGGAACACCTGCACCAGGTCGGACCGTTGCACGCCGTCAGCGCCCGAGTTCGAGTCCGGCACCTCAGGGAACGCGGTGCCGTAGACGGCCGAGATCAGGTGCGCGAGCTCGGGATCGTTCACCTTCGGCAGGTAGGCCGCGTCACCCCTCGGCTTGGACCCGTTGAAGTAGTCCTTGAACCCGACGGGCACGACGACCTCGTTCACGAGCGGCATCCCGAGACGCGAGACCTGCACGAGCGGGCCCTTCCACTGGAGGGAGCCATCGCTCGCCTGGATGCGGATCGAGCGCCGCGACGCGGTGGTCCAGATGCCGATCACGCCGTCATCCGGTCCACGCAGCTGCCCCTTCGGCACCTGCAGGACCATCGTGTTGACGTTGAAGCCGTCCAGCGTGTCGTCGGTGTCCTCCGAGAAGTCGCCCCCGTACAGGAGGTCGAAGACGCGGAGGTCGAGGAAGAACGGGTCGTCGGACTGCCCGACCCAGCTGCTGCGGCCGTTGCCGGCGGACACCACGCCCGCGTCGAACAGATCGGCGTTGTAACCGGGCATCGAGGCGTCGCCCACATGGGACGGCACGACGGGAGCATCGTTCAGGAGGACCGCAGAGTTCCCGTTCCGGATCCTCGTGAGGTCGTAGGTCTGGTAGATGAGGAGGTTCTCGTCGTCCAGCGACGTCACCGCGCCGTTGTTGTTGATGAACGAGTCGGGGTTGCGGTGATGTGTCGTGAACCGCCACCGATAGGTGATGTCGGCGATGGCATCCCCATCGTTGTCGATGTTGATGTCGTAGTTGGTGCGCTCGGCCCAGAGGTAGAAGTTGGGCCCGCCCGCGGGCTCCTGGAACGGGATCCAGGAACCGACCAGCGCGACCGTGTTCGGCGCACTCTCGGGCACGAACGCGTAGAGATCGGTCGCGTCGATCGGCGGATCGGCGGAAGTGAGCGGAGCCTCGCGGTGGCTCGATGCCGTGGAGGCAACCGGGCCGAGCCCGGCGAACGCCGCGACGGCGAGCGCCCCGGTCACGGCGAGCGCGGCGGCTCGCCTCATCTTGGATGCAGACAAAGGTATCCCTCCTAGGTGTTCGGGATCTGGAAGATGGTGCGAACGAACGGCTGTCGCGCCGCCTCGTCGTCCGGGATCGTCCCGGTCGACCCTTGCTCCCCTCCTTCCCCACGGGCGCGGTCAAGGCTTGGTTCGCGCGCCGCGGGCGACCGGATCACTCGTTCGGATGACCGGCTCGGCGTTAGGGCGTCGGAAGCTCGCTCCGTTCAGGAGAAGATCGGGGCTCGGTCGCGCGGAGGAAGCCGAGGAACATCACGCCGACTCCGGCGAGCAGTGAGAGCGAGAACGCCGGCAGGTTCCCGACGGCGGCGAACGCCGATCCTGCGGCGGCTGTGATCGTCGCGCCGGCCGCGACGAGCAGCGTTCCGGTGAACCGGTGCCGGAGCTCGGGGCGGCCGCGCATGCGCCACGCCGACCACGCCGCGCCCGCGACGAGGATCAGGTACGAGGGGATCGAGATCAGCTGGGGCAGCCGGTACGCGGCGGTGCCGTCGCCGAAGACCTCCTTGCCCGATGGCAGCTGCTCCGCGAACGCGGCCCCGTGCACGGGAGCTCCTCGCGTCACGGCGATCGTGTAGGCGAAGACGAACGCCAGCGCCATCCACACGAGAAGGTCGAGCACGCGACCGCGGCCCAGCAGGTGCACCTCACCTGCCGCGAGGAGCGGGACGTTGAGCACCGCGCCCAGGATCCAGTACACCTCGAAGAGCGTCCGGCTCCAGCCGACGGCGGCACCGCCCGCGACGGCCGCCGATGCGATCGCGTACATCAGGAGTGCCCCGCACCACATCGCCAGGTAGAGGCGGCGTGTCCGGATGAAGCGCCGGCCGAGCGCCACCGCGAACGCGAACGCCACGAGCGCGGCGGCGAGCGGGAAGACCCACATGGGCGACAAGGATACGCACCGCCCTCTGCCTCGCCCTGCTGAAGAAGACCTCCAAGAGAAGGCGCCCCGGGGTCTCCCGGGGCGCCTTGCCTACGTTCGGACGCTGGGACTACGGCCTGAACGAGATGCCGAAGATGTCCTGATCGAGCCCTCCTCCGTTCCCACAGGTATCGCCGCCGAACGGCGCATCCCTTCGGGCCAGTGGCATCTGGGGATCGAGCAGGCCGGCGGGGCTCTCGGCGAGATCGTCGCGACACTGAAGCACATCGAAGCCGTCGTCGAAGCCCTCCTGGGCTTCGAGCTCGCGTGGATCCTGCCCCGGCACGACGTTGCGGTCGTCGGTCCACGACGCGTAGCCGAACAGCCCATCTCCATCGGTGACGAGCGAGATCCAGTTGTAGTCGCCGTGGAACGGGATGTCGCGGTTGCCGAACATCTCGTACGCGGACTGATGTCCCTCCCTCGAAACCTGCACCGACGTGAACGAGAGGTCATCCGTCGACGAGGTCGCGATGAAGCTGTTCACGATGTCGTCGTCCGGGTCGGTGAGTGAGCCGCCCGAGGAGATGGCGTTGCCGTCCTCGTCGAGGGTGTTCCCGATCGGGAACTGGACGTCGTAGTCATCATCCGTCCGATTGTCCTGCCAGATGAGGGCGAGCGTGCCATCGAGCGCATCGATGTCGGGGAAGAACTGATGACCCTCCTCGGCCGGATCGACGGCCTCGGGCTCGCTCCAGTTCGCCCCGTCGTCATGGGACTCGACGACATAGACCAGCGACTGGCCGACCTCACCGCCGCCGGCAGAGGTGTACGAGCTGTCGCTCGGCTCCGTGCTGCCGGGGCGGATCTCGTTGTAGGTGAGGAAGACCCCGTCGTCAGCGCTGTTCTGGTCCGCCGTCGACCGAGGCTCGAGCGGTACCCGATGGAACACGAAGCCGGTCGCGCACTCGAAGGGACCGTCACCACAATCCCTCGCGGGGTCGGAAGGGTTGTACGGCCTGATCGTCCGGATGAGCCGGGCATCGGAGAATGAAGCTCCGCCGTTCGTCGAGCGAGCGAACCCGAGCCCGTTCGCTCGACGCACCGAAGAGTCGCCGAAGGTCCGGAACGTCAGGTACACGTCGCCGTCACCCTCGATGGCGATATCGCAACCCTGGACGGATGCGAGACCGGGAGTCGTGATCGAGATCGGCTTGGAGAACGTCTCGCCCGAGTCGGTCGAGCGGCTGAACAGGATCCGGTTCTGGCCGAACGCCGTGAATCGCGACCAGCACACGTACACGTTCCCGTCGTGCTCGCCGCCCGTGCGGTCGACCTCGAGCATGGGCTTGTCCTGGAAGACGCCCTGGAAGTTGCGCGACGGAGTGCCGCGTCCGACGATCCTGGTTCGCTCGTAGTCGACGGGGTAGCTGCCGACGGGATCGGTCAGGTACGTGGCGACATACACGTGACCGTTGATCGCTCCCACCCGGTTGAACGCGATGCCACCCACGAAGAGATCGCCGTCGCTGTCGAACGCCGCGATCGGATCACCGGCATCCGTGTGGTCGCCGAAGAGCGGCGATTCCATACCCTCCTCGGAAGTGTCCTGGGGGTAGCCGGGCACGATGGAATCGGTCCACGTCTCGCCCCGGTCGAGCGAGTAGGCGAACCCCTGCCAGCCGGCGCCGAGGTCGGTCAGGCAGTAGTCGTTCCAGCCGGCCACGATCAGATCCGGGTCCGTGGGGTCGATCACGGTGTACGGCTCGTTGCCCTGGCGGCGGCTGCCGCCGTCCGTCGTGTCGGAGTCCGTGGCGCTCGTGGCAGGTTCGTCGCCGTCGTCCGCCGTACCGTCGTTGTTGCAATGCTGGATGCCGGCGTCGGTACCGCCGTCGTGCCGAACGTACGTGTTGCCGGTGACCTGATCGTCCCCGTCTGCGGACGGCGTCTGTGCGATCGCGGCCGAAGGGAACGCGAACGCCCCCACCGTCATCCCCACGGCGAGGACGGCCAACAGTCCTCGCTTGCTTCTGGGCTTGCTTCTGGCTGGTCGGAGTCGCTGCACGAGCGCTCACCTCCATGCCCACGGCGTCCGGACTCGGGGGGCCCAGCTCATCCGCCGTGAGAGGTCCCCAGCACCGTAGTGACGCAACGAGCGATATGGCAAACGCGCCTGTGCTTCCATATGAACGCCGGTAGCATCGACGGGATGGCTTCCCCGCTCGTCCTGTTCTCTTCTGCCGCGTTCTTCGCGCGGCCGCTGTCGTGGACGTTCCGGCTCGCGGCCGAGTGCGGCTACCGCGGCGTCGAGGTCATGGTGACGAAGGATCCGGAGAGCCAGGACCCCGCGCGGATCCGCGCACTCGCCGACGAGTTCGGGCTCACGGTGGGTGCGATGCATGCTCCGTGCCTGCTTCTGACGAGGAAGGTCTGGGGAACGGACCCGATCGGGAAGATCGATCGGTCCGTGGAGGCGGCGGCGGACGCGAACATCCCGGTGGTGGTCGTCCACCCTCCCTACCGCTGGCAGCGCGGGTTCCGCCGCTGGCTCGTCGACGACCTGCCCGACCTCGAGGAGCGGACGGGCATCGCGGTGGCCGTCGAGAACATGTTCCCCGTCCGGGTCGCCGGCAGGGACGTCACGTTCCACTCCAACCAGGATCTCGAGGAGCTGGAGGGTCTCCCCCACCTGGTCCTCGACACCTCCCATGCGGCCGTGTCGAAGCACGATCCGATCGCGGTGCGGAAGCTGTTCGGGGAGCGGCTCCGACATGTCCATCTCTCCGACAACGCCGGGAAGGGATGGGACTCCCACTTGCCACCCGGCGAGGGCGTGCTCGACCTCGATGCGTTCCTCGAGGATCTCGCGGCTTCGTCCTTCGACGGCGCCGTCTCGCTGGAGGTCGATCTCCGGCCGTCGCTCGGTCATCCACACGAGCTCGAAACCACGATGGTCGGGATGCGCGAGCGGACCGAGCTCGCCCTGGCCTCCGCCGGGCGCTCCGCTCGGTGAGCCGATAGCCTCGCCGGCGTGCGACGCCCGACGTTGATCACGCTGATCGTGCTGGTGTCGCTGCTCCTGCTGGCCGGTCTCTGGCAGCTCCAGCTCGCGAACCAGGATCACGGTCCCTTCCCCGGCCCGACGAGCCCTGGGGAGCTCCCGCCAATCTCACCCACAACCCCGGGATAACGAAGTAGGAGGAGGGGCTTCCCCTCCTCCTACCCGATATCGTTCCACGCTTACGTCGGAGTCTTCCTCCAGCGTGGACAGACGTTGCCGAGCGTTGTTACTTGTTGCTGGGCACGCCTCGGGCCGACGAATCCACGTCGACGAAGCGAAGGAACGCCGGAGGGGTCCCGGTGCAGTCTCCGCCTGCTTGCGGCGTGTAACCGAACCCACTGACCGCGTTGTTGACGATCAGGTCCTTGTGACCAAGGTTGGCGATCCCCGCCTGGTAGCCACAGGTGGCGCTGAACCCGGTGGTGTTGGTCACGGCATTGTTGGAGATCGTGTTGAACTTGACCGTGTTGTTCGTCTTGACCGCCGGGGCATTGCCGGAAGCGTCTGCGTTGAAGAGCCAGACGCCGACGTCGTTGTTCGTCAGGGTGTTCTTCGTGATGCTCAGCCCAACCGTGTAAGGAAGACCGAACAATGGGCCACCCACAACCAGGATCCCCGCCGAGCTGGCCAGGTTGGTCCCGGTGTAGGCGTTCCCGGTCACGGTGTTCCCGCTGACGGTGCCCTTGGCGCCGTAGCCGAGTTGGATCCCGTTCTGAGCGATGTAGGAAACTGGACCCTCGCCGGTCACGCTGTTGTTCGCGACCGTCACGGTTGTCCCCGCGCAGTTCGAGATGATCCCGCCCTTCTGGTAGTCGTAGACCGTGTTACCGCTGATCGTGCCGGTCGTCGAGCCAGTCGTGCACGCTGGTTGCGCAGTGGCGCTACCAGTGCCAACGGTCGCGTAGTACACGGCGAGCCCGTGCTGGGCGCCGTTGAGTGGCGCTTCGCCGATGGTGTGCACGTTGCTGTTGGTCACGTTGACCGACGCGCCCCTGGCGACGACGCCGAAGTAGTTCGCGCCGAAGATGGTGGCACCGGAGACGCTTGCTGAGGTACCTGGGCCGTAGTAGACGCCGATGTTGCAGCCGCCGGCGTCGAGCGAACCGGTCACGTCCCCGCCGATCTGTGCGGCGGTCATCTCGAGTCCGTCACGGAAGAACCCGGTCGCCGTGCATGACACAGCTGCCGCACTTGCGGCCGTTGGCAGCAACGCGGCGCCGAGCGCCGCAACTGCCATCGCGATAAGTACTCGTTTCATACAACCTCTTTCCCTGTCGAACGGCCGCGGAGATAGCCATCTCCACGGCGTTACTTGGAGTCTTGCGATGACGCGCCCCCTCGGCGGCTAGGTCGCCCTCTCATTCCAGTACTTCCAGGCGTCGCCCGAACGGGGGGTGGCTCCGTACTTCGACGAGCCTACATCATTTGCTAGTTGAAGAAGGAATATTTTTATTGAGTTATGCCGTACAAACCCCTCTATCTGGCCTCTGAGCAGGACTTATAAGAACCGGTGAGTTCTTGGGTTTGCTTCTGATTCCTCAAATAACTGATAGAGAGAGGACCATTCTCTTGCTGCGAGAAGCGCTATGCTCGTTACGTGGCAGACAAAGAGGTCCTCTCTCGCTCGACGATCCGACGCGCCGAGAACACCGAGTTGTCCTTGGTGTCACTCGAGGCGATCGCGGAGATCCGGCGGCATCTCGACGAGCTCGAGGCGGCCGCGATCACGTCGGCGCGCGAGAAGGGCGCCACGATCGACGACATCGCCGGAGCGATAGGCCTTACACCGCAAGCCATCTACCACAGACTACGAAGCGGTGGCTCCGGCAAACGAGGCCGCCCGAAAACAGCCGGCTCGCCCCTAGGGGCCTTCCATCACGACGACGTCGCCGGCGGCCAGGCCGAGCATCTGCGCGGCGTTCCCGTGGTTCACGACGATCGCGATGTAGCCGTCGGAGTCCACGATCAGTCCGGGCTCGCGTTCGGGGAGCTCCGCGAACGTCCCCGCTCGAGGCAGTCGCCGGCCGTTCACGACGAGGACGCCGCCGTTGGGCACGCCGGCATCCTCCAGATCGCTGTCCGTGGCGTTCAGCTGGACGTTCCCGTAGCCGTCGGTCGCCGTCACCCGTGCTCCCACCGCTCCCTCGGCCACCATCGGGCCCGGCAGATCCAGGTGGACGAGGGTGACCGGGTCGACGGCGGGTCCGAGGTCCTGGAGCAGCATGCCGGCCGCGAGATGGGCGGCGGCGGGCGCGAAGACGTCCCGTCCGTGGAACGTCCGCGACACCGGCGCGAGCAGCACCTCGGGGTTCTGGATCTCCACGGCCGCCTCGACGCCTCCGAGCGCCTCCCAGGCGAGCGACAGCACCCCGTTGTCCGGTCCCACGAGGAGCGCCCCGCCCGCGGCCGTCGCGATCGAGCCGCGATCCGAGCCCACGCCCGGATCGACGACGGCGACGTACACGGCGTCCGCCGGCATGTACGGGATGGACCGCGCGAGCTCCACCGCCCCTCGCATCACGTCCTGGCGCGGGACCGAGTGCGTGAGATCGATGACCCGCGCGTCCGGCGCGATCCTCGCCATGACGCCGTGACAGATGCCGACGAACGCGTCGCTCCGCCCGTAGTCGGTGAGGAACACGATCGGACGCGTCATGCGTTGGCCGACACCGGGAGATAGCGCTCGAGCCAGTTGATCATCTCGGTGCTCGCGATCCCCGCCTGGTTGCCGGTGAGGATGTCCGTCCCGTGGTCGCCGGTCGTCAGGATCACGGGACGCTTCGGCTGCAGGCTCTCCCCGTAGAGCGCGTCCACGGACTGTGCGGCATCGACGTCTTCGTGGCCGGCGATGAACAGCTTCGCGGCGCTCACCTGGGCGAGGACCTCCGCGTTCGCATCGAGCCCCTCGAACGCGGTCGGCGCGGAGAGTGTGATGAGTGCGTCGACGTCGTCCCCTTCCTTCGCCGCGACGATCAACGACGCGGTTCCGCCCATGCTGGCTCCGATCAGGCCGAACCGCGTCACCCCTTCGCTCCGGAGCGCCTCGACGGCTCCCTCGAGGTCCTGCCAGATCGCCGGGATGTTCTTCTCGCCTTCCGAGCACCCCGCCTCACCGCCCGGACAGTAGCCGCGGAAGTTGAACGTCAGCACGCGATAGCCACGTTGGCCCAGTCGGTTGGCGAAGAAGTACCAGGCGCTCTGGTCCGAGGGGAACATATGGGCGAGCACCACGCCCGCCGAGCCCTGGTCGGGGCCGAAGAGCCGGCCGGAGAGCGTGACCCCGTCGGTGGACTCGAACGTGACCTCCTTCGAGTCCGCGGTCGAACCCTGCGGGGCCTCGTCGGCGCACGCCGAGAGCAGCAGGAGGCCCACCACGAGGGTTCGGACATGGATCGGCGCACGCACGCCGATGCTCCCGCCGCTACTTGCCCAGCTTCAGGCGCTGGTGCCGGGTGCGCTTCAGAAGCTTCTTGTGCTTCTTCTTACGCATCTTCTTCCGGCGCTTCTTCACGAGGGACGGCAACGATCCAGGCCTTTCATTCGGTCATTCGGTTCCGAAGAGGTTCCGGAGGTCGACCCGCTTCGCTCGGAAGCTCTCCTCCAGACGAACGGAACCCAGTCTAAGCGCTTTGGGCGGCTCTGCCACCGGCGAGATCAAGCGGAGCCCTCCGTTCCCCGAGACGGGCTCCAGGTAGCCGACCCCGGTGAAGCCGCCCTCGCCGTCGGAGAGGCCCACGAGGAGGCGGTCGAGCTGGGAGAGGTCGAACAGGGGCGGCAGCGAGGGCATGAACACCGTGGGCCGCACACGGAAGCGCTGGAGGGGCTGGTCGAAGTACCGGCGCATCGAGTCCTCGCGCTGGGCCATCCGCTCGTCGACCGTGGTGGGGACGACGGCCGGATGGATGCCGAGCCGGACCACCTCCACGCCGAAGAATCGCTCGATGACGCCGACGATCGGCTCGAGCTCCTCACCTCTCTGGAGCGCGACCACGAGGTCGGGCTCCAGCGTGTCGACCTTGTAGTACTTCACCTGCTGGCCGCGGATGCCCGAGACCTCGCCGCCCGTGTCGACGACCACGAGGTCGGCGCCCTCGTCGTGGGCGCGCTCGCTGAGACGCGCGAGGGCGCCCACGAGCGGGAGCAGGTGGTCCTGCGGAGAGGTCGAGCCGACGAAGCCGATCGCGTCGGCGGCGTGCATCCGCTCGTGCGTCAGGTCGTCGGGCTCGCGGATGTGCTTCAGGCCGACGGTCCCCGGCGGGCCGACGGTCTTCTGAGAGACGTCGGCGTCGAGGTAGGCGACACGCCGGCCGAGATGAAGCGCGTAGGCGGCCGTCGCGCGCGCCATCGAGCTCTTCCCCGAATCCAGCCCGCCGACGAACAAGACAGTTCGCGAGTCTCGCGCGGCTCGGTCGACGAGCCGGTCGTGCTCGTTCATCACGCCCCCCCGCCCTTCGCGGAGGTTCGGCTTGATGCGTGTCGGGAGCCCTCGAGGTGGACCGGCGTCAACCGGCCTCGGTGTAGCGCCCCCTCAGGTAATCGTGGACGTCTTCCTCACGGAAGCGATAGCCCTTGCCCACGCGGAGCGAAGGCATCTCTCCGTTCTTGATCAGTCGATAGACGGTCATCCTGGACACACGCATCAGATCCGCGACCTCGCTCGCGGTCAGTAGCCGAGCCTCGGTGAAGGGTTCTGGCATCACCATTTCGTGCATCGATGGTACCCCAGCGACCCGATAGCTGGATAGCCCTGAAGCTCGGTACGAGTCGGGAACCGCTTGCGGCGCAAGGTGTCAGGAAGACGGTGGGCAGGCGCTTTCGCGCCTGCCCACCCAACTCGCCGCCTAGCTGCGAACTTCCAGTTCCTGTTGTACGCGGTTCCCTTCGTGACTCCGAAGGTAGCACTCGGGGGATTGAGCGCCGTCGGCGTGCAAGTCGCATTGTTCGAGCAGACCTTCGCGTAGCCAGCTGGGTATGACGGGGCCGCGGAACGACCACCTGAATCGTTGCCGTAGACCGTGAATGTCGTGCCAGCATTCGTCGCATTGACGAAGTTCCACGTGCCCGAGCATTCGGTCAACCCATCACCGCAGGTCTGCCCGTCGTAGATCACGTACTCGCCGCTCGTGACATCGCTTCTGATGAAGACGGAGGCCCGGTACCTTGCTGGACCTTCATCCAGACCCCGCCGACCGCATTGCCGGAGAGGTTGACCGTCGTGCCGTACACCACGGTCACCTTCTTGCCTCGACCCAACAGGCTGGTCTGCGAAGTGCTCGTGCCCAGCACAAGACCGGTCTGCTGGTGCTTGATCGTGATGTCGGACTTGAACGGACCGTAGTTCTTCGGGAGCGTGATCGACTGCGGTTGCGTCGTGTCCTTGAGCGCGAAGTCGAGGTGCACGGTGACCCAGACCCTTGCGCCAGCGGGCACGTCGTTCACGGTGATCTTCCCGTACTGGCCGCCGCAGTTCGGCAGGTTGTTCGGTTCACGTTGTCGGCCGGCGAGCTGAAGGTCCAGCAGCTCCCCGTCGACTGCGACGTCCAGTCCCGCCATGTGTTGACCGGGTCGCCCGCGAGCTGCACGTAGGCATGGATCGGGTTGCCTCCCCGACCTGCGCCGTGAACTCCTTCGGCCAGTTCAGGTTGAACTCCCACTTCGTGAGCGACCGAGAATGGGTTGGTCGCCGCTGGTGGTAGTAGAACTGACCGGGGTTCGTCGCGACGACCACCATCTTGTTGTTCAGCAGGATCTGAAGTCCGAGATCGTCCACGGGCCAAGGTCGTCCCGCAGCTGGAAGGCGGAGTCGGTCATGGTGCTGCCCGATCCCACGCTCGCCGGTCCGACCGTGTCCGTGTCGGTCGACGAGTTGTCTGTCGGGTCGGGGTCAGTCTCCGGCGACGAGAAGATGTACGCCGTGTTGGAAAGGGTCGTGTTCCCGCCGTCCCTGTAAGTGGTCGGGATGGCGAGCGTCAGGTAGTAGGTAACCGACTGACCCGGGAGCAGCACCGTCGTCGTGGTGCAGGTCATCACGCCACCGGAGATGTCGCAGTCCGCCTCGGTCTCCGAGGGAGTCGTGTTGGCCGGGATGGTGTCCTTGATCCGACTCCGGCCCCGACCGCCGAGGGACCGTTGTTGGTGAGTGTATCGTGTAGGTCGTCGAGGTCCCGGCCGCCACGGTCGCCACCCCGTCCGTCTTCACGATCGAGAGGTCGGCCTCTCTTTGAACCGTGACGGTGTCCGTGTCGCTCACGAGACCTGTGTCATCGGCGTCCGCATCAGCCGTGTTGAACTTCACCGCACCGTCTTCCAGGGTGGCATCGGCGCTGTAGGTGACCGTCACGGTCACCGAGGCCCCGGGTCCGAGGTGGAGCAGGGTGCAGCTCACGTCGTCGACGAGCAGATCGGCATCGCCGGCGGAGTCCACCAGCGAGCACGTACCGGCGGTCGTGGAGACCGCCGTCGCGTGCAGACCTGCCGGCAGATCGTCGGTGATCGTGACGTTGTCCGCCTCGGACAAGCCCATGTTCGTCACCTGAATCTTGAGGGTGTTTCCGGTCGACCCGGCGATGACTTCGTCATCGTTCGCCGGTGTGAGCGCCGATCCGAACTCCTTGTCGATGGTCAGGGTGACGTCCTCGCGAACCGTGACGGTGTCCGTGTCGCTCACGAGACCTGTGTCATCGGCGTCCGCATCAGCCGTGTTGAACTTCACCGCACCGTCTTCCAGGGTGGCATCGGCGCTGTAGGTGACCGTCACGGTCACCGAGGCCCCGGGTCCGAGGTGGAGCAGGGTGCAGCCACGTCGTCGACGAGCAGATCGGCATCGCAGGCAGAGTCCACCAGCGAGCACGTACCGGCGGTCGTGGAGACCGCCGTCGCGTGCAGACCTGCCGCAGATTGACGGTGATGGTGACGTTGTCCGCCTCGGACAAGCCCGTGTTCGTCACCTGGATCTTGAGGGTGTTTCCGGTCGATCCGGCGATGACTTCGTCATCGTTCGCGGTGTGGACGCGATCGAACTCCTTGTCGATGGTCAGGGTGACGTCCTCGGTGATGTCGATGGAGTCTGACCGGTGGCGGTGTTGTCATCGGCATCGGTCGCGGTCGCGGAGTTCTCATCGTCGGCCGGGTCCTCGTCGGCGGCCACCTTGTAGGTGACGGTGATCGTGGCCGCATCGCCGGCGTCGAGATCGACCCAGGTCGCAGTCCACGAGCTGGGCTGGCGTGGCGCAGGTGCCGGTGTCGGTCAGGACCCCGGTCACCTCCAGGCGGGCGTCCACCGTGTCGGTGAGCTGGACGTCATCGGCGTTGGACGGGCCGTTGTTCGTGACCGTGATCGTGAAGGTGTTGCCGGTCGAGCCGGGGTCCACGGTCTCGGGGTCATCGCCGTCGAAGTCCTTCACGACGTCGAGGTCGACCGACTCCACGATGTCGACGGAGTCCTGACCGGTGGCGGTGTTGTCATCGGCATCGGTCGCGGTCGCGGAGTTCTCGATCGTGGCCGGGTCCTCGTCGGCGGCCACCTTGTAGGTGACGGTGATCGTGGCCACATCGCCGCGTCGAGATCACCCAGGTCGCAGTCCACGAGCTGGGCTGGCGTGGCGCAGGTGCCGGTGTCGGTCAGGACCCCGGTCACCTCCAGGCGGGCGTCCACCGTGTCGGTGAGCTGGACGTCATCGGCGTTGGACGGGCCGTTGTTCGTGACCGTGATCGTGAAGGTGTTGCCGGTCGAGCCGGCGTCCACGGTCTCGGGGTCATCGCCGTCGAAGTCCTTCACGACGTCGAGGTCGACCGACTCCACGATGTCGACGGAGTCCTGACCGGTGGCGGTGTTGTCATCGGCATCGGTCGCGGTCGCGGAGTTCTCGATCGTGGCCGGGTCCTCGTCGGCGGCCACCTTGTAGGTGACGGTGATCGTGGCCACATCGCCGGCGTCGAGATCACCCAGGTCGCAGTCCACGAGCTGGGCTGGCGTGGCGCAGGTGCCGGTGTCGGTCAGGACCCCGGTCACCTCCAGGCGGGCGTCCACCGTGTCGGTGAGCTGGACGTCATCGGCGTTGGACGGGCCGTTGTTCGTGACCGTGATCGTGAAGGTGTTGCCGGTCGAGCCGGCGTCCACGGTCTCGGGGTCATCGCCGTCGAAGTCCTTCACGACGTCGAGGTCGACCGACTCCACGATGTCGACGGAGTCCTGACCGGTGGCGGTGTTGTCATCGGCATCGGTCGCGGTCGCGGAGTTCTCGATCGTGGCCGGGTCCTCGTCGGCGGCCACCTTGTAGGTGACGGTGATCGTGGCCACATCGCCGGCATCGAGATCGCCCAGGTCGCAGTCCACGAGCTGGGCTGGCGTGGCGCAGGTGCCGGTGTCGGTCGGACCCGGTCACCTCCAGGCGGGCGTCCACCGTGTCGGTGAGCTGGACGTCATCGGCGTTGGACGGGCCGTTGTTGGTGACCGTGATGGTGAAGGTGTTGCCGGTCGAGCCGGCGTCCACGGTCTCGGGGTCATCGCCGTCGAAGTCCTTCACGACGTCGAGGTCGACCGACTCCACGATGTCGACGGAGTCCTGACCGGTGGCGGTGTTGTCATCGGCATCGGTCGCGGTCGCGGAGTTCTCGATCGTGGCCGGGTCCTCGTCGGCGGCCACCTTGTAGGTGACGGTGATCACGCCACATCGCCGGCGTCGAGGTCACCCAGGTCGCAGTCCACGAGCTGGCGGCGTGGCGCAGGTGCCGGTGTCGGTCAGGACCCCGGTCACCTCCAGGCGGGCGTCGACCGTGTCGGTGAGCTGGACGTCATCGGCGTTGGACGGGCCGTTGTTCGTGACCGTGATCGTGAAGGTGTTGCCGGTCGAGCCGGCGTCCACGGTCTCGGGGTCATCGCCGTCGAAGTCCTTCACGACGTCGAGGTCGACCGACTCACGATGTCGACGGAGTCCTGACCGGTGGCGGTGTTGTCGTCGGCATCGGTCGCGGTCGCGGAGTTCTCGATCGTGGCCGGGTCCTCGTCGGCGGCCACCTTGTAGGTGACGGTGATCGGGGCCACATCGCCGGCATCGAGGTCACCCAGGTCGCAGTCCACGAGCTGGGCTGGCGTGGCGCAGGTGCCGGTGTCGGTCGGACCCCGGTCACCTCCAGGCGGGCGTCCACCGTGTCGGTGAGCTGGACGTCATCGGCGTTGGACGGGCCGTTGTTCGTGACCGTGATGGTGAAGGTGTTGCCGGTCGAGCCGGCGTCCACGGTCTCGGGGTCATCGCCGTCGAAGTCCTTCACGACGTCGAGGTCGACCGACTCCACGATGTCGACGGAGTCCTGACCGGTGGCGGTGTTGTCATCGGCGTCGGTCGCGGTCGCGGAGTTCTCGATCGTGGCCGGGTCCTCGTCGGCGGCCACCTTGTAGGTGACGGTGATCGTGGCCACATCGCCGGCGTCGAGATCACCCAGGTCGCAGTCCACGAGCTGGGCTGGCGTGGCGCAGGTGCCGGTGTCGGTCAGGACCCCGGTCACCTCCAGGCGGGCGTCCACCGTGTCGGTGAGCTGGACGTCATCGGCGTTGGACGGGCCGTTGTTCGTGACCGTGATCGTGAAGGTGTTGCCGGTCGAGCCGGCGTCCACGGTCTCGGGGTCATCGCCGTCGAAGTCCTTCACGACGTCGAGGTCGACCGACTCCACGATGTCGACGGAGTCCTGACCGGTGGCGGTGTTGTCATCGGCATCGGTCGCGGTCGCGGAGTTCTCGATCGTGGCCGGGTCCTCGTCGGCGGCCACCTTGTAGGTGACGGTGATCGTGGCCACATCGCCGGCGTCGAGATCACCCAGGTCGCAGTCCACGAGCTGGGCTGGCGTGGCGCAGGTGCCGGTGTCGGTCAGGACCCCGGTCACCTCCAGGCGGGCGTCCACCGTGTCGGTGAGCTGGACGTCATCGGCGTTGGACGGGCCGTTGTTCGTGACCGTGATCGTGAAGGTGTTGCCGGTCGAGCCGGCGTCCACGGTCTCGGGGTCATCGCCGTCGAAGTCCTTCACGACGTCGAGGTCGACCGACTCCACGATGTCGACGGAGTCCTGACCGGTGGCGGTGTTGTCATCGGCATCGGTCGCGGTCGCGGAGTTCTCGATCGTGGCCGGGTCCTCGTCGGCGGCCACCTTGTAGGTGACGGTGATCGTGGCCACATCGCCGGCGTCGAGATCACCCAGGTCGCAGTCCACGAGCTGGGCTGGCGTGGCGCAGGTGCCGGTGTCGGTCAGGACCCCGGTCACCTCCAGGCGGGCGTCCACCGTGTCGGTGAGCTGGACGTCATCGGCGTTGGACGGGCCGTTGTTCGTGACCGTGATCGTGAAGGTGTTGCCGGTCGAGCCGGCGTCCACGGTCTCGGGGTCATCGCCGTCGAAGTCCTTCACGACGTCGAGGTCGACCGACTCCACGATGTCGACGGAGTCCTGACCGGTGGCGGTGTTGTCATCGGCATCGGTCGCGGTCGCGGAGTTCTCGATCGTGGCCGGGTCCTCGTCGGCGGCCACCTTGTAGGTGACGGTGATCGTGGCCACATCGCCGGCGTCGAGATCACCCAGGTCGCAGTCCACGAGCTGGGCTGGCGTGGCGCAGGTGCCGGTGTCGGTCAGGACCCCGGTCACCTCCAGGCGGGCGTCCACCGTGTCGGTGAGCTGGACGTCATCGGCGTTGGACGGGCCGTTGTTCGTGACCGTGATCGTGAAGGTGTTGCCGGTCGAGCCGGCGTCCACGGTCTCGGGGTCATCGCCGTCGAAGTCCTTCACGACGTCGAGGTCGACCGACTCCACGATGTCGACGGAGTCCTGACCGGTGGCGGTGTTGTCATCGGCATCGGTCGCGGTCGCGGAGTTCTCGATCGTGGCCGGGTCCTCGTCGGCGGCCACCTTGTAGGTGACGGTGATCGTGGCCACATCGCCGGCGTCGAGATCACCCAGGTCGCAGTCCACGAGCTGGGCTGGCGTGGCGCAGGTGCCGGTGTCGGTCAGGACCCCGGTCACCTCCAGGCGGGCGTCCACCGTGTCGGTGAGCTGGACGTCATCGGCGTTGGACGGGCCGTTGTTCGTGACCGTGATCGTGAAGGTGTTGCCGGTCGAGCCGGCGTCCACGGTCTCGGGGTCATCGCCGTCGAAGTCCTTCACGACGTCGAGGTCGACCGACTCGCGGACGGTAACCGTGTCGGAGTCGGTGACCGGGTGAGTCGTGTTATCGGTGTCGTCGGCATCAGCCGAGGCCGTGTTGGTCAGGATGACCCCGTCCTCGAGGTCGGCGTCGGCCGAGTAGGTGACGGTGACCGTCACAGGAACGCCCGTGCCGAGGGTGCCGAGATCGCAATCCACGTCGTCGACCAAGAGGTCGACGTCGGCGGCCGAGTCGACCAGCGTGCAGGTGCCGGCCGAGGAGCTCACGGCGGTGGCGTGCAAACCGTCGGGCAGGTCATCGCTGAGCGTGACGTTGTCCGCGTCGGACGCGCCGTCGTTCGTAACCTTGATCTTCAGGGTGTTCCCGGTCGAACCGGCGATGACTTCATCGGCGTTGGCGGTGAAGTCCGCACCGAACTCCTTGTCGATCGACAAGCGCACGTCCTCGCGGACGGTAACCGTGTCGGAGTCGGTGACCGGGTGAGTCGTGTTATCGGTGTCGTCGGCATCAGCCGAGGCCGTGTTGGTCAGGATGACCCCGTCCTCGAGGTCGGCGTCGGCCGAGTAGGTGACGGTGACCGTCACGGGAGCGCCTGTGCCGAGGGTGCCGAGGTCGCAACTCACGTCGTCGACCAAGAGGTCGGCGTCGGCGGCCGAGTCGACCAGCGTGCAGGTGCCGGCCGAGGAACTCACGGCGGTGGCGTGCAAACCGTCGGGCAGGTCATCGCTGAGCGTGACGTTGTCCGCGTCGGACGCGCCGTCGTTCGTAACCTTGATCTTCAAGGTGTTCCCGGTCGAACCGGCGATGACTTCATCGGCGTTGGCGGTGAAGTCCGCACCGAACTCCTTGTCGATCGACAAGCGCACGTCCTCGATCACGTCTGACATTGCGCAGGACTCGTCAGTGCTGTCGGGATCCTCGACGTCCGAGGTGACCGACGCGCAGTTCTTGACATCGTCGGTGTTTTCCGCGTTTGCGGGGACTTCCGCTCGCAGCTGCACGGTCACGACCTGCGTAACGGTCAACGTTCCGAGGGCGATCGGCCCCGTGTAGTCGGGGAACTCGCTGTCCTCGTCACAGGCCGTACCGGTACCGATGCAGTACTCCAGGTCGGTGATGCCAGTGAACCCGGCCCCGGATGCGATCGAGTCCGTCAGGGTCGCATTGATCGCGTTCGACGGCCCGTTGTTCGTCACCGTCACGGTCCAGGCGACAGTGCCACCGGCGGTAACCGAGGCAGGACCAGTCTTCACCACGTCCACGTCTGCCGAGGCATTCCCGAAGTCCTTGTCTGTCGCGTTCGTCGGCGAACCGGCAGAAATCACGACCGAGTGGCAACCACCGACGGGCGAGTTCTGCTGCCAGCCAGACTGCAGGACCTCGCAGACGTAGTACGTGCCTGCCGTCAGTCCGCTGAAGGAGTAGCCATCGCTATCGGTGACATCTGTCTGGATCGGGTCTCCGATCGCGTCGCAAGTGGCGACGGAGCAGAGCCGGATCGTCCACCCTGTGAGGTTCGGCTCGCCCGCATCGAAGATGCCATCGCCATCAACGTCGTTGAACTTCCGGCCCGAGATCGTGCCGCGGGTCTGGTTTCCGAACGCGACCGTTGACTCGGCGCCAGCCGTAACCGTGACGTTCTTGCAGCGGGATGCGTCGCTCGGGTCGGTGTTTGCCCATCCTGTCTGACCCATCTCGCAAACCGCGTAGGAGCCGGGAGTCAGGTTGGAGAAGACGACTTCCCCATTGCTATCCGTCAGCGCCGGCGAGATGTCGGTTCCGTTGAATGTCTGGTCGTTGTTCGTGTCGATGAACAGACGCCATCCTGCGAGACCTTCCTCGCCGGAGGATGCTCGGCTGTGATTGCCGTCTCGGTCGTTGTACTTCGTCGCACGGATCGAACCAAGGTTGACGACCGTGAAGCACTCATTGCTGGTGCCCGTCAGCACCTGGTTCGTGTGGGAGACGCTGGCGTAGCCCTCGCCAGCTGTGTATGTCGGATCCGGCGTGTAGACGGCTCGGATGCAGTAGATACCTGTCGACCCTGGGGTGTTCGTCACGGAGGCCGTCTCGTTGTCCGTGTTCACCGAATTGTCGGTGTTGAGGGTGATGGAGGACGTGCCGATCGACGTGCCGCCGGTGGTGCAGTCGGCCGCCACAACGGTGAGGTTCGGCCCGCACCGGAAGAACTCGACCGAGCCCTTGACGTCGCCGCGGGTGCCGAACTCGTTGAGGGTCGCGGTGTCGGTGAATGATTGTCCGAGCGTTACCACGTCCGGTGCCACGTCTGTCGAGATGCCTGGCCTCGGCTTGGCGGAGAAGCACTCGCCGTTCGTGCCGATCACCTGGTTGGTGTGGAGCCCAGGCGAATACGGGGAGCCGGTCGCCGGGATGTACTCGACCCGGAAGCAGTAGACACCCGGATCGGTCGGCGAGAACGAGGCCGACGTTGCGGATGTCTGGTTCGTGAACAGGACATCGCTTCCGACCTGAGTACCTCCAGTCGTGCAGTTCGGAGCCGTGGTGCCGGGGCCACAGACGAAGAACCTGGCGGCTCCGCTCGGGTTCGGGCTACCGGTGTTCGGCGTGAACGTGGCCGTGTCGGTGACGGAACCACCGGGCACGACGATCTGCGACGCACTCGCCTGTGTGGTGATCGGCAGCGGTGCCTCCGGGATCGCTGCTCCAGAGATGGACCGATCCTGGTTGCCGCCGCCGCCGTTCAGAGAAACGAGGCGCATGTGGTACGGCGAACCAGAGATCCCCGCGGCGCTATCACCCTCGCCCCAGTCGATGTAGGACGCGACATGCCCGCCCCAGGCGATGACGACATTCGAACCTGACGTAGCCGCGGTGAAGGTGATGGTGACTTGTGTCGTGAGGTTGGTGCCTTCAGGACTGCCGCCATTCCCCCCGGCCGCAGGCCCGGCCGTGTAGGTGATGCCCGTGATCGTTCCGTTCCAGATCGCCATCTGACGCTGTGCCGCAGTGATCGGGATGACTGGCGGGGAGGCGTTGGCGAGGCTGGGGTCGGTCGGGATCGGGAAGAATGTGGCGCCGGCGAGCGTGCAGCCAGTCACACCCGAGCACGCGTCGGCGGTTGTTTCAGTCCTGTTGTAAGACGTCAGATAGTCGTAGGCGTGCGCCCCAGCCTTCGTGTTGTCGTATTCGATGACGAGCGTGTGAGGGCCGGTGGTGGTGAATCCGTCCATCCGCATCCGGAAAGGAACAGAGTCGCCCTCGCGATAGTGCGAGTTGTTGGGGTTCAGGTTGCCGTTGACCCAGTTGCCGCCCGTGCAGACCATGTAGGCGGTGAAGTCTCCGTTCCGGCACTGGTCGAGGTTGGCTGCTCCGCCGCCGGCGCCGGGAGCCGGTGGTGCGGCCACAGTTACCGTCGCACTCTCTAGATCGGCGCTCCCTTGGCAGGCGGTCCTCCCGGCGTTGGTCGCCGCAAATATGACGGCCGTCCAGCCCCGTGGGCCGGTCGCGGCGGGTGAGGTGGCGGTTATGTCGAGGATGATGTCTTCGCCTAGGTGAAGCTGGCTCGCAGACGTGGTAGCCAGGACTGTCACCGTCGATCCAGAGATCCCTCCGGCAGGGACCGTCCACGAATGACCAGCCGGAGCGGTGACGACGGCTCCAGTGAGCCCCGTGAATCCCGACAGAGTGAATTGGATGCATTGAGCGTTCCGCGAGTCAGGCGTTCCCGACGCGTGCGTCGTCCCCGAGGTCTGCGAATACGTCACCGTCGATCCCTGGGTCGTTGAAGGGGTGACAGACGTGGGGGTGGCGCTGAAGGTACCGTCCGGTGCCGGCGCGCCAACAACGAGGTTCGTCGTCACACTCGGATCAGGCGAAGCAGCACCATCGGTGCTCGTCGCGACCACGTTGAACGGGTCAGTGCCCTGCGGTGTCGCGCCTGTGGTCGTGACAGTGAGGGCGGTAGTGAGGGTCACGTTGCCGTTGCCGGGGCTGAGCGAGGCTGGCGAGAAAGAAGCCGTGGCCCCTGAAGCAAGTCCGGTTGTGCTGAAGTTGTACGTGCAGCCGTTTCCGCCACTCTTGGTGAGAGTGATCACGTACTGGGCCGACCCGCCTTGGCCGACGGTCGCCGGGTTCTGCGGCCCCGTAACCGACAAAGTCGCGCTGCCGCACGCGGCAGCGACGTAGGGACCGACGAGCGGGCCGCCGCCGGGGGCGCCGACGGGGACGACCTCGTCGGTCGCGACATCTGAAAGGGAACGAGCCAGGTTAAGGCGGCCGTTGCCGGCGCCGCCGGCGTCCGTGTTCCGAGCGAGCCGACCCACCACCGTGCCGTTGGTCGCGGTGGGGTCGTTCGCCTTCAAGACAGCAGCTGCGCCGGCCACGATCGCGGCCGATGCCGACGTACCGGTGACGGATGTCGTTCCGGAGCCGACGTTCGCGGTGATCCCCACGCCGGGCGCGGAGATGAACGCCGCGGCGCCGGAGTTGGAGCCGGACCAGAGCGTGTCGTCCTGGTTGGTCGCGGCGACGCCGACGACCTTCGTGTCACCGGCGGGATACGCGGGAGTCGACGAGCCGTCGTTGCCGACGGCAGCGACGGAGAGCGCGCCCTTGGACCACGCGTAGTCGATCGCGTCCTGCAACGCCTGGGAGTAGCCGGGGTTGGAGAACGACATCAGGATGACGTCGGCGCCGTGGTCGGCAGCCCACACGACACCGGCGATGATGTCGGAGTCCTGTCCGGTGCCGTCCGCGGAGAGAACCTTGACCGGCATCACGGAGACGCCGTCGTAGCCGACGCCGGCGATGCCGGTGCCGTTGTTCACGGTGGCTGCCGCGATCGAGGCCATCCACGTGCCGTGGCCGTTCGGGTCGCTCGTGCCGCCGCCCAACGCGGAGTAGCCGGCGATGATCGAGAGGTCACCGACGGCGTCGACGCCGGTGTCCAGAACGGCGAGCGTCGCCGAGCCGGCGGGAGCGGTCACGCCGTAGGCCTGGTCCCAACCGATCTGCGGGAGGGCCCACTGGTCGGGGTAGGACGGATCGTCCGGCGTGGCCTCGGCCTCGCGGACGCGGTCGCGGTCGACCGAGTCGACGCGCGGGTCGGCGCGGTACGCGGCGATCGACGCAGCCGACGTGGCGCGCGCGACTTCGACGACGTGCATCCGCAGGGCGGGGATCGCGGACGTCTCGACGCCGCCGCCGAGGGCGATGCGACCGCCGCTTCCTCGACCGAGGACAGGCCGGGGACGAGACGGACGATCAGCGAGTCGGTGACGGAGGGCGCTCGGAGGGAGAGGGCTCCGGAGCTGGGCTCAGAGGTGGGGCTCGGTTCGGGGGAAGGCTCGGGAGCGGTGGTCGGCTCGGGTGAGGGCTCGACGCTCGGCTCGGGGAGGGTGGGTCGGGGGCTCGGGTCGGTGGACGGACTCGGCTCCGGGCTCGGCGACTCGGTCGCCGGTGCTTCGGTGGTGGTCGGGTCTGCGGGCGGGTCCTCCGCGAATGCGGTTGGACCAGTGAGGGTCATCAGGACTGCGAGGACGACTGACGTTGCGATCGGCTTGCGGATCCGCTGTGAGAGGCGGCGGTAGCTCCGTCCGAACGCCCACGATCCCCTACATACGTGCTCGACCCTGCAGAAGCTGATTTCCTCCGGCACATCCCACCCGTCCTCTCGATTGTGCTTCTGTCGGCACGTTCTGCCCCGAGGAGCCCCCCGAGCGCGTCTGACCGGTAACTCATCACTCCCGCAACTGCTGTAGGCAGTTGCGCGACGGGGCAGCGTAGGCCAGGTGGGGGTCACCCGTCAATCCCCCCAGACGGCCGACGTCAACGGCCTTTTACACCCTCCGGGGCGCTGGACCAGCGTGATGTGCGCGGAAGCAATGTCGCTGTAGGTAAGCCGCCCTGCAGCGAATTGGTCATTGTGACTTGCCGCTCATGCCCGTATGCTCCGCCGCATGACAGACGCCCGACGTGCCTTGCTGCGCAAGCTCGAGAACGTGGATGCCTTCCCATTGATCGCCCTCCAGGCGGTCCACGAGCTCCGGGCCGACCTCGATTCGGTGGAGGCCGAGGCGCTCCTGCGGGCGAGCGACCTCGGGGCGTCGCTCGAGGACATCGCCGACGCGTTGGAGATCACCCGCCAGGGTGTCGCCTACAAGTTGAAGGCGTTGGTCGGGAACGGTCACGACGAGACCGAAGGGACCGGCGACGAGATCATCGACGTCCGCGAGCCCGACAATGAAACGCACGGCAGCACCCCGAGCTCCTAGCTCGGAGCGAACGTCGCCGCGACCGCCTGGAAGCACGGCCAGTACGCCTCCGCCGGGACGTGATCGTCCAGGACGACGACGACCTCGGTTCGTCCCTGCGCCTTCGCGACGATCAGCGCCGGATCGTTCACGTCCGCGATCGACAGGGTCTCGACGCCGGCTTGGATCGCGGCACCGGCCAGACCGTGATCGGCAACCACCAGGTCGGGTCTCTCTGCCGCGAGCATCCGCTCCATCGCATCCGGCCGGTGCGTGTGTCGGGGGCGCTCGCCGTCGGTGACCATCCCCACGGCGCCGTGATACGCGATCGTCCAGTCGTGACCGGCGTCCGCGTCCGACCACGACTCCGCGTCCGCGGGACGGACGATCAGCGCACCGCGTGACGCGACGAGGTCCGCGATCGCGCCGTACAGCGGGTCGAGGTCTCCGGGGTGACCGGTCGCGAACAGCACTCGTTGGCCACCGCGCGCTGCCCCCGCAAGCCGCTCCCCCATCGCTTCGCACGCGTCGAGCACCGCGCCGGCGTCGATGTCGGGCGAGCCTTCGGTCGCGAGCGCGTCGATCGCGACCCCGGAAGCCTCGCCCACGATGCGGACGATGTCCTCGAACCCGAACGGCTCCGGCATGTCCGACAGACCGAAGAGCTTGTCCGGGTCGTGTTCGACCAACATGCGGATGTTCCCGAACACGTTGTGATGGGGATGCCCGGCGGGCCCGGCGACGCCACCTTCGTCCAGCGCGCGGATCAGCTCGTCGCGCGGATACGGCCGCGGCTCCCATCGTTCGTCGAGCACGGGCAGACGGCTCGCGTGGGCTCCGATAACGTCCAAGGCATCACCATCGTACCGAGGGGGTCTTCCTGCAGATCGAGAGAGCAGTGGTCGTGGTCACCGGCGCTTCGTCGGGGATCGGCGAAGCGGCAGCCCTGGCGTTCTCGAAGGCCGGGGCCAGGGTCGTGCTCGCGGCGCGCCGCACCGAGCGGCTGGACGCGATCGTCGCCCGGATCGAGAAGGCAGGGGGCAAGGCGCTCGCGGCGACGTGCGACGTGACGCGCCCGGATCAGCTCGAGACCCTCCGCGTCGTGACCGAGGAGGTCTTCGGTCCGACCGACGTCCTCGTCAACAGCGCGGGGATGCGAGGGGGCGGCGAGCTCTCGACCCTCGCATATGACCAGATCGAGGAGCGGGTTCAACTCAACGTCTTGGGCGTGATGTTCGGAACGCGGGCGTTCCTCCCGGACATGCTCGCGCGTGGGAAGGGTCACGTCGTCAACATCGGCTCGCTGGCCGGCCGCTTCGCGACGCCGGGGAACGCGATCTACGGCGCGACCAAGCACGCCGTCGTGGCCTTCTCGGAGGCGATGAACTACGAGACCGAAGGTCGGAACGTCTTCGTGACCTCGGTCAACCCCGGCTTCGTCGACACGGAGGGCTTCCCCCAGGGCGACCTGCCCGACTGGGCGGTTCTGAAGATGCGCACGGTGACCGACGCGATCCTGAAGGTCGTGCGCGAGGACATCGCTCCCGAGTACTCGGTCCCTCGATGGCTGGGTCCGTTCCAGCTGTTCCGGGTCGCGACCCCTCCTTTATATAGGTGGGGTATCCGACGGGTCACGAGGCGCCGTCGGGACGAGCAGCGGTCGAGGTGAGGCGATGAAGATCGGGACCGCGCCGGTGGAGGTCGACCGTCCGTCCGACGAAGAGGTCCACGAACCCGACCTTCCGTGGATCGTGATCGTCTGGAACGACCCCATCAACCTCATGACGTACGTGACGTGGGTGTTCATGAAGCTGTTCGGCTACCCCCGCGAGCAGGCCGAGAAGCTGATGTGGGACGTGCACTCGAAGGGCAGAGCGGTCGTCTCCTCGGGGCCGCGGGAGAAGGCGGAGTCCGACGTCGCGCGGCTGCACGCCTACGGCCTGTGGGCGACGCTGCAGAAGGACACGTGAGCGTGGCGGGCCCGTTCCGCAAGCGGCGCGGCAAGTTCACGGTGCACCTCGGTGGCGGTGAGCGCGAACTGCTCACGGACCTCTGCCGCCAGTCCCGTGAGCTCCTCGAGGAGGAGGATCCCTCGAGCGACCCCTCGATCGCCCGCCTGTTCCCCGCCGCGTACAAGGACGATCCCCTGCGGAGCCTCGAGTTCGAGACGAACATGGGCGACTCGCCCAAGGCCGGCAAGCTCGCGGCGATCGACACCCTGGAGCGGACGATCGGGCAGGCGGAGCTCACCGAGGAGGAGTTGCTCGTATGGATGAGCGCCGTGAACGACTTCCGTCTGTTGCTCGGGACGCGGATCGATATCAAGGAGGAGTCGACCGAGGGCGACTACCCGGAGGACGACCCGAACCACGATGCGTTCCAGGTCTACGTCTACCTCACGTGGCTCGAAGATCGGATGCTGCGCGCGCTGGGCGAGCCGGAGGTGCCGGGCTCAGTCGGCGGGGGGCGGTAGCTTCAGGCGGAAGAGCCGCTGCCACCAGGAGGGATGCCGCCGGCGCCACTCCACGGCGAGCCGGCGTCGCTGCGCCTTCGTCCCGACGTGCTCGTTGTCGCTGTACGTGGGCACGAGCACGCTCGTCGGACGGCCCGGGATCTCGTTCGGCGCTCTCAGCGACATACGACCACCGTATGCGCCCTCCGCACGTGGCACAACGGGCGGATTGCCCTTTCCTGCCCCGTTAGACCTCCGTCAGACCGACCTGGTGCACCTTGAGCATGTTCGTGGTCGTTCGCCCGGCGGGCATGGACGCGGCCATCACGACGGAATCTCCCTCGGCGGCCAGCCCGGCGGCGCGGAGCGCCTCATCCATCATCGCGATCATCTGATCGGTGTCCTCCGGCCGGCTCGCGGGGTGCGTCTCGACACCCCACAGGAGTCCGTTCGCCCTTCGGACCTGCACGTCGGGGATGAACGCGTGGATCGGCACCCGCGGGCGCTCCTCCGAGAGCAGCGCCGCGGTGCGGCCGGTGGTCGTGTAGCACGTGATCGCCACGACGTCGGAGTCCCCCGCCACGATCGAGGAGGCGGCGTGGGCGACGGCGGCCGCCTCCCCCGCGTGCATGCAGGGCGGCTGCGCCGCTCTGTACTCGGCGCCCTGGGACTCGACGGCCCTCGCGATCCGCGTCGCGGCGGAGGCGGCCTCGAAGGGGAAGTCGCCGATCGCGGTCTCGGCCGAGAGCATGATCGCGTCGGCGCCGTCCAGGACCGCGGTAGCGACGTCGTTCGCCTCGGCTCGCGTGGGACGAGGCGACCGGATCATCGACTCGAGCATCTGGGTGGCGACGATCACGGGACGGCTCGCGACCCGCGCCGCTCGGAGGAGCCGCTTCTGGATGAGCGGGATCTCCTCCATCGGGAGCTCCACGCCGAGGTCACCTCGAGCCACCATCGCGGCGTCGGCCGCCTCCAGGATGCGTTCGAAGTTCTCGACGGCCGGTCGGGTCTCGATCTTCGCGACGATGGGCACCGGCCGATCGCCCATCGCCTCCCGGAGCTGCTCGATGTCGGAGGGATCCCGGACGAACGACTGTGCCACGAGGTCCACACCGAGCTCGAGCACGCGCCGGAGCATCTCCAGGTCCCGCTCGCTGACGGCCGGGAGGCCGAGGCGCTCGGCGGGGACGTTCACGCCCTGGTGGCTGCGGACCGTTCCGGCGCGCACGCACTCCGTATGCACGACGTCACCGACGATCCCCACGACCGTGAGCTCCACCGCGCCGTCGGCGAGCAGGATGCGATCTCCCTCCCGGAGGTCCCCGGCGAGTCCCGGGTACGTCGTGGACGCGCCGTTCGCGTCGCCGGGACCTCCGGGGCGGAGCTCGAAGCGCTGCCCCGGCCGGAACGCCAGCGGATCGGGGTGCACGTCGCCGAGCCGAACCTTCGGACCCGGCAGGTCGGCGAGGATCGCGAGCGCGAGCCCCGTCGCCTTCTCCACCTCACGCACGATCGAGACGCCACGCGCATGGTCGTCCGGCGTGCCGTGCGAGCAGTTGATGCGGAAGACAGACGCCCCCGCCTCGACGAGCCCGCGAACCATCTTGGGGCTCGCGCTCGCGGGGCCCAGCGTGCAGACGAGCTTCGTTCGCGAGTTCATGCCTCGAGGACGATACGACGGACCTGCTCGGCCGCGGCCCGGGCGGCGTCGTCGGACGGTCCGGGGCCGAGGTCGGGCTCGGACAAGGTGGTCGGAACGGGGCCGTCGGCTCTCCGCTCCGCCTCCTCGATCCATCCCGGCGGGAGCTCGTCCGAGAGGCCGTCGAGCGCATCCGCCATCTCGGCGAAGTACAGGGTCCAGGCACGCGGGACGACCCGCGCCCACTGGTAGCCACCGCCGCCGGTCGCGACCCAGCGACCGGCGGTGGCTCGATGTGCGAGGTCGTGGAGCTCCTTCGCGCACTCGCGGTACGCGCGCGTGGTGAGCCGGAGCTGCGCGAGCGGATCGGACGCGTGGGTGTCGCACCCGAGCTGGGTCACGAGGACGTCGGGGCCGAAGCGTTCCACGGCCGGCGGGATCACGGCCCGGAACGCCTGGAGCCAACCCTCGTCCCCGGTGTCCGCGGGCAGCGGCACGTTGATCGCGGACCCTTCGGCGGCCGGACCTCCTCGCTCGGTGATGGCGCCGGTCCCCGGGAAGAACCAGCCGGGCTCGTACTGATGGATCGAGATCGTGAGGACGCGGGGCTCGTCCCAGAAGATCGCCTGCACGCCGTCGCCGTGGTGCACGTCGACGTCGACGTAGGCGATCCGCTCGGCGCCCTCGCGGAGCAGCCACGCGATCGCCACCGCCGGGTCGTCGTAGACGCAGAACCCGCTCGCGCGACCCGGCATCGCGTGGTGCAGACCCCCGGCGGCGTTGAACGCGTGGAGCCGCTCCCCGCTCCACACGGCTCGGGCGGCCTCGACGGAGGCCCCCGCGACGAGCGCTCCGGCCTCGTGCATCCGGTCGAAGATCGGGTTGTCCCCCGGGCCGTAGCCGAACCGGGTCCAATTGCCCTCCTCGCCGCCGCCGGCGCGCTTGGTCGCGTCGATGAACTCCGGCGTGTGCACGAGGCCGAGCACCTCGTCCGACGCGGGGTCGCAGCCGTGGACGGTCACGCCCTGTCCCTGGTCCAGACCCGTCGCGGCGATCAGGTCCCACGTCAGCAGGACCCGGTCGGGCCTGAGCGGATGACCCGGCCCGTGGTCGTAGATGCGCGCCTCGGGGCAGCGGATCAGCCCGACGTCACCGCTCACGAGACGGCGCGGACGGCGGCGACGGTCCGCTCGAGCAAGGTTGCGGCCTCCTCGTCCGAAAGCGAGAACGGCGGACCCAGCATCACGATGTCGCCGTTGGCGCCGTCGACGTGCCCGGTGGAGGAATACAAGAGGAGTCCGGCGTCGCGACCGGCGGCCAGGATGCGCTCCGCGACCGTGGCCGACCGGGCGAACGGCTCGTGGGACTCCCGGTCGCGTACCAGCTCGATCCCGATCATCAGCCCGAGCCCTCGGACGTCGCCTACCGTTGGGGCGTCCTCCAGCTCCGCGCGCAGCTCCGACAGCAGGCGCTCGCCAAGCTCACGGCTCCGGTCCACGAGTCCCGCCTTCAGCTCCCGGAGGACGGCGAGCCCGGCGGCCGCGCCCAAAGCATTGTGCGACCAGGTGAAGCCGTGGACGAAGCCGGATCCCTCCGAGATCGCTTCGTGGACTGCGCCCGATGCGGCCGCGAACCCGAAGGGCACGTAGCCGCTCGTCGTTCCCTTGCCCGCCACGAGGATGTCCGGCTTCACGTCCCAGTGATCGACACCGAACCACGAACCGGTCCTGCCGAACCCGGTCATGACCTCGTCGGCGATCAGCACCACGTCGTGCCTCCTGCACACTTCGACCATCGCGGGCCAGTAGTCGGCATCGGGAACCGCGGCGCCGAGGGTCGCGCCGGACACCGGCTCGGCGATGAACGCCGCGACCGTGTCCTCGCCGTAGGACGAGATCATCTTGTCGAGCTCGGCGGCATGCCAGGCCGCGCACCCGTGCGGGTGCTGCGGGTTCTCGCACCGGAACTCGTAGGCGGCCGAGATGTGCAGGAACCTTCCGAGCCACGGCGTGTAGGGCTTGCGGAGCGGCGCCTTGCCCGAGGCGTCGAGCGCCCCGAGGGTGTTGCCGTGGTAGGAGTTCCGCCGCGCGATCACGACCGAGCGGCCTGCTCGCCCCTTCGCCAAGTGGTAGGCGCGCGCCATCTTGAGGGCGGTCTCGACTCCTTCCGACCCGCCGGAGACCGGATAGATGCGGGCGTCCTCCATCGGGAGGATCGCCGCCACCTCCTCGGCGTACGCCTCGACGGCGTCGGTGGTGAAGGCGGTCGGATGGACGTACTGCGTGCGCTCGACCTGCTCCTTGATCGCGTCGATCACCGAGGCGACGCCGTGGCCGACGTTCACGACGATCGCGCCACCGGCTCCGTCCAGGTACTTCTTGCCGTCGGCGTCGGTGATCCAGACACCCTCCGCGGACACGGCCGTCGGCAGGTCCCGGGACGGCGCCCGCGAGAACACATGGCTCACGGGTTCAGGCTACTTCGTGTAGATGCCCTGGGGGTCGAGTTCCTCGCGAAGGAGACGGAGCTCGTCGTCGGTGGGCGCCGGGGTCTCAGTGAGGTCCGGCGCCAGGCGGGGATCCCACCCCATGCTCGACTTCACGTCCTCGAGGGTGACGCCCGGGTGCACCGTCATGAGCGTCATCTCGCCGGTCTCCTCCTCGAAGCCATACGTGGCGAGGTCGGTGACGACGTTCGTCGGACCGCTCCCCGACCAGCCTCGCGCCCGGTCGTGCGCGGGATCGCCACTGTGGCCCGGCGAGGTCCGGAAGTGCAGCTTCTCGACGAAGGACCGCTCGGCTTGGCGCATGATCACGAGGATCTTCCGGGCGTGGATCGCGATCTCGCATGCGCCGCCGGAGCCGGGGAGCCGTACCTTCGGCTTCTCGTAGTCCCCGATCACCGTCGTGTTCAGGTTCCCGAAGCGGTCGATCTGCGCCCCGCCGAGGAACGCCACGTCGATCAGTCCGGCCTGCAGGTAGAACGCGAAGAGCTCGAACATCGAGGTCACGGCCGTGGAGCCGGTCGCGAGGGTGGGATCGCCGATCGACAACGGCAGCCGCTGGGGCCGGGCGCCGAACACCCCGGACTCGTAGACGAGCTGGAGCTCCGGCGCGACCGTGCGCTGGGCGAGGTTGCAGACGATGTTGGGCAGACCCACGCCGACGAAGCAGTTCTCGACGCCGGCGAGCAACCGTGCGCTCGCGGCGATCATCAGCTCGTTCTTCGAGTACTCACTCACGCGTAGCTCCCGTAGTCGACCTCACCGGAGAGTGCGGGGCCGGGCTTGAGCGAGTCCCAATGCTGCTTGCCCCACTTCTCGACGTACTCGGCGTGGGATCCGAGGTCGTACACCCACTCCTGGAGCCAAGCCTCGAGCGTCGACGGGTCGCGCGCGATCGCGTCCCACGCCAGGTAGAACGCGTTGTCGCGGTCGTAGTAGCCCTGCGCGAAGGAGGGATGGCACGCGAACGGCTCCTCGACCACCGCATCGACGACGATGCCGGGGATCACGGTCCGGTTCGGGTCGCGCCTGATCACGTCGCCGTCGACGAGCTCCTCCACGACCACGATCACCCGCTCCGCCGCGAACGCCGCCTCCTTCTGGCAGCCGAGCAGCCCCCAGATCTGCGCGTTCCCCTCCCGGTCGGCGCGCTGCGCGTGCACGATCGTCACGTCGGGCTTCAGGGGCGGGACGGCGTAGACCTCGGTGCGCGTCCTCATACGGCGAGGTCATCGGCACGATCTTCGGGTTCACCTTCGGGATGTCGGACTCGTAGTAGCTGCGGATCGGGAAGAAGGGCAGGTTCGAGGCGCCGGCCACGTAGCGGCAGACCATCCCGAAGTGGGAGTACTCCTCGATCTCGAGCGGCCCCGGATCCTCGTCCTCGATCCGGCGGCGGACCGCGTGCAGGGAGCCGACGCCGGGGTTGCCGAGCCAGGAGAAGATCAGCTTCTTCGCCACGCCGGCGCCGATCATCTGGTCGTAGACGACGTCGGGGGTCATCCGGGCGAGCGTCAGGTCGCGCTTCTTCTGCCGGATGATCTCGTGGCCGGCGGCGAAGCAGATCAGGTGCGTGAATCCCTCGATCGCGACCGTGTCGCCGTCGCGGACGAGGTCTGCGACCGCGTCCTTCATCGTCGCGACCTTGTTCATCCCGCCGTTGGATCCGTGTGCCATCAGACGTCCGGCGTCATCAGGCGTTCCGTGTCCAGCCGTCCTCGGGGCCTCGCAGGATGCAGAACTCGTTGCCTTCGGGATCCAGCATCACGGTCCAGAAGCTGCCCTCCTCGTCGACGCGTCCCTGGACGGTCGCCCCGAGTGCGACCGAGCGCTCGACCTCCGCCGCCATCGAGTCGAGCGGGCGAAGGTCGAGGTGCACGCGGTTCTTCACGACCTTCCCCTCGGGGACCTTCTGGAAGTAGATGCCCTGCCACGGTGTGTCGTCGGTCGTCCCGGCCGGCGAGATGGACGCACCCTCGTCGTCCACGCCGCTCACCTCCCAGCCGAGGGAACCGGCCCAGAACTCGGCGAGGTGGCTCGGGTCGGCGCAGTCGAACGTGACGGTGTCGAGGATCGACGTCATCCCTTACGTCGCGACCTCGGCGACGACCTCTTCGAAGAGCTCGAGGGCGACGCGAGCCTGGTCCTCGCGGAACACCAGGGCCGGGGACATCCGGATGGACGCCTCGCCGCACCCGAGCATCAGCAGTCCCCGATCGAACGCGGCGCGCTCGACGGCCGCCGCCGTGTCGTGATCCGGCAGCTCGATGCCGATCATCAGCCCCAGACCGCGGACCTCGCGGATCGCGTCGTGACGGCTCTGCACGTCCAGCAGGCCGTTCGTCAGGAACTCGCCGACCTTCGCGGTGTTCTCCAGCAGCTCCTCCTGCTTGATCACGTCGAGGGTCGCGATCGCCGCGGCGCAGGAGAGCGGGTTGCCGCCGTACGTGGAACCGTGGGTGCCCTTCGTCCACGTCATCACGGAGTCCTTCGCGATCATGGCGCCGAGCGGCATGCCGCTCGCGATCCCCTTGCCCGACAGCAGGATGTCCGGCTCCACGCCGAAATGCTCGACCGCCCACATCTTCCCGGTGCGGCCCATCCCCGACTGCACCTCGTCGGCGATCAGGAGGATGCCGTGGCGGTCGCACAGGTCGCGGAGCGCCTGGAGCCAGCCCTCGGGCGGGACGATGTAGCCGCCCTCCCCCAGCACCGGCTCGACCACGATCGCGGCCACCTCCTCGGGGGCCACGATCTTCTTCATGAGGAAGCCCTCGATGTGTTCGATCGTCGGGAAGCCCTCCTCGTCGCCGCGCGGAGGAACCGGCATGTCGCGCCCGTCGCCGTAGTACGCGTGGACCACGCCGGGGAGCAGCGGCCCGAACCCGGCCCGATAGTTCACCTTCGACGCGGTGAGCGACACGCTGCCGTACGAGCGACCGTGGAAGGACCCGTAGAACGCGATCACGTACTGCCGGCCCGTCGACCATCGCGCGAGCTTGATCCCGGCCTCGACGGCTTCCGTGCCCGAGTTCGTGAGGAACGTGCGGACCTGGCCGGACATCGGAGCGACTTCCTCCAGTCGCTCGGTGAGCTCCGAGTAGATCGGGAGGTAGAAGTCCGACGCCGAGTAATGGATCAGCTCGGCGGCTTGTCGCTGGATCGCCTCGACCACCATGGGATGGCAGTGGCCCGTGGACGTGACCGCGATCCCCGCGTTCACGTCCAGGAACAGGTTGCCGTCCACGTCCTCCACGACGGAGCCGGCGCCGCGCGCCGGCACGAGCGGGTAGGCGCGCGGCAGCGACGGCGACGTCGTGCGCCCGTCCCGTTCGAGGACTTCCCGGGCCTTCGGCCCGGGAAGCTCCGTGACCAGCGTGGGCGCCTCGGCCGCCGCGAGGTCCTCTGGCGTCACTCTTCGATCACCGTCCGGGACTGCTCGCGCAGGTATTGCGTCACGTAGTAGGGACCGCCGCCGGCCTTGCCGGTCGTCCCCGAGCCCTTCCAGCCGCCGAACGGCTGGACGCCCGGCCAGGCGCCGGTCGTGGCCCCCGCGCGGCGGTTCACGTAGACCACACCGGCCTGGATCTTGTCGAGCCACTCCTCGATCTCGTGGCGATCCTTGCTGAAGAACCCGGCCGTCAGCCCGTACTCGGTGTCGTTCGCCTTCTCGATCGCGTCGTCGAGCTCGTCGAACGGCGCGACGGCAAGGAAGGGCACGAACAGCTCCTTCTTCCACAGCCAGCTGTCGTCGGGCGCCTCCACGATCGTGGGCTGCACGAAGAGTCCGCGCTCGAGATCGCCGTCGGTCAGCCGCTCACCGCCGGTGATCACGTTGCCGTTCTTCTTCGCCTCGCCGGCGGCCTGCTCGAACGTCGCCATCGCCTCTTCGTTCACGACGGGACCCATGAACACGTCGCGCTCGACGGGATTCCCGACCTTCAGCTTCTCGGTCTTGTCCTTGAGGAGCTTCACGAAGTCGTCGTAGACCTCGCGCTCGACGTAGACGCGCGAGTTGGCCGAGCACTTCTGCCCGCCGAATCCGAACGCGGAGCGAAGCACCCCGTCCGTCGCGATGTCGAGGTCGGCGTGCTTCGTCACGATCGCCGGGTTCTTGCCGCCCATCTCGGCGATCACGGGCTTCGGGACGTCCTGGACGAAGTTCTTGAGGATGTCCATCCCCACGGCGTAGGAGCCGGTGAACGTAACCCCGTTCGCGTCGGGATGACGCCAGAGGTGGTCACCGACCACGGAGCCCTTCCCGAGGATCAGGTGGAACGCGCCGGGCGGCACGCCGCCGTCGCGGTAGCACTCGTAGAGCTTGTAGCCCATGAGGGCGCCCTGGTTCGAGGGCTTCAACACCACGGCGTTGCCGGCGACGAGCGCGCCGGATGAGGGTCCGCCTGCCAGCGCGAACGGGAAGTTGAACGGGCTGATCACTGCCCAGACGCCGTAGGGACGCATCACGTCGTAGTAGTCGCCGGCCGCCCCGAGCCCGGACATCGGCGTGCGGAACCCGTCGTGCTTCTCGACCTCGTCGCAGTTCCAGCGGATCAGCTCGGCGGTCTCCTGGACGTCGCCGAGGGCCTCGAGCCGGTTCTTGCCGACCTCGAACGCCATCAGGGCGGCCAGGTCGAACAGGCGGTCCTCCATCACGTCCGCGACGTTGCGGAGGATCTTCACCCGCTCCTTCCAGCCCATCCGCTCCCACTCCAGCGAGAACCCCTTGGCGGCGGCGACGGCCTCGTCGACGTCCTTCGGGGTGGCCTGGGAGAAGCGGCCGATGATGATGTCGGAGTCGATCGGCGAGGGCTCTTCGTACTTCTCGTCGGTCCAGCGCTCCTCGCCGTTCACCACGAACGGCCACTCCTTGCCGAGCTCCTTCCGGGCGCGCTCGACGGCCTCGTCGTAGTTGCGCTGCAGGTCCTCGTTGTCGGCGGAGAGGGTCGCGTAGGTGATCCGGAAGTTCTCGTCGGCCATCGGGGGCTCCTTTGCTCTCTCTTGGACGCTTTCTTGGGGCTTCAGGGGACGTGAGGATGGTATCGCCGCGCGCCGGGAGCGCGCACGGCGACATCGACCCCAAGTTGTCACCCCAACCGGAGATTCCCGTGATGGCCGGGCGTATGCTCGGGCTCCCTTACACATGAGGCTCGTGACCTACGACCGGAGGGGGCACCGGCGACTGGGGGCGATCCTCGATGGGAGGGTGGTCGATCTGCCCGACGCGGTCGGGCACCCGGCCTTCCCCTCCACCCTCGAGGCGTTCGTGCAGAGCAGCCGGGGGACGGTGTTGGATGCCGCCCGCGCCGCCCTCGAACGCCCAGACGTGAAGGACCACGTCGTGAAACAGGCGCGCGTCCTGCCGCCCCTGTTCCCGCGCTCGCTGCTGCTCCCGTCGGCTCCCGGAAGCGTCGACGGCCTCGACGTGGAGCGGCGCATCGCCGGACCGGAGGAGGAGATCCCGTGGCCCGCGGGCGCCGCGTGGCTGGACTACGAGCCGAAGGTGGCTGCCGTGTTGGGCCTCGAGGCTGCCGATGTGGACGCGGATGACGTCCGAGGTCATGTGTTCGGGTACACGCTCGTCAGCGACTGGGTCGCCAAGGACGAGTCGGGCGACCCGCTCGGGACCTCCGAAGGCGTTCCGCTTTCGATCGGCCCGTGCGTGGTCACCGCCGACGAGGTGGACCCCCAGACGATGTTCCTCCAGGCCAAGGTCGAGGGCGACGAGATGGCGAAGGGGAACCTGAACGGCGCGGCGAGGAGCCTGTTCGAGCTGATCGCGTTCGCCTCGAAGGGGACGACGCTCGAGCGGGCGGATGCGTTCGCCCTCGGACCGTTCCCCGCTCGGGACGACGATCCGGGGCGGCGCCTCTGGCCGGGTGCGACGGTCGAGCTCGCGGCCGAAGGGATCGGGACCCTCAGGAACCGCCTAGGCCCCCGACCGTAAGTCGGACCTTGACCCAGCCTGGAGGAAGGGTTGGGGAAGGGGTCGGGCGCGACCTGTCAAGGGCTTACCGACCTCGGGTAGTGGCTCAGTTTGAATCTGAGGGGTGATCCTGGGCATCAGTTTCGAGGAGATCGTTGGCGCCGGCGACGGTGAGCAGCCGGTGCGCGGCTTTCGATGGGTTTCGGAGGATCAGTGATCCACCGTTCTCGGCGAGTCGACCGCGCGCTTGGACGAGCACTTTCAGGCTCGACGAGTCCATGAACTCGACCTCCGAGAGGTCCAGGACGATCTTCTGGTTGGGACCCATGTGCGGTTCGATAGCGTCTCGCAGCCGTTCCGCGGTCGCTATGTCGATCTCACCGCGGACGTGGATGACCGTCGCCTCGTCCGTTGCGTTGACCTCGGTCGAGAAGTCTTCGGCCATCAACCGGAACCTAGTGGCCTATCGGGAGGGTGGCAATTCTCCGTCGGTCCCTGGTCGAGCAACCCTGCGGTCTCCCTCATAGGTCCAAAGGTGACCCCATCCTCATCGTGAGGTTCTGGCGCTCACCGTAAGCGGTGGTGATCAGAGCCGGGCCGGGGTCGCCCTACTTCTTCTTCTTGGCTTCCTTGCGAGCGGCGGCGCGCTCGGCGGCCTGCCGTCCCTCGCGCTCCTTCTTCTTCCGCCCGCGGTCGTGCGCGGAGCGCACCTTCGCCAGATCGCCTCGTCCCATGTCCTCGTCTCCTCGTCTCCTCGAGTCCTCGTCAGTCGTCCTCGTCGCCGCCGCGCGCGAGCTCTTCGCTCCGCTTCTTGGCGGCGTCGATCGCGTTGAGGAAGGCGGCGCGCACGCCGGCCTCCTCCAGGTGGCGGATCGCCTCGATCGTCGTGCCACCCGGCGAGGTCACCATCTCACGCAGCTCCACCGGGTGCGTGCCCGTATCGCGGAGCATCTTCGCCGAGCCGAGCATCGTCTGGATGATCAGCTGGCTCGCCACGTCGCGCGAGAGCCCCAGCAGGATGCACGCCTCGATCATCGCCTCGGCCAGCAGGAAGAAATAGGCGGGCCCCGACCCGCTCGTCGCGGTCACGGCGTCCAGGTAGCGCTCCTCGAGGCGGAGGACCTTGCCGACGTAGCCGAGCAGCTCCTCCGCGACGGCGAGGTGCTTGTCCTCGGCCTGCTTCCCGGGGGCGATCACGGACATCGCCTCGTCGACCATCACGGGCACGTTGGACATGACCCGCACGACGTGCACGTCGGTCGCGAGGTGCTGCTCCACGAACGACGTGCGGATCCCGGCCGCGAAGCTGATCACGAGGTGGTCGGTCGTCACGTGGTCCGCGATCTGCCCGAGCAGGGTCTCGAAGTCCTGGGGCTTCGCCATAAGGACCAGCACATTCGCGAACCGGCAGGCCTCGGCGTTGTCCAGCGTCGCGGCGACGCCGTGGCGCTCGGTGAGCTCCCGCGCCCGCTCCTCGCGCCGGCACGTGACCAGGATCTCGTCGGCGGATCGCCCGCCGGAGCGGAGCAATCCTGCGATGAGCGCCTCGGCCATCCTGCCGCCACCGAGGAATGCGATCGAACGATCCGTCATCTGGGCCTCAACAGGTTCGAAAGGAAGAACCACACGTTGGCCGGCCGCTCTGCGAGCCGACGCGTCAGATAGGGATACCACTCCGTGCCGTACGGGATGTATACGCGGACCGGATATCCCTGCCCGGCGAACCTGCTCTGCAGGTCACGGCGGACACCGTACAGCATCTGGAACTCCACCCGTGACCAGCCCTCGCCGCTCGCGTCCACGCGTCTGCGCACACCCTCGAGGAGCCGCGGATCGTGCGTCGCGACGTCGATCGAGTGCCCGCGCGCGAACAACGTCGTGAACAGGCGGGCGAAGCTGGCGTCCACCTCGCGCTTGCTCGTGTAGACGACCTCGGGCGGCTCGAGGTACGCCCCCTTCACCAGCCGAACCCGGCAACCCGGCGGCAGCGCCTGGACGTCGCGCTCGGTGCGGCGGAGGTAGGACTGCAGCGCGACGCCGACCTTCGGGTAGCTCGCGTGCGCTTCCCTGAACACCCGGATGGTCGGCTCGACGTAGCCGACCGACTCCATGTCCAACATCACGGTGGTTCCCTGGCTCCTCGCGGCGTCGACGATCGGCTGGACGTTGGCGAGGCACGCATCGACGGACATGTCGAGACCGAGCTGGGTGGGCTTCAGCGAGATCGCGCAGTCGAGGGTGTCCGCGCGCGCGATCGCGGCGAGCGCCTCCAGGTAGGCGGCCCGCGCCGCTTCGGCCTGCTCCTCGGTGCGCACGTTCTCCCCCAGGAGATCGAGCATCGACGTGATCCGACGGCGATCGAGCGCCCTCGCGACCGTCATCGCCTCCTCCAGCGACTCCCCCGCCACGAACCGGGAGGCGACCGCTCGCCCCGGACGGGTCCGGGTCACGAGCCGCCGCGACCACGAGTGCTCGGCGATGCGGAGGACCAGCGGCCGCAGGACCGACGTGGAGAAGGACATCGATCGAGGATAACGAGGGCGAAGCGGGCTCCTCGAGCGTACGGACGACGGCCTCTCGATTGGCTGTCATGCTCGTCCGGTGATCTGCGTCGGGTCCGACGGATGGGGTCAGCCGAGATCGGGCCTGGCCGGTGAACCGTCACCGTAGAGCGACCAGACGGCTCGCGGGATCCGTTCGTGGAATCCTTCGACCGAAGTGAGGGTGCGTTCAAGCTGATCCGGCGGCAGCTGCGGCATCCACGTGAGCAGCCAACCTTCCTGGAGCTGGAAGCCGAGCGCCTGATCCGACTCGAGCAGCCAGCCGATCATCCTCTGGTCGATCACCGCCGAGGCCAGCCTGCGATCGGCCGAACGAACCTCGAAGCGCCGGTTGAACTCGTCGAGCTCGAACTCGATCCGCTGCAGACCCGCTGCGTTCCGGGCGGTGTCGAGAGGGCCGTGACGATGCACCAAAAGCGACGGCCACCCGTCCGGGATCCGAACCATGGCGCAGGAGTAGCGGGTCTCGTCCTCGCCGGGCCGCCGGTAGTCGAACGCCCGCACCTCGCGACCGTCGCGCACTCCCCAGACCACGTTCTCGACGCGTTGCGTGCCGGGCAGCTTGCCGAACCGTAGGAACGGGTGGAAGTCGGCGTCGAGCACCCGGAAAGGGTCCCGCCGCGAGAAGGAGAGGCCGAGACGCCGCGCTTCCCGCTCGACCGCGGACCGGCGTGAAAGCTTGCGAAAGAGGGTGACGAGCGCGATGCCGCCTACCCAGAGCGCGAGCGTGACGGATATGGCGCGCTCGTCCCCAGTGACGGCGAGGCCGGTGAAGAGCAGCGCGGCGGCCACTCCTGCCACCGCGATCAAGGCCATCTTCGCTGTCGACATCAACGGCTCTCCTGGCTCACGCTCCAGGTTGGAGCGAGCACGGGCGATGTGTTCGACCTCACTCCGGCGTGGGGGCGATGCCGCTGCGGAGCACCTCGACGAACTCCTTGATCCGCATCGGGCGCCGCTCCGGACGGCGATGGATCAGCCCGGGGTCGAGGTCCTCCGACACGAGCGCGTCCTGGAAGCGCTCGGCCATCCAGTCGAGGATCGACGCGATCATCTCGGCGTCGACGTCGCTGCGGATCTCGCCCCGCTTGACGCCGAACTCCACGAAGTCGAGCGTTCCGTACGGATCCTCGCTCCGCATGTACCGATCGACCGGCCGGCGGATGTCCAGCCCCGTGTCGTACCGAGCGATCAGCGCGACCCGGTTCGGCACCGGATCGGAGGCGACGGAGTCCTCGGCGCGCTGGAGCCACCAGTCGAGCACCGCCCAGAAGCCCTGCTCGACGATCTCGGCGGGCGCGTCGAGCCACGCCGGGAGCGAGGAGACGGCCTTCTTGAATGCCTCGAGGAACAGGTTCTCCTTCGAACCGAAGTCGAGGAAGACGGTGCCCTTGGCGACGGCGACCTCATTGGCGACGTCCTCGACGCGCGTTCCGCGATAGCCGCGCTCCGCGAAGTGCCGCATCGCGGCCTCGAGGATGCGATCCCGCCGACTCAGGGCCTCGCTCATGGAGCCGGAACGCTAGCGCAAAAAAGAACCCGAGAGACCTCCGGCTCGCTGGAAACCGAAGCTTCCAGCCACCTTCAGCCTCTCGGGCTCTGGTGCCCCAAGCAACCTCCGCAGTCTTCGCGCGGCTGCCGGACCGCCGACGGTGGTTCGCCTTGCGGCTCCCCTCCGTCTTTCGCGGGGTCCGGGTCACCTCGCGGCGTCCCATCTCCCGCGGACCCCCCGCCCTGGCTCGCCTTGCGGCGATCCCGGCGGGGCCCACCGGGTCCGGCCTCGCGGCCTTCTCCGGCGGTTCGGGTTCCGATCGGATCCTCGCGGATCCTCCTGGTTCCCTCGCGTCCGGTTCACCTTGCGGTGTCCCGGCCGCTCGTCCGGCCCTCTCGCGTCGAGCACCTCGACTGCTTGGAGCGAGGCGAAAGATACCGGCGGCCCCATGGTCGGTCAACCTCGCGTTCTCGCAGGTCAGCGTATGAATGCGCAGGTAGAGGACGTGGAACAACGAGTGACAAAAGTCGGCCGAAGATCAGCCGTCGCGGTGTCGCCGCAGGTCGGCGGCCGCTTCCGAGTCCGCGAAGCGTTCGCGCGTCACCGACATCACGACGCGATCGACCCACGCGCCGCCCTTCCACGATCGCTCGGGCAGCCGTCCGTCGAGGACGAAGCCGACCTTCTCGTAGACGTGGATCGCGCGTTCGTTGTCGGCCGTCGACCAGAGCTCCACGCGATGCAGGTCGTATCGATCGAACGCCTCGTCGACGAGCGCCGCGACCGCATCGGTCCCGTATCCCTGCTCCCACGCCGAACGTTCCCCGATGAGGATGTAGAGCGAGCAGATGCGGTCGCGGCGGCGGAAACCGTTCAGCCCGATCCGCCCGATCGGCGAACCGTCGACGTCGATCACGAACGGGTGACCCTCCTCGCGAGCCCGTCGTTCGCTCTCGGCGATGTCCTCCATGGAGAACGGCCCCTCGTAGTCCATCAGCCACCAGACCTCCGGGTCGTTCTGCCACCGATGGATCAGGACGTGGTCGCGCTCCTCGACGGGGCGCAGGACCACGCGCGTCCCGTGGATCACGCGGCGGCCTCGAGGAGCTCGCCGTAGACCGCGCGCACCTCCGCCGTCGTGGCATCCCACGTGAAGCCCAGCGACTCGTGCGCGCCGGCGGCGCCCAGCCGCGACGCGAGCGACGGATCGCCGAGGATCGCGAGCACCGCCTCCGCGTGGTCGGCGGGATCGTGCCCTTCGACGAGGAGCCCGCCCCCGCGGACGACGGTGCGCAACCCGCCGACCGCCGCGGCCACGACGGGGGTGCCGCAGGCCTGTGCTTCGAGGGCGACGAGGCCGAACGATTCCGATCGCGAGGGAACGAGGACGACGTCGGCGGCCGAGTAGAAGTCCGCGAGGCGCGCATGCGGCTGCGGCGGGAACAACATCACGCGATCGGCGACACCGAGCGCGGACGCGAGCTCCATCAGCCGGGCGACCTCGGCCCCCGCGTGCTCCCCGCTCGGACCGCCGACGATCGCGAGCACGAGGTCCTTCGCCGTCTCGGGAGCCCGCGCGACGGTCTCGGCGAGCGTGCGGATCGCGACGTCGGGACCCTTGTGCGACTGCAGGCGACCCACGAACAGGGCGAGCCGGAGCCCGGACAGGTGCAGCTTCGCCCGAGCCTCCGCCCGGTCGGACGGCAGGAAGATCGAGTGGTCGACGCCGGGGGGAACGATCCGGATCCGCTCGGGATCGGCGCCGTACAGGCCCACGAGCTGACCCGCCTCCTCCGGCGTCGGCGCGAGGATCCTGTCGGCCTCGAGGATGACCCGCTCCTCGCCCCGGAGCCGCTCGAACGGCTCCGGCGACTCCCCGTGGGCGAGCGAGTAGTTCTTGACCTTGCCGAGGGTGTGGAACGAGGCCACGAGCGGCACGCCGAGGATCTCCTTGGTCGCCCGCCCGACCCAGCCGGACAGCCAATAGTGGCTGTGGACCACGTCGTACCGGTTGCCCTCCTCCCGCGCGACACGGAGGACGCCGCCGAGGAACTCGGGGAGGTAGCGCTGCACCGCGGACTTCGGCACCGGCTGACACGGACCCGCCTTGGCGCTCACGACACGGATGCCCGGCGCGATCTCGCGGACGTCGTGCGTGTCTCCTCCCCGGCACCTCGTGAAGAGGTCGACCTCGATCCCCTGGCCGGCCAGACGCTCGGCGACGGAGCGGATGTAGACGTTCATCCCGCCGGAGTCGCCGGTTCCCGGCTGATCGACGGGAGAGGTGTGCACGGCGAGGACGGCGACGCGGGGAGGCCGGGTCTTCGTGGTCACAGACAGGTGCAACCTCCGACGGGGCCCCGTTTCATCCCTCGATCATCACAAAGCTGCTACGAGCGAGACGCGACCGACCGCGGACGCCGGAGCCGGATGACCGCCTCGACGACACCCTGCGGCTCCTCGCCACCGAGGACGGGGAGCTCCTCGTGGTGTCGCAGGCTCTCGGACGCTTGAGGTGGCAAGACGTCCAGGTCCCGGAGCACCTTGATGAACGCGGGGGCGAGACGCCGCCAGTTCCCGTCGGTCACCTTGAGCGCGATGCCGAGTCCCTGGGGGAGCGAGGTCGCGCACACGAGTCCCTCGGCCCCCTCTTTCGCGATCACCTGCCCGGCGCCGGCGGTCATCACGTCGGTGTCGAGGCGCCGGGTCCCTCCGACCATGTGCGGGGCGGCGAGCATCCCGCGGACGACCCTGTCGGCAGCGGGGGCGAGCCGTCCCAGCCGATCGGGGCTCCCCAGCCGCGCGAACATCGTCGCCATGGCTCGGAGCGGCACTCCGTGCACGGGGATCCCGCAGCCGTCGACCCCGATCCGCGGGTCCTTCACGTCGGTCGTGGCCGTGATCGCGCGGAGCACCCTTCGCTGGACGGGATGGTTCGGTGTCCGATAGGTGTCCAGATCCCACCCCTGCCGTTCCGAGGCCACCAGCAGCCCGGCGTGGTTCCCGGAGCAGCCGTCCCAGATGCGCGCTCGCGCGCCCTTGGTCGCGCGATCGCGCGGCGTCCGGAGCGCGGCCACCGGGACCGGCCCTCGCCGCAAGAGGCGCCGGACGGCGGCGATGTGGACCGGCTCACCCGAGTGCGAGGCGCACATCACGGCAACCTCGTCGTCGGGAAGATCCGGCTCGCCCATCGCCGAGTACGAGACCGCGCCTTGCAGTGGCTTCTCGCAGGAGCGGCCGAAGAGCATGCGCTCGGGGTCTCCCGCGAACGCCCGGAGCGTTCCGTTCGCGTCGCAGACGGCCACGTGGCCCGTGTGCACGGACTCCACCAGACCGTTGCGGACGACATGCACGAGCTCGGCGGGGGCGGTCATCGGGCCGGAAGCCTAGCGACACGGCCCCGGAACGGGCCCGGCTCAGCTGGCGACGAACGTCGGTGTGAGCCGCCTGTCCTTGATGACGAACCCGTCGTCCTCGGCGGCGAGGACCTCGAACGCCTCGACGCACTGGGGGTCGAACTGCGTGCCGGACCCGGCGCGGATCTCCGCGACGGCTTCGTCCATCGAGAGTGCCGATCGGTACGGCCGGTCGCTCGTCATCGCGTCGAAGGAATCCGCGATCGCGAAGATCCTCGCGGCGAGCGGGATCTTCTCCCCGCGGAGACCCCTCGGGTAGCCTTCGCCGTCGTATCGCTCGTGGTGACTCTGGACGATCTCGACCGCCTCGCCCATGAACGGGATCGGCTCGACGATCCTCGCGCCCTGGTTCGGGTGGGACCGCATCACGATCCACTCGAGCTCGGTCAACGGGCCGGCCTTGCAGAGGATCGACTCCGGGATGCCGACCTTGCCGATGTCGTGGAGGAAGAAGCCGTAGGCGACCTCCGGGCGGGCCGCGAGCGCGGGATCGATCCTTGCCGCGAGGGCGAGGCCGTAGTGGGCCGTCCGGTCCAGATGTCCTCGTGTCGTGGGGTCTTTCGCCTCCACGACGTGGGCGAGCGACTTCATCGTGGCGATGTACATGTCCCGCGCGCGTTCCAGCGCGTGCTCGAGCTCTCGCGTGCGAACCCGCTCGGCCGTGTAGAGGACACCGACCTCACGCGCGAACACCTTCAGCTGGTCGTGGAGGGACGCTGCCTCCGGGTCCCCCGAGAGACCGGGCGCGATCGCCTCCTCCGAACCCCCCCGTTCCCGATCCCCCATACGAGCCCTCACCCCGGTTCGCCCCTGGAGGGACGAGTGGCGGACACGTTCTCAGGGAATCCGACACCCGGGTATCGGGCGACCGGGGGAATCCGATGCGGCGAACGGGGGATGCCGTGTGCAGGAGGCCGACTGGCCGACTTGCGATGTCAGCTGAGGGCGAGGCTGGGGTCTTCCTTGTAGCGCCGTTTGAGCTCGTCCTGGAGGGCGTCGAGCACTCGGTGCACGTCTCCGCGCTGCTCCGAGACCTCGCGCTCCTCACCGGCGAGCACCTCCACGGCCTCCTTGAGGCGGTCGTCGTCGAGTTCGGAGGGATCGCTGATGCCGGCGTCGGCGACGAGCCGCTCGATCCGGCGGCGGGCGAGGAGCATCTCCTCTTCGGGGAGCGAGACCCGCATCGCCTCCCCCCGGGAGGTGGCCGGCTGGTCCGACGCGAGGATCTCGGAGAGGCGATCCACCAGGGGCCGGTCGTCGCCGCTGCTCCCGCGTGAGGCGAGCTCGGCCTTCAGGATCTCCGCCCTGCCCTGAACGAGCCGGCGGAGTAGCGACAGGTACTCGCGTTCGGCCATGCACTCGTCGCGGCGTGCCCGGACGTCTTCGAGTGACTGGGTCTCGATCCCGTCGAGATAGGAGGGCTCACGGATCCGATCGATGCGGCGATTCGCCGGGCGATCCTCGTTCATCGCGGCGATGCTACTACCGGGCCTGCCTCAGCAGACGGCGACGAGGGCCGAGTAGGGGTTCACGGCTGCCCCGCCGTTCGGGTGGTACTCGAAGTGGAGGTGATTCACGGTCGTCCCTGTCGCTCCCACGTAGCCGATCACGGTCCCGGCGGACACATGGCCCGACGCACCGAAGGACGACAGGTGCGCGTAGAAAGTCCAGTCCCCGCCGCTGTCGTGCTCGAGCACGACGCCCAGCCCGCCGAGCACGCTCGAGGCGCTGCGTGCGCTCCCGGACGCGACGGCAACGACCGGCGTGCCGGCCGCGGCGATCATGTCGATGCCCTCATGGGTCCGGCCACCGGGGCGGGGCCACCCGAACGAGTCCACGAATGAGTTGTTGCCGGCCACGGGGCAGGTCTGGATCGCCCCCGTGCCGGTGATCGAGACCCCGCTGCCGGAGCCACCGAGACTGAGCGTCCGCTCGTCGGCGGCCTCGAGCTCCGCCTCCAGCTCCTGTACGACGTTGTTCAGCTGCTCGACCTTGGCATCGAGCTCCGCCCGCTCTGCCTGGAGGTCGGCCGCCGACTCGCTCTCCTGTCGCGCGGCCCGTTGCAGCCGCATCTCCTGGCGTCGGAGCTCCTCGGCCAGCACGCCGACCTCGGTGGCGATGTCGGCATCTCCTTGGACGACGCTCTGCGTGTACTGGAGGCGGTCGGCCGCGTCCTCGATCGAATCCGAGGTGAGGAGCGCGCCGATCGAACGTGAGCCACCCGACATGAACGCCGCCGCGACCCGGTCGTTCAGGGTCTCGCGGATCCGTGCGAGGTCTGCCTGCAGTCCCTCGATCTTCGAACGAGACTCGGCGACGGCGTCCTGCGCCTCTGCGAGTCGACTCTCGGTCTCCTGCCACTGGCGCGTGACGCTGGTCAGCTCCTGGCGTGCGGCCTCCAGCCGGTCGCGGGCGGCAGCGAGCTTGGACTCGGCGCCCGCCAACGTCGGGATCGCGGTCATCGCACCCACGCCCAACACGAGGGCGAGGGTGAGTCGTATGGGTGTACGGGGAGTGGCCGTAGCGGGTGCCTCCTGACCGGCATCGACGGCGCGACGAGGCTACCAGCGAGTACGGTTGTGGCTCAACCCGCCTCGGGCGCGCCGCTCATCCCCGTCTCTTCGGCATCTATCCTCCGGAGATGGAGCTCCATCCCCCGTTCCTGACCGGCCGCCTCGTGCGCCTTCGAGCGCCCGAGCCGGCCGACGACACCCTCAACGAGCTCTTCAACGACCATGGGGTCCGAAGCGGCCTCGGGATGCCCTTCCCCCAGCCGAAGGAGTCGTTCCACGCGTGGATCCAGTCGGCGAGGAAGGACCCGGAGCACCTCAACCTGGTGATCGAGCGGCTCGAGGAGCCGGGGGCGATCGGCATGTGCGACCTGATGAAGATCGAAGCCCCCACGCGGACGGCCGAGCTGGGGATCTGGGTGGCCAGGCCCTGGTGGCAGGGTGGCTACGGCACCGACGCGGTCCGCACCCTCTCCCGATTCGGCTTCGACCACGTGAACCTGCATCGCATCACGTTGTTCGTGAACGCGGACAACGCGCAGGCGATCAAGGCCTACGAGAAGGTGGGGTTCGTGCACGAAGGCCGCCTCCGGGAGGCGGCCTTCGTCCACGGCGGGCGTGTCGACCTGCTGGCGATGGGGCTCCTTCCGGGCGACCTGGCCCCCGAAGCCTAGCCCTCGCCTCGCATCGCCGCGATGAGGATCTCGGCGACCTCCGGCCGCGAGAACTCCTGCGGCGGCTTCTCGCCGGCCCGCAGCATGTCCCGCACCTTCGTGCCCGAGAGCGAGACGCGCTCCGACTCGTCGTGGGGGCACGTCTTGGGGGACGCCATCCCCTCGCAGCGGTTGCACCAGAATGAGTGCTCGAACATCAACGGCGTGATCCCGAGCTCGCCCGGCTCGAACCGCTCGAAGATCTTCTGCGCGTCGTAGGTGCCGTAGTAGTCGCCGACGCCGGCGTGGTCGCGCCCGACGATGAAGTGGGTGCAGCCGTAGTTCTTCCGGCAGATCGCGTGCCAGATGGCTTCCTTGGGACCCGCGTAGCGCATCGCGGCCGGGAACACCGATACCATCGCCCGGTCCTTCGGGTAGTACCCCTCGAACAGCGCCTCGTAGCAGCGCATCCGGACGTCGGGCGGGACGTCGTCGGCCTTCGTCGCGCCGACCAGTGGGTGCACCAGCAAGCCGTCGACGATCTCGAGGGCGCACTTCTGGATGTACTCGTGCGCTCGATGGATCGGGTTCCTCGTCTGGAAGCCGACGACCGTCCGCCAGCCGCGACGGTCGAACTCCGCGCGCGTCTCGGCGGGCTTCAGCCGGTACTGCAGGAAGTCCTCGTGCGGCGGCAGCGCGATCACCTCGAGCGTGCCGGCCACGCAGCGGTCGCCTGCCTCCTGCAATGCCTTCACGCCGGGATGCTCGAGGTCCTCGGTCTGGAAGACGGAAGACGCCTCCTTCGACCGGTCTCGCTTGAAGATCTCGGTGATCCGGAGGACGGCGAGCGGCTCGCTCCCCTCCGAGGCGACGAGCGCCACCGCGTCGGCGCCCCCGAGCCGATGCGCGCCGTCCTCGTCGACGGACAGGGTGACGGGGATCGACCACGGGAGGCCGTTCTCGAGATGCATCGTCTCGAGCACCGCGTGGTAATCGGCCTCGCCCTGGAATCCGGTGAGGGGCGAGAGCGCGCCGACGGCGAGCATCTCGAGGTCGGAGAGCTCGCGCTCGGAGACGACGAGCTTCGGAAGGTTGCGCGCCTCGTCCCGCAGAGCGTCCGGGGCGTCGGTGAGGAGTTGGACGAGGGTTCCGCCGTGCGGGTCGATGGTGGACATGTCCCCAGGATACGGGTTGACCAGCGACGCAGCCTTTCCGGGGCGCGTCTCCAGTGCATCGAGAGGTAGACTTGGGGTTCCGACCGAGGCGTCCGGTGCCTATGCAGACCCTTCTTTCCGATGACGAGATCGCTTCTTTGAACCTCGATTTCGAGGGCTCACAACCGAGCGACATCTTGGCGTGGGCGCTCGAGAAGAGCGGCCTCGAGCAGATCGCGATCGCCTCGGCGTTCCAGACTGAGGGCACGGTCGTGATCCACATGGCCACGCGGATCCGGCCGGACGTGCCGATCCTGTTCCTCGAGACCGGGTTCCAGTTCGCGGAGACGCTGGCGTTCAAGCAGCAGCTGACGGAGCGGCTCGGGCTCAACGTCCGAGACCTCGTGGGCGAGTACTCCAACGAGCGTCAGGAGGCCGAGTTCGGTGCGCGGCTCTTCGAGAGCAACCCGGAGATGTGCTGCGAGATCAACAAGGTTCGACCGATGTTCGAGGCGCTCCGAGGGCTGGACGCGTGGGTGACGTCGGTGCGTCGGGATTCCTCGCCGACGCGCGCGGAGACCCCGATCGTGGAGCGCTACTCGCTGGAACCCGGGAACGACATCGTGAAGGTCAACCCGATGGCGAACTGGACCAAGCCCCAGGTGTGGCGATACCTGAAGGAACACGACCTGCCGCACAACCCGCTCTACGACCTGGGGTACTCCTCGATCGGGTGCGCGCCGTGCACGCGACTCCGTTTCGCGGGCGAGCCGGAGCGCGCCGGCCGATGGGCCGGGATCGCGAAGTGGGAGTGCGGGATCCACGTCGGGGAGACCGCGCGCCAGGGTGACGCCGCATCGTCAGCTTCCTGACGGGGTTCGCGTCGCCGGTGGGTCAGCCCGTTCCCGCGCAACCCATCCCTCTCTCTCGCCGCGACCTGTCAATGGCTTACCGATGAAGACCTAGGTGTTCGTCGGTAAGCGCTTGACACGCAGCGGGGAGAAGGCACGCCTCCGTCTTCGTTGACCGGAGGGTGACGAACGCGAGCGCCTGAGGCTCAGGCGACGACCCAGAGCGCCTCGGGCGCCAGGGTCATCTCGAGCCGGCGGTGCTCGCCGTGCGCGTCGCCGTCGACCTGCGCGGGGAACGGCTTGTCCGACGTCACCACCACGCTCGACGCGTCGTGGATGTAGTCGATGTCGCGCCCCAGCACGTGCCGCGCCGACCCGAACACCTGCCAGGCGATCCTCGGGATGCTCCGGCGCGCGAGCTTCCGCACCGACAGCACGTCGAGGCCCGCGTCCAACGACGCGTCCGGCGTCATCCGGAGGCCGACACCCTTGTAGTACGTGTACGGATCGGTCCGCCCCACCATCACCGACAGCGACGGCGTCGGCTCTCCCCCGTCGACCGACAGGCGCAGGTCCGGCCGGCGGCCGGCGTAGCCGACCATCAGCTCCCAGGCGACGACCCGGAACGCGACCCGGTCGAACTTCTCCTTCGTCTTCGGGAACTTGTTGTCCAGGCGCTTCATCGCGGCGGCGTCCACGCCCGCTCCGCAGTTGACCGCGAAGTAGCGGCCGTCCGCACGACCGAGGTTCAGCTTGAACGCTTCGTCGTCGAGCGCCTTCGAGATCAGCATGCCGGTCGCCTCGACGGGATCGAGCGGCAACCCGAGCGCTCGCACCAAGATGTTGGTCGCCCCGCCGGGCAACGGCGCCAGCGCCGTCTCGGTCCCGGCCAATGCATTGACGGTCTCGTTGATCGTGCCGTCTCCCGAGAGCACGGCGACCATGTGCACCCCTTCGGACGCGGCCTGCGCGGCGAGCTCGCGCGCGTGACCGCGTCCCTTCGTCTCCGCGACCTCGAGCCGGAAGTCCGCGGACAGCGCCTTCTCGATCACCGCGAGGACAGGCTTCGAATAGGTGCGTGCAACGGGATTGACGATGAGGAGGACCCGGTGGAAGCGCATGAGGTCCCGGCAGTATGCCTCAGTGGCGGGAGTTGCGCATCGGTGATCCGCCCGATACAGGGGGGAGGAGCGCGACCTCGTCTCCCGCGGCGACAGAGGTGGAATGGGTCGCACGCTCGCCGTTCACGACCACCGAGCCAACGGCTGCGATCTGGCTGAAGCGTTCGCCGTAGCGCGAAGAGAGGACATCGACGATCTCTCCCGCGCTCGATCCCTCGGCCTCCACCTCGGTGGCCCCGGCGATCTCCCGAAGGGCGGCGAAGAGCCGCACCTTCACCATCCGGACTTCCCCGCTCTCCACGTCATCGCAGGTCAAGGGTATCGAGGCCGATGCCGAACCGTTATCGTGCGGAGGAGGAGCCGACGATGCCATTCCTTGCGTTGCTCAGCGACAGATCGCCCGACGTGGCCCTTCCGGCCCTCCTCGAGGTCGCGCCCGATCTGAAGCTCGAACCCCTGTCGATGGCGTCGCTCGCACATGCCCTCGAGCTGGAACCCGAGGCGATCCTGGTCGACGCCGGAGAGAACGCTCCGCAGGCCTGGTCGGTCTTGACGGCGCTCCGCGCACGTGACGCTCGGATCCCGGCAGCCGTCGTCCTCGAGCGCGACCAGTTGGAGCGTTACCCGTGGCACGAGGTCGCGGACGAACTCGTGTACCCGGGCGCGCCGGCGGCCGAGCTCCGGGTGCGCCTCGCGATGCTCCGCCGGCGCGCCGGCGCGGGCGACGGAACAGTGATCCGCTTGGGCGCGCTCTCGATCGACACCGAGACGTACCACGTGACCGTCTCCGGGCGGCCGCTAGACCTCACGTTCAAGGAGTTCGAGCTCCTCCGGTTCCTCGCGCAGCATCCGGGCCGGGTCTTCACGCGCCCCTCGTTGCTGCGAGAGGTCTGGGGCTACGATTTCTACGGCGGAACGCGCACCGTCGACGTCCACGTTCGGCGCCTCCGAGCCAAGCTCGGCCCCGAGCACGAGTACCTGATCGAGACCGTCCGCAGCGTCGGGTACCGGGCCGCCGAGCAGGACGCCTGAGGGGCGCCGCTCGTCGGCAACCGGCGGGAACGCGTGCGCCGGGGGAAGCCTTCCGGCCGACGCCTCGCGGAAGACCTAGCCACGCGACGTTCGAGGAAATGACTCGCACGGGCTCTGCGCCGGAACGCGTCTGCGTGTCGATGATGGGGATACAACAAGAGCAGGGCGCGGGGCCGACACAGTCCCTTTCCCCTCGGGACGCCTCATCCCCTCGGTCGCGGCCCCGGTCCTGCTCGTAGCCCGGGCCGGCGCTCGGGGCGGAGAATCACCGCCCCGGTCGCCGGCCCGAGGCATTCGGGGACTCCTTGGCGCGACTCAGCGGGGTCGAGTTCACGCAGAGTTAACGCTCGGGAAACAGCGTGCCTTCGACGGTCACCTACTCTGAGCCCGGCGCACAAGCCGGACGACGAACAGCCACGACTCGCACAGGGGGTGCATCGCACGTGACCACGTCGAAAACACCGAAGGACGTCCTCGCGCTCGCGAAGGAGCACGACGTCCAGATCGTCGACCTGAGGTTCTGTGACCTGCCGGGCCTCACCCAGCACTTCTCCGTCCCCGTCTCCGAGCTCACGGAAGGCGTCTTCGAGGACGGGCTCGGCTTCGACGGATCCTCGATCCGCGGCTTCCAGGAGATCCAGGAGTCGGACATGCTCCTGGTCCCCGACCCGGACACCGCCTACCTCGACCCGTTCACCAAGCACACCACGCTGAACATCCACTGCTACGTGAAGGACCCGGTCACGGGCGAGTGGTACTCGCGCGACCCCCGCTACATCGCCCGCAAGGCCGAGCTCTACCTGAAGCAGACGGGCATCGCGGACATCTCGAACTGGGGACCGGAGGCCGAGTTCTACATCTTCGACTCGATCCGGTTCGACCAGAACCAGCACGAGGGCTACTACTACATCGACGCGGCCGAGGGCGTGTGGAACTCCGGACGGGAGCGCAACGCCGACGACACCCCCAACCTCGGCTACAAGCCTCGCTACAAGGAGGGCTACTTCCCCGTGCCGCCGATGGACCACTACCAGGACCTCCGGTCGGAGATGGTGCTGAACCTCGAGAAGGTCGGTGTGAAGATCGAGGTCCACCACCACGAGGTCGGCACGGCCGGTCAGGCCGAGATCGACATGCGCTACGACACGCTGCTCCGGACCGCGGACAACGTCATGAAGTACAAGTACGTCGTCAAGAACACGGCGTGGGCGGCCGGCAAGACCGTCACGTTCATGCCGAAGCCGATCTTCCAGGACAACGGCTCGGGGATGCACACCCACCAGAGCCTCTGGAAGGACGACGAGAACCTGTTCTGGGACGAGGTCGGCTACGCCGGCATCTCGGACATGGCCCGGTGGTACATCGGAGGCCTCCTCCAGCACGCGCCGGCGCTGCTCGCGTTCACGAACCCGACGACCAACTCGTACCGTCGTCTGGTCCCCGGCTACGAGGCGCCGATCAACCTCGTCTACTCACAGCGGAACCGCTCCGCCTGCGTGCGGATCCCGGTCTTCTCCCGGCTGCCCGCCACGAAGCGCCTCGAGTTCCGGACCCCCGATGCGGCGTGCAACCCCTACCTCGCCTTCAGCGCGATGCTGCTGGCGGGCATCGACGGGATCAAGAACAAGATCGAGCCGCCCGAGCCGATGGACAAGGACCTCTACGACCTACCGCCCGAGGAGAAGGCGTCCGTGAAGCAGGTCCCGGGCTCTCTGGAGGAGGTCCTCGACACCCTGGAGGCCGACCACCAGTGGCTGCTCGAGGGCGGGGTCTTCACGCAGGACGTGATCGACACCTGGATCGAGTACAAGCGGGCGCACGAGGTCGACGCGATCCGGCTCCGGCCGCACCCGCACGAATTCCACATGTACTACGACGTCTAGAGCACGAACCACCCCCGGACGCGAACGAGCGGGCCCGCTTCCCCAAGGGGCCCGCTCCGTTCACCTTCGGCCCCGGGGCGAGGCCCCGGAACCAGGGGGGAAGATTCCCTTCCCGCCCGGCCTCCAAACTCGCCGGACCGCGTACCGTCACTCTTTCTGACGGGGATGTCGAGAACGAGGCGCTCGCTCCGACCCAGTCGTGAGAGCGCCCCGATCGGGCGCCGGAGGAAGGAGTGATGAGATGAAGTACATCATCGCGATGTTCGGAGACCAGAACACGATGATGGAGACCCGGTCGCCGGAGTGGATCCGGGACATGATCGGCTTCATGAACACCCTGGATCAGGAGATCCGGGACGCCGGCGAGTTCGTCGACGGGCAGGGGCTCGTCGATCCGAGCGAGGCGAAGACCGTCCGGCTCCAGGACGGGGTCCCGGTCGCGACGGACGGACCCTACGCCGAGGCGAAGGAATCGCTCGCGGGCTGGTGGATCGTCGAGGCGGACGAGGCACGCGCGATCGACCTCGCCTCTCGATGCGTGGCATTCACGGGAGAGCCGGTCGAGGTCCGACAGGTCGCGGACGCACCGCCCGAGGTCTGAGGATCGACAACGATCCATCGAGGAGAAGGAGAAGTCCGATGCAGAAGATCACACCGTTCCTGTGGTTCAACGATCAGGCCGAAGCAGCAGCCGAGTTCTACGTCGACGTGTTCAACAGCCGCCCCGGTGGGTCTCAGGACTCGAAGGTCCAGGACGTCTCGCGCTATGGCGAGGCAGGACCGGGCACGCCCGGCACGGCGATGACCGCTTCGTTCGTGCTCGAGGGACTCGAGTTCACGGCCCTGAACGGCGGACCCGAGTTCGCCTTCACCGAGGCGACCTCGTTCCACGTGAGTTGCGACTCGCAGGACGAGGTCGACTACTTCTGGAAGGCGCTCACGGACGGCGGCGAGGAAAGCCAGTGCGGATGGCTGAAGGATCGCTACGGCCTGTCCTGGCAGATCATCCCGACCGCCCTGCACACGTTGCTGGGCGACCCCGACCCCGGCCGGGCTCAGCGGGCGATGCAAGCGATGCTCCAGATGCAGAAGATCGACATCGCCGAGATGGAGCGGGCGGCAGACGCCGCATAGGAGGGCCGACCTCCCCTGCCGACCGTCGACGCGCCCCGCATCGAGGACCTGCTGCGCGAGCTGGCGCCGCAGGTCCTCGGCGCGCTCGCCCGGCGTCACGGGCAGTTCGACGCCTGCGAGGACGCCGTACAAGAGGCACTACTCGCCGCGACCCAGCAGTGGGCGGAACAGGGGGTCCCCGACGAGCCGCGATCGTGGCTGCTGACGGTCGCGTCCCGGCGCTTGGTCGACGAGTGGCGAAGCGAGAGTGCCCGGCGGAGGCGAGAGGAAACCACCATGGCCCTCGGCCTGCCCGTCAAGGAGGAGCTCACGGCGGGAGACGACACGCTCACGCTCCTGTTCCTGTGCTGCCACCCCTCGCTCTCCGTGCCCTCCCAGCTCGCGCTCACGCTGCGCGCCGTCGGCGGGCTGTCGACGGCGGAGATCGCCAACGCGTTCCTCGTGCCGGAGGCGACGATGGCCCAACGCATCAGCCGCGCGAAGCAGAGCATCAAGAGCAGCGGCGCCCACTTCGACCTCCCCCCGGAGCCGGAGCGCGCGGAGCGCCTCCGCGTCGTGATGCAGGTGCTCTACCTCGTGTTCAACGAGGGCTACACGGCGAGCGCCGGCGCGGCGCTGCACCGGGCCGACCTCACGACGGAGGCGATCCGGCTGACGCGGATGCTCTACGGGCTCCTCCCGGGGGACGGCGAGGTGGCCGGACTGCTCGCCCTGATGCTGCTGACCGACGCTCGGCGAGCGGCCCGGACGGAGTCCGACGGCTCGATCGTGCCGCTCGCCGAACAGGACCGTGGGCTCTGGAACACCCCCCTGATCGAGGAAGGCGTCGCGCTCATCACCCACACGCTCGGCACCGGGCAGGTCGGCCCGTACCAGCTCCAGGCGGCGATCGCCGCGGTGCACGGTGAGGCGCCGAGCGCCGAGGACACGGACTGGCGCCAGATCCTCGCGCTGTACGAGGTGCTCGAACAGGTGTCGCCGGGACCCGTCGTCACGCTCAATCGCGCGGTCGCGGTCGCCATGGTCGACGGGCCGAAGGCGGGCCTCGCCGTGCTCGGCACCCTCGAGACGGACGACCGGATGGCCCACACCCATCGGCTCGATGCGGTTCGCGCGCACTTGCTCGAGCTCGCCGGTGACACGACAGGCGCCCGCGCGTCGTACCTGCGGGCGGCGAGGATGACCGCGAGCATCCCGGAGCAGCGCTATCTCGCGCTCCGAGCCGCCCGACTGAACGATCAGTGATCGGTCGTCGGTGCACCGCGCGCGTCCGGCGCGTCGATCAGGAGGTCCTCGGACCCTCGATATTCCGGGTTCGCGGTCACGTCGGTCCCGTCGGCGAACACGGGATGGGTCTGCCGGGCGTGAGCGATGAGATCCGCGGGCCACGACCTGTCGTCGTAGGAGCAGATGAACGACGTCGGGGCCGACGCGAACGCCACGTTGACGAAGGACTCGTAGCGGTTCCACGCCGCGACCTCGGGATCGGATCGCCTCCCGGGAGCGATCTCGGCGACGATGCGGATCCAGTTCGCTCCCGCCTCGAGCTTCTCGTTCACGAACGTGCGATAGCCGTCGACGGCGGTGCCGGGTGAGCGATACCACTCCGCCGAGTCCGCGTACTCCACGTCGTCGGCGCGATCGGCGAGGGAATCGCGCAGAAGCCCGATCTGCTCCTCCGTCGTGACCGCCAGGAGGGTCTCCGACCGTTCGATCCCTTCCGCGAAGAACGGGATCGCGGATGCGAGGTACTCCTCGTCGGTCCCATAGGTCAGGAGACGATGCTCCAAGAGCTGCGGAGCCGTGGCCGTCGCGGACCCGATCAGATAGTCGATGCTCACGCCGAGGGCCCCGGCGAGGGCCGAGAGGCTGCTCAGGCGGACGTCCTTGCGCCTGCCCGACTCGATCTGCGCGATGGCGGACCAGCTGACTCCTGAGTGGTGCGCGAGGGTCTCGCGGCTCCATCCGCGGCGCGCTCGCGCCGCCCTCAACGTCGTCCCGATCCGGGATGGGTCCACGTTCGACATCCTCTCCTGGTCACCCACCTACGCTGGTCGAGCCACTGTGTCATATGACAGCGTCAGTTGACAAGAGGGTTTCCTGCGCGAGAGGATGAGGTGCGTAGATGAGCATCCGGGAGGGGTCGGTGTCGATCGATCTTCGGCAGTTCAGGTACTTCATCGCGGTCGCGGAGGAGCGCCATTTCGGGAGGGCAGCCGCGCATCTCCACATCGCCCAATCGGGACTGTCGCAACAGATCCTGAAGCTGGAGCGTGCCGTCGGCGTCCAGCTCCTGCTCCGCGATAGGCGAGGGGTCGAGATCACGGATGCCGGCCGGGCGTTCCTCGACCACGCCCGGTTGACCGTGGAGCTCGCCGATCGAGCCGTGGAGAGCGCGAAGCTCACGGAGCGAGGGGCGAGAGGCGTCCTACGAGTAGGCACGCCACTCCTCGGCGTCCCTCCGACAGAGAGAACCATCCGTACGTTCCAGGAACGATTCCCGGATGTCAGTGTCGAGCCCGTCCCCGATCTCACCCCCCGATTGATCGACGGGATCGTCACGTATTCGCTCGACGTGGCCCTGGTCGTCTCTCCCTTCAAGTCGGTGGACCCCCCACCTCGATACGAGCAGCTCGGCGCGTACGAGCTCGTGGCACTGGTGGGGAAAGGACATCGTCTGGCCAAGCTCGAGCGGGTTCCGCGAGCAGAGCTCTTGAAGGAGCCGTTCCTCGAGTGGCCTCGACGACTCAATCCCGAGATACTCGGTCATATGCACCGCTTGCTATTCGGCCAGTCCGAACATCCCCAGGTGGAGGAGATGACTCAGCCCGGTGCGGGGCCTCGCCTCGAGTCGGTCGCCAGCGGGGAGAAGGTCACCGTCGTCCCTAAGCCCCCGAACATCGAGGACTTCCTGTCGGCGGGAGTCGAGGTCCGACGGCTCGACGAACCGGCCGCGCTCATCGATCACGGGGTCGTCTGGGGCCACAGGCAGGTGTCCCCCTACGTTGATGCGTTCGTCGAGGTGGCCCGAGAGGTCGCGGCCGCCGAAGACCCGCCCTCAGCATCCTGACGCATCCTCATCGAGTGGCCATCGGGCCGCTGCTACGGTGCCCGGCATGGCTCGCGTGCCCCGCTGGGCGAGACTCCTCGGCCCGATCCTCGTCGGCGTCGCCGGAGCGGCACTCGCGCTCCAGGCGTTCGCGAAGACGACGGTCGACGCAGGTCCGTTCCAGGTCCAGATCGAGGCGGACTTCGGTCGCAGCGTGACCGACATCTCGCTGCCCCCGCTCGGGAGGCTGCGGGCCGACACGCACGCCGCTCCCCTGCACCTCCGGGCGTCGCTCCGAGAGGTGGACGTGGAGGCGCTGCAGGAGGGACTCCGTCGAGGGGTGGACTCCGTCGCGGCCGAGGTCGAACGGAACACGCTGGCGGCGGCGGGACGGTTCGCGGGATGGGTCATCCTCGTGGGCGTCGCCGGGGCCGCTGCCCTCGGACTGCTCGCGTTCCGGAACCGATGGCTCGAGGTCCTTCGGGCGACCGTCGCGGGACTCCTCGCGGTCGTCCTCTCTGTCGGGTTCACGGCGATCGGGTTCGACCCGGCCGCGTTCCAAGCGCCCAGCTACACGGGCTCGCTCCGTCTGGTCCCGCAGCTCTTCGGTCCGGTCGAGGGCGCGATCGAGCGCGTCGGCTACTTCCGGGACGAGCTTCGCCGAGTGGTGGCCGGCGCCGCCCGCGCGTACGCGGCGGTCGAGTCCAACCCGCTCGGACGCGGTGACGAGATCCGGGTGCTGCACATCTCGGACATCCATCTCTCGACGCTCGGCTACGGGTTCGCGCAGGAGCTGTCGAGGAGCTTCGACGTCGACTTCGTGATCGACACCGGCGACACGACCTCGTTCGGCGCGTCCAACGAGGAGTTCATCCTGTCCGAGATCCCCGACTTCGAGCTGCCCTACGTCTGGGTGCGAGGCAACCACGACTCGGCCGACTTCCAGGACGCGCTCGCCGGACTCGAGAACACCGTCGTGCTCGACGGCGATACCGCCGAGGTGAACGGCTTCGAGATCTACGGTCTCGGGCACCCGTACTTCAACGAGCAACGTGGCACGCCGACCGGCGACGAGGACGTCGCCGAGCTGGTCGATGCGGAGGCGGTGCGCGTCGCGGCGGATATCGGCGCGCTTCCCGAGCCGCCCGACATCCTGCTCGTCCACGACGATCGCATGGCGGAAGGGGTCGCCGGGTCGGTGCCGCTCGTCCTGTCGGGACACTTCCACGAGAACCGCGACGAGGTGGTCGACGGCACGCTCTTCCTGCGCGTGGGCACGACCGGCGGCGCGGGGCCCACCGGCTTCACGGCCGAGGGAGACGTGCCGTTCTCCGCCGAGGTCCTCTACTTCCGCGCCGACGACGACGGCGGGATGCAGCTCGTGGCTTGGGACGTCGTGACGCAGTTCCCCGAGACGGGGAGCCTCGAGATCGATCGCCACCTGGCGTCCGACGTCGGCGTGTCGCCGAGCCCGTCCTTGCCGGGTCCGTCGACGTCCTCGTCTTCGCCGAGCCCTTCGGAGTGAGCGTCGTGTCGGAAGAACGGACGCGCACGATCCCGGTCGAGGAGCCGTACGACCTGGCCGCGACGCTCTTCCCGCTCCGGCGCGGCACCGGCGACCCGACGATGCGGATCGAACGACACGAGACGTGGCGCGCCGCACGCACGCCCGAGGGCCCGGTCACACTTCGGCTCGTCCCCGGACACGGGGAGGTCCTCGCGACGGCGTGGGGATCCGGAGCCGGATGGGCGCTGGATCGCGCGCCCGGGTTGATCGGCGCCGATGACGACCTCTCCGCGTTCGAGCCTCACGACGACGTGATGGCGCAGGTGTGGAAGGAACATCGGAGCGTGCGGCTCACGCGAGCGCTCGACGTCGTGCGGACGCTCATCGCGGCGATCCTCGAGCAGAAGGTCGTCGGGATGGAGGCCCGTCGTGCGTGGCGACGCATGACGAAGGACGTGAGCGAACCGGCGCCCGGCGAGGGCGGCCTGCTGCTGCCGCCCGATCCCGCTTTGGTGGCCGAGCTTCCGTACTTCCGGTTCCACCCGTGGGGGGTGGAGCGACGCCGCGCGGAGGTGGTGCGAGCCGTATGTGCACGGGCGGCGTCGCTCGAGGCGCTCGCCGACGTGCCGTTCGACGAAGCGCGGCGCCGGCTGGAAGCGTTACCCGGAGATCGGTCCATGGACCTCGGCTGAGGTCATGCGGCTGTCGTTCGGCGATCCCGACGCGGTGTCGGTCGGTGACTATCACCTGCCCGACGTCGTGGCGTGGGCGCTCGCCGGCGAACCGCGCGCCGACGACGTGCGGATGCTCGAGCTGCTGGAGCCGTATCGAGGTCAGCGAGGCCGCGTGCAGCGGCTTCTGGAAGCGAGCCACATCTCTCCGCCCGCGTACGGCCCTCGGATGGAAGCCCGCTCGATCGAGAAGCTCTAGCTCTCTTCCCGCGGCCGAACGAAGACCCGCCCGTCCTCGACCTTCACGTCGTAGACCGGAACCGGCTTCGTGGCCGGCGGCCGCATCGGCTTGCCCGTCTCGAGGTTGAACATGCTCCCGTGCGCCGGGCACGTCACGGTCTTCACCGAGCCGGCGATCTTGACCACTCCCCGATCGAGTCCTGCACCCTGATGCGTGCACTGATTCCCGATCGCGAACACCTGGTCGTCTGCCACCAGGAGCAACACCGTTGAGTCACCGGCCGAAACGCGGACCGGCTTCCGCTCCGGTAGATCCGAGAGCGCCGCCACGTCGGTCCATTCCAAGACCGTCTACCTTTCTGTTCGGCGGTCGACGATACCGCTGAGCAGCCCTTCAACACTGAGGTCGACTGGTGAGAACAAGTTCGACTATCGCACAGCCTCCGAGGAGGAGATCCTCGCCAAGGCAGCGGAACTCGAGGGACGGCTCCTCGGCAGCATCCCGGGGGCTCACTTCACCGCGGCGACGGGTGGACAAGGGACGGGCGGAAGCCGGACATGCGATCGAGAGTCACTTCGGGATCCCGAAGAATCCCTCTCCCCTGCCGGACTTCCCCGGTGCAGGCATCGAGCTGAAAGCCGTTCCTCTCCGTCTCACCGGTCGAGGTCTCGGCGTCAAGGAGCGAACGGTCATCTCGATCATCGACTACATGGCATTGCCGGAGCAGACATGGGCGACTGCGTCTGTTCGGAAGAAGCTCAGGATCCTTTTCGTCTTCTTCGAACACATCGACGGGCAGCCCAAATCGATGTTCCCGATCCGCGCAGATCCTCCTCTGGGAGCCCGACGCGCGCATCGATGCTCTCTTGCGCGCCGATTGGGAGAGGGTCTTCGCCAAGGTGCGGCAGGGAAGGGCGCACGAGCTGAGCGAAAGTGACGGGTCGATCATGGGTCCCTGCACGAAGGGCGCGACCGGCCTTTCCCGGCGCCCTCAACCCTTCGGTGACCAGCTCGCGAAACCTCGGGCATGGGCTCTCAAGCCGACCTTCACCTGGAGCCTCTATCAGGGAATCGCGAAGCCCAAGCCTGCTGAGTCGCTCCTCGAGGATCTCTGGTCTGAATGCCGCCGAGGAGTTCGAGGTTCGTCTCCTCGACCGCTTCTCTCCCTTCGTGGGTCGCACCATCGAAGACGTGGGCGCCGAACTCGAAGTGCCGCCCAGCGATCGCCAAGAGCTACTCAGCTGCGGTGGTGCGCCGCATCTTCGGAGCGAAGGGCTTCCGAACCAAGATCCTCGAGTTCGAGGAGATGGGGCTCACGCCGCGGATCACCCGCGTTCGCGACGACTTCATGCCTTACGAGTCGCTGTCGTTTCCCGCTTTCCGGTACTAGTCCTTGCTGGAGGAGACGTGGGAGGACAGCGATCTGCTCGCGCGGATCGAGTACATGCTCTTAGTACCGGTTCACGGGCAGACGAAGAGGCACCCCGCAGAAGGACTGCACGCTCGGTATGCCTGTCTTCTGGCGCCCCAGCGCGGCAGAACTCGACCTCATCCGACGGGAGTGGGAGATCTTCCGGCTGGAGATCCGAGAGGGAAGAGCAGACAGCTTGACGCCAGCGTCCCAGACTCAAGCGATCCACGTGCGTCCGCACAGCCGAGATGCACGCGATACGGACGATGCCCCCGGCCTCGGTCCCGTCATCAAGAAGAGCTTCTGGCTCAACAAGCCTTTCGTACGAGACATCCTCTGTGCGGAGTCGCCGCGACTGCGACACGGCCTCGGCGATGCGCAGGACTAGAGCGAGTCGGCCAGGGCTTGGCCGACGCGTTCGACCAAGCCAACGACCAACGCGTTGCCCATCATGAAGGCGCGGCGCCCGTCAGGCATACCGGTCTCCGTCCACTCGTCGGGGAAACCGTTGAGGCCCTCCAGCTCTAGAGGGGTCAGTCGACGAAGCCGGCCATCTCCCGCGTCGATCACATGCTTGAACCGTGAAGGGGTGACACCACCCTCGCCGGTGAGGATCGTCCTCGACGGTTGATCGATCGGATCCGGGAATGCGATTCCGCCTTCCGAGTACAGATACTCGTGGCCGTTCTTCGCGACCCGTGGGATGTCCTTCGCGCCTTTCAGATACGTCCACTGTCGAGCTGCTCCTTTGGGATGAAGAAGGACTTCGGCACTTCCGTCGCTGGCTGAAGAACGTCGCCGGAGCACCTTCCGTGGCCCTCGAGTACGTCGGCTCGACACCGATCTCGTCCAGACCTGCTCGCTGCCACATGACGCCGGCGTCAAGAATGGAGTCAGCGATTGCCGACTCCGAAGCATCCGTGAGCTCCGCGAGGTCGCCCTCCAGCTTGAGATCGGGAGGGTCGATCTGAGAAGACATCTGGCGCGACTCGACCGCAAGACCCCGAGCCAGCGCACCATCCGTCGTCCATCCACGCGATCGGTCCCCGCCAGTCCGGCTCCGGCTCGTCGCCGACGTAGATGGGCGACCAGGAACACACGTCGGCGTCGCTGCGGGAACCCGTAGTCGGCCGCATTCACGACCCGCCACTCGACGAGGTATCCGAGGTCGGAAAGGCACGCGAGGATGATCGCGAAGTCTCGTCCTCGCTGAGCCGTTGGCGACTTCAGGAGTCGGTCGACGTTCTCGAGGAAGACGAATCGCGGGCGCTTCGTCTCGAGGATCCGATGGATCGCCCACCACAGAACGCCCTTCTTCCCGACGATCCCGTGCGCCTGGCTGCGAACCTTCGCGACCGAATAGTCCTGGCAGGGGAACCCGCCGACCAGAAGGTCGTGGTCGGGGAATCGGTCCCAGCCCGTCATCCGATCGATCTGCTCAACGACAGCGTTGATGTCTTCGTTGCTCGAGGACGTCCGGCGCCGAAGTGGTTCTCGATAGCAGTCCGCGGCGTGCTGGGTCTTGGTCGAGGGCTCCCACTGGTTCGCCCAGACCGTCTCCCAGCCGCTGGCTTGGAGCCCCAGGCGGAATCCACCCACGCCAGCGAAGAGTTCGACCACTCTTCCCGCGCTCCCCGGCCGCGCGTGCCTCTTCCCTGCTCGCCACCGGACCCCCTTGGGGAGAGTCGCGCGAGAGAATCACACCCCTGTGATCCGCTGGCCGGATGCTAGCACGGTCAGCCGACACGGATCAAGCGACCTGGGACCCATAGGCACACCGCTCGACCAAGGGGCAGATCGTGGCAGCGTGGCCTGGCCGGAAGGCAGACCTCGGACGCGAGATCGAGGACGGCCCAGTTCCAGTCCCGGCTCGCGCCGGCCGGGGTTGCCTCGTCCACTTTCTCGCCAGAGCCCCGGGTCTGCGGTGGCCGGGAGCTCCGACGGCAGGCCGAGGTAGCGGCGGTACACACGAGCCGTGACTCCGTCCACGACTGGCGCTCGCTTCCCGAAGGCGACCACGAGCGTCGCGTTCGCCGCGTAGCGGCCGACCCCAGGAAGGCCCAACAGCCCTTCCGAGTCCGAAGGCACTCCCCCACGGCGGTCGACTTCTCGCGCCATCGCGCGCAGCGTCGACAGCGCGCCGCACGAGCCCGAGGGGGCGGATCACAGAGGCGATCGAGGTCTCCCGCGCTCGGCTCAGCGCCGCAGCATCGGGCCAACGTTTGAAGAGTTCCTCGTAGACCTTCGCGACCGTCTTCCCACGGGATCGCTGAAGCAAGACCTCGGCCACGAGTACTCGCCATGGATCATCGGTCTCACGCCAGGGGAAGGAGCGGCGGTTCTCTCGACCCCAGGCCAGCAAACGCCGTCGGAACCAACGGACATCCACAGGACGGAAGGGTACGGCTAGATGATGAAGGCGCAGCCGTTCCAGAGCGCGTCGATCCGGAGGCGGGTGAAGAACCCTCGCACCTCCAGCTGGAGCATCCGGGGCTTCCGCATCTTGGGAGGCGTGAACACCAAGAAGCCGTCTTCGGTCTCGGTCCGGTCCCAGTTCAGGGCGTCCTCAGGCGGGTCCGTCGAGGTCCGCAGGAACCGCAGTCCTCGCATCCCGGCCTCGATCCAGACGAAGAGCATCCCGCCTCGCGCGCGGATCAGTTTCAGGGCGTCGGAGGTCGCCTCGATCTCCATGCCCGTAGGTATCGGTTGTGTGGCCACACAACCTTCATACCTGGAAATGGGGTTAGCGACTACTCAGGGCGTCCCGGATCTGGGTGAGCAACTCGATCTCGGTCGGGCCCGCGGCCGCCTCCTTCTTCGGGAACGCGCGGTTGTAGGCCCTGACCACGAGGAACAGCACGAACGCGACGATCACGAACGAGATCAGCGCGTTGAGGAAGTTCCCGATCAAGATCTCGCTGTCGCCGACGGGGATCGTGATCGCCGAGAAGTCCGGCTCGCCGAAGATCGCGGCGATCAGCGGTGTGACGACGTCCGCGACCAGTGAGTTCACGACCGCGGCGAACGCGAGTCCGAGGACCACGGCCACCGCGAGGTCGACCAGATTCCCCTTCGAGACGAACTCCTTGAACTCTTGGACCATCGTTCCTCTCCTTCCCTTGGCTCTCTCAGGCGAGTGCCTGCGCAAAGACTCTCTCCATGGCCCGGCGACACCGCCGGCTGACGTGCAGGTAGCGCTCCAGGAACGCCTGGCGAGGGTACTCCTCGAAGCCGAGGCGCCGGGCGAGCGCCGTTTGCTCGCCCGGCGCCGCCGGGACCGCCTCCGCGTGGACGCGCCGGTCCATCTCGAGCGCGTTCTTCAGCTCGGACAGGAACACGAACGCCTCCGCGAGGTCGCGCGCGACCTGATCCTCGAGGTGACGCGCCGCCGCGAGCTTCTCGATGGCCTCGAGCGTACGCCGGGACCTGATCTCCGGGTGCTCCCCGCCGAAGCGCATCAACGACAGCTCCACCGCGAACTGCACGTCGGCCAGCGACCCGTGGCCGAGCTTGAAATGGAACCTCGACGCCTCCGGCGGCTTCACGCGCTCGCGTTCGATCCGATCGCGCATCCGGCGCACTTCCACCACCCGGTCGAGCGTGAGCCCCTCGGGCGGATACGCGAAGTCGGCCGCGTTCAGCTCGAAGCGGCGGCCGAGATCGCGATCGCCGGCCACGTGTCGGGCCCGCAGGAGCGACTGGAACTCCCATGGATCCGCGTAGCGCTCCCAGTACTCGAGGAAGCCTGCCATCGAACGGGCAAGCGGGCCGCTGCGTCCCTCCGGCCGGAGGTCTGCGTCGGGCTCCCAGCCGGCCTCGTGCACGTGGCGCATGACGCGCTCGGCGGCTGCGGTCGCTCGGGCCAGGTCGTCCGAACCCTCGCCTTCGTAGACGAACACGACGTCGAGGTCGCTCGCGACGTTCAGCTCCTTGGCGCCGAGCTTGCCGAGCCCGACGACGGCGAACGGGAGGTCGGGCTCGGCCGCGGCGACGGCTTCCTCGATCACCGTGTACGCGACGCGCGCGATCGCCTCGCCGGTCTCGCGGGGCGTGAGCTCGCGGCCCGCGGTCCGCGCGACCGCTTCGACGAGCTGCGCCTGCGAGTCGACGGCCGGCGCCCCGAAGAGGCTGCCGGAGAGCGCGAGGATCCGGTCGGGTTCGGCCACCAGCAGGTCGGTCGCGAACGAGCTCGCGGCGGCGAGGTGCGCGAGCCGCCGAGCCGCTTGCGGATCCGCGGCGAGCGCATCGGCGGGCGCGGTCCGGTCCCCCACCGCCTCCGCGATCCGCTCCAGCCGGACGAGGGCCGCATCCGGCTCGGCGGCGAGCGCGAGGGCGGGAGCCATCACCGGGAACACGTGCGCGAGGACCTTGCCGATGCGCGTGGCGGGAGCCACGAGCCGCTGAAGAGACTCGAAGGCGCGAGACGGGTGCGCGAACCCGAGCCCGGCGAGGAGCTCCTCGGTCGCCTCGCGATCGTGTCCGGGGGTGGGGTGGACCGGCCCGGCGAACGCTTCGAGCAGCGGCCGGTAGAAGAGGCGCTCGTGGATCCCTCGCACCAGCTCCGTCGTCCGGTCGTACTCGGCTTGGAGGGCGTCGGCTCCGTCCAGCCCCAGCGAACGCCCGAGGGTGGTGCGCGCGTGCCGGTCGGCGGGGAGGTCGTGGGTCTGGAGGTCGCGCACCATCTGCAGCCGGTGCTCCAGCCGGCGAAGGAACCGGTAGGCGTCGGCGAGGGCATCGGCATCCTCCTGCGCCACGTATCCCTCCTCCGTGAGCGCGGCGAGCGCGCGGAGGGTGTTGGGATCGCGCAGCCGCGTGTCCCGGCGACCGTGCACGATCTGCAGGAGCTGCACCGCGAACTCGACGTCGCGGATGCCGCCGCGGCCGCGCTTCACCTCGGTGAGCTCCTTGCCGCGACGCCGGATGTATTCCTCGAGCCGAACCTTCGAACGCCGGACGTCGTGGATCGCGGCCTCGTGCAGGTCCCGCGGGTAGACGAACTCGGCGACGCCCTCGACGAAGGCTTCGCCGAGCTCCCGGTCGCCCACGGCTGCTCGTGCCTTGATCATCGCCTGGCGTTCCCAGGTGGCGGCCTCGCGCTCGTAGTAGGTGAGCGTGGCGGGAAGGGTTCGCGTCAGTTGGCCCGTCCGGCCACCCGGCCGGAGCGTGAGGTCGACCCGCAGCGCCACACCCTCCGAGGTGGGGTCGGAGAGGTCGGCGATCAGATTGGCCGCGGTGGTCTCGGCGATGTCCCCGCCCACCTCGTCGCGATGGAGAAGCAGGAGGTCGACGTCGCTCGCGTAGTTGAGCTCCGAGCCGCCCAGCTTGCCCAGTGCGACGATCGCGTAGCCCTCGGGGCACGCGTGCGCCAGACACGCGTCGGCCACGCCGCTGACCTCGGCAACCACTTCCTCGAAGGGCGCCCCGGTCAGGTCGCGGGCGGCGATGCGGAGCATCGCCCGCCGGCGGAACCGCCGGAGTCCGGCGGTGGTGCCGTGCGTGTTGGCGTCTCGGGCGAGCTCTTCGTCGAGCTCCTCACGAGTGCGGGCGCGCACGTCGGCGAGGGCATCGACCTCTTCGGGGTGGCGGACCAGCAGGTCACTCGCGGCCGTAGAGAACCCGAGCAGCCGTGAGGCGACCGGAAGCACCTCCGGGCGGCCCAGCACTTCGCGCGAGTGGGCGTCCTCCCCGACACGGGAGAACGCCACCCTCGCGAGCTCCGGGTCGGGGGCGTCCGCGAACGTCCGGCCGAGGATCTCGGGCGTGAGCACTCCGGCATCGTAGTCACGTGCCCGGGGCGGGCTGCTGAAGCGTCAGCTTCCTGACAAGTGAAGCGGCCTTACCCCTGATCGAGGATCGCGTCGACCTCGATCTCGACACGCCAACGGGGATCCACGAACCCCGTGACCACGATCATCCCGTTGGCCGGACACACGTCTGCGAACACCTCGCCGTGAGCGCGCCCGACCTCCTGCCAGTCCTCCGCCGCGACCAGGTAGCAGCGCGTCCGGATCACGTCCTTCACCGAGGAACCGGCTTCCTCGAGCGCCGCCGCGATGATCTCCAGACAGCGGCGAGCCTGGCCGTAGGCGTCGGCGGGCGGCTCGCCACCGTCGGGCATGATCGGCGCGGTCGCCGCGACGGCTACGTGGTGTCCCGCCACCATCGCCCGCGAGAACCCGATCACCGGTTCGTACGGTGAACCCGACGCCACCGTTCGTCGAGTCACCGGGCAACGTGCGACATGACGTTGACCACCACACCCTCGGGATCGCGGACGTAGAAGCGACGCACGCCCCACTCCTCGTCGGTCAGCGGATAGACGATCTCGTGACCGCCGCGCGACGCGGCATCGTGGACGGATTCGACGTCGTCGACCTCGACGGTGATATCGGGGATGGGCCTCGCCGCTTCCTCCGTCCCGGATACGAGACTGATCTGCGCCGAGGGAACATCCGGCGACGTCAGCGTCACGATCCAGCCCATGTCCATCGCCACATCGAAACCGAGAACGCCTGCGTAGAAGTCGCGGCTCTCCTCGATCGCATGGCACGTGATGTCGGGAACCACTCTCCTGATGCCCACGAGGCCTCCTTCGACTATTGAGGCGAAGATTAACTCCCGCGTAACAGCTCCTCGGCGATCGCCCCATACCCTCGATGACATGGCCCTGTCCGCTGAAGCCGAATACGTCCTGCGCACGATCGAGGAACGAGGGGTGCGCTTCGTTCGCCTCTGGTTCACCGACGTCCTCGGGTTCCTGAAGGCGTTCACGATCACCTCGCAGGAGCTGGAAGGCGCGCTCACCGAGGGGATGGGATTCGACGGATCCTCGATCGACGGGTTCGCTCGCATCCAGGAGTCCGACATGGTCGCGTTCCCCGACCCCTCCACGTTCCAGATGATCCCGTGGAAGACCGAGCATGCCGTCGCGAGGATGTTCTGCGACATCCTCGAGCCGGACGGCACGCCGTTCGCCGGCGATCCGCGAGGCGTCCTCAAGCGCCAGGTCTCGCGCGCGGCGGAGAAGGGCTTCACGTTCTACGTCGGCCCCGAGCTCGAGTACTTCTACTTCAAGTCGCTCGAGGATCCGCAGTTCCTCGACCAGGGCGGCTACTTCGACGAGACCCCGCTCGACGTGGCCACCGACTACCGCAAACGGACCGTGCACTACCTCGAGTCGATGGGGATCCCGGTCGAATACGTCCACCACGAGGTCGCACCGTCGCAGCACGAGATCGACCTTCGCTACACCGACGCCCTCACGATGGCCGACCAGGTCATGACCTACCGACTCACCGTCAAGGAGGTCGCGCACGAGTTCGGCATCTACGCGACCTTCATGCCGAAGCCCGTCGCCGGCGTCAACGGCTCGGGCATGCACACGCACCAGTCATTGTTCGAGGGGGATCGCAACGCCTTCTTCGACGCCACCGACGAGTACCACCTCTCGAAGACGGCGAAGTCCTACATCGCGGGGCTCCTCCGGCATGCGCAGGAGATCACGCTCCTCACGAACCAATGGGTGAACTCCTACAAGCGGCTCGTCCCGGGCTTCGAGGCGCCCGTCTACGTGTGCTGGGCGCGCCGGAATCGCAGCGCCCTGGTCCGAGTCCCGATGTACAAGCCGGGCAAAGAGGGCGCGACGCGGATCGAGTACCGCTCGCCCGATCCCGCGTGCAACCCGTACCTCGCGTTCTCCGCGATGCTCGCCGCCGGGCTGGCCGGGATCGAGGGCGAGTACGAGCTCGCGCCGGAGGCCTCGAACAACATCTACGAGATGACGGAGCACGAACGAGAGGTCGCGGGGATCAGGTCGTTGCCCGAGGACCTGGTCGAGGCGATCCACCTGGCAGAAGGCTCCGAGGTGCTTCGCGAAGCACTCGGCGACCACGTGCTGGAGTTCCTTCTGCGCAACAAGCGGGAGGAGTGGGACGCCTACAAGTCCCACGTCACCCCGTACGAGCTCGAGCGCTATCTCCCGATCCTCTAGTCATCTTCTAGCCCATCCGGTCTAGCCCCCTCCGGTTGACGCTATGGGCCATACGGGGGATGATTCCCGTTCTGGTCTCGGGGTGCGCCGGGCCTCCCGTTTATCGGCAACCCACCAGGGGGTGGATCACAGTGAAGTCAAGGAACATCCGTTTCACGACCACGCTCGTCACGTTCGGGCTCTTCGTTGCGCTCGCAGGACTCATCGCTCCGAGTGCTTTCGGTGCAACGACTGAACTCAGGTTCGTCGATCCCGACGGAACCGCCGGCCCGTTGACCGGTCAGCCACAGGACGCGGAAGTGAACCAAACGATCCGGACCGCTGACCTGAACGTCGGCAGCGGGTTCGTTCAGATCGAGGTCGTCGATGTCGCCACAGGGGCTCGCATCACGAACTTCAACAAGCCGATCGGGTTCGTGCTGAACACAGCGGCCGGCTTCGCAACCGGAAACGTGCTCGATGTGTCGCCGCAGGTGCCCGTGAACGGCGTCGCGACATTCGGTGCGGGCACCCTGTCCATCGACACGGAGAACGAGCCGCAGTTCACCGACTACTCGCTCATCCCGGTCACGACGAGGGGCCCGTTGGTCACCGGAGCTGCTTCCGAGGGGTTCGACGTCTGGGAAGACGGCGAATCGTGCACTGGGGGCGCCGACACGTGTCAGGCGAATCTCCGAGGCGGGAACGACAAGTACACCCTGACCGCTGCAGGCACGCTTGGTGCGAGTGAGTTGACGTCCGGTGAGCTCCCTGGGCTCGTGTGCGCCGGACAGAAGGCGATCTTCGCGGATAGCGTGTTCTCGTACGCGACGACCGGATCCAACACACCCGTCTTCCTCGAGAACCACATCACGAGGGCGGACTGGCGTGCGTCGGCGAACAACGGACAGGCCCACGCCGACTGGTGCATCGGACTCGTCAACGAATCGGACTGGGACGCCAGCGGTGCTGTGCCGACGCAGATGGATACGGATCTCGACGGCCAGCTCGACCTCTGGGTCGCGCTCGCCCCGAAGTGTCCCTCCGCGAACGCTTCGGCCGCGGCACCGTGCATCGTGAGTCAAACGGGCGACGGGAAGGGCGGCAGCATCTCGCTCGGGTGGCTCCTGGCTGGAGACCCGCCCCGCCGCACCTGATCTTCAGCTGACGACCTGCGGAAACGCTACGCCCGGCCCCTACTGGGGCCGGGCGTAGACTCGTCCGGTGCAGACCTGTCCGAGTTGCGGTGAGGAGAACCCCGATCGGTTCCGCATGTGTGGCATGTGCGGCGCCCAGCTCGCCGCCGTCGAAGTCGTCCCGGAAGAGGTCCGCAAGACCGTCACGGTCGTCTTCTCGGACCTGAAGGGATCCACGTCGCTCGCGGAGCGCCTGGACACCGAGGCGCTCCGCGAGGTCCTGAACCAGTACTTCAACACGATGCGCGCCGTCCTGGAGAAGCACGGTGGGACCGTCGAGAAGTACATCGGAGACGCGATCATGGCGGTCTTCGGGCTCCCGCAGCTCCACGAGGACGACGCGCTCCGCGCGGTCCGGTCCGCCGCCGAGATGCAGGAAGAGCTCGTTCGCATCAACTCCGGGTTCGAAGAGGTGTACGGGATCCGGCTCGAGAACCGGACGGGCGTGAACACGGGAGAGGTCGTGGCCGGCGACGTGAGCGTCGGGCATCGGCTCGTGACCGGCGACACCGTGAACGTCGCCGCGCGGCTCGAACAGAACGCGCCGACGATGGAGATCCTCCTCGGGGAGAAGACGTACCGCCTGGTCAAGGACGCGATCGAGGCGGAGGAGGTCGAGCCGCTCGAGCTGAAGGGCAAGTCCGAGCCGATGGCGGCGTATCGCCTCATCTCCGTCGGCCACCAAGAGGAGGGCGTGGCCCGGCACCTCGACGCACCGATGGTCGGCCGGGAAGACGAGCTGGAGGTGCTCACCGGCGCCCTCGCCCGCGCGATCGACACCAAGAGCTGCCACGTGGTGACGGTCGTCGCGCCGGCCGGGACCGGCAAGTCCCGGCTGCTCCAGGAGTTCATCGCACAGTCCGACGCGCGGGCGGTGCGCGGGCGATGCCTGTCGTACGGGGAGGGCTTGACGTTCTGGCCGCTCGCCGAGATCGCGCGGACCGCAGCGGATATCGGTAACGACGATCCGGCGGCCGACGCGCTCCAGAAGCTCTCGACGCTGCTCGGCGACGGAGCGAGCGACGTGTCGGATCGGCTCGCCGGGGCGATCGGCCTGTCGCCCGCAACGTATCCCGTGGAAGAGACCTTCTGGGCCGCTCGTCGTTTCCTCGAGCTGATGGCGGCGGGCAAGCCCTTGATCGTGCTGATCGACGACATCCACTGGGCGGAGCGGACGTTCCTCGACCTGATCCGGTCGGTCGCCACCACCCTCACGGGGCCCGTCGTGCTCGCCTGCTCGGCGCGCCCCGACCTCTTCGACATACACGCCGACTGGGGCGAGGAGTCGGATCGGCATCACGTGCTCGTCCTGCAGCCGCTGTCCGATGACGAGAGCGTGGAGGTGGCCGAGCACCTCCTGGGAAGCGCCGACCTCGACCCGGCGGTGAAGTCGAAGATCGTCGAGGCTGCCGAGGGCAACCCGCTCTTCGTCGAGCAGATGCTCTCGATGCTCCTCGACGACGGGATCCTGGAACGCGACGACCACGACCGATGGATCCTGATCCGCGATGTCGGCGCCATCACGATCCCCCCGACGATCCAGGCGCTCCTGTCCGCGCGGCTCGACCGGCTCGGCCCGATCGACCGCGTCGTCGTCGAGCGAGCGGCCGTGATCGGGCAGGTGTTCTTCCGGGGAGCCGTCGAGGACCTCTCACCGGACGAGGTGCGCCGCCATGCCGGAGAGAGTCTCCGGAGCCTCACGCACCGGGAGCTGGTGCAGCCGCACGAATCGAGCTTCGCCGGCCAGGAGGCCTACCGGTTCATGCACATCCTGATCCGCGAAGCCGCTTATCACGGGTTGCTGAAGCGCACCCGAGCCGACCTGCACGTGCGATTCATCGACTGGCTGGAGCGGGTCGCGCCCGATCGCGTCCTCGAGTTCGAAGAGATCCGCGGCTACCACCTCGAGCAGGCGTTCTTCACCCTCCAGCAGCTCACGCCGAACGACGAACAGGTCTGGCAGATCGGCGTCCGTGGAAGCGGCTATCTGTCGGCCGCGGGGCGCCGGGCGCTCGCCCGCGGAGACATCCCGGCGGCGGCGAACCTGTTGCGGCGGGCCTCGACGCTGCTGCCTCCCGGTCACCCCGAGCGTCCCCGGCTCCGCCTCGACGCGGCCGAGGCGCTCACCGAGCAGGGCGGGTTCGCCGAAGCCGAGGCATTGCACCAAGCGGCGATCGAGGAGGCCCGCGAGCTCTCCGACCGCGTGCTGGAGGCGACCGCGCTGATCCAGGAGATGGAGCTCCGCTACACGATCGACCCCGAGGCGGTCGCCGAGACCGTCGTCGGCGAGGTCGAGGCCCTCCTGCCCGAACTCCAGGCCCTCGAGGCGCACGACGGCCTCGCACGCGCGTGGCGGCTGATCATGTTCGTCCGGGAGATGGGCCTGCAGTGGGGCGAGTCGGAGGCCGCAGCGCAGCTGACCCTCGAGCACGCGAGGCTCGCGGGGAACCGGCGGATGGTCGGGCGGGCGATCCCCTCGCTCGGCTACTGCGCCCTCAGCGGGCCGACGCCCGTCCCCGAGGCGATCGAACGCTGTCGGGCTCTGCTCGAGGAGGTCAGCGGCGATCGCAAGCCCGAGGCGCTCCTGGACGCCGCGCTGTCCCATCTGGAGGCGATGCGCGGGAACGTGGAGGAGTCGCGGGCGCTGTACCGCAGGAGCCGGGCGATGCTGGAGGAGCTCGGGTGGACGTTCCTCGCCGCGCAGACGTCGTTCGACTCGGGTCCCGTCGAGATGCTCGCCGGGGACCTTGCCGCCGCCGAGTCGGAGCTGCGGCGTGACTACGCCACGCTGGAGCGGATGGGCGAGACGAACTACATCTCGACGACGGCGGCGCTCCTGGCGGAGGTGCTGTACCGGCAGGGAGACCTCGAGGGTGCCGAGGAGCACACGCGGATCAGTGAAGAGCTGGCGGCGCAGGACGACGTGTCGTCGCAGTTCCGGTGGCGGGGCGTGCGCGCGAAGATCCTGGCTTCGCGCGGCAATGCGGCCGAGGCCGAGAAGCTCGCTCGCGAGGCGGTCGCGGTCATCCAGCCGTCGGACGACCCGAACTCGCAGGGCGACGCGTTGATCGACCTGGCCGAGGTGCTGCGGCTGTCGGGTCGCCCCGCCGAGGCAGCGGAAGCCGCCCGCGACGCATTGAAGCTGTTCGAGGCGAAAGGGAACACGGTGTCGGCGGCGCTCGCGCGCGCGACCGTGCAGGAGCTCTCGTCGGCGGGCGTCAGCTGACGACGATCCGACCGCACATCCCGGTGCAGACGCCGTTCGCGACGCTCCCGTGGATCGTGCAGTAGTAGCGGAAGGTGCCCCTCCGGTTGAATGTCCGCGCGACGGATGTGCCGCTCGGCAGACTCCGGAAGTAGCTCCAGTTCGCCCCTCGTGACTTGACGTTGTGGGAGCCGTCGATCGCTCGCCACCGGATGGTCGTCCCGGGCACGATCGATCTCGTCTTCGGGCTCCACACGTACCGGGTGCCGTTGAAGATCCCCCGTACGCCGACCGTGACCGCCTGCGCGGCGCCCGACGTGCCGAACGTCAAGCACGCGGTCACCGCGAGCAGCACGATGGCCTTCCCTTTGACTCCGATCATGCTTCTCCTTCGCGTCGGGGGTAGTACGGCTCGCCGGAACAGACGGATTGCGCACTGTCGCGGGCCGCGGCTACAGTGGTTCCATGACCGAGAAGCCGCGTACACCTGCGCTGCAAGAGGCCGCGAAGCGCCGGAAGACCCTCCACGAGGCGCTGGTGGGGCTCGAATTCGCGATCTCCTCCCCCGCCGCCGGAAGGATCCCCGACTGGACCGGGCTGGTCACCAAGGAGATCACGGGCGTCCGAGACGCCTGGGAGCAGCACGTCGACGGCACCGAGAAGCCGGGCGGGCTCTACGAGGAGATCGTGACCACGTCGCCGCGCTTCTCGGGCACGATCGACCGTCTCCGCGACGAGCACCCCGAGATCACGGAGGCGGTCGAGCAGATGCTCGCGCGGCTCGAGCAGGTCGAGATCGGCGGGCTGCCCTGGCCGCTCGAGGACGCCCGAGACGATCTCCAGCGCTTCATCGGCCGCATCATCCGCCACCGACAGAAGGGCGCCGACCTCGTGTGGGAGGCGTACAACGTGGACATCGGCGGCCCCGAGTAGCAGCCATGTGTCCGGTGCGGGCGCTCCGCTCTCCGCACCTCGAGGACCTCGCGCTACGCTGATGTCGTGCCTCGCATCGCGCTCGGCCAGCTGAACCTCACCGTCGGCGACCTCGCCGGCAACGTCGAGAGGATGGCGGCGTCGGCGGCCCAGGCTGCCGAGGCCGGCGCCGAGCTCGTCTGTTTCCCGGAGCTCTCGATCACGGGCTACCCGCCGGAGGACCTGGTGCTCCGCCCCGAGTTCGTGCGCGACAACCTCGCGGCGCTCGAGGAGCTCGCCGCGAAGACCGTCGACGCGTGCCCGGTGATCGCCGGATTCGTCGATCGGACCGAGCGAGGCCTCCACAACGCGGCCGCGTACCTCGCCGGAGGCGAGGTACGCGTCCGCTACCACAAGATCGTGCTCCCCAATTTCGGCGTCTTCGACGAGAAGCGGTACTTCGTGCCCGGGGAACGGACGGAGCAGATCTCCGTCGGCGGCATCTCCGTGGGCCTGTCGGTCTGCGAGGACGCGTGGCATCCGGGGCGGCCGTTCTCCGATTACACGGGCGTCCCGCTCGTCACGAACATCAACGGGTCCCCGTACCACCGGCAGAAGCTGGAGGAACGCCTCGGCGTGCTTCGCGACCGGGCACGGGAGTTCGGCGGCTGGATCGCGTACGTGAACGCCGTCGGCGGGCAGGACGAGATCGTCTTCGACGGCGGCTCGCTCGTGATGGGACCGGACGGAGAGGTCGCATGCCGTGCCCCGATGTTCGAGGAGGACCTCCTGATCGTCGACGTCGACGACGAGTCGGCGCGCACCGAACGCGACGCCGTGTGGCCCGAGCCGCCGGAGTCGGTCTATCGGGCGCTCGTCGTCGGCCTCCGGGACTACGTCCGCAAGAACGGGTTCGACGATGTCGTCCTCGGTCTCTCCGGAGGGATCGACTCGGCGTTCGTCGCGGTGCTCGCGGTCGACGCGCTCGGGGCTGATTCGGTGCGCGCGCTGGCGATGCCGTCGCCGTATTCGAGCCCGGAGAGCGTGGAGGACGCCTCGGAGGTCTCCTCGCGACTCGGGATGCGTCTCGACGTCACTCCCATCGACGACGTCTTCGGCACGTACCGATCGGCGCTCCGGCCGCTATTCGAGGGTCGCCCCGAGGACGTGACCGAGGAGAACCTGCAGGCCCGCATCCGCGGGAACATGCTGATGGCGATCTCGAACAAGTTCGGGTCGCTGGTCCTGGCGACCGGGAACAAGAGCGAGTACGCGGTCGGCTACGCGACGCTCTACGGGGACATGGCCGGCGGGTTCGCGCCCATCAAGGACGTGCCGAAGACGCTCGTGTACGAGCTCAGCCGGTGGCGGAACGAAGAGGGGCCGGTCGCGCCGATCCCCGAACGGGTGATGAAGAAGCCCCCGTCGGCGGAGCTCCGTCCCGATCAGAAGGACACGGACTCGCTCCCGCCGTACGAGGACCTGGACCCGATCGTCGAGGCCTACGTCGAGGACGACCTGGGCGTGGAGGAGATCGTGGCGCGAGGCCACGACCGCGCGACGGTCGATCGCATCGTTCGGATGATCGATCGGACCGAGTACAAGCGGCGGCAGGCGGCTCCGGGGATCAAGATCACGCCGAAGGCGTTCGGCCGCGACCGCCGGATGCCGATCACGAACCGCTACGTGGACTGATCCGGAGACGCAGTTACGCGATCCACGCCGTGCCCGTGGTGCCGACGACCTCCCAGGCCCCGTCCTTCATCTCGAGCACGTACGTCGTTCCACTGCCGCAGAGCCCACCGCATCCGAAGCTCCCGCCGACCTCGACGCGGTCACCGCTCTCCGCGATCGTGCCGAGCCGAAGAACGATGGTCTCGGGGGTGCCCGTCAGCCAGTCGTCGTCGTACAGCGGCGTGGGGTCCTCGACGAACGTGATCGGCGGACCGAGATCGGCGAGGCGGCGTGCGAGCTCGTCCTGCTCCGCGGCACTGAGCTCGTCGTCGCAGCCCTTCGGGGCAACCGCTTCTCCGGCGTTCTCGCAGAGCCGGGAGACGATCACGATCTTCTTCCAGGTGATCTGTTCGGCGCCGACCAGCTCACGGGCGGTGCTCTCGTAGATGCCGAGTCGTGTCTCGTCGACCTGCGGTTCGGGGTCGCCGGCGGCGGGACCGGGAGCTGGATCTTCCGCACAAGCGGCCAGCAGGAGCGCGAAGATCGTCAGGACGGCGGAACGTCGCATGAGCAGCCTCCTCCGGGAGCGTATCCCCTGGGACGACCTCGAAGGGACGGAGGTTCCTACAATCTCTCCGGAACAGGGGCGGTAGCTCAGTCTGGTCTAGAGCAGGGGGCTTTTAACCCTCGTGTCGCGGGTTCGAATCCTGCCCGCCCCACGTCAGTGCTCGGCCATAGGGTCCGAGCGTGAAGGTCGTCGAGATGCGCGGGCCCGGCGGCGGGTGGCGAGTGCTGATCCCGGAGAGCAGGAGAGAACGGATGCGCGGGCTGCGCGGCCACCCGCCGCCGGGCCCCCGAGAAGCGATGCTCCTGCCGAGGTGCCGGAGCGTGCACACGTTCGGCATGAGGGAACCGATCTCGGTGGGCTTCCTGGACCCGGAGATGACGGTGATCGAGGTCCGCCAGTGCCGCCCCGGAAGGTTCGTGACACGGCGGAGCGCCCGTCACGTACTCGAGACCGGCATCGGATCGGCGCTTCGGATCGGCGACCGTTTCAGCCTTGCAACCGGATGAGGGCGCTGACCGCGAGGGATCCGAGCGCCGCGGCCGTCACGAGGAGCAGGGACACGAGCCAGGGCGCCCATCTGGGGAGTGCCACCGGCTCGCGCCGCGAGCGGTCGGGCTCGACGAGACCGAGCCACTCCAGCACCACCCGGAGCTCACCATGAGGCATACGTCGGGTTTCGGTCGAAGGTCGGGCGTCCTTGAGCGGTTGCCGTTCTCCGGGGTCCGCTGACACGCTGCGTGGCATGTGGGTCCGTCGGATGCTCCCCGCCCTTCTCCTGGTCGCCGCCGCGTGCGGTGGGAACGCCGACGCCGGTCCCGCGCCCGGGGACTACTTCGCGCAGCTGCAGCGGGTGAGCGAAACGGCGCACATCCAGGAGCGCGGCCTCCGTCGGGATCTCGGGAACCGGCTGGAGGAGGCCGGCCCCGGCGAAGAGCGGATGGCCGTCCTGACGGTCTACATCGACCAGAGCGTGCGCCTGTATCAGGATGTCGTGGACGCGCTCGGGCAGCTCGATCCGCCGCAGGAGCTCGCCGCCGCCCAGCGGTCCTACCTCCAGGCCTGGCAGGGCGAGCTGGATGCCATGCGGAACGTGCGCGAGGCAGGATTCCGGAGCCCGGCACAGATCTTGAAGCAGTTCGACCTGCCCCTGTTCCGCGATACGGAGGCCGAGACGATGGCTCGGTGCGAGGAGCTCCAGGCCGCAGTGTCGGCGGCCGGTTCCGGCGTCGATCTCGTCTGCGACGGTCGCCCGGCCTGAGGCGGGCGACGTTCCCAGGCGGCAGGAGGGCCCTGGCTATACTCTCTGAGCTGTCCCCGATGGGAGATGGCGAGGGGCAGGCCCCCATCGTCTAGCGGCCTAGGACGCCGCCCTTTCAAGGCGGAAGCACGGGTTCGAATCCCGTTGGGGGCACGGCACCACACACATATGCGCCCGTAGAGGAGTCCGGTCGTCCTCACCTCCCTGTCAAGGAGGAGATCGCGGGATCGAAGCCCGTCGGGCGCGCTGGGCGAGCGAGTCGGAAACGGCTCGCTCACCCATACGGGGAGGTAGCTCAGTTGGTAGAGCACGCGGCTGAAAACCGCGGTGTCGGCGGTCCGATTCCGCCCCTCCCCACTCGAAGAGGCGCAGATCTCGTTTCCACGGACAGCAAGGGAGAAGGAACGGCATGATCCGAACGACAACGCACGTGCCCAGTTCGTCCCGCGGCGGCCCGACAGCGGCCGCTCGATCCCTGCTCTTCGCCACGGTCCTGCTCGTCACGCTCGGCGTCATGCCGGCGGCGCACGCGGCGGTCGTCGCGAGCATCGCGAACGGCACGCTGACCGTGACGGGAACGACCGCCGGCGAGCGACTCGCGCTGCGCCGCGGTGCACCCGGGCGGATCGTCCTCGATGTGGGAGACAACGGGTCGGCCAACTTCTCCTTCGTTCGCAGCAGATTCACGAAGATCGTCGTGAATGCGAAAGGCGGCAACGACCGTCTTCGGATCGACGAGAGCAAGGGGGTCTTCACGAACACGGAGGCGACGACGCTGAACGGACAGGCGGGCGTCGACGTGGTGCTGGGAGGATCCGCCCACGAGGTCCTCCGAGGCGGCACCGAGGCCGACACGGTCGACGGCGATGCCGGGAACGACGACGTCGGGCTCGGTGCCGGCAACGACTCGTTCGTTTGGAACATCGGCGACGGGGCCGACGAGGTGCGCGGAGACGCCGACACCGATACCGTGACGGTCAACGGGAGCGCCAGTGCCGACGCGATCACCGTGTCGCCGTCCGTCACGCCCGATCACCTCGACGTGAACGGTGGCCTCGACATCTCGAGCACGGAGAACCTGGTCGTGAACGGCCTCGGTGGCAACGACACGCTCTCCGGAGGCTCGCTGGCCGGACTGATACAGCTGGGTCTGGACGGCGGCGCGGGTGACGACGTCCTGAACGGCGGCAACGGCAACGATTCCCTTCTCGGCGGGACGGAGAGCGATACCGTCGACGGGAACCAGGGTCTCGACACCGCGTTGATGGGGGCCGGCGACGACACATTCGTCTGGGATCCGGGTGACGGGAGCGACATCGTCGAGGGCGGCGCGGATCTGGACGAGCTGCGCTTCAACGGGTCTGCCGCGATGGAGATCTTCGGCGTTTCGGCCAACGGATCCCGGCTCCTGTTCACGCGGAACATCGGGAACATCGTGATGGACGTGGACGACGTGGAGAACGTCAGGGTGAACGCGCTCGGGAGCGCGGACACCGTGACCGTGAACGACCTCTCCGCGACCGACGTCGGGAGCGTGGACATCGACCTCGGCGTCGCCGGCGTCGGCGACCTCGCGGCCGATTCGGTGACGGTGAACGCCACCAACACCGCCAACGTCGTGAGGATCTCGGGCGCGTCCGGTGGCGTGTCCGTGCTCAGCCCGTACCTGGCCGTGGCGATCGTGGACGCGGAACCCGCCAACGACTCCCTGATCGTCAATGCCTCCACCGGCGCGGACCTGGTCAGCGCGTCCACGCTGGCGAGCACCAGCGTCCTCCTCACGCTGAACGGCGGCACGGGAGACGACGTCCTCGTGGGGAGTCAGGGCGGCGACACGATCAACGGCGGGTTCGGGGAACGACCACATCAGCGCCGGAGACGGCAACGACACGATCGACGGAGGAGCCGACACCGACACGATCGACGGCGGCTCCGGTCTCGACATCGCGACCAACGGCGAGAACGTGACCAACGTCCCGTAGGGCCGGCCTGCAATCGGGTTCCTTGGACGTGGCTGCGGAGCGGGCGAGCGTCAGTTCAGGAGTTCGTGGCCGCGGATCTCGGCCCAGTGGGACAGCACGCCCTGGTAGATCTCGGCCGAGCGCGGGAACTCGTGGCGCTCCAGCGCCTCCAGCGCGAGGCCGAGGTCGCGAACGCTCCGATCGTCGTCCAACTCGTCCCAGGTGAGGAAGTCGCAGAGGCTCCCGTAGTCCAGCTCGACGAGCGACCTCGGGTCGAACAGCGCGATCCACTCGTGCAGATCCATCAGGAGGTCGCTGATCGGACCGAGGTCCGATCGGCGAAGGACGGGGATCGCCTGGCCGGCGCGACGGAGCGCACGGCGCGCCGACGTCCGGTACCGGAGTCGCAGGCGCCCGTGTTCGTCTTCGCCGAGCCATCGCTCGCGGTCCGCGAAGAGCACGAACCATCGGATGGGAACGTGCCACGGACTCTGGTGGCAGAACGCGACGGCCAGCGGGTCGCGGCGCCGGAGTCGGTTGAGCTCGCGGGCGACGCGCTTCCCGTCCTTCTTCGAGAGGAACCGCTCGGCGAGCTCGACCGGCTTGGCCTCGCGGAACGCGAGCGCGGCCGCGAGCACCCGCATCCGCATCCGCCACGGGCTCACGTACGTGCGACCGTCGACGACCCGGACCTCGGCGTGCTCACCGTCGGCGGGCGCGATGATCCCCAGACCGTCCTCGGCGTGGTCCAGGTACCGCCGGCGCCGCCCGGGGACCCACATGTTCGTGAGGAGGTAGCGCTCCCACCGCAGCTGCTCGTCCCGTTCGAAGGCCTCGAGGGGCTGGAAGACGCGGAGGAAGGCGCTGGGAACCACGTCGCGGAGTCTAGCGGCGGGGTGCATCTCCTATGCTCTCGGCGTCCCCGACCCAGGAGCTGAAGTGGACGCGCCCTCGCACTGGGCCGGCACGGAGCCGGTCCGCATCCTGGAGGCCGACGGTACCGCCGTCGGCGACCCCGACGTGGGCCTCGCACCCGAGCAGCTCCGTGAGCTCCTGCGGCAGATGATCCGTGCCCGGAGGCTCGATCGCGAGTGCATGGCGCTCCAGCGCCAGGGCGAGCTCACGGTCTATCCCCCGTTCGAGGGGCAGGAGGCGGCGCAGGTGGGCTCGGCGTTCGCCCTCGGCGCCGAGGACTGGGCGTTCCCGACGTTCCGCGAGCTCGCCGCCGCGCTCGTCCGGGGCGTCGACCCGGTCCAGTACCTCTGGTACCACCGCGGGACGTGGCACGGGGGACCGTACGATCCGAGGGCGACGCGATTCGGACCGATCTGCGTGCCGGTCGCCACGCAGATCTGCCACGCGGTCGGCGTGGCGATGGGGCTGCAGCGAGACGACGCCGACGCCTGCGCCCTCGCCTACTTCGGGGACGGAAGCGCCAGTGAGGGCGACTTCCATGAAGGGGCGAACATGGCGGCGGTGTTCAGGGTGCCGGCGATCCTGTTCTGCCAGAACAACGGCTGGGCGATCAGTGTCCCGACCGGGCTGCAGACGGCGGGAGAGATCTGGAAGCGTGCGGAGGGACTCGGCTTCCCCGGCGTCCGCGTGGACGGCAACGACGTCTTGGCCGTCTACCGGGTTACGAGTGAGGCGGTCGCGCGCGCACGCTCCGGCGGCGGCCCGACGTTGATCGAGGCCCTGACGTACCGGATGGGTCCGCACACGACCGCGGACGATGCCTCCCGCTACCGCGATGAAGACGAGGTCGAACGCTGGCGCGCGTTCGATCCGATCGACCGGTACCGCACGTGGCTGCTGGCGGCCGGAAACGCTGACGAGGGATTCGTGCGCACCTGCGACGAGGAAGCCGCGACATGGGTGTCGGAGGTACGAGCAGCGATCACGTCCACCGAGGCGCCACCCGCCGAGTGGATGTTCGACTGGACCTTCGCCGATCCGCCGGTGGTGCTGGCGCGCCAGCGCGAGGAGGCGCTCGGTGGCTGAGTGGACGCTGTCCGCGGCGCTCAACCGAGCGCTGATCGACGCGATGGAGGACGACCCGCGCCTGCTCGTGTACGGCGAGGACGTGGGCAGGCTCGGCGGCGTCTTCCGGGTGACGGACGGGTTGCAGGCGAAGTTCGGTGAGGACCGCGTCTTCGACACGCCGATCGCGGAGGCCGGCATCGTCGGCGCCGCGATCGGGCTGGCACTCACGGGGTGGAAGAGCGTCGTCGAGATGCAGTTCGACGGGTTCTCCTATCCGGCGTTCGAGCAGATCGTGTCGCACGTCGCGAAGTACCGGAACCGAACGCGGGGACGAGTCGACCTGCCGATCGTGATCCGGATCCCCTCGTTCGGAGGGATCCGAGGGAAAGAGCATCACGGGGAGAGCCCGGAGACCTACTACGCTCACACGGCGGGCTTGAAGGTGGTGGCCCCGTCGAGCGCGCTCGACGGATACCGGTTGCTGCGTCTCGCGATCGAAGACCCCGATCCGGTGGTGTTCCTGGAGCCGAAGGCGAAGTACTGGGCGAAGGAGGAGGGCGAGCTCACCACCGAGGGGCCCGGGATCGGCGAAGGGCGGGTCGTGCGGGACGGAGATGCGTGCGCGGTGTTCGCCTACGGGGCGATGGTGGCGCGGTGCCTCGAGGCGGCCGAGCTGCTGGAGACCGAGGGACCGTCCGTTCGGGTGGTGGACCTTCGATCGCTGGCGCCGTTGGACGTTGACCTGATCGGACGGACCGCGCGTGAGACCGGGCGCGTCGTCGTCGTGCACGAGGCCCCGAAGACCCTCGGCATGGGAGGCGAGGTGGCCGCGCGGGTCATGGAGGAGGCGTTCGACTTCCTGGAGGCGCCGGTCGCGCGCGTCACGGGCTGGGACGTGCCCTACCCCCCGGCCGCGCTGGAGCACCGGTACCTGCCGAGCGTGGACCGGATCGCGGCCGCGGTCCGTCGGGTGATCTCGTACTGATGGCCGAGCGGGTCTTCGCATTGCCGGACCTGGGCGAGGGTCTCGAGGAGGGCGAGATCGTCTCCTGGCTCGTAGCGGAGGGCGATCAGATCGAGCTGAACCAGCCGATCGTCGAGGTGGAGACCGCGAAGGCCACCGTGGAGATCCCGTCGCCGTTCGCGGGGGTGATCGCGACCCTGCACGCGCGCGCCGGCGAGTCCCTGGCGGTGGGGGCTCCGTTGGTGACGTTCCAGGTCCTCGACGGCGCCGACGAGGAGGAGGCGATCGAGCCGAGCCGTCCGGCCACGACCGCAGCCGCGACCCCTGCCGTCCGGAGGCTCGCCAAGGACCACGGTGTCGACCTGAGGGCGGTGACCGGGACCGGCCCGGACGGCCGCGTGACCGCGGAAGACGTCCAGGCGGCGGCCGGTGGAGCTACCGCCGGTGGAGCCGTGACGACCGAGGGCACCTCGGAGGACGGCGCGGACAGGATCCCTATCACGCCCACGCGGCGAACGATCGCTCGAAGGATGGAGCAGGCGGCGGCCATCCCGCAGGTGACGACGTTCCGGACGGTGGACGCGACGGCGTTGGAGTCGGTCCGGGCCGAGCTCGGGGTCTCCCCGCTCCCCGTGTTCGTCGCGGCGCTCTGCCGGACGATGGCGGGTCACCCGATCCTGAACGCGACCTGGGCCGACGATGCGATCGTCGTGCACGCCACGGTGCACGCCGGCATCGCGGTCGACACCGAGCGAGGGCTGTTCCTGTCGGTGATCCACGATGCGGGATCGAAGGGGGTGTCGGAGCTCTCCACCGAGATCAAGCGCCTCGCGGAGGCCGCCCGCGCCGGTTCCCTGTCGGCGGATGACGCGACCGGCGCCACGATCTCGATCAGCAACACCGGGAGCTACGGCAGCGAGGCCGGCACCCCGCTCCTCAATCCGCCGGGCGCCGTCACGGTCGCCCTCGGGGTCATCGAGCCGCGCGCCCTCGTCGCCGGCGGCGGCGCCGTCGAGGCTCGTCCTGCGTGCACGATCAGCCTGACGTTCGACCATCGCGTCCTCGACGGCGCCGCCGCCGGCCGCGCCCTCACCGACCTCGTCGATCTGCTCGAGGATGGCGACGCTCTCCGTGAGCTGTCGCGATAACGTTGCCCGCCATGAAGGTCGTGTCCCTGCTCCCGTCGGCGACCGAGATCGTGTTCGCCCTCGGTCTCGGCGACTCGCTCGTCGGCGTCACCGACGAATGCGACTTCCCGCCCGACGCCGTGACGAAGCCGGTCGTCTCGCGGAGCGCCCTTCCCCAGGGCCGGCCGCTGTCGGCGCGTGAGATCGACCAGGCGGTGCGTGGAAAGCTGGACGCGAAGCAGCCCCTCTACGTGCTCGACACCGACCTCCTTCGCCGCGAACAGCCGGACGTGGTCCTCACGCAAGATCTCTGCCGTGTCTGCGCCGTCCCCTCGGGGCAGGTCCAGGCGGCGCTCGACAAGATCGGACTCCCCGACGCGAAGGTGCTATCGCTCGATCCCAACACTCTCGAGGAGGTCATCGCCCAGATCGACGCGGTGGGCAAGCTCCTGGAACGGCCCGAGGAGGCCACGAAGCTGACGGCGTCGCTCCGTGAACGGGTCCTGAAGGTGAAAGAGGTCGGATCCCGCCTCCCGACGCTGAACGTGTTCTGCCTCGAATGGTCGGATCCTCCCTTCGCGGCGGGCCACTGGGTGCCCGAGATGGTCGAGGCGGCCGCCGGCGTCAACCTGCTCTCGGAGAAGGGAGGACCATCCGGCGTCGTCACCCATCGCGAGATCCGGGACGCCAACCCGGAGGCGATCGTGTTCATGCCCTGCGGCTACTACCTCGAGGAGGCCGAGGAGGAATCGACCCGCGTGTTCCAGCATGCCGAGCTGCAGGAGACGCCGGCGGTGCGCAACGGCAACGTCTTCGCCGTGGACGCGACGTCGTACTTCTCCAGGCCCGGCCCGCGGATCGTGGACGGGCTGGAGATCCTCGCGTGGGCCCTGCACCCCGACGCGTACCCCGAGCCCCCGCCGGGCCGCATCTCCCGGGTCGGCTAGGCTCGCGGGGATGGCCGGTCAGAACCTCGTCACGCCCGAGGACCTCGGCAAGCGTGTGTCCTTCCAGTTCGAGCTCCCCAACGGCTACGTCGGAGAGGCGGTCGGGATGTTCGAACGCTGGGACGAGGAAGCCGAGACCTACTTCGTGCGGAAGAAGGACGGTTCGGAGGTGCGCGTGCCGGCGCGCGGGGTTCGCTACGGCAAGGTCGTGGTGAGCTAGGAGGCCTTGGCGAGACCGCCGAGGACGCCGATCAGCTCCTCGACGTCGAAGGGCTTCGGCACGAACGCATCGGCCCCCAGGGCGGTGGCCTTCTCCTTGTCGTCCGGACCCGTGAGCGCGCTCACGATGACGACGCGGGGGCGCTCACCGGCGGGCAGCTTGGTCATCTCCTTGAGCACCGCCCAGCCGTCCATCTCCGGCATCATCAGGTCGAGCACCATCAGCATGGGGTGATGCTTCTCGAGCTCCTCGAGGGCCTCGACGCCGTTGCTGGCCGTGAAGGTGCGGTAGCCCTCGTGCTCGAGCGTGAACCGGAGGACCCACGCGACCTGCGGCTCGTCGTCGACGACCAGGACGCTGCTGCACCCGTGCCCCTGTACGTTCATCTCACCTATCCCTACGGCCTCCGGCACCGAACCCTGGATACGTCCAACGGGTCGTTTCGCCTGGGCCGCTCGGCGTCCACCATCCGACCGATGCTTCCAGCTCGGGGGACTCATACCTAGTCATGATGAGGCACGACGGTCCAAGCGCAACGACATCGTCACACGAGTCGTACGCCGGATCCGATCGAGACCTCGCCGATCCTGAACGCCGGATATGCGCTCCGCGTGAGCACGTCCTCCGCCGCCTCGGGGGCCACGAGAAGCACCATGCCGATCCCCATGTTGAACGTGGCGAACATGTCGTCCGTCGAGGCGCCGGCTGCCTCCTGCACGAGCGCGAAGATCGGATGCTCGGGCCACGTGCCTCGATGGATCGTCGCTCCCAAGCCCGGCGGCAGGGCCCGAGGCAGGTTCTCCAGGACGCCGCCGCCGGTGATGTGGGCGGCCGCGTGGATCAGCCCCTCGCGGGCGAGCGCCACGATCGCCGGGGCGTAGATCGCGCACGGCTCGAGGAGCTCCTCCGCGAGCGATCGGTCCAGACCGGGCGGCGTGGCATCCAGGTCGAAGGCCAGCCAGGAGCGCCGTTCGCACCAGCGAGTAGCCGTTCGCGTGCAGCCCGGTCGATCCGAGCCCGACGAGGACGTCGCCTGCTCCGACCCGATCGGGACCGAGGAGGGAGTCTTCGTCCACGACGCCGACGCAGAAGCCGGCGAGGTCGAACGCGTCCTCCGCCATCACGCCGGGGTGCTCGGCGGTCTCGCCCCCGAGGAGCGCGCACCCCGCCCGGCGGCATCCTTCCGCGACCCCTTCGACGATCGAGGCGACGCGCGTGGGTTCGACACGGCCGACGGCGAGGTAATCGAGGAAGAACAGCGGCTCGGCTCCGGTACAGGCGACGTCGTCGGCGCACATCGCCACGAGGTCGATCCCGACGGTGTCCAGCCGGCCGCTCATGCGCGCGATCTCGAGCTTCGTCCCCACCCCGTCCGTCGCGGCGGCGAGGAGCCGGCCCTCGTCGATCCGATAGAGCCCGGCGAACCCGCCGACCTGGTCGGCGACCTCCGGGCGCCGCACCCGGGCGGCGAGATCGGCGATCAGCGCCACCGCCTTGGCCGCGGCCTCGGTGTCGACCCCGGCGTCGCGGTACGCGCCGCTCACGCCGTCGGGAGCCGGAGCTGATCCTCCAGCACGAACTTGCCGGCGTGCTCCGGGACGGGGATCGGGTACTCGCCGTCGAAACAGGCGCGGCAGAAGTCCTGGGCCGGCTCCCCCGTCGCCCGGACGAGGCCCTCGAGCGACAGGTACCCGAGGGAGTCGGCGCCGACGTACGCGCGGATCTCGTCGACGGCAAGATCGGCCGCGACGAGCTCCGCCCGCGTGCTCATGTCGATCCCGTAGAAGCATGGCCAGCGGATCGGCGGGCACGTGATCCGGATGTGGATCTCCGAGGCCCCGGCTTCCCGGAGCATCGCCACGATCTGCCTCGTGGTCGTCCCCCGCACGATCGAGTCGTCGACGACGATGAGCCGCTTGCCTCTGATCGAGTCCGGCAGGGGGTTGAGCTTGAGCTTCACGCCGCGCTCGCGGAGCGACTGGGACGGCTGGATGAACGTGCGGCCCACGTACTGGTTCTTGTGGAGCCCGTCCCCGTAGGGGATCCCCGACACCTCCGAGAACCCCTGGGCGGCCGAATGCCCCGTGTTGGGCACCGCGATCACCATGTCGGCATCGGCGGGGTGCTCGGCGGCGAGGATCCGGCCCATCTCGCGCCTGGCCTCGTGCACCGAGACGCCCTTCATCCGCGAATCGGCTCGCGACAGGTAGACGAACTCGAAGATGCAGAGGGCCGCGCGAGGGCTCCGGGCGAAGTGCGAGGAATGGAGCCCTCGATCGTCGATCCGGACCAGCTCGCCGGGCTCGACCTCACGGACGAACGTGGCGCCCACGATGTCGAGGGCGCAGGTCTCCGAGGCGACCACGAACCCCTTGGGCAGCTTCCCCACGGCGAGCGGCCGGAGGCCGTGCGGGTCCCGGGCGGCGAAGACGGAGCGCTCGTCCGCCATCACGAAGCAGAAGGCCCCTTCGAGCTCGGGGAGGACCCGCATCGCCGCCCCTTCGAGGTCGTGATGGGCCATCTCGTACGCGAGCATCGTGGCCACGAGGTCGGAGTCGGTCGTGGCGGCGGAGGAGCGACCCAGCCGCGCGACCAGCTCCCCGGTGTTCACCAGGTTCCCGTTGTGCCCCAGCGCGAGCGCCCGCACGCCGTCGTTCTTGAAGACGGGCTGGGCGTTGTCCCAGGTGGTGGACCCGGTGGTCGAGTAGCGGGTGTGGCCGACGGCGAGATCCCCCTGGAGGGTCGCCAGCGTGGCCTCGTTGAAGACCTGGGCGACCAGCCCGAGGTCCTTGTAGATCAGGATGTTGTGGCCGTCGGAGACCGCGATGCCCGCCGACTCCTGGCCACGGTGCTGCTGGGCGAAGAGACCGAAGTAGGTGAGACGGGCGACGTCCTCGCCCGGGGCCCACACCCCGAACAAGCCGCATTCGTCTTTGGGACTCTCCGCTCCCACCTGGGGTCAGTCTACCGGCGGGTGTCATCCCTTCCGGGATGGCTCACCGATCGAGCCGATAGAAGCGAAGGAAGTCGTGTTCGATCGGCAGGATCGAGACCTCGGCGAACCCTGCCTCCTTCGCGTACCGCTCGAACGTCGACTTCCGCATGACGGTCCCGGTCCCCGCCGACGTCTCGTCCTCCATCGCCGACGGGAGGCAGCACAGGACGCTGTACGCGTAGAAGAGCCGCTCGGTCTCGCTCCCAGGTGCGGTGAAGGAGTCCTCGGTTCGCTCGTCCGCGACGATCAAGGTCCCGCCGGGCCTGAGCATCCGTCTGATGCCGGCGAGGACGGCGACGGGTTGCGAGAGATCGTGGATCGCCTCCACCACGATCGCGAGGTCGTAAGCGCCTTCCGAGCTCGGAGCGGCCCCGTCCCTCGCCTCGAAACGGACGCGGTCGGACACGCCCGCCTCCTTCGCGTTCCGCGAGGCGATCTCGATCGACGGCTCGTCGAGGTCGAACCCGTCGACCGTGATGTGCGGATAGGCCTTGGCCAGCGAGATCGCCGCCCAACCGACGCCGCAGGCGACGTCGGCGACCTTCGCGCCGGGTTCGCTGAGCCGTTCGTGAAGATCCGAGATCGAGGGTAGGTACTCGGTGCCGAGGGAGCCCACGAGCCACGGTCTGTTGAAGTCTCCCTGCGCCTCGACCATGTCGCGGCCGTACGCACTCCACGGGACCAAGCCGCCGGTGCGGAACGCGTCGACCAGGGCCGGCATGGCGCCGGACACCGCGACGAAGGACTTGCAGAGCGGTGCGATCGAGTACGGGCTGTCGAGATCGAGGAGCGGCTCGACGTGCCCTGGCGGGCAGCACGTAGCGGCGTTCGTCGGCCTCGGCCGATGCGTCCTCGACCGTGAGGATCCCCGCCGCGGCCTGCTGCTCGAGCCACTCACGCGCGTACCGCTCGAAGATCCCCGTGTCCTTCGCGAGCTCCGGAGGCGTGATCGAGCCGGCTCGCTCGAGTGCCCGATAGAGCCCCAGGGTGTCTCCGAGGTAGACGGTCAGAACCTCGGCCATCCCGAGGCCCGCCCCGAACAACCGCTCCACGAGCACATCACGCTGCTGGTCCGCGTCGGTCATCACGGCTCCCCTCGTCGAGATGGTGAGAACTGCCGGATACTCGGCGCTCTCCCGCGCGGACGTCAAGCGCCCCGGAGATCCGGCAGCGACCCTTCCAGGGTGAGGAGTCGTCGCTTCCGAGACGGTCCGCCCGCGTAGCCCCCGACGTCGCCACCGGCGCGGAGCACCCGGTGGCACGGCACCACGATCGGGATCGGGTTGGAACCGAGCGCGTTGCCGACCGCGCGCGACGCGCGCGGTCGGCCGATCTGCTCCGCCAACGCCCCGTAGGTGGTCGTCCGCCCGAAGGGGACCTTGGCCGTCGCCGCCAAGACGTCGCGCGCGATCCCCCGCATCAGCCGGCGGTCGAGCTTGAGCTCGAAACGGGTCCGTTCGCCCGCGAAGTACTCGTCCAGTTGTCGCCGGACCGCGTCGGTGGAGGCGGGATGCTCGAGGATCCGGGGCGAGAGCTGCCGCGAGAACCGGCCGAGCAGCTCCTCTCGCTCCTCCTCTTCGAAGGCCACGTACGCCAGGCCGCGAGGCGTGACGGCGAGGAGCAGCTCACCGACGGGGCTCTCGAAGATCCCCAGGGCCACGTCGAGCAGTCCTTGCTCGGCCGCGATCCCGGCGATGTCCGCGGCCGCCGCCTTCGCCCGGCGGTCAGCGTCACGACCCCCGCCCAGCTTCTTCAGATCGTTCATGTTCACCGGCGTCTTCACGTCATCAGCTCCCTCAGCTTCTTCACACCCTGGTACACGTTCGCCCGGGCCGCCTCCTCGGAGACCCCCAGCGCCTCCGCGACGTCGGCGTAGCTCCGATCCAGCACATGGCGGTGGACCACCGCCACGCGCTGCTTCGGGGGCAGGCTCGCGACGGCCGCCCGCAGGTCGCCGTCGAAACCCGGCTGTCCATTCGGGACCGCCGGCCGCTCCGGCAGCTCGTCGGACGGGATCGCCCGTCGGGCGGCGGATCGATGGTGGTCGATCGCCTTCCGGGAGGCGATCCGCAGGATCCACCGGTCCAGCCTCGATGCATCCGTCAGCTTCGGATACGCCCGGAGCGCCGCGACGAACGTGTCCTGGAAGCAGTCGTCGGCCTCGTGGGGACCGACGGCCGCCATCAGGAACCGATAGACGGTCCCCCGGTGCTCCTCCAGGAATTCGTTGAACGGCGGGAGCTCCACGATCCGAGATGCAACCACACCTCGAACAACGCGCGAGCGCTCGGTCGCGTGAAACGAGATGTCGGGGGATGCGCTACGGAGTTGTCGAGTGGTTCCCTGCTCCGGGCTGCCCTCGAAGCGCCTCCTCGACCTCGTCGAGGTGCTCTCCCCTGTGTGACGCACGTGTGGCGTACAGGGGGCTGTTCGGATCGGCCGGCCAGAGGCGCTCGACCGGAAGGGTGGCCACTCGCCCGTCGGTCTCCTCCGCGATGCGGAGCGCCAGCCGAGCGAGCTCGATCGGCGGGACCGCGTGGATCAGCTCCCGCGACGCGTCGTTGATCCAGTCGACGTCTTCCGGCTCGGTGTCGTCCGGCGAGAACGGCTCCCCGCGTTCGAGCTTGTCGGCGAGGGCGAGCACCCGTGCGTCCCAGAACGCGATGTGGCCGAAGACGCCGGCGACCGTCCAATGCGGGTTCACGGGGATGCGGAGCTCGTCCTCGTCCAAGCGCTCGACCAAGGCGCGCAGACGCTCGCGTTCCCGCGTGTTCTCCTCGACGTACGACCGATCCTCCGACATGGCGCCGTCACGATACCGCCGGAAGGCGGAGGTGAACCGTCTACGCGATCTCGCCCAGAAGGCGTGGGATCGCGCCCTCCCAGGCGTCGGCGAGCTCGGTCACCGTCGTTTCAACCATGCCGTCGACCACGGCGCGTGGGCCGCCGGTCTCGCCGAGGCGCTCGAACGGGACCCCGCGCGTCGCCGCGAGACCCCGGAGCGACCCCTCCCGCTCGGGCGCGACCGACACCACGACCCGCGAGGCCGACTCGCCGAACAGCACGACGTGCGGAGGAAGGTCTCCGGCGAGCGTGACCGCGAAGCCGTGTCCGCCGAGGATCGCGCACTCCGCGAGCGCGACCGCGACGCCACCGTCGGAGCAGTCGTGGGCCGAGGCGAGCAGGTCACCCGCCGCGGCCTCCTGCAACAGATCCTGCAGCCGTCGCTCGACCTCGAGGTCGAGCGCCGGCGGCGCGCCCGCGACCACGCCCAGCACGCGCTCCGCGAACTCCGACCCGCCCAGCTCCGCGAAGGACTCACCCAGCAGGTAGACGGCGAGGGCGGGCGATGGGAACCCCGAGGGCAGCCGGAGGCGGTAGTCGGTAAGCGACCCCAGCACCCCCACGACGGGCGTCGGCCAGATCGCCGAGCCACCGGACTCGTTGTAGAAGCTGACGTTCCCGCCGGTCACCGGCGTGTCGAGCGCGAGGCACGCATCCCGCATCCCGCGGATCGCCTCGGAGAACTGCCACATCACCTCGGGCCGCTCCGGGTTGCCGAAGTTGAGGCAGTTCGTGATCGCGAGCGGCTTCGCGCCGGTCACCGCGACGTTCCGCGTGGCCTCGGCGACGGCGTGCGCACCGCCGAGATACGGATCCAGCGCCCCGTACCGACCGTTGCCGTCGACGGAGAGGGCGAGACCCTTCATCGTCCCCGGCACTCGCACGACGGCGGCGTCGGACCCCGGTCCCGCGACGGTCTGGCCCTGGACCATGCGGTCGTACTGCTCGAAGACCCACCGCTTCGACGCCACGTTGGGCGATGCGACGAGCGCGAGGAGCGCGTCGCGGAGATCCCCGTCGAACGGAGCGAACGTCGGGTCCTCCTGATCGGCCGCGATCGGCCGCATCGGTCGGTCGTACTCGGGCGCCTTCTCGGTGAGCGAGAGCGCCGGGACCCTGGCCACCTGCTGCCCGTCCCTGGACACGTCCAGGTCCCCGCCGGTCTCCAGGGTCGCCACGACCGCGGTCTCCAGCCCCCACTTCGCGCACACCGCTCGCACGGCTTCGAGCTTCGAGGGATGGACGATCGCGAGCATCCGCTCCTGCGACTCGGACGTGAGGATCTCGAAAGCCTCCATGCCCGGCTCGCGCAGGGGCACCTCGTCGAGATCCAGCCGCGCACCCAACCCGGCGCGCGCCGCGGACTCGCTCACGGCGCACGTGAGGCCGGCTCCGCCGAGGTCCTGCAGGCCTTCCAGCAGGTCCGCCTCGATCAGCTCGAGCGAAGCCTCGATCAGCAGCTTCTCGGCGAACGGGTCGCCGATCTGCACCGACGGACGCGAGTCCTCGCTCCCCTCCTCGAGCGTCGCGGAGGCGAGCACGGAGACGCCCCCGATGCCGTCGCGTCCCGTCGTCGACCCGTACAGGACCATCAGCGAGCCCGGCTGAGGCGTATGCGTCGCCGCGGTCATCAATCGGTCGGCCCGGGCGATGCCGACGCACATCACGTTCACGGTGGGGTTGGCTGAATGCGCCTCGGCGAACCGCACCTCCCCGCCGACGGTCGGCACCCCGATGCAGTTGCCGTAGCCGCCGATCCCGGCGACGACGCCCTCGAGGAGCCACCGGTTCCGCTCATCCTCGAGCGGGCCGAACATGAGCGGATCCAGCAGCGCAACGGGCCGGGCGCCCATCGAGACGATGTCGCGCACGATCCCGCCGACGCCCGTGGCGGCCCCTTGGTAGGGCTCGATCGCGCTCGGATGCGAATGGGACTCGATCTTGAAGACGGCCGCGACGCCGTCGCCGATGTCCACGGCGCCTGCATCCTGGCCCGGGCCGACGAGCACCGAGGCTCCCTCCGTCGGCAGCGTGCGGAGGTGGACCTTGGAGGATTTGTACGAACAGTGCTCGGACCACATCGCGGCGTACATCGCGAGCTCGTTCCGGTTCGGATCGCGCCCGAGCGTCTCGCGGATCATCTCGAGCTCCTCGTCACGAAGGCCGAGCTGCCGCGCGAGATCGTGCGGAACGGGGTCGGTCACCGCCCCGCTCCCGCCATCACGGACGAGAGCAGCGACGCGAACAGCGCCTGTCCCCCGGTCGGCCCGACGTCGGGATCCACGGCGTGCTCGGGGTGCGGCATCAGTCCCACGACGTTGCCCGCCTCGTTCCTGATCCCCGCGATCCCGCGCAGTGCGCCGTTCGGGTTGTGTCCGTCGGAGACCGCCCCGTCGGGACCGCAGTAGCGGAACACGACCCGTCCCGCGTCCTCCAGACGGTCGAGCTCGGGCTCGGACGCCACGAACTGTCCCTCGCCGTGCTTGATCGGGATCTCCAGCACCTCTCCGGGCAACACGTCGGCCGTGATCGGCGTCTGCGTGGTCTCCACCCGGAGGTGCACGATCCGGCAGACGAATCGTAGGGATCGGTTCCGGATCAACGCGCCGGGCAACAATCCCGATTCGCAGAGGATCTGGAAGCCGTTGCAGATGCCGAGGACGGGGCCACCCCGCGACGCGAAGCCCTTGATCTCCTCCATCACGGGCGCGAACCTCGCGATCGCGCCGCACCGCAGATAGTCGCCGTAGCTGAAGCCGCCCGGGAGGATGACGCCCTCGACGCCCTTGAGGTCCGGATCCGCGTGCCAGAGCGGCACGCCTTCCCCTCCCATCAGCTCGACGGCGCGGAGGGCGTCCCGATCGTCCAGCGAGCCGGGGAACGTCACGACGCCGATCCGGGAGGTCATGCTTCGCGGAGCTCCAGGATTCGGGAGTCCTCGATCACCGGGTTCGAGAGCAGCCGGCCGGCCATCTCCTCGACCTGCGTCCGCGCCTCCGACTCCGACCCCGCCTCCAGCTCGAGTCGGACGTGCTTGCCGACCCGCACGCCGGAGACGTTCCGCCACCCGAGGGTGGGAAGTGCGCCTTCGACCGCCTTGCCCTGCGGGTCCGCGAGCCCCGGCTTCAGCGTCACCAGGACCTCGACGGCGAACTTCATCCGTGCTCCTCGCGGAGACGCTCCAGGACGGCGTCGTCGTCGGGCGCCCGATCGCGGTCGCGGGGCACCCCGGCGCGGGCAAGGTAGGCGTCGAACGGCTCGCCGGTGATCCGCTCGTACGCCTCGACGTACCGGTCGGTGGTGCCTTCGATCACGTCGGGCGGAAGCGCCGGCGCGGGGGGTTCCCGGTCCCAGCCCGACCGATCCAGCCAGTCGCGTACGAATTGCTTGTCGAACGAGGGCTGGGCGCCGCCCGGCGCGTAGCCGTCGGCCGGCCAGAAGCGGGAGGAATCGGGTGTGCCGACCTCATCGATCAGGAGCAGATCACCGTCCGCGAAGCCGAACTCGAGCTTCGTGTCTGCGAGGACGATCCCGCGCGCGGCCGCGGTGTCCGCGAGACGATCGTAGATCCCGAGCGTGAGCTCTTTCAGTCGTTCGAACAGACCCTTGCCGACCAGCTCCACCGCGTCCGCGGGAGAGAGCGGAAGGTCGTGCCCCGTCTCGGCCTTGCTGGTCGGCGTGAAGATCGGCTCGGGGAGGCGGTCGGACTCGACGAGCCCTCCGGGGAGCGTCACGCCGCACACGGCACCGAACTCTCGGTATTGCGCCCAACCGGAACCGGAGAGGAAGCCGCGGGCGACACACTCCATCGGCACGACCTTCGCCTTGCGGACGAGCGTCGCGCGGCCCGCGAGCGCGGGGATGCCGGCGAATTGCGCCGGGAAGTCCGCGGGGTCCGTCGACACAGCGTGGTGCCGGACGAGATCGGCCGTGTCTTCGAACCAGAACGACGACAGGCCCGTGAGCACCCGCCCCTTGTCGGGGATCGGATCGGGCAGCACGACGTCGAATGCGCTGATCCGGTCGGTGGCGACGAGCAGGAGGCGATCCTCGCCGGCGTCGTAGACGTCCCGGACCTTCCCGCGAGCGTGCAGCCGCGGCGAGGGCGTCACGCTGACTCCACCGGGAGCTTCTCGAGCTTGTCGAACACGCCGCCGAGGTTCACGAGTGACCGACGCGGGTCGAACAGCGAGTCCAGCTTGGCAGAGAACAACCGCCGGCCGACCTCGGGGTCGGCTTCCAACACCTCTCGGAAGCTCATCCCTTCGTCCCAGGCTCGCGCGGCTGCCGACTGGACCAGCGCGTAGGCCTCCTCGCGGGAGAGGCCGGCACCCACCAGTTCGAGGAGGACCGCCTGCGAGTAGACGAGCCCACCACCGACCTCGAGGTTCTCGCGCATCCGGTCGGGGAACACGATCAGGCCGTCGAGGACCCAGGTCAGGTCGCGGAGCATGAACGCGAGGAGCCCCGTGGCGTCGGGGAAGATCATCCGCTCGGCGGACGAGTGCGAGATGTCGCGCTCGTGCCACAGGACCATGTTCTCGAGCGCCACCTGGGCGGAGCCGCGGATCACCCGGGCGAGGCCGGAGATCCGCTCGGACACGACCGGGTTCCGCTTGTGCGGCATCGCGGAGGAGCCCTTCTGGCCTTCCGCGAACGGCTCCTGGACCTCGCGGACCTCGGTGCGCGCGAGGTGGCGGATCTCCGTGGCCATCTTGTCGAGGGTCGACGCCGTGATGGCGAGGGCAGTCATGAACTCGGCGTGCCGGTCCCGCTGGATCACCTGGGTCGACGCCTCGACGCTGCGCAGGCCCAGTCGCGCGCAAACGAGCTCTTCCACCCGCGGATCCACGGAGGCATAGGTGCCGACGGCGCCGCTGAGCGCGCCCACGGCGACGACCTCTCGGGCGCGACGGAGCCGATCGCGGTCGCGATCCAGCTCGAACGCCCAGACGGCGAGCTTGTGCCCGAGGCTCGTCGGCTCGGCAACGACGCCGTGTGAGCGGCCGGCGATCACCGTGTCGCGATGCGCGAGGGCGAGGCGTTTGGTCGCGCCGAGCAGTCGCTCGAGCTCCGTGAGCAGGACGTCGGCGGCGGCGCGGAGCTGCAGCGCGAACCCCGTGTCGACGACGTCGGACGAGGTGAGCCCGAAGTGCACCCACCGCCCCGCCGGCCCGATCGCGGCGGCCACGACGTCGACGAAGGCGGCGACGTCGTGGCGGGTCACCGCCTCTCGCTCCGCCACGGCCTCGACCGTGAGCGCCGCGCGCTCACGGCAGACCGCGGCGTCCTCCGGTGGCACCACGCCGAGCTCGGCGAGCGCCTCGACGGCGAGCAGCTCGATCTCCAGCCAGTTCGCGAGGCGCGCCTCATCCGACCACACGGCCTCCATCTCGGGGAGGCGGTAGCGCGGGATCACAGCTTGAGGCCCTCCGCCAGGTCGTCCTTGAACTTCCACAGCGTCGCCTGGATCGCCTCGTTCCCGATGCCCACGATCTGCGCCGCGAGGACCGCGGCGTTCACGGCCGCGTCGACCCCGACGGTCGCGATCGGGACGCCGGTGGGCATCTGGGCGGTGATGGCGAGCGCCTCGTTGCCGACCATCTGCGGCGGAGATGCGATCGGCACGCCGATCACCGGGATGACCGTGCGCGCGGCGACGGCGGCGGCCAGGTGTCCCGACATGCCCGTCGAACAGATCACGACGCGGAGACCGCGCTCGACCGCCGTCCGCGCGTACTCGTCGACCAGATCCGGCGTCCGCGACGAGGACATGATCTGGACCTCGTTCGGGATATCGAACTTCTCGAGGATCAGGCCCGCCTGCCGCATGATGGGCAGCTCGTTGGGCGAGGCGGCCAGGACCCCGACGATCGGCGTCTCTTCGGTCAACTCCCCAGCCCTCCCTCGGCCGCTCGGGCGGCGATGTCGCCACGGCGGATCATGCCCTCGAACGAGATGTGCGACGCCGCATCGTACGCGCGCCTCCGCGCGTCTCGGACGGTCGACCCCCATCCGGTCGCCGCGAGCACGCGACCACCGTTCGTGACCACTCTACCCTCGCGTTCGGTGGTCCCCGAATGGAACACCACGGCGTCGGGGGAGGCCGCGGCGGCGTCGAGCCCCAGGATCGCGCGGCCGGTCTCGTACGACTCCGGGTATCCGCCGCTCGCGAGCACCACGGTGACCGCGGCGTCCTCGGAGAGGTCGACCTTCTGATCGGCGAGCCGGTCCCGCGCGCACGCATCCAGCAGCTCGGCGAGATCGCCTCGGAGTCGAGGGATCACGACCTGGGTCTCCGGGTCGCCGAACCGGCAGTTGTACTCGAGGACCTTCGGCCCCTCCGCGGTGAGCATGAGGCCCGTATAGAGGAGTCCCGTGTAGGCGATCCCTTCGTCGTGGAGCGCCCGGACGGTCGACGCGACCACCTCCCAGATCCGGAGCTCGGTCGCATGGTCGAGCCATGGGAGCGGGGAGTACGCACCCATCCCGCCGGTGTTCGGCCCCGTGTCGCCGTCACCGGCTCGCTTGAAGTCCTGGGCGAGGCCCAGCGGGACCATCGACGAGGCGTCGACCAGCGCGAACGCCGACACCTCGGCTCCTTCGAGCACCTCCTCGACGACCACCCGCGCGCCCGCCTCGCCGAACGCGCCGGCCACGAGGCACTGCTCGACGGCGGCGGCCGCTCGGGCCTCGTCGGTGGCGACGGTGACACCTTTGCCTGCCGCGAGCCCGTCGGCCTTGACCACCGCTCGACCGCCGAGCTCGCGCACGAACGCGAGTGCCGGGCCGACCTCGGAGAACGTGGCCGCCTGGGCCGTCGGGATCTCGGAGCGGAGCATCAGGTCCTTCGCGAACGCCTTCGATCCCTCCAACCGGGCCGCCCTGCGTCCGGGTCCGAAGACCGTCCGGCCACGAGCGCGAAGGTCATCGGCGAGACCGGCGACGAGCGGCGCCTCGGGACCGATCACGACGAGGTCGGCGTCCAGCTCGTCCGCCAGCCGGACCTGCGCATCGACGTCGTCGGCGGCGGCGGCATGGCAGGTCGCGACCGACGCGATCCCGGCGTTCCCCGGCGCGGCGTGGAGCTCCTCGACGAGCGGGCTCCTGGCCAACCCCCAGCAGAGCGCGTGCTCCCGGCCGCCGCCGCCGACGACGAGCACCTTCATCTGGCCGGCAGGCTCTGCTCGCGGGCCGGACCCACCGACACGACCGAGACGGGCACGTCCACGAGCTCCTCGATCCGGCGCACGTACTCCCTCGCGGCCTTGGGAAGATCCTCGAAGGTCTTCGCCTCGTCGATCTCCTCCATCCAGCCGTCGAGTTCCTCGTAGATCGGCTCGGCCTTGTGGAACAGCGATTGGTTGGGCGGGAAGTCCTCGTACTGGCTCCCCTCCACCCGGTAGCCCGTGCAGATGCGCACGTGCTCGAAGCCCGAGAGCACGTCCAGCTTCGTGACGAACAGCTCGGTGAGCCCGTTCACCCGAGACGCGTAGCGCAGGAGGGCGACGTCCAGCCATCCGCAGCGTCGCTTCCTCCCCGTCACGGTGCCGAACTCCTGACCGCGCACGCCGAGACGTTCGCCGTCGTCGCCGAGGTCCTCCGTCGGGAACGGCCCCGCGCCGACGCGCGTGATGTACGCCTTCACGATCCCGACGACGCGTTCGACCTCCTTCGGCCCGAACCCCGCCGACGCGAGCGCGTACCCGGCCACCGGATTCGAAGACGTCACGAACGGATAGGTCCCTTTGTCGAGGTCCAACAGCGTGCCTTGCGCGCCCTCGAGCATCACGGACTTGCCGTCGCGGAGCGCGAGGTGGAGGAGGGTGGACGTGTCGGCCACGAACGGCTCGAGCCGGCCGGCGAGATCCATGTACTCGTCGACGATCGCGTCCCCGTCCAGCGGGAGTCGCCCGTAGAGCTTGGTGAGGATCGCGTTCTTCTCGCGCAGGACGATCTCGAGCTTCTCCCGGAAGATCTTCTGGTCGAACAGGTCCTGGACGCGCAGGCCGATGCGAGCGGCCTTGTCTGCGTACGCGGGACCGATGCCGCGCTTCGTCGTGCCGAGCGCGTTGTGGCCCAGGAATCGCTGGGTCACCTTCTCGAGCTCGAGGTGGTACGGCATGATCAGGTGGCAGTTGCCGGATAGGCGCAGCCGCGAAGCGTCCACCCCCGTGCTCCGCAGCTCGTCGAGCTCGCGGAGGAGGTGGCGCGGATCGATCACCACCCCGTCGGCGATCACCGGCGTGATGTGGGGATACAGGACACCGGACGGGATCAGCTGGAGCTTGAGCAGTCGTCCTTCCGCGATCACCGTGTGCCCGGCGTTGTTGCCTCCCTGATAGCGGACGACGAAGTCCATCCCGTCAGCGAGGTAGTCGACGGCCTTGCCCTTGCCCTCGTCCCCCCATTGGGTCCCGAGCACGATCGTGGCCGGCATGTGGGGTCAGTGTATCGGGGGTAGGGTCCTCGGATGGAACGGCGCTGATGGGCAAGAGCAAGGACGAACTGGAGCTCGAGAAGCTCGTCGAGATCGACGGGGAGTTCTGCGTCCCCCATGAATCGAACGAGGCCCGCCACGTCGTCGATTGGGGGCCATTCGAGCCGCCCCGGAGCGCCTGGTACATCGTCCACAAGTTCCTCCTCTTCCTGCCGGCGATGTACCTGTTCATCCTCGCCGTGCAGATCATGAAGACAGGCGCAGTCGCGATCGGACCGGACATCCAGGGGCAGTTCCCGTTCGCGAACGGGATCTCCACCTTGGGCTTCGGCTGGTTGGGTGCATACTTCGTGCTGTCCGGGTCGCCGGTGGCCGCGACCGCCATCAGCCTCTTCGGGGCCGGCACGCTGACGAAGCTGCAAACGTTCACGATGCTTTCCGGATCACGCCTGGGCGCTTCGTTCATCGTCTTGCTGACGGGATTCCTCTACGCGGCGCGGAACCGGAACGACCCCAACCGCGGGGAACCGATCGGGATGGGGATCCAGGCGATGACCATGACGGCGCTCGTGTACCTGCCCGGCATGATGATCGGCTACGGGATCATCCGCAGCGGCCTGCTCGACGGGATCAACCTGCACGCCTCCGGTGAGCTGGACGCGGCGCTGTCCGTGGTCTGGGGACCCGTCCTCGATGTGATCGAGAACGTCGTCCCGTCGGCGCTCCTGTTCTTCGTCGGGCTCCTCGTCATCCTCGCCTCGTTCAAGGTGCTCGACCACGTCCTTCCCCAGGTGACGAGCGGATCGACCGCCAAGCGAGCCGCATGGATGCGCCGCCCGTGGACGATGTTCGCGCTCGGCTGCATCGTGGCGACACTGACGCTCTCGGTGTCGGTGGCGTTGACGGTGTTGATCCCGCTCGCCGTGAAGGGCTACGTTCGCCGCGACGAAGCGCTCCCCTACATCATGGGTGCGAACATCACGACCCTCGCCGACACACTCGTCGTCGCGATGCTCCAGCGGGATCCCGTCGCCGCACAGATCGTGCTCGCCGAAGCGATCGGAGTGACGATCGTGTCGCTGGCGATCCTGGCGTTCTGGTACCAACCGGTCAAACGCGGCGTCATCCGCCTGGATGACTACTTCGTAGGCTCGACCCGAAGGATGGCGATCTTCGTCGGCATCCTCTTCGTGCTTCCGGTGTCGTTCCTGCTCTCAGGGCTCTGGATCGGCCCGATCGTCCAGTAGTTTCTTCATCCGGTCCGGTACCGCACCTCTCCGCTCCCGAACGACCTCTCCTGAACGACCTCTCCCGAACGACCTCTCCCTGTACGCTTCCGGGCCGCCGTGGACGACGACCAGACGACGACCGCCCCCGCACCCAGAGCGGGGCTCCGAGCGAGCCTGTCGCTGCTCCGCCGCAACCGGGATTTCCGGGCGTTGTTCTTCGCATCCGTGATCTCCCTGGGCGGGGACTGGTTCCTGTGGGTCGCGATCAACAGCTTGATCTACGAAGCGACCGGGAAGGCCATCTACGTCGGCCTCGCGATCCTCGCGCAGGAGTTCGCGTTCTTCCTCGCGTCGCCGATCGGCGGCGTGCTGGCCGACAGGATCGACCGCCGGAAGCTGATGATCGTCTGCGATCTCGCTCGGGCCGTGATCTGCGTCGCGTTCCTGCTGGTCGGGCGAGACACGATCTGGCTGGCCTACGTGCTCCTGCCCCTGCTCGCGTCGTTCGCCGCACCGTTCGACCCGGCCCTGTCGGCGGCGACGCCGAACGTCGTCGACCCGGACGACCTGCCGACCGCCAACGCCCTGAACGGCTCGCTCTGGGGAACGATGCTCGCCGTCGGAGCAGGACTCGGAGGCATCGTCAGCGACGCCTTCGGGGCGGACACGGCGTTCCTCGTCAACGCCGCCTCGTTCCTGGTCTCTGCGGCGCTCCTCTCGTCGATCCGGCGCCGCTTCGCCGAGTCGCGGGCGGAGGCCGCCGAACACCCCAGCGCCATCGAGGCCACCCGGGAGACATGGCGGTTCGCTCGACGCGATCACCGTGTCCTTTCCCTGCTGGCCGTGAAGTTCGGGTTCGGCGCGGCGGCCGGACTCCTCGCGTTGATCCCCGTGATGGCGCTCGACGTCTTCGACTCCGGCAAGGTCGGGTTCGGGATCCTGATGGCTGCTCGCGGGGTGGGTGCGCTGATCGGCCCGTTCCTCGGCCATCGGATCGCCGGGCCCGGTCACCGCAGGCTCTTCCCCGCGATCGGGCTCTCGCTCGCGGTGTTCGGTCTCGGGTACATGGCGCTCGGGGCGGCGCCCTCATTGGCGATCGCGGCCGTGACGATCTGCGTCGCCCACCTGGGCGGGGGATCCCAGTGGATGCTGTCCACCTACGGCCTGCAGGTCCTCGTCCCGGACCACATCCGCGGCCGGATCTTCGGATTCGACTACATGTTGATCACGCTGTCCCTCTCGATCTCCGCGGTGGTCGCTTCCGCCGTCGCCGATCAGATCGGAGCGCCGACGACGGTGACCATCCTCGGCGGCGTCGCGCTCGCGTGGGCCGGCGTGTGGTTCGTACTCAGCCGCGGCGTTCGCAAGACCGGTCTCGACGGGTGTGCGGAGCCGGAACCCGATGCGAGATCGGAGCCGGTCCCCTCGATCAGCTGACCGACTCGCGTCCCTACCTGGGTTCGTCCGGCCGATCGGGCGGCGTGACCGATGGCGGCGTCACCGGCGGCGGTTCGGATGGCGTCGTCGCCCCTGCGGGGGGCGTCGCGGGCGGAGCCGTCGACGGGTCGGACGGGGTCCCGAAGGACACCCCGGGCGCGCCCGGCTCGAAGCTCACCCGCGGCACGCCTTCGTCGCCGCGCAGGGCTTCCTCCACCTCGAAGAACTCCTCTTCCTCGAAGTGGAACATGTTCGCGATCACGTTCGAGGGGACGGACTGCACCCGCCGGTTGTAGTCGCGCACGTTCGCGTTGTAGAAGCGCCGAGCCGTCTGCAGCCGATCCTCGGTGTTGGTGAGCTCCGCCTGGAGTGCCAGGAAGTTCTGGTTGGCCTTGAGATCCGGATAGTTCTCGACCACTGCGAAGAGCTGTCGGAGGGCGGCCACCAGCGGGCCCTCCGCCGCCGCCTGCTCGGCCGGGGATCCGGTGGCGCCGGTCGCCATCGAGCGGGCGCGCGTGACGTTCTCGAGCACCTCCCGCTCGTGCGCGGCGTACCCCTTCACGGTCTCGACGATGTTCGGGATCAGGTCGTACCGGCGCCGGAGCTCCGTGTCGATGTTCGCCCACGCGTCGCGGATCAGGTTCTTCTGCGAGACGAACCGGTTGTACATGACGACGCCCGCCAGGACGAGCACCACGATGATCCCCAGCACGACCCAGAGGAATTCCACGTTGGTTCCTTTCCGTTCGCTCGCGTTCGACCGGTCGGCGGAAGCCTACCTACTTCGGATACAAGGAGCGCACGACGTCCGGGATCTGCTCCCGGAACGTCTTGGCGGTCCCCAGCAGGTGGACCATCTCAGCCGGGGACACCCGCTTGGTCCAGCACAGCAGCCGGTCGCCGACGACCTCGAAGGCGTATCCCTCGCCGTGCCGCAGGAGCCACTGCATCATCCGCGCGTCGCAGAACGCCGTGGCGAACCGCTCGTCGGGTCCCTTCACCGTGAACCGCCGATTGAACTCATCGGACTCGAACTCGATGTCGCGGAAGCTGAGCGCGTCCGCGAGCCGGGTGAACACGTTCTCCTCGCTGATCCGGAGCTGGGGACACGAGGCGTCCACCGTCGTGAGCAGGCAGTCGAACCGGGAGTAGCTCTTGGAAGTGTGTCCCTTCGAGTCCGTGGACTCCTCGTAGTACCAGTAGTCGAACGCCCGGATCTCCAGTCCCTGCCAGGAACCCCACATCACGTTCTCGACCCCGCGGCCCTCTCCCTTCTGGAACAGGGAGAACGGCTCGGCGTCCGTGCCGAAAGGGTCGTCCAGCGAGAAATCGAGGCGCTGACCGAACGCGAGGGCACGCATCTCCCGCTGACGCTGGAGCTTGAGCTGGTACGAGTAGTAGGCGACGCCCGCGGCCACCAGGGCGAAGACGAGGAAGAGCAGCAACGGCCCGAACCCGTCCATGCCGGGAGTATCGACCGCCGGCGGCCGGCAGCCAAGGACGGCCAAGAACGGCCAAGGACGGACGGGGTCAGCGAGCCGGCCCGAAGAGCGACTGGATGACCGGCGGCACCCGATCCAGGAAGGTGGCCATCGTCTCCAGGGCCCAGTGCAGGTCGCGATCGAGTCGCCGGGGCGTCCTGCACATCAGCGTGCCGTCCAAGATCTCGAAGCCCGTGTCCGGTGGGAGCTCCTGCAGCCAGGTCATCATCCGGGCGTCGATCAACGCATGGGCGAACCGCGGGTCGCCGGAACGGACCTCGAACGCGCGGTTGAAGCTCTCGAGCTCGAACTCGATGTCACGGCCGCCCATCGAGGTGGCGAGACGGGACCCGAACCCTTCCGGGACGATCGACAGGTTCGGCCACCCCGCGGGCACCGGCGTCGCGGCGCACGTGAAGTAGCGATAGTCGCTTCGGGACGGATCACTCGACCTCGCGAACCAGTAGTCGATGACGGCGACGTCCATGCCTCGCCACGTTCCCCACGACGTGTTCTCGATGTCTTTCGCGGTCGCGGCGTGCCCGAGGAGCGCGAACGGACGCTCGAAGTAGCCGAGCGGATCCCCGGGAGCCGACCGGAGACCGAGCGAACCCGCCTCCCCTTGATGGAGCTCCCGCCGGGGCTTGACCTTGAACCACCAACCCAGGAAGAAGAGGAGCCCGATGAAGCCCCAGGTGGCGACCTGCGCGGGAAGCTCCCTCCTGGCCGCTCGGTCCCCCGCCAGGGCGAGCACGAGCATGCCTCCCAGGAAGACCACGGCGAGCCACAGCAGGATCGTCCTGCTCGTCTTCACCCTCATCGACGCGCCTGCCTGGCGACCGAGCTCACGTGAGGAGTATCGACCGAAGCGGCACCCGGCTGACCTATCTCGGCTCGGCTCCCTCCGCCGCCTCTTCGCGTTCCTTCACGCGGAGCGTGAGCCCGTCGGTACCTGCCTCGACCACGATCGTGTCGCCGTCCTGGACGTCGCCGGAGAGCAACATCATCGCGAGCGGGTCCTGGATCTCGTGCTGGATCAGCCGCCTGAGCGGGCGCGCGCCGAAGTTCGGGTCGTAGCCCGCGTTCGCCAGGTACGTCTTCGCCTCGTCCGTGAGCGCCAGCTGGAGCTTGCGGTCCGCCAGTCGATGCTGCAGGCCGCGGAGCTGGATCTCCACGATCTTCGCGATGTCGTCCCGGCTCAGCGCATCGAACACGACGACCTCGTCGATCCGATTGATGAACTCCGGACGGAAATGCGCCCGGACGTCGGCCAGCACCTTCTCCTCGCGCTCCTCCGGCGAGGAGGTCGCGTCCTGGAAGACCGCGGCGCCGAGGTTGGAGGTCATGATCACGATCGTGTTGCGGAAGTCCACGGTCCGGCCCTGGCCGTCGGTGAGACGACCGTCGTCGAGCAATTGGAGCAGCACGTTGAACACATCGGTGTGCGCCTTCTCGATCTCATCGAGCAGCAAGACCGAGTACGGGCGCCTGCGGACCGCCTCGGTGAGCTGCCCTCCCTCCTCGAATCCGACGTAACCGGGCGGCGCCCCGACCAGTCGCGACACGGTGTGCCGCTCCTGGTACTCGCTCATGTCGATGCGGATCATCGCTCGCTCGTCGTCGAACAGGAACTCGGCGAGCGCGCGAGCCAATTCCGTCTTGCCGACCCCCGTCGGTCCGAGGAACAGGAACGAGCCGATGGGCCGGTTCGGGTCCTGCAGGCCGGCGCGGGCACGTCGGATCGCGTTCGCGACCGCCGTGACCGCGGCGTCCTGCCCCACCACACGTTCGTGGAGGGCTACCTCGAGGTGGACGAGTTTCTGCATCTCTCCCTCCAGCAGGCGGGACACGGGGATGCCGGTCCACTTGGCGACCACTGCGGCTACGTCTTCCTCCGTGACCTCCTCGTTCAACATCTTCTGCTCCGACTGGATCTCCTGGAGGCGCTCGTTCTCCTCCTCCAGCCGGCGCTCGATCTCGACGATGCGGCCGAATCGGAGCTCGGCGGCCTTCTCCAGGTCGCCCTCGCGCTCCGCCCGCTCCGACGCCGCGCGCGTCTCCTCCAACTCCGACTTGAGGGTGCGGATCCGATCGATCTGTTCCTTCTCCTGCTGCCAGTGCGCGCGCATGGCCCGCGAACGCTCCTCCAGGTCGGCGAGCTCCATCTCGAGTCGTTCGAGGCGCTCCTTCGAGGCAGGGTCGGACTCCTTCTGGAGCGCGGCGCGCTCGATCTCCAGCTGCCGGATCCGTCGCTCGACCTCATCGATCTCGATCGGGACGGAATCGATCTCGATGCGGAGTCGAGACGCGGACTCGTCGATCAGGTCGATGGCCTTGTCCGGCAGGAAACGACCCGTCACGTAACGGTCCGACAGCACGGCGGCTGCCACGAGCGCAGGGTCTTGGATCCGGACCCCGTGGTGCACCTCGTAGCGCTCCTTCAAACCGCGCAGGATCGCGATGGTGTCCTCCACGGACGGCGGCTCCACGAGGACAGGTTGGAACCGTCGCTCCAACGCCGCGTCCTTCTCGATGTACTTCCGGTACTCGTCGAGCGTCGTGGCACCCACCAGCCGGAGCTCTCCACGCGCCAGCATCGGCTTCAGCATGTTGCCCGCGTCCACCGCTCCCTCGGCCGCCCCGGCGCCGACGATCGTGTGCAGCTCGTCGATGAAGGTGACGATCTCGCCCCCGGAGTCCGCGATCTCCTTCAACACGGCCTTGAATCGCTCCTCGAACTCGCCGCGGTACTTCGCGCCGGCGATCATCGCGCCGATGTCCAGCGCGATCAGCCGCTTGTTCTTGAGCGACTCGGGGATGTCGCCGTCGACGATCCGTTGCGCCAGGCCCTCGACGATCGCGGTCTTCCCGACCCCTGGCTCGCCGATGAGAACCGGGTTGTTCTTCGTGCGTCGCGAGAGGACCTGGATCACGCGGCGGATCTCCTCGTCCCGGCCGATCACCGGATCGAGCTTGCCCTTCCTCGCCTGCTCGGTGAGGTCTCGCCCGAACTTCTCGAGCGCCTGGAACGTCTCCTCCGGGCTCTGTGAGGTGACGCGCTGGGAACCACGGACCTGCGCCAACGCCGCCAACACACCGTCTCGGGTGAGGCGGGCCTCGGCGAGCAGGCGCTGGACGGCGCCGTCCGCCTGGAGCATCGCCAGCAAGAGGTGCTCGGTCGAGATGTACTCGTCGGTGAGCTGCTCGGCCTCGCGGCCGGCCGCCTCCAGGATGCGCGCCATCGCCGGAGAAAGGCTGACCTGCACGCCCTCGGCATAGACCTTCGGCTTCGACTCCAGCGCCTCGTCGACCTTGTCCCGGAGCTGCTTCGGGACCACGCCGAGCTGATGCAGGAGGGGGAACACCACGCCCTCGGGATCGGTGAGCAGCGCGTACAGCACGTGCTCCGGCTCGATCTGTTGGTGGTGGCGAGCCGAGGCCTGCTGGTGCGCCTCCTGGAGCGCCGCTTGGGACTTGATCGTCAGCCTGTCGGGTTCCATCCGACCCTCGCCTTCTCGTAGTCCGTCTTGGTCATGCCGTACATGAGGTAGTCGCGCGGCTCGCTCTTGGTGGGCATGAACCCACGGAGCGTGCCTTCGAGCCCGAAGCCCAGGTACTCGGCGACCCGGCGCATCGCCATGTTGTCGACGTCGGTCGTGAGCTGAACCCGGTGCGCGTGCTCCTCTTCGAACAGGTGTGTGAGGAACAACGCGAGCGCCTTGCGCCCGATGCCTGCTCCTCGCTCGGTCGGATCGAAGACCTCGATCCCGATCTCGAACACTCCCGGCGGCAAACCCATGTCGGGCTGCCGCGCCTGTATCTCCCCGGCGAGTCGCCCGTCCCGCGCGATCCCGAGGAGGAGCTCACCGTGCGCCACGCGCCCGCTGTTCGCGATCCGGTCGCGAAGCTTCCGCCGCCCCTCGTCACTCGCATCCGCCCACGGCTCATCCGAGTTCATCCGCGCGCCCCAGAGCGCCTGGAGGTCTCCCGGCTTGAGTGGCCGGAGGGAAACGTCGCTGCTCAACCGCGCCTCCCCGACCACGGCGGCGAAACGATGCTCGCGAGCGGCACGATGGACATGTCAGTCCGTTCGCCGGGCATCGGGATCGCGTGGTGCTCGAGCCGCGCCTGCAACTGCGCGACCCGTGTCCGCAGCCTCGCCAGCTCGTCCTCGAGCACCATGATCCGTTTCGCCCCGGCGAGGTTCACACCCTCCTGGGTGAGCCGTTGCACGCGTCGCAGCGTGTCGATGTCGGCGTCGGAGTATCTCCTGGTGTTCCCGCTGGTTCGGTGGGGCCGCACGAGGCCCTTCCGTTCGTAGATCCGGAGCGTTTGCGGATGCACGCCCGCCAGCTCGGCCGCAACACTGATGATGTACACGGCCCGCCGATCCGGGCCTCTGGCCGACTCACGTTCCTCAGGATCCAAGGTCATCTCCTTCACTCCACTCCGAGCCGCTTCCGCGGCGAGTCCTTCGCCACGTCACGCAATCTGCCCAACAGTTCCTTCTCCTCCTTCGAAACCTTCTCGGGCACGTCCACCTTCACCTTGGCGAGGAGGTCGCCATGGCCGCCCTTCTTCGGAGCCCCCCGGCCCTTCACCCGGAAGGTCTTGCCGCTCGGCGTGCCGGCGGGCACCTTCAGGGTGACCGGCCCGTTCATGGTCGGCACCTCCACGTGAGCGCCAAGGGTCGCCTCCGGGTACGTGATCGGGAGGTCCAGGGTGAGGTCGTCGCCCCGCCGCCCGAAGACGGTGTGCGGTGTGACGGCGACCTTGACGTAGAGGTCGCCCGGCGCGCCGCCGGCCAAGCCCGGCTCGCCCTTCCCGGCGAGTCGGATCCTGGCGCCGTTGCGCACCCCCGCCGGGATCTTGACCTGCAGGGTGCGCGTCCGGCGCTCCGCACCGGACCCGCCGCACTTGGTGCATGGTGTTTCGACGATCCGCCCAGCGCCTCCGCACCGCGGGCACGGCCGGGACATCGAGAAGAACCCCTGGTTCTCCGCGATCTCCCCGCTCCCCCCGCACTGAGGGCAGGTGACGGGCTGGGTCCCGGGCTCCGCGCCCGAGCCGCGGCAACGGGAGCACACCGCCGGACCGTCGATCCTGATCGGAACTGTCGTGCCCGACATCACGTCCTCGAACGAGATGGAGACCTCGGTCTCGAGGTCGGCGCCGCGCCGGCCGCCGGTGTCGCGGCGGCTGCCGCGGCGCCCGGCACCTCCGAAGAGCCCGCCGAAGAGGTCGGAGAGATCGTCGACGTTGACCTGCTCGTAGCGCACACCGCCCGGGGAGCCGGCGCCCCCCGGCCAACCTCCTGCGCCCCGCCCGAAACCGGGTCCGAACCCGGATCCGCTCATCTCGCGGACCTGGTCGTACGCCTTGCGCTTCTCCTCGTCACCGAGGACGTCGTACGCCGCGGAGATCTCCTTGAAGCGGTCCTCCGCGTCCGCGTCGCCCTGCCTGGTGTCAGGGTGATGCTGCTGGGCGAGCTTGCGATACGCCTTCTTGATCTCCGAGTCGCTCGCGTTCTTGGGCACGCCGAGGACCGCGTAATAGTCCTTGTCGAACCACTCCCTGCGAGGCTCCTCCGCCACCCGTCACTTCCTCTCGACCCGCACTCCGGCCGGCCGGAGGACCCGGCCTTTCAGCGTGTAGCCGGGGCGCAGCACGTCCGTGACCACCGGATCGCCGTCGCCGTCCCCCGATTGCATCAGCGCCTCATGCATCTCCGGGTCGAACGGCTTGCCCTCCGCGTCCATCCGCTCCAAGCCCTCGGATCGCAACGTGTCGAGGAGCTTGGCGTACACGAGCTCGACGCCGTGCAGGAACCGATCGAAGTCCGGACGATCCTGCGCGTGCATCAACGCGAGGTCGAAGTCGTCGAGCACCTCGAGGAGCCGCTTGATGACAGGCTGCGCCGCCATCTCGACCGCCGATGTCTGCTCGCGCAGCACCCGCTTCCGGTAGTTGTCGAACTCGGCCTGGAGCCGCTGCAGGTGCTCGCGGTACTGACTCGCCTCGGCGCGAGCCATGTCGAGGTCCCCCTCGCCGGTCCCCTGCTCCGGGCTGCTCGACGGATCCTCGGCGGAGATGGCCGCTCCCTCAGCGGCTGCCTCCTCTTCCATCTCGTCGTGTCGAGACTCTGCCTCGCGACCGTCATCCGTCACGAGTCACCTCCCTCATCGACGATCTCGCCTTCCACGACGTCGTCGTCGTCGTCCGCGCCAGCCTCCGGCGCCGCGGTCCCCGACGAGTCGCCGCCTCCGGCCGTGGCCTGGGTCTGCGCGGCCTGCTCGTGCATCTCCTGGCTCACCTTCTGCCAGGTCTGCATCAGCGCCTCGCTGGCAGAGCGAAGCGTCTCGACGTCCGCAGACTCATCCTTCAACGCCTGCGTGAGCTCGTCGTTCTTCGACGTCAGGTCGGCCTTGTCGGCGTCGGGCAGCTTGTCGCCGTTGTCCTTGAGGAACGTCTCGACCTGGTAGGTCAGCTGGTCCGCCTGGTTGCGAGCCTCGGCCGCCTCGCGCCGCTTGTGGTCCTCGGCCGCGAACGCCTCCGCCTCCTTCATCATCCGATCGATCTCGTCCTTCGAGAGCGCGGTGCCTCCCGTGATCGTCATCGCCTGCTCCTTGCCGGTCGCGAGGTCCTTGGCGCTCACGTTCACGATGCCGTTGGCGTCGATATCGAACGCGACCTCGATCTGCGGCACACCTCGGGGAGCGGGCGGGATCCCGGTCAGATGGAACCGACCGAGCGACTTCACGCCGGGCGACATCACCGTCTCCGCCTCGCCCTGGAGGACGTGGATCTCGACGGTCGTCTGGTTGTCGTCCGCGGTCGTGAAGATCTCCGACTTGCGCGTCGGGATCGTCATGTTGCGCTCGATGAGCTTCGTGAAGAGACCGCCCTTGGTCTCGACGCCCAGTGAGAGCGGCGTGACGTCGAGCAGGAGGATGTCCTTCACGTCCCCCTTGAGGACGCCCGCCTGGATCGCGGCGCCCACCGCGACCACCTCGTCGGGGTTGACGCCCTTGTGCGGCTCCTTGCCACCCGTCAGATCCCTGACGAGCTCCTGGATCATCGGCATCCGCGTGGATCCGCCGACCAGGATCACGTGGTCGATCGCGCTCGCGTCCTTGCCCCAGTCCTTGATCGCTTGCTCGAACGGCCCGCGGCAGCGGTCGACGAGGTCGGCCGTCATGCGCTCGAACTCGGTTCGGGTGAGCTTCTCCTCGAGGTGCAGCGGTCCGTCGGGACCGGCACTGATGAAGGGGAGGTTGATCGTGGTCTCGGCCACCTGCGAAAGCTCGATCTTCGCCTTCTCTGCGGCTTCCTTGAGCCGCTGCATCGCCATGCGGTCCTTCGACAGGTCGATCGAGTAGTTGCCCTTGAATCGCTCGACCAGCCACTCGATCGCTCGCTCGTCCCAGTCGTCGCCCCCGAGCTGCGTGTCGCCGTGTGTCGCCTTCACTTCGACGACGCCCTCGCCGATCTCGAGGAGCGACACGTCGAACGTGCCGCCACCGAGGTCGAATACGAGGATCGTCTGCTCGGTCTGCTGCTTGTCGAGCCCGTAGGCGAGCGCTGCAGCCGTCGGCTCGTTGATGATGCGGAGCACCTCGAGGCCGGCGATCTGCCCCGCTTCCTTGGTCGCCTGGCGCTGCGCGTCGTCGAAGTAGGCCGGCACGGTGATCACGGCTTGCGTCACGCTGTCGCCGAGGAAGGCCTCCGCGTCACGCTTCAGCTTGTTGAGGATCTGCGCGGAGATCTCCTGCGCGGTCCATGCCTTGCCGTCGATGTCGACGGACCAGTCCTTGTCTCCCATGTGGCGCTTGACGGACCTGATCGTCCTGTCCGGATTGGTGATGGATTGCCGCTTGGCGACCTCCCCTACCAAGATCTCGCCCGTCTTGGAGAACGCGACGACCGACGGTGTCGTGCGCGAACCCTCCGCGTTCGGGATGACGGCCGGCTCTCCCGCCTCCAGGGCGGCAACGACGGAGTTCGTCGTCCCCAGATCAACACCGACTGCTCGTGCCATAGAAGGTCAGCCTCCTTCGCTAGAGATCCTTTTCAGTTGCTCCCGCGCAGGTTTCCTGCGTGATGCCTCCAGGATACGACCCTGAGTGTGGTACTAGCAACTTTCCTTCTATCTTCTTGATGGGTTCCTGTCGGGCAGTGGATCGCCGCCTTCCGGCCCCCTCGAACTGCTCGATGACCCTCTTGAGAGACCCGTTCAAGGCAGAAGCCCTTTCTTCCGATGGATTGGCCTAGACACAAAGGACCGGACCGACCCCACGGGCCGGACCTACAACAGAAGGACTCCACCGAAAGGACGAGAGTGGCAACCTCGAGCTTGACGCTGCGCAACCGAAAGAGCGTGCACCCGGCCGTTGCACACACGGTCGACACGCTGCTGCTGGAGGAGCGCACGAAGTGGGCGATCCACATCCACGACGGCCTCACCCAGTCGGTCACGAGCGCCGTCCTCGAGCTCCAAGGACTCCAGCACCGGATCCGGACCGAGCCGGAGGACGTCCTCGCGACGCTCCACGAGGTGGAGGTCGCCATCAGGAACGACCTCAAGCAGATCCGTCAGATCCTCTTCGAGCTCGACGCCGACACACCTCTCCAGGAACCCCCGCTCGCCAGCTTCGTCAACGAGCTCGTGGAACGCTGGCATCTCCCCGCCCGTGTCTCGATCGAGGGCGAACTGGATCGGATCCCGGATCGAACGCTCGAGACGGCGAACGCGATCGTCGCCGAAGCGATGGCCAACGCGGCCAAGCACTCCGGCGCCCCTGAGGTGTCGATACGGATCAGAGCCGGACTCGACCAGCTTCGCATCGAAGTCGAGGACCGGGGCAACGGCATCGTCGCCGGCGATGCTGACGGGGACCCGCATTTCGGTCTCCGGCTCATGCGCGACCAAGCAGAACGGATCGGCGGCACCATCGAGATCGAATCCAACCCTGGAAGCGGCACCCGCGTGGTCGCCGTGCTCCCCGTCGGAGGGCGAGGTGATGAAGGATGAACATCCTGATCGTGGACGACCACGCGCTGGTGCGTCGTGGCCTGCATTACGTGGTGAAGGAAGGGTTCCCCGACGCTGAGGTCACCGAGGCGGACAGCGCCGCGGCGGCGCTCGAGCACATCCACAACGGGGTCAACCCCGACCTCGCGCTGGTCGACGTGCGCATGCCGGACCTCGACGGTCTCGAATTGCTTCGAGCCCTGAAAGTCGAGAAGCCGGACATGCCGGTCGTCATGCTCTCGACGTACGACAACGCGCCGTATGTGAAGCGCGCGCTCGCCGATGGCGCATCCGGCTATCTCCTCAAGGACGCGACGCCCGAAGACCTCTCGCAGGCGATCAACGTCGCGATGTCCGGGAGTGGCAACGTGCTCTCGCCCAGGGTGATCCAGAACCTGTTCGAGGAGCACGAGGCCTCAGGCCGCGACCACGGCGGCAACGGGCGCCGGGGTGAGTACAACCTGACACAACGCGAGCACGACATCCTGGAGCTCCTGGCCGAAGGCCGGGCGAACCGCGAGATCGCACAGCACCTCTACCTGTCCGAGAAGACCGTCAAGGCGCACCTCGCCGCGATCTTCCGGAAGCTCGGCGTCACCAACCGGACGCAGGCCGCGATGATGGCCGTGCAGATGGGTGTGGGCCCGGTCCCGGGGGCGTTGGTGCACGAGTAGGCCGCCGGCCTCAGTTCTCGAAGTCTTGGAAGAAGCGACTCGCCGTGGGGCCGCGCTGGCCCTGGTACTTGCTTCCGGTCCCTCCGTAGGGGGTATCGGCCGGCGTCGTGAGGCGGAAGAACGAGATCTGGCCGATCTTCATCCCCGGGTACAGCGTGATGGGCAGGTTCGCCACGTTCGAGAGCTCGAGGGTCAAGTAGCCGTCCCAGCCGGGATCGACGTAGCCGGCCGTCGAGTGGATCAGGAGTCCGAGACGACCCAGTGACGATTTGCCTTCGAGGCGGGCCACGAGGTCGTCGGGCAGGGCGACACGCTCCAGCGTCGAGCCCAGCACGAACTCCCCCGGGTGGAGGATGAACGCCTCATCCGGCTTCGTCTCGACGAGCTCCGTGAGATCGGGCTGCTCCTGCTTGACGTCGATGTAGGGATACCGAGAGTTCGCGAAGACGCGGAACTCGGAGTCGACGTGCAGGTCGACCGATGACGGCTGGACGCACGCGGGATCGAAAGGATCGATCACGATGCGGCCGGCGTCGATCTCCTCCTTGATGGTGCGGTCGGACAGGATCATCGGCGCGGATGCTACTAGGCGTCCGAAACGGCGTTGGAAACCGCGATCCAGCGCTCCAGCGTCGCCGCCGCCTTGCCGTCGTCGATCGACGCGGTGGCCAGCGCGATGCCGGCTGCGAGATCCGGGGCCAGCCCGGCGACTTCCAGCGCGGCGCCCGCGTTGAGCAGCACGACGTCCCGCTTGGGGCCTTCTTCTCCGTCCAGGACCGCGCGGGCGATCCGCGCCGACTCGGACGGGTTGCCGCCCCGCAGGTCGTCCGGAGTCGAGCGCGCGATCCCGTGGGCCGTGGGATCGAGGCGGCTCTCCCGGACCTCTCCGTCGCGCACGTCCAGCACCATCGATGCAGCCGTGGTCGTGAGCTCGTCGAGCCCGTCCTCTCCTCGGAAGAGCTTCGCGCGGATCCCTCGCCGGGCGAGCACCTCTGCCATCAGCGGGAGCATCCGCTCGTCGGAGACGCCCACGACCTGCGCGACGGGCCGCGCCGGGTTCGTGAGCGGTCCCAGGAAGTTGAAGGAGGTGGGCACTCGAAGCTCCCCGCGCACCGGCCCCGCATGCCGGAAGGCCGGATGGAAGACGGGCGCGAACATGAAGCCGATGCCCGCTTGGGCGAGGCAGCGCTCGACCCCCGAAGCGTCCAGATCGATCTTCACGCCGAGCGCCTCGAGGAGATCCGCGGACCCGCAGTGACTGGACGCGGCGCGGTTGCCGTGCTTCGCGACCGGGACCCCGGCGCCGGCCACCACGATGGCCGAGAGCGTGGAGATGTTGAACGTGCCGCTGCGATCACCGCCGGTGCCGCAGGTGTCGAGCACGGGCGCCGGTGGCGAGACGGGGTTCGCGAACTCGAGCGCGGTCCGAGCGAAACCGTCGAGCTCGTCGACGGTCTCGCCCTTGGTCCGCAGGGCCATCAGGAATCCACCGACCTGCCCCGGCGTCACGTCGCCCGACATGACCGCCCGCATCGCGGCGGCGGCCTCCTCGGTCGACAGCGCCTCATGTGCGACGAGACGCTGCAGCGTGCGCGGCCAAAGGTCCGGATCGGGCTCGCCCATGAGGGCCCGCACGCTAGCAGCTGCGCTTGGCTCGGCCCTCGGGGGCTGGTCTACACTGTCGCCTCGCCGCCTCCGGCGGCGGGCCCACGCGGGTGTGGTTCAATGGCAGAACGCGAGCTTCCCAAGCTCGAAACGGGGGTTCGATTCCCCTCACCCGCTCTCTTCGGCGCCAGGCTTCGTGCTTCAGTTCCGCACGCACAGGTCGACGACCGTCCTCTGCGGAAGCTGCAGTGTCTCGGGGAGTTCGCGCGACAGCTGCCGGATGCGGTCGAGCAACCATGCTCGGGTGGGATCCGGCAGTGAGAGGACGTCGCTGAAGGTCGCGTAGAGATCGGTGAGTCGCGCCGCCGGCAGGACGTGGGTCGCGGCGAACTCCCGTCGCTCGAACGGATCGAACCCGTCCACCGTCGCCGGCGACTCGGCCCACGACCTGTGTGCGGCCATGATCGCGGCCTGGGCATGGGTCCCGTCGACGGCCTCGTAGATCGCTCGCATGCCCGGGATCTTCAGCTGCTCCTGGTCGGCCGGCCAGGCCCAGAAGAGGGCGAGCGCTCCACCGGGGCGCAGGATGCGGCGGATCTCTGCCATCGCGGCGTCGCGGTCGAAGTGGTGGAACGCGTTGCCGACGACGACCAGGTCGATCGCTCCGTCATCGAACGGCATCGACTCCGCCGTCGCCACGATCGCTCGGACCGCGGGGAACCGTTCCTCCAGCACCGCCCGCATATTCGCCGCAGGCTCCACGGCGATCAGATCGACACCGAGTTGCAAGAATCGACCCGAGAGGCGGCCGGTCCCCGCAGCCAGGTCGACGACTCTCGAACCAGGAGCGATGCGGCCGCGCTCGGCGACCCAGGCGACCGCCTCAGGCGCGTACTCGGGCCGGAGCTCGTCGTAGTCGAGCGCGTCGACGACCTCGAAGCTGAACCGTTCCGACATGACGACCAGGGTACGAGCGCGCGGTCACCTGTCGGCGAGGTAGCGAGGGGCCGTCGGGCAGATGTCGTGCAGGGGACAGATCCGGCACCGAGGCGTCGGCGCCTTGCAGATCTCCCGGCCCAGCCGGATCAGCGCCACGTGGAGCGGCGTCCGCAGCCCCTCCGGCACGAGCTCGTGCAGGATCCGGTCCGCTCGCTCCGCCGAGGCCTTCGGAGGCACCAGTCCGAGCCGTGTCGTCACCCGGTGCACGTGCGTGTCCACGGGCATCGCGTCTCTGCCCAACGAGAAGGAGAGCACGACGGCCGCGGTCTTCGGCCCGACCCCGGGCAATGACATGAGCTCCGCCCGCGCCTCGTCGTCGGGCAGGTCGGCGAGGTGGGAGAGGTCGAAGGCGCCGCGCCGCTCGGCGACCTCCCGCAGGATCGCCTGGATACGCGGCGCCTTCGTGTCCGCGAGACCGCCCGAGCGGATCGCATCCGCGACCGCTCGGGTCGGCGCGCGGACCACGTCCTCCCAGGTGGGGAAGGTGGCGCGCAGGCTCTCGAACGCCCGTTCCGCGTTGGTGTCGCTCGTGTGCTGCGACAGCACGGTCAGCACGAGCTCGTCGAGGGGATCCGATCGGCGAGGGGGCAGCAGCTCCCCGTACCGCTTGCGGAGTCGGTTGAGGACGGTCCTCGCCCGGCGCCGCAGCGCGGCCGGCGAGGCCGGCTCGGTCACGCCGGGACGTCGCCGCGGGCGGCGTTGCGGAACTGTGTGAGGGAGGGCTCGAAGCTCAGTTTGATCGAGCCCGTCGGGCCGTTGCGATGCTTGGCGAGGATCAGCTCCGCTTCCTTCTTCTTCTCCGGATCGGAGTCGTCCCGGTGGATGAACGCGACGACGTCGGAGTCCTGCTCGAGCGAGCCGCTCTCGCGGAGATCCGACAGCTGTGGGCGTTTGTCGGCGCGCGTCTCCGGGTTGCGGTTCAGCTGGGAGAGGGCGAGCACCGGGATGTGCAGCTCCTTGGCGAGCAGCTTGAGCGACCGGCTGATCTCGGCGACCTCCTGCTGACGGTTGTCCGGGCGGCGGACGGCGGCGGAGGTCATCAGCTGCAGGTAGTCCACGATGATGAGCGAGAGGCCCTGCTTGCTGCTCCGCATCCGCCGGGCCTTCGCCCGGACGTCGACGATGTTGACGTTGCCGGAGTCCACGATGGAAAGCGGGGCGTCGTGCAAGCGCTCGGCCGCCTGGACCACCCGGACCCAGTCGTCGGGTCCGACGCGCTTGCTGCGGATCCGATCCCAGGGCACGCGGGCGGCCGAGCAGAGCATCCGCATCCCGACCTCGTGCCGCGACATCTCGAGGGAGAACACCGCGACCGACCCGCCACCCACCGCCACGTTGTGCGCGATGTTGATCGCGAGCGAGGACTTCCCGATACCCGGCCGGGCGGCGATGATCACGAGGTTCCCGGGCTGGAGCCCCGAGGTGAGCTCGTCGAGGTCTCGGAACCCGGTGGGGAGCCCCGTGTACGCCGCCTCGCGATGCTGGATCTGCTCCAGCTCGAGCATCGCGCCGTCGATCAGCTCGCGCAGCGTGGCGACCTCGTCGCGGTCGTCCCTGCGCGCGACGTCGTAGATGCGCTGTTCGGCCGCGTCCGCGACGGCTTCGGGCTCCTCGGGGGCCGAGTAGGCCATGTCCATGACGTCGGCGGCCGCCCCGATCAGTCTCCTGAGCAGGGCGGCCTGCGCGACGATCCGCGCGTAGTGCGCGGCGGAGGCCGGGGTCGGGACCTGGTCGGCGAGGTCCCGGATGTACAGAGGGCCGCCGACGTCATCGAGCGTCCCCTTGCGTCGGAGGGCTTCCACCGCGGACAGCTGATCGACGGGGTCCCCGCGAGCGTAGAGCTCGCGGAGCACCTCGAAGATCCGCCCGTTCGCGGATCGATAGAAGTCCTCGGTCTGCAGGAGTTCGACGACGTCGGCGATGGCCTCGGCCGACAACATCATCGAGCCTAGGGCAGCCGCTTCCGCCTCCACGTTGTGGGGCGGGATGCGGGCATCCCCGCTCCGAGGAAGGCGGACGACGTCGTCGGCCGTGCGGACGATACCGCTCACCCCCTGACCCCTATCCCGGTCTCCGAGTTGCGGACGCTACGCCCGTGGAGGGCACCCGAACAGTGGAGAACCCATGTGGATTGCTCCGGGGCTGGTGGAGTCAGGATATTCCTTGTCACTCCCGGCTTGACCAGGGCGTATCGGCTGTGGAGATCCATGTGGAAGATTGTGAACAAGGAGAGTGACAAAAGAAGCGGCGCGAGCGGCCGGACCCGGTTCGGGTCCGGCCTCTCGCGCCTAGGTCAGACTGCCGCTACTCCTTGGGCTGCACGTCGATGGTGACGACCGGGTCCACCTCGGGATGGAGGTGGACCGTCACCTGGTGCGTCCCGATCGATCGGATCGGCTCCTCGAGGTGGACGTCCCGGCGATCGATCGGGACACCTGCCTGTGCCGAGAGGGCTTCCGCGATATCGGTCGCCGTCACCGAACCGAAGAGCTTTCCCTCCTCGCCCGCGCGGGCCAACACCACGACGGGCGTTTGCACGATGCGTGCGGCCAGGGCCTCGGATTCGCCCTTGCGCGCATCGATCCGTACCTCGTGCGCCCGCTTCAAACTCTGGGCGTGGCGCTCGGTCCCCTTCTCGGCCTTCACGGCGAGACCGCGAGGGATCAGGAAGTTACGCGCGTAGCCGTCTGCGACGTCCGCGACATCTCCCGGGTCGCCCAGCCGCTCGACCGTCTTCTGAAGGATGATCCTCATCGGCGCGTCCCCCGGACCTTCATCGACTCGAATACGGCAGCAGTGCCATCTCGCGGGCGTTCTTGACCGCGGAGGCGACGTCGCGCTGATGCTGCACGCAGTTGCCGGTCACGCGGCGGGCACGGATCTTGCCGCGGTCGGAGACGAACTTCCGAAGCATGATCGCGTCCTTGTAGTCGACGCGATCGACCTTGTCCTTGCAGAACTGGCAGTACTTGCGCTTGCCTCGCTTCTGCCAGGCCTTGTCGTCCTTCTCTCGGCGGCGCTTGGGGCCGCCGCGCTCCTTCGGTCCGCCGCCCCTACCCGCCATCGAGTGGAGACTCCTCCTGGTCGCCGCCGCCGCCCACAGGCGCCGTCACCTTCTCGCCCCAGTCGCCCGAGCTCGAGGCCCCGCCGGCGCGCGCCTGACGTGTCACGGCGGCCGTCGCCCACTTCAGGCTGGGAGCGATCTCGTCGGCCTCGACCTCGATCGCGGAGCGCTTGTCGCCGTCCTGGTTCTCCCAGGTGCGGTAGTTGAGCCGGCCGGCCACGATCACACGCGTACCCCGCGTGAGGGACTCAGCCGCGTTCTCCGCCAGCGTCCGCCAGGCGTTGATCGAGAAGTACGAGGTCTCCCCGTCCTTCCACTGCCCGCTCTGGTCCTGGAACCGGCGGTTCACGGCCATCCGGAACTTGCACACCGCCGCCCCGTTGGGCGTGTAGCGGAGCTCCGGGTCGTCGGTCAGGTTGCCGACCAGGGTCACTTGGTTGTCCGTCGCCATGGTTCGTTCACTCCCCTTTGGGTTTCGCGTCTCCGCCTGCGGCGGAAGCGGGGGAAGTTGCCAGTTGCTTCTCACGCTTGGTGGGCAAGACGACCACCTTGTGGCGGAGGACCTCGTCGGCGAGGTTCAACGTGCGGTCCAGCTCGGTCTGAGCGACCGGTTCCGCCGAGAACGTGACCACGACGTAGTAGCCCTCGTTCTGGTCGTCGATCTCGTAGGCGAGCCGGCGCCTGCCCCAGCGCTCGGTGTTCCGCACCTGCCCGTCGTGCTTCGCAACGACCGTGGAGATCCGATCCGTTGCGGTACCCACCGCGGCCTCGTCGGCCTCAGCAGGCAGGATGAGCATGCATTCGTACTCCCTCAAACTCCACCTCCTCTGGTCTGGACGGCCCCCCAACGAAGGGGAGCAGGAAGTCCTGAGGGTCGCCCAGCAGTGTACGGGACCTGGGTGAAGCTAACACTCGGGTACGACATCGCACTCCGGTAAGCTCGAGGGACTGCCGTGCACTTCGCCGAGGCAAGAGGAGGCGCGAGCGATGACGACGATCCACGACCTCAAGGCGTGGAAGGCGGACGGGCGGAGATTCACGATGCTCACCGCCTACGACTTCCCCACCGCCCAGATCCTCGACCGAGCCGGCGTCCCCGTGCTGCTGGTGGGCGACTCGGTCGGGAACAACGTCCTCGGGTACGAGGACACCCTTCCCGTGACGATGCAGGAGATGCTCCACCACACCCGGGCGGTGGCCCGGGGAACGGAACGAGCCATGGTGGTCGCCGACCTCCCCTTCCTCTCGTACCAGGTCTCCCTCGAAGACGGCGTGCGCAACGCGGGCCGTCTCATCAAGGAGGGAGGGGCGCAGGCCGTGAAGCTCGAAGGGCCGCACCTCGACCTCGTGAACCGATTGGTCGAGATCGGGATCCCCGTCATGGCGCACGTGGGCCTCACGCCCCAATCGGTGCACGCGATGGGCGGATACAAGGTCCAGGGTCGCGGCGAGGCTGCCCACCGGGTCGCGGAGCAGGCGGAGCAGCTCGAGAAGGCCGGTGCGTTCTCGATCGTCCTCGAGGCGATGCCCGCCGAGCTCGCCGGCGAGATCACGCGGTCGCTGCAGATCCCCACGATCGGCATCGGTGCGGGTCCCTCGTGCGACGCCCAGGTCCTCGTGATCCACGATCTCCTGGGGATCACCGAGAAGCCTCCCAAGCTCGCGAAGAAGTTCGCGGATCTCCGCGGCGTCATGACGGAGGCCGTCGAGGGGTTCATCCGTGAGGTCGAGGAGGGCACCTTCCCGGACGAAGACCACTCGTACGACTAGCGTCTCCCGCTGACCGCTGCGGCTCGGCCTACACTCCCCGCGTGAGCGAAGTCGGCGACCGGCGCGCCAGTGGAGCGCCTGAGAGCTGGGCCCAGCTCGTCTCGAAGCTCACGCACGAGATCCGCGGTCCGGTCTCCACGGTGCGGGGGCTCGTCGGCACGACGCTCGCCCATTTCGACCGTCTGTCGGACGAGGAACGCAAGGAGTTCCTCGGGCTGATCCGGCAGGAAGCCGACCGGCTGGAGCGCACGGTCGAGCAGGTCGCGCTCGCACTCAAGCTGGACGCAGGATCGCTCCGGTTCGACATCAGACCGCACGACCTGGCCGAGATCGTTCGAGCGACCGTGCACGCAGCCGAGGAGGCGGGCGATCGTCCTCTGACGGTGGAGGCAGCCGGGACGGTCGAAGCGCCGGTCGATCGCGCCCTCGTCGCCTCGGTCATCCGCGAGCTGATCGACAACGCCCTGACGTTCTCGCCGGCCGACGCGCCGGTCGAGGTCCGTCTTCGCCACGGGGACGATGACGCGGTGATCGAAGTCATCGACCGTGGTCCCGGCATCCCGTCGGACAAGCGCGAGGCCGTCTTCGAGCGGTTCGCCGACTGGCGCCCCGCGGGGTACGAGGATCGTCCGGGCGCGGGACTGGGACTCTTCATCACCCGCGCGATCGCGCGCGAACACGGAGGGGATGCTTCGATCTCCGACGGTCCGGACGGGGGTACGATGCTCAGCGTCCGGCTTCCTATGGAGGGATGAATTGGCGGGCGCTGCGTGACCACACTGTTGATCTGCGATGACCACAAGATCCTGACGGACGCGCTCGCGACCGTCGTCGGACTCGACGACGATCTCCAGCTGGTGGCGCCCCCCGTCCACGATCCGGAGACGGCGATCGAGCTCTCCGCGCAGCACCTCCCCGACGTCGTGTTGATGGACATCGTCTTCAAGGGTGGGATGTCGGGGATCGAGGCCACGCGCCGTATCAAGGAGATCTCCCCGGCGACGAAGGTCGTCATCATCACGGCGCACGACGAAGACCGTTTGCTCGTGGAAGCGGTCGAGGCGGGCGCCTCGGGCTTCCTCGGGAAGGGCGAGGCCGTCGAGGAGGTCCTCGCGGCGGCGAAGGCCGCTGCCGAAGGCGAGGTGCTGATCGATCCGGCGACGCTCACCCGGCTCCTCGCACAGGTGGCCCGCGAGCGGGAGGCGCACCGGGAAGCCGCGACGCTCCTCGACGACCTCACGGATCGCGAGCGTGAGATCCTCCAGCTCCTCGCCGAAGGCATGCGGAACGAGGGCATCGCCACGAAGCTGTTCATCAGCCCTCAGACGGTCCAGACGCACGTGCGGAACATCCTCGGGAAATTGCGCGTCCACTCGAAGCTCGAGGCAGTGGCGTTCGCCGTCAAGCACGGCGCGATCACGGTCTAGCGGGCCACCCCGGGCCTCGAAACCTCCTGCCCGGCAGGCTCAAGTCCCATTCCCGGCGGGCCGAAGGGGTACTGGAGAGCGACCCGCGTCTCCGGACGTGTGAGGCCGTCTCCCCCTCGATGGCCTCGGGGACCTCCCCGAGAACAAGGCCCGAGTCCACCCCTCCCGGACTCGGGCCTTTTCCTGTGTCGGTCCCCTATCATCGCAAGGCGTGTCGCCGCACCTTTCCCGTCCCGGTCCTGGGGATCTCACCGACCAGGGAGAGCTCGCGTGGGAGCTTGAACCGAGCGAGATGCTCGGCCCCGAGGATCCGGAGCTCATCGAGCGACGGCGGATCGTCGATCACGCTCGGGACGACGAAGGCGCTCACTCGCGAACCCCACTCGGGGTCGGGGCGACCGGCGACCGCGACGTCCGCCACCTTGGGATGGCGGGAGAGCACCCGTTCGACCTCCTCCGGCCAGACCTTCTCCGCACCGGTTCGGATCACGTGATCCGCCCGCCCGTGGATCGAAAGGCGCCCGTCGTCGTCGATCGCCCCCAGGTCACCGGTGCGCAACCAACCGTCCGTCGTGAACGCGGCCCCGGTGGCGGCGGGATCGAGACGGTAGTGCTCCATCACCGTCGACCCGGAGACTTCGATCGAGTCGTCCGCGTCGAGCCTGACCTCCATCCCGTCGAGCGGGACTCCGTCGTAGGTGAACCCGCCGCACGTTTCCGTGAGGCCGTAGGTGGTGACGACGCGGGCGCCGCGCGCCCGTGCGGCGCGCGCCGTCTCCGCGTCGAGCTCGTCGCCGCCGACCAGCAGGGTCAGGCCGTGCAGCCCGAGATCCGACGCGACCAATCGGCGCACCATCCGCGGGACGACCGACGAGAAGGCCGCGCCCTCTGCGTCGCGCACGAGGCGCTCGGGATCGAACCGCTCGTGGATGGTGACCGGGGCCCCGAGGATCGCGGCCCGCAGCAGGACCAGGAGCCCGCCGATGTGGGCGGGGGTGAGGGGACAGAGCCACGGCGCCTCGGGAGAGGCGCCCAGTCGTTTGGCCGACCTGCTGACCGCCACGACGATCGCGACGCGGTGCAGCTCGACGAGCTTCGGCTCGCCTGCCGTGCCGGAGGTCGGCATCACGATCGCGACGCCGGGGGTGACCGGCGCGGCATCCGCGAGGAGCGTCTCGCCACCGGCATCCCGGATGAAGTGCGGACGGGCGCGGGCGACGATCGCCCGCCGTTCCCGCTCGCTCAGCCGGTGATCGAGGGGAAGGAACGGCACCTCGTCCAGCCACAGCCGCGTGACGAGCCCCAGCCACTCCGGGCCGGGGGGCAGATCGATCACGACCAGTTCGTCGGTTGCCATCTCCCTCGCTCCCGCCGCGGCACGTCCGGTAGGCTAGCCCAACCGTTGGAGTATCCGCTCTAGGAGTCATCGGTCGCATGGACGAATCTCGACACGTCAAGCAAGCCCTGGATTGGCAGCCGGCGGAAGCGAACACCGGGTTCTCGGACGTGCGCTACGAGACGGCCGAAGGCATCGCGAAGATCACGATCAACCGTCCCGAGGTGCGGAACGCGTTCCGGCCGCTCACCACTCGAGAGCTGATGAAGGCCTTCGACGCCGCCCGCGACGACCCGGCGGTGGGCGTCGTCGTCCTCACGGGCGAAGGATCGCTCGCCTTCTCCTCCGGCGGAGACCAGGGCGTCCGCGGCGACGACGGGTACGTGGACGAGCGGGGGATCGGCCGCCTGAACGTCCTGGACCTCCAGATCCAGATCCGCCGACTCCCCAAGCCCGTGATCGCGATGGTCGCCGGCTACGCGATCGGAGGCGGCCACGTGCTGCACCTGTGCTGCGACCTCACGATCGCCGCGGAGAACGCCCGATTCGGGCAGACCGGTCCCCGCGTTGGCTCCTTCGACGCCGGCTACGGGATCGGGCTCCTCGCCCGGCAGATCGGCGAGAAACGCGCGAAGGAGGTCTGGTTCCTCTGTCGGCAGTACGACGCGGAGACCGCGCTCTCGTGGGGCCTGGTGAACGCGGTCGTGCCGCTGGAGGAGCTCGAGGAAGAGACCGTCCGATGGGCGAGGGAGATGCTCGCCCACTCCCCTCTCGCGCTCCGCCTGTTGAAGTCCGGTGCCAACGCCGGGATCGACGGACTCGCCGGCGTGCAGCAGCTCGCCGGCGACGCCACACTCCTCTATTACATGACCGAGGAAGCGCAGGAGGGCCGGGACGCGTACGTCGAGAAACGGCCGCCGGACTTCTCGAGGTTCCCGAAGCGACCGTGAACGCGTGGGTCGCCGGAGCGCGCCCTCGGACACTGGGCGCGGGCGTCGTCCCCGTGCTCGTGGGGACGGCGGCCGCCGATACGTTCGTCGTGTGGCGGTTCGGCGCCGCGATGCTCGTCGCGATCGGACTGCAGGTCGGCGTCAACTATCTGAACGACTACTTCGACGGAGTCCGCGGCGTCGACACCTCCGAGCGGGTCGGCCCGCCGAGGCTCGTCGCGACGGGCGTCGCGTCACCGGTCGCCGTCTTGATCGCAGCCCTCGTGTCCATCGCGGTGGCGGGCTTCGCCGGACTCGCGCTCGCCCTCGCGACGGCGCCGGTGCTGATCCTGTTCGTGGGCGCACTGGCGCTGGTCGCGGCATTCGCGTACAGCGGAGGGCCGAGGCCGTATGCGGGCCTCGGACTGGGCGAGGTGATGGTGTTCGTCTTCTTCGGACTGATGGCGACGTGCGGGACCGCGTACGTGATGGCCGGGACCGTGCCGGCCGCGGCGTGGTGGTGCGGAACCGTGCTCGGTCTCCTGGCCGTGGCGATCCTGGTCGCGAACAACCTGAGGGACATCCCCACGGACACGGCCTCGGGGAAACGGACCCTCGCCGTCCGGCTGGGGGACCGGCGGACGCGGGTTCTGTACCGTGCCTGCATCGTTGGCGCATTCGGCACGATCGCGATCGGGACGCTTATCCACGCACGGTGGCCGTCCGCCGGCCTGACTCCGTGGGCGCTCCTGGGGCTCGTCGCGTGGATCCCGGCGATCCGCCCGATGGAGTTGGCGGGCGCGGCGCGCGGACGGGACCTGATCGCCCTCCTTGCCGGCACCGCCGCCGTCCACGCTGCGTGCGGACTCCTGATCGCGGTGGGGCTCATCCTCGGGCGGACCGTCGGCCCGTTCGACATCCGGATCGGCACGTGAACCCCGGCGACATCTCGCTGGCGTGTGCGACGGCGCTCGTCGACGGGCTGGTGGCCGGAGGGGTGTCGCACGCGTCCCTCTCGCCGGGGTCGCGCTCGACGCCGCTCGCGCTCGCGATCGCTCGCGACCCTCGCGTGCAGGTGCACGTCCATCTGGACGAGCGTTCGGGTGCCTTCTTCGCCCTGGGGATCGCGAAGACGACAGCCCGTCCGGTGGCGGTCGTGACCACCAGCGGGACCGCGACGGCCGAGCTGCTGCCGGCCGTCGTGGAAGCCTCCCAATCACGGATGCCGCTGGTCCTCCTCACGGCCGACCGTCCCCCCCGCGTGCGCGGGACCGGAGCGAACCAGACCATCCTGCAGCCCGGCCTGTTCGGTGACTACGTGCGCGCATCGATCGATCTGCCGGTGCCCACGACCGAGGGACAGGAGGCGTGGTGGCGACAGGCCACGCGCGAGGCGTTCGACGCGATGGCCGTCGATCCTCCGGGGCCGGTGCATCTCAACTGCCCGTTCGAGGAACCCCTCACTCCTTCCGAGGACGTGGTCCTGCCGACCGTCAGCGCGGAGAGCTTCGGATGGCCGCCCGGCTCGGAGGCCGAGCTCGATCCCGACGAGACCGACCGGCTCGCCGGTCTCGTGTCCGGCGCTCGTGGAGCGGTCGTGGTCGGCGGGTGGCCCGTGCAGCTCTCCGGGGTCCACCACGTCTGGTCGGAGATGCTCGGGTGGCCGATCGTCGCCGAGCCGATCTCGGGGGCCCGCCGGCCGGAGGCGAGCCTCGCGGCCGGACAGGCGCTCATCGGGAGCGCGTGGGCCGCGACACATCGTCCCGAGCTCGTGATCCAATTCGGTGCCGCACCGACCACACGGGCAACCCAGGCGTTCGTCGCGTCCGCCGACAAGGTCGTCGTCGCCGATCGTTTCCACCTCGACACGGACCCCGAGCGTGTGGCGTCGTGGCGACTCGCGGTGGATCCCGACGCGCTCGGCGGGATCCTCGGTCGTCATCCGCTGATGCAGGAAGGGATCGGGATCGCGCTCACGGGAGCCCACACCCAGGACGAGATCGAAGCGTTGTGGCTCGGGCGGATCGACCCCGCCCCCGACGAGTGGCGGGAGGAGTGGCGCACCGCCGATCGCGTCGCGCGGCGCGCGATGGACGACGCGATGGATGGCTGGGACGAGCCATTCGAGCCTCGGGTGGCCCGCGACGTGGCCGCGTGGGCTCCCGACGGAGGGTTCCTCTTCGTCGGGAACTCGACGCCCGTTCGCGACCTCGATCTCGCGATGGCGCCGCGCGACGGTCTCCGGGTGCTGGCCAACCGGGGGGCCAGCGGGATCGACGGGCTCGTGTCCACGGCGCTCGGGGTCGCCGCAGCCGACCGCGGACCGACCGTGGCGCTGCTCGGCGACCTCTCGTTCCTCCATGACGCGGGCGCGGTGCTGTGGAACGCGCCGAGCGTCTTCTCCCTCACGATCGTCGTCGTGAACAACGGCGGTGGTCAGGTCTTCTCGCTGCTCCCGCAACGGGTCCTTCCCGAACACCGCGAGCTGTTCGTGACGCCACACGCCGTCGATCTCGGCGGCCTCGTGCAGGGCCGCCGGCGCCGGCCACGAACGCGTCGAGCGATCGTCGGACCTGGTGCCCGCGCTGGACCGGGCGGCCGGCGCCGGCGGCCTGAACGTCGTGGAGGTCATGGTGGACGCGGAGCTCGGACTTCGACGCCGCCGGGAGATGCAGGACGCCGTCGACGCCGCCCTCGCGCGATGAGCGAACCCGAGACCACCATCGGCTTCGCCACGCCCGCCGACGTTCCCGAGCTGTCGCGGCTCCGTTGGGAGCTGTACGAGGAGCAGAACGGCGACCCGGGCGAACCGTTCGAGGCATACGTCGAGCGCTTCTCCGGCTTCGCGAGGTCGGCGCTGTCCTCGGAGGATTGGCGCGCCTGGGTCGCCCGGACGGGCGACGGCTTGGTCGGGGCGATGTGGCTGCACACGGTGCACCGCGTGCCGGTTCCGGGCATGCGTGCCGGTCCGATCGGCTACCTCACCAACGTCTACGTCGCGCCGGCGCATCGGAACGCCGGACTCGGCGCGCAGATGCTCGATCGCGTCGACGCGTGGTGCCGACAACGGCGTTTCTCACTCGTGATCGTGTGGCCGACGGAACGCTCCCGCTCGTTCTATCGACGAGGTGGGTTCGATCGACCCGACGAGCCACTCGTGCTCGACGAGGAACCCGACGGGCCCCTCGAACGCTGACCTCGGACCTACCCCCACCGAAGGGCATCGAGGAACGCACGGAACTTCCGCTCGGTCTCGTCGAGCTCCCGCGCCGGATCCGATCCGGCCACGATGCCCGCGCCGGCGTAGAGGATCGCTCGGTCCCCGCGGAGCTCGGCGCAGCGGAGCGCGATCGCCCACTCGCCGTCGCCCTCCGCGTCCACCCATCCGACGGGACCGGCGTAGCGACCCCGATCGAACGGTTCGAGCTCGTCGATGGTGTCCAGGGCGGCCTCGCGCGGCGCACCGGCGACGGCAGGCGTGGGGTGGAGCGCGGCGACGAGGTCGAGCGCGGTCGGCGCCGGCTCGCGGAGGGTGCCGCGGAACCGGGTCGAGAGGTGCCACACGTTCGGCGTCTCGCGGAGGACCGGCTCGGGGTCCCATGTCAGCTCCTCGCAGAGGGGTCGGAGCGTCTCGGCGATCGCCTCGACGACGATCGCATGCTCCTCCTGCTCCTTGGACGATCCGATCAGCGCATCCGCGTTCGCCCGATCCTCATCGGTATCACCCGATCGAGGGGCCGAGCCCGCGAGCGGATTCGAGCGGACCTCGCGACCCCATCGTGAGACGAGGAGCTCGGGGGACGCTCCCACGAGCACGCCCTCGTCCGTCGGCGCCGCGAAGGTGTACGCGTCGGGGTCCACCGCCCGCAGACGACTCGCGAGCAGCTTCGGATCGAGCGCGCGGTCCGCCGTCACCTCGATCGTCCTCGCCAGGACGACCTTGCGGAGCTCGCCCCCCTCGATCCTCGCGACCGCCCGGCGGACGGCGTCCTCATACGCTTCCGACGAAGGAACCGCACGGAGCTGCATGTCGGCGAAGGGCTCGTGGGCGACGCCCCCGACGACGGGCTCGAACGGCGGGGGGTCGTCTCCGCTCAGATACGTCGCGTCGAGACGCCACGTCTCGCCCCGGTGGTCACGCCGCACGGTCCTCCGGGGGATCACGAGACCCGGGTGCCGCCTCCCCCCCGGGGCGAAGCTGTACGCGCCCGCCGCCACCGGCGCCACGCCTCGGCCTCGCCGTGCGGCGCTCCGGAGCACATCCATGACGCCGACCGGATCGGGGTCGGCTCCACCGAACACGATGGACGGGACGCCCATCCCCGCCACACCCTGTCCCCTGCGTTCGAAGAAGACGCCTGCCGGTGGCAGGTACGCCGCCAGCAGGTCGAACGCCTTGCCGAGCGGCACCGCCCGGGACTGCAGGAGACGGTACGAGGGATCGTTCATGCTCGGGTCGCGACGAAGAGCTGCGTCACGCCACCACCCAACGAGTGTCGCCGGGCGTCCGTGAACCCGGCCGCGCGCAGCATCGACAGCACGTCGGTCGGCGGAGGAAGGTACGCCGTCGATCGCGGAAGATAGGAGTACGCCTCCCGATCGGAGAGCAGCCCGCCGATCGCGGGCACGATCTTCCGGAAGTACACCCGGTGCCCGAGCCGCATGAACGTCCCTTCCGGCTCGGCCGTCTCGAGCAGCCCGATCCTTCCTCCCGGCCGGAGCACGCGCGCGAGTTCGGCGAACAGCTCCGGCAGCGAGACGACGTTGCGCAACGCGAAGCCGCAGGTCGCCCCCTCGGCGCTCGCGTCGCGGACCGGCAGTCGCAGGATGTCCGCCTCCACCAGCGGTGCATGCGTCCGCGCGGCGAGCAGCATCCCGTGTGAGAAGTCGAACCCCACCGGACGATGCCCGGCGGCGGCGAGCTCACGGCAGAGGTCCCCGGTCCCGCACGCGAGGTCGAGGACGCGCGAGCCCGGCGGCAGCGCGAGCTCCCGCACCGTCCGACGCCGCCAGCCGGCGTCCATGCCGAACGTCATCACGCGGTTCACGAGGTCGTAGCGGGGGCTGATGGTGTCGAAGAGGCGGCGGACGGCGCGCGCCTTCTCTTCGCCCTGGGGCAGGGGCTCCCGGCGCCGCGTCATCTCTACGGCGCCAGGGATCCGGCGGAGACTCCGTGGGGCTGCGCGTCGTCGGAGGACTCTTCGTCGGACGACGCTGCGGGTGGCGACGCGCCGTCCGGCGCCTCGATGTGCTCTTCGGCGACCTCGAGCAACACACGGCGGAAGTGATGCGACACGAGGTGGGTCACCGCGGGGAGCAGCTCCTGGAACGCCTCGACCATCTGTGAGGACGCGCCGTCCGGATCGGGAGTGGTGTCCCTGATCGGCTTACGGACGTGTTCGTCGAAGAGCTCCACCGCTCGATCGGCGAGACCCCGCATCGCCTCGTCGGCATCGCGAGCCAACGAGAGCAGGTCTCCGAGCGGAAGGCCGAACTCGAGCAGCCGAAGCGCCGTTCGGACCAACTCGATGTCGCCGGGCGTGTACCTCGTCTCGCCGTCGACCTCGTTCCCGATGCGGATCCCCTCGCGTTCGACCGCCTGGATCAGCGAGGCCGGCACGCCGCTCGCGGAAGCGAAGGCGTCGAGGGGCATGAGGTCGCCGTCGACCGCCTCACCCCGTTCGGCGGCCACGGCCGCGGCCAAGCCGGTGTCGGCGAGCCCGAGCTCTCCGTCGACGACCCGACGGATCGCGGCGAGTGTCAGGCCCTGCTTCTGGAGGGCACGGATCTGGTGGATCCGCTCGGCGTGCTCCGTCCGGTACCAGGCGACACGCCCTTCCTTGTCGGGCTGGGGAAGCAGTCCGCGGGCCTGGTAGTACCGGACCGTATCGACCGACACCTCGCAGGCCGTCGCGAGCTGCTCGACTCGATATCTCACCGCGGGAACTCTACGAGTGTTCGCTCACAGGGTCATCCCGCCTGCTCCCAGGCTCGAAAGTCAGGCCACCCGAGCATGCGTCGGTACGATGCCCGGCGTGGATCGGAGCACCGACGGGGCCGGGGAGCGAGCGCCGGATGCCGGGCCCGTGTCCCACCGGAACGGGCCGATCACACTCGGACTGGTGCTCGCGTGCCTCGCCGGAACGTTGCTCGTCGGCGCCGTCCACAAGTCCCCCTGCGCCGGCGGCGACTGGGCGGACGGCCGCCAATACCGGCTCGCCTGCTACACCGACATCGTGCCGCTGTTCGGGACGGAGCAGCTCGCCGGAGGGCGGCTCCCGTATCTCGACTCCTGCGCCCCGTCTGGGAGCAACTGCGACGAGTACCCCGTGCTGACGATGTACCTGATGCGGGTCGCCGGCTGGGTGTCCGGGGACCACGCCGGACGGTTCTTCTGGGTGAACGCGGTCCTCCTGTCCGTCTGCGCAGCGGCGGCGGCGGCCTGCCTCTACCTGATGGACGCACGCCGCGCGTTGTGGTTCGCCCTCGCGCCGACGCTGGCCGTCCAGGTGTTCGTGAACTGGGACCTGTTGGCCGTCGCGCTCGCGACGGGGGCGACCCTCGCCTTCTTCCGGCGCCGGGACGGATGGGCCGGCGTGCTGATCGGCCTCGGAGTCGCGGCGAAGCTCTTCCCGGGACTGCTGCTCATCCCGTTCGCCGCCGAACGGTTGCGCGGGCGACAGCCGGATCGCGCGATCCTGCTGTGGTGGTCGGCCGGGGCGACGTGGGTCGTCGTGAACCTCCCCTTCGCGGCGGCCGGTCTCTCGGGATGGTGGGAGTTCTTCCGCTTCAACGGCGCGCGGCCGGCCGACTGGGACAGCGGCGTGGTACCTCCTGTGCCGCGCTCTCTCCGTTTGCGTGTCGACCCGCTCGAGCAACGTCTTGTCGGTCGCGCTCCTCGTCGGGCTGGTCTCGTGGGTCTGGATGGCGAAGCGCCGTCGCGAGCCGGAGTTCCCGCGGTGGCAGCTCGTGTTCCCGATCCTCGTGCTCTTCTTGCTCCTCGGGAAGGTGTACTCCCCGCAGTTCAGCCTGTGGCTGCTCCCCTGGCTCGTGTTGGTGCTGCCGGGGCCACGGCGCTTCCTCGCATTCGAGGCTGCCGACCTCGCGGTCTTCCTGACGCGATTCTCGTTCTTCGGCGACCTGACCGGCATCGGCGGGTTGCCTCAGTGGGTCTTCGAGACCGCGGTGCTGATCCGCGCTGGCGTCCTCCTCTGGTGCGTGGTGGCCTGGGTCCGGGAGCCGAGCCGCCGCCTGCCCGGCGAACGAGCGACCGACCCGGCGCCGGCGGCGGCGCACGCGTGAGCGGGCGCCGCCGCCTGCTCGATGGCCTGCGCCCGTGTCTCGCCGTCTTCCTCGCAGCACGGATCGGGTTCTCGTTGCTCTCGGTGGTCGCCGTCCATCTGGTCGATCCGCTCGAGCCGGTGGACGTGCCGGGACGACCGGGACCGGCCGCGACCCCGGGCTGGCACAACGCGGTCGATGCCACCGAGCGGCAGGACGCCGTCTGGTACCTGCGGCTCGCCGACCGTGGGTGGTCGACCGAGGACGCGAGCGCCGCGTTCTTCCCGTTGTATCCCCTCACCGTCCGTGCGGTCGCATGGATCCTTCCCGGCGACGATCTCTTGGCCGCGCTCGCCGTCTCGAACCTCGCGTTCCTGGGAGCGCTCCTCGCGCTCTTCGCGCTGACCGCCGAGGCGTTCGGGGATCGGATCGCGCGACGGGCGATCGTCGTGGCGGCGATCTTCCCGACGTCCTTCTTCTTCCTCGCCCCCTACACCGAGTCGCTCTTCCTGCTGCTGTCGCTCGTCACGTTCCGCGAGGCCCGCCACGACCGCTGGGGAAGGGTCGCCGCCTTCGGGGCCCTCGCTGCCCTCACCCGGAGCGTCGGCATCCTCCTCGTCCCGGCGCTCCTCGTCGAAGCGATCTGGCGCCGACGAGACCGTGGGGGCGGTCGCGCCGGCGGTGGCCGTGCGCTCGCCTCGCGCCTGGCCGGCGCGACCGCGATCGCCCTCGGTCCCCTCTGCTGGTTCGCCTGGTGGGGCGCGGTCCACGGCAACTGGCTGGCGCCGCTCGACGCCCAGGGGAACTGGGGTCGGGAGCTGCAGCCGCCGTGGGTGTCCCTCGGGCATGCGATCGAGCTCGCCTGGTCGTTCCAGTCCTACTGGCTGCTCGATCTGCTGATCGTGTCGCTCGCGGTCGGCGGCCTCGCGCTCGCGCTTCCTGCCCTCCGACCGTCCGAGTCCGTGTACGGAGCCCTCAGCCTGCTCCTGCCCCTCTTCGACCCCTTCTGGGACAGGCCCCTGCTGTCGATGCCGCGCTTCGTGGTCGTGGTGTTCCCGGCGTTGTGGGGCCTCGCCGGGGTCGGGCTCGGCCGGAAGCTGCCCGAGCCGCTCGTCGTCTCGGTGCTGGCGGCGGGATGGGTGCTCTCCACCATGCTCTTCGTCAACTGGCTGCATCTGTTCTGAAGTCGGCATCCTGGAACGGCGGCTTCTGAACCGGCAGCGTGGTGGGGGTAGGATGTGCCGAGCACGCGACGGACCGGAGGTGCTGTGACGATCAGGGTTGCGATCGCAGACGACCATTCGCTGGTGAGGCAGGGGCTCCGCAGGTATCTCGACATGGCCGAGGGCATCGAGGTCGTCGGTGAGGCGTCCAACGGCAAGGAACTGCTCGAGCTGCTCGCGAAGGAAGAACCCGACATCGCCTTGGTCGACATCCGCATGCCGGAGATGGATGGCCTCGAGGCAGCCCGTGAGATCCGGGACAAGCACGAGAAGATCGGGGTGATCATGCTCACCGCCTACGACGACCGGCAGTTCGTCGTCGAGGCGGTTCGCGCGGGTGCTCGCGGCTACGTCTTGAAGGCGAGGGACGCAGAGCACCTGATCCAGACCGTCCGCCTGGTCGCCGGCGGGAACATGGTGATCGATCCCCAGCTCGTCGTGGCGCTCGCCGAGGAGCTCTCGACCGCGAAGGAACGCGACCGGAGGGCGGAGACACTGACGGCGCGCGAGATCGAGGTCCTGCAGCTGCTCGCCTTCGGCCATACCAACCGAGACATCGCCGAGCGCCTGTACATCTCGCCCGACACGGTCAAGACCCACCTCGAGCACATCTTCGAGAAGCTCGGAGCCTCCGATCGAACCGCGGCCGTGGCCGAAGCCCTGCGCCGTCGGCTGATCGAATAGGCACGGATCCCCTTCCGAGAACAGCGGTGTCGTAGGTCGTTCGGCCGGTTCCCTCACACCTTCGGGTGATGGAGTATCCGGGGTCGAGGCGGCATCATGGCAGCCCGATGCCCGACACCCCTCAACCCCGGCGCGCGGCAGCATCGCTCGCGCTCGGCCTGACGGCCGCGGTCGTGATCGGCGTGTACCTGATGGCCCCCGACGACGATCCGGACCGCCGGCGCCTGGTCGTCAACCTGATCGACGCCGTGGCGTGGTTCATGGGTGGCGTCGTGCTGCTCTCGATGCGAGAGGGGAAGGTCGCGCGGAGCTCGCGTTCCGTCGGGATCACGTTCCTGATCGGCTCCCTGGTCATCGGCCTCGTCTTCGTCTCGGGGATCACGGGACCCGGGGCCGAACCCGGATACGGGGACCTGCTGTTCCTCCTTCCTCTGGTCACCCTCATCGCCGGGTTCCGCAGCGAGATCTTGCATCACGTCCCGCCGGGAGACCGCCGCGAGCTGGCGACCGATGCCGCCCTGATCGTGAGCGCGCTGATGGCGGCGGGCTACGTCTTGATCCGGCCGGAGCTCGCGTCTTCGGGCGTCTCGGCGTCGGCGGTGACCTTCGCGCTCGTTGCCGCCTTCCTCGTCGCGACGTATCCGGCCCTGGCGATCTGGGTTCCGACCAGAGCCCATGTCGCTCGCGCGGCGGTCTTCGCGGGGCTCGGCGCCGCCGTCCTGACGTTCGGATGGCAGTGGACGCACATGACGTACACCGCGACGAACCCGGCGATCGAGCTCCCGATCGCGCTGTCGCCGCTCGCCGTGGTCGCCACCTACCTGGTGATCAGGCCGGCGGGGAAGCTTCCGCGACCGTCCCGATTCGCACGACCGATCCTCACGAGCGTCGCCGTGATCGCGGCGTGCGGAGCCCTGCTGATCACCGGCGTGCTCGGCACGGGCAGGGGGCTCACGTTGCTGCAGACCGGCCTGTTCATCGGCGTCCTCGCGATCGCCGTGGCCGTCCGGATCATCGCGAACCAGATCACGGTCACGCAGGCGAGCGAGTCGGTGCGACGGGCGCTCGGTCAGAAGGAATCCGCCCTCGCGGATACGGACGCAGCACTCGAGCGCGTCCGCCAAGCGAACGAGACCCTCAAGAGCTCCGAGGAGCATCTGCGCCTCGTGTTCGACGCCGCGGTCGACGGCATCATCGAGCTGGACGTGAACGACGTCGTCGTGCGGACGAACGAAGCCTTCTGTCAGATGGTGCATCTGGACCGAGCCACGGTCGAGGGGCAGCGCTGGCAGGCGCTCGCGGCGTCCCTGGACGGCGCCGACGCCAGGTTCGCCGAGCTCCCCGCGGCCGGTCAGGCGCAGCTCGAACGCTCCGACGGGACGCCGCTGTACCTCGAGTCGCGTGTCTCGGAGATCCCTACCGACCCGCCTCGCCGGCTCGTGCTGATCCGAGACGTCACCCCGGGCAAGGCCGCCGACCAGACGATCCGTTCGCTGTTGAAGTTCCTCCAGGAGAAGGACGAGGACCGGACGAGCCTGCTCCGTCGGACGAACTCCGCGATCGAATCCGAGCGCAATCGCATCGCGCGCGACCTCCACGACGGGCCGGTCCAGGGCGTGTCGGCGGCATCGCTCTCGCTCGAAGCATCGCTCCTGATGATCGGGGCGGGCGACGTCGATCGCGGCGTGGACGTGCTCTCCAAGGTGCGGAAAGAGCTGGCCGACGAGGCCGACGCGCTCCGCTCGCTGATGTCGGGACTGCGCCCGCCGGTCCTCGAGGAGCGTGGCTTGATCCCTGCGCTCCGTGAGGCCGTGACGCGTTTCGGCGTGGAGCAGGGCGTGGAGACCGACCTCGTCGGCACGCTCCCACGCCCGATGTCGTCGGATCTCGAGACCCTCGCCTACCGGGTGGTGCAAGAGGCGCTCACCAATGCCGCGAAGCACGCGCGCGCCGATCGAGTGGTCGTCTCGGTCGAAACGACCGCCACGTCCCTCCGGGTCGAGGTCGAGGACGACGGCAGAGGGTTCGACAGCGCGATGACCCGGGAGTTCCTCCGCCAGGGTCGCGTGGGACTCGCCTCGATGCGCGAACGCGTCGAGCTAGCGAACGGAACGTTCGTCATCCGCTCCAACCCGGGACGCGGCACCTCGATCGTGGCGACGCTGCCGGTGGATGCTCCCTCCGGAGTCGTCGAGGGATCGCCTAGCCTCCCCGGTCGTCGCTCCGCTCGGTGATCGGCCGGGCGGCCGACGGACTGGGCGTCGGCGGCAGCGAGGGGGAGGGCGAGGGAGACGGTGGTGGCGACGCCGTCGGCGACGGGGACGGCTCCTCGCTCGGCGATGGACTCGGCTCGGGACTCGGGGACGGAGGCGGCGGGATCGGGGCTTCGGCCGAGGGCGTGACCGTCTGTTGGTCGAAGGAGGGCTCCGGGAACGCGATCGCGTCCTTGCCCTGCATCGCGACCTCCATGAAGTCGTTCCAGATCGCGGCCGGGATCGTTCCTCCGAACACCTGCGGGACGCCCTCGACGTTCTCCAGAGGGATCTGCCCCTTCGGGTAGCCCACCCAGACGCAGGTCGCGATCTGGACGGTGTAGCCGCAGAACCACGCGTCCACGTTGTCCTGCGCCGTGCCGGTCTTCCCCGCGGTGGGCCAGGAGCTCAGATCCGCCGAGGCTCCCGTCCCGAACTCCACGACGTCCTCCAACGCGTAGGTGACGAGATCGGCGACGTTCTCATCGACCACGCGGCGTCCCTTGGGCACGATGCGAGGATCGATCTTCCCGCCGGGAGACCGGACCTGGAGGAGCGGGTTGGCCCGGCGCAATGTGCCTCGTGCGGCGAGCGTCGCGTACGCATTGGTCATCTCGACGGGATTGACCGCGACGCTCCCCAGCGTGATGGAACACACCGCCGGGAGATCGGAGCGGATCCCCAGGCGATGGGCCATGTCCACGACTTCATCCGGACCCAGCTCCACGACCAGCTGCGCGAAGACGGTGTTGACCGAATGGGCGGTTGCCGACTGGAGGCTGTAGCTGCTGCCGCCGCCCTCCGCGTTCTCGGGCTCCCACGGTCCCTCCGGACCGAGACACACCGGGTCGTCGATCGTGATCGTGTTGGGCCCGTACCAGCGGGAATCCAGATCGAATCCCTGCTCCATCGCCTCCGCGAGTGTGAACGCTTTGAACGCGGATCCCGCCTGCCGTCCGGTTCCCCCCCTGAACGTCGCGAGGTTCAACTGCGACGTGCCGAAGTCCTTCCCGCCTGCCATCGCCAGGATGTGTCCGGTGGCCGGCTCGATCGCAACCAGGGCGGCGCCCGGGTCCTGGGGACTCGGAAGGGCCGACTCGATCGCCTGCTCGGCGGCCGCCTGATAGCCGAGATCGAGCGACGTCCTCACCTGGAGGCCTCCCCCGAAGACCGCCGCGGGCTCGTACCGCCGCGCGAGGGTCTCGCGCACGTACTGCACGAAGTACTCGGCGTCGCCCGGCGCCTCGATCTGGGCGTCCGTCCCGAGCTGCAGGTCGATGGGGATACCGCAGCAGGGCTTGCGCTTCAGTCGTTCTGCGCGCGCACCGTCGAGGAAGTCGTACTGGACCATCCGGTCGAGCGCGAAGTCACGTCGGAACTTGGCATCGAACGGATGGTCGACCGGGTCGTACGCCTCCGGCGCGGTGAGGATCCCCGCGAGGGTGGCCGACTGCAGGATCGTCAGGCGACGGCCATTCACGCCGAAGTACGTCTGCGCCGCCGCCTCGATCCCGTACGCGCCGTGCCCGAAGTACACCGTGTTGAGGTACGTCTCCAGGATCTTGTCCTTCGACAGGCTGCGCTCGACCTTGATCGCCAGGAGCACCTCCCGGACCTTCTCCTTCACCGTCCGCGGCGGGATCACGTAGTCGCGGATGCCGTTTTCCCCCGGCGCCGTGTAGTGGCCGGCGTACACGCGCTTCACCAGCTGCTGGGTGATCGTCGACCCGCCCTGCACCGTCTCGTGGGCGACGAGGTCGCTCCACGCCGCCCGGACCGTGCCCTTGAGATCGACGCCGCCGTGGTCGTAGAAGCGAGCGTCTTCGACGGCAAGGATCGCGTCGCGGAGGTGCTGTGGCATCTGCCCGAAAGGGATGAGCGTCCGATCCACGGCGCCGTGGAACGTGGACAGCAGCTCGTCGTTCCGGTCGTAGACGAACGTGGTCTGGACCGGCGGGAGCGCCTTCGGCAGGTCGATGCGGAGGTAGGCGATCACGAGGACGCCGAGGCCGAACAGCCCGAGCACCACCGGTGTGAGCGCGAATGCCCACCAGTAGCGACGGAAGAAGCCCCTCTCCGAGGACTTCGAGGCAGACCCTCGCCGTCCTCCCGTGCCCCTGGTGCCGCCGGTCACTCGCCCACGCAACGAGGCAGCCGCCTTCGTCCCTCCAGCCCTGTTCTGGGCGTGACGAGGGCGGTAGTCCTTCGAGGGGCGCTTGGAAGTCGCGGACACGACGGGCGGAATCCTACCCGGGGGGATAGACGCGGAAACGCGCGATCAGCCGGCGGCGGCGCGCCTGCGCGCCGTGAAGGACTCGCGGAGATGGTTCCACGCGCAGGACCGGCAGACCTCGACCACGTAGCACGCGGAGCCGGGGTGGGCCGCCGTCAGCCGCAGACCCGTCTGGATCGGCCAGACGCGGCCGCTGTTCCGGCCGAGCGAGGAGCCGAAGACGTAGGCGAGGAGGACGAGCTTGTCCTTCCCGCAGACGGGGCAGTCGGTGCTCGTAGCCTCGCCGACGTGCTTCGCGGCTCGCATGAGCTCCGGATGTGCGTCGCAGAGGTCGGCGACGGACAGGGTGCCTCGTCGCGCGTCGCGGATCAGCGCTCGCTTGGCGAGCGTGTAGTCGATGACGCCGAGCTCGGCGCTCCTCGGTCTGCGGGCCGTGCCCCGTGCCTGCCGCATGGTCGGGCAAGTCTACCCCCGGTCCCAGACGCTGGGGAGAGACTTCGAGGGAAGGTCTTTCGGCCCGATTTCCGAGGCCTCGAGGTCCGAACGGCGGCCCCGGCTACCATCGTCGCATGCCGATCCAGGACCAGACCTCCCCCCTCCGGAAGGTCTACGTGCGGCCGCCCGAGCCGGAGGCCGTGGGAAGCTGGCGTGCATACGGATGGCGCTCGGCTCCCGACCCGGCTCGGGCGGCCGCCGAGCACGAAGCGTTCCGGGCGCTCCTGACCGACGCGGGCGCCGAGGTCGTCGCGGGCACCGCCCCGTCGCCCGGAGATCCCGACGCGATCTACACGTACGACCCGGTCCTCATGACCGACGCGGGCGCGATCGTGCTTCGCCCGGGGAAGGCCGGGCGCCGCGGCGAATCGGCGGTCGCCGCGGCCGACCTCGAGGCCGCCGGGATCCCGATCGTCGCCGCCCTCGGCGAGCCCGCGCTCGCCGAGGGCGGTGACATGTGCTGGCTCGACCGGCGGACGCTGCTGGTCGGCCTCGGCTATCGGACCAACCAGGCGGGGGTCGACGCGCTCCGCGACCTGCTCCCGGCTGTCACGATCGTCTCCTTCGACCTGCCCCACCTCGCCGGTCCGGCCGCGTGCACGCACCTGCTCTCCTTCGTGTCCCTCCTGGACGTAGATCTCGCCGTGGCCTCGCTGCCGCACCTCCCCGTTCGCCTCGTCGAGCTGTTCCGGGACGCCGGCGTGCACATCGTGGAGGTCCCGGGCGCGGAGTTCGACTCGATGGGAGCGAACGTGCTGGCGCTCGGGCCCCGAGTCGCGCTGGCGCTCGAGGGCAACCCGGAGACCCGGCGACGGATGGAGGCCGCCGGTGTGGAGGTGCGCACCTACGAGGGCGAGGAGATCTCCCGGAAGGGAGACGGCGGGCCGACGTGCCTCACGAAGCCGCTGGAGCGCGGGTGACGCTCACACCAGCCCGACGTCGCGGAGCCGATAGAGGTCGCCTTGCTGCGACGCGCAGCGGAACCGTGAGAACCAGAGGTCGGCCTGCCCCCCCACGTGAACGAGGGACATCTGGTAGTCGACGTCGATCCCGTCCGGCAGAGTGAGGAGGTTCGTGGCCGTCGCGCCGAGGGTCGTCACCGGCACGCGCATGATGCGGACGTCGGAGCCGCACCGGCTCGTCCCCGATCGGACGAAATAGACGAGGTCCTCCGCCTCGAGCACGACGGGGGCGTAGCGAGCCTTCCCGTCGGGGGCCGGGATCTTCCTCGTCTGGTCCGTCTCCGTGTCGCGGATGAACGCGTTGCAGGTGAGGGGGCCGCATACGGACCACGTCGCGTATCGCTCCCCCACCGCCGCGGGAGACACGTAGTACCTCGTGAGGTCGAGGCGGACGAGCACCTCCAACGTCCTCGCCGCCCTGTCGTAGAGGAACAGCGTCGTGTCCCCCCCGGCGTCGCGCGCGAACAGATAGAAGGCGTTCGAGATCCGCGGCCCCCATTCCCACCGATCCGAGTTGATGAGGGCGGGGAGCTTGTTGCGCTGGCGTGTGGCCAGGTTGATCGTGTACAGGTTGGAGGACTGCCCGTCGATCTGCTGATAGATCGCCCGATCCTGGTCCGGATCGATGCCCCCGGCGAATCCGCGGGTGCCCGCAGGGTTCAGCCGGAAGGCCTCGGTCGTCCCGAGAACCCTCCCGTAGGCGTGATACCCGATCGGAGATCCTTCGGTGTTCTGCGTCCAGATCAGATACGTGTCGTTCACCCACGGCTGCGTCTGGTCCTCGGGCCCGGCGAGGATCCGCTGGGGGGCGCTGACCGCGCCACTGGGCGCCGTCGTGACCGCGGTGAGCACGAGCGCGATCGCGATCGAGACCGCGCCATGGGTCAGCGGCGACCCACGTGCGCGCAGCGACCGAGGTGGATCGGGAAGGGATCGTTGCACGTTCGAGGAACGCTATCCGTCCGACACGAAGATGTCGAACTCATTCCCCTCCGGATCCGTCAACGTCCTCCATCGCGCGTCGTCGAGCTGCAGGTCCTCCCCGTTCCACGCCCCGCCCAGTGCGAGCACGGCCTCCGTCGCCTTCTGGAGATCGTCGACGCGGACGTCCAGATGGACCCGGTTCTTGACCGACTTCGGCTCCGGAACGCGCTGGAAGCCCAGGACGTGACCGTTCGCCCGACCGAGGAACACGAATCGGCCCTCGTCCGACGTCTCGGCGACCTCGGTGCCGAGCACCTCGCCCCAGAAGGCGGCGAGATGGCTCGGACCGAGGGCGTCGATCGTCGTGAAGGACACCCGGCCGATCACGCGACTCCTCTTCCCAGCAGCTCGTCGGCGGCCTGCCCGAAGACTTCCGTATGCCTGTCGACGTCTTGAGCGGTCGTTGCCGGGGACATCAACGCCATGTTGTGGAACGGCGTCATCAGGAGGCCGCGGTTGAGCAGGTAGAGATGGATGAACGGGTCGAGCTCGGCATCTTGTCCATGGAACGCCTCGTCCCCGTTGCGAGCGGGCTCCGCGCGGAAGAGGTACTCGACACGGCACCCGAGTCGGACGACGTGCCAGGGAAGCTCGCGGGAGGAGATGACCTCGCGCACCCCGTCCTCGAACCGCTCGCCGAGCTCGATCATGCCCTCGAACGCTTCGTCGGTCATCACGTCCCCGAGCGTGGCCCGCATCGCGGCGAGCGAGAGGGCGTTGCCGGCGAGCGTCCCGCCGGTCCCGCCGACGTCGATCACGTCGGGGTCGGTGCCCTCGACGATCCGCCGCTGGACCTCCTCGGTCATGCCGTAGGCGGCCGAGGGGATGCCGGCCCCGAGCGTCTTGCCGATCGTCACGATGTCGGGCGCGAGACCCCACGCCTTCGTCGCGCCCCCGGGCCCCGCGCTGATCGTGTGCGTCTCGTCGATCAGGAGGAGGGTCCCCGTCTGGTCGCAGAGATCTCTCACACCCTCCCAATAGCCGGCGTGTGGCAGCACGATCCCGATGTTGGTGAGGGCCGGCTCGAACATGCAGACCGCGACGTCGCCGTGCCGGAGCTCCCGCTCGAGGCCGTGCAGGTCGTTGATCTCGACCACCCGCGTGGTCGTTCGCACGGGCACGGGTGGTCCCGTGTTCCCCGGCTGATCGACGACCTCGCCCATCTCATCCAGTTCGGCGAACGTCTCGTCCACGGTGCCGTGGTAGCAGTGGTTGTGGACGAGGATCTTGGACCGGCCGGTGATGTGACGGGCCCAACGGATCGCGAATCGGTTCGCGTCGGTCGCCGTGAGCGTGAAGGACCAGTACGGCACACCGAATCGCCGGCCCAGCTCCCTGCTCACCCACGAGGCGTCTTCCGTCGGAAGCATCAGCGTGATGCCTCGCCCCGCCTGCCTCGCGATCGCCTCGACGGAGGCCTTGGGGGCGTGTCCGGCCATGCCGCCGGTGTCGCCCAGGCAGAAGTCCACGAACCGGTTGCCGTCGACGTCCGTGAAGTGCGCTCCTTCAGCGTCGTCGACGTACACGGGATGGTCACCGGGCCACCGGACCATCCAGTTCATCGGCACCCCGTACAGGAGGGAGTCTCGACCCGCGTCGTAGTGCGCTCGGCTCTTGGGATGGCGTTCGCGGAAGAGCGCTCGTTCGCGCTCCATCAACCCGGCCAAGCGCGCCCGATCGATCGTGCTCACACGTGTCTCCGATGCTCTGTCGGGGAGTCGGTCCGGAAAGAGGCGGAGTCTACTACCCTCCCCCGCGTGAGCTGGCCGGTGGTGGCGGTGGCGGGTGGACCGCGCGAGCGGGGGCGAGCCTACGGCGAGCAAGCCGGCGAGCGCGTGCACGGTTCGCTGGCGCTGTACGAGAAGCTCTTCCGCCACTACACCGGGATGCGGTGGGCGGCGGTGCGAGATCGGGCGGGCGTCTTCGCCGGCCCGATCGACGACTACGACGCCCATCTCCTCCCGGAGATCGAGGGGATCGCCGAAGGCGCCGCGGTGGACGCCGAGGACATCCTCGCGTTGAACGTCCGTACGGAGGTCATGTTCGGGATGGCATCCGATGGCTGCACCGCTCTCTGCACGCCGGCGAGCGGTCGGGAGGACGCCCACGTCTTGCTCGCGCAGAACTGGGACTGGCACCCCGACGCCCTGGAGACGTGCGTGCTGCTGGTCGAGGCGCCGCACGACGGACCGCCGTTCGTCACCCTCGTGGAGGCGGGCCTGCTCGCGAAGTGCGGGATGAACGGGCGGGGTGTGGGACTCGCCGCCACGGCCCTCACGTCCAGCTTCGACCGCGGCGAGCCCGGCGTGCCGTTCCACGCGATCCTGCGGCGGATCCTCACGTCGGACTCGTTCGACGAAGCGGCCGACGCCGTCACCGGGTCGGTCCGTGCCTCCTCCGGGAACTTCCTGCTCGCGTCCCGCGACGGCCGCTCGGCCGATCTCGAGGGAGCGCCCGGAGGTCCCGAGCAGGTGCATCGAACCGACGGCGAGCGGCTCGCACATACGAACCACTTCCTCCGGCCATCGCGGGACGGCTTCAAGGACCTCGAACGGCTCGACGGAGCGAGCACCAGCGTGTCGCGTCAGGCCGCCGCGGACGGGTGGATCTCCGCGCCCGGCGACCGATCGATCGACGACGTCTTCGAGGCACTCCGCGACCACTCGGCCCCGGTCTGCCAGCACGCCGACGGCGGCGCCCCACCGGCGGAGGCGATCGTCACCGTCGCGGCGGTCGCCATGGATCTCACGGATGGGGCGTTCTGGGTCACCGAGGGGCCTCCGTGCACGGCTGCGGCGGAACGATTCGAGCTCGGCTCCCTCGCCCCCCGCGCGGCCTGACGTATCCTCCGCGCGTGCAGCGCCTCCCCACGCTCGCTCGTGCATCGGTCACCGTCGTCCTCGCGCTGGTCCTCACCGGTGCTGCGACGCCGGTCACCGCAGCCACCCCGAAGTGGAAACAGGACATCAACAAGGCCGTCGGCGATCACAACATCTCTGTCGCGGTCGGCCTCGACGGTGGGTGGCTCTATCGCCACGGCGCGTGGAAGCAGATGACGCCGGCCTCGAACCAGAAACTCGTGTTCTCCATGGCGCTCTTGCAGCGAGCCTCACTCGGCACACGGATCCGGACCCGGCTGTTCGCGACGGGAACGCCTACCGACGGCGTCCTCCGCGGGAACCTCTGGCTCGTGGGCCGTGGCGACCCGGAGGTCGGCAGGTCCACCATGGCGGCGTTCGCCCGTGCCGTCGACGAGGCCGGCATCCGGAAGGTCGTCGGTCGCGTGATGGGGGCGACGACGGGCTTCCAGCGAGACTGGTGGGCGCCGGGCTGGCGCGACTACTTCCCGAGGGACTACATCCCGCTCCCCACCGCCTTGACGTTCGAGAGCAACACGGATGACCGTGGCGTGCATATCGGCGATCCCGAGCGCCGAGCGGCGCGTTCCCTGACGAAGCGGCTCCGTGCGCTCGGCGTCCGCGTCACGAAGGAGGCCGGGGCCGGGGCTCCCCCGGGCGAACTCCGCCGCATCGCGACCATCGCCTCCGATCCCTTCGTGGCGTTGATCTCGCGGATGAACCGCCGCTCGAGGAACTTCCACGCGGAGGTGCTCGGGAAATGGCTCGGCGAGCTGGTGATCGGCGGCGCGGGGTCGATCGCGAAGGGCGCGAGAGCGATCGCGCGATTCGCCGATGCGCACGGGGTGAGTCTCGTCGCTCACGATGCCTCGGGCCTCTCCTACTGGAACCGGATCCGCACCCAGGATCTCGTCCAACTGCTGTGGTTCGCCGAGACCCGCCCGTGGGAGACGTCGCTCCGAGCAGGCCTCCCGACCGGAGGGCAAGGGACCCTCGCGGGACGTCTGCGCGGTGTGCGGGTCAGGGCGAAGACGGGAACGCTGATCGGCATCTCCGCGCTCTCCGGCTGGGTGTGGTTGGAGCAGGAGGCGACGTGGGGAGAGTTCTCGATCATGTCCCGCGGGATGTCGAAGTCCGAGGCCGTCGCCATCGAGGATCGCATCGTTCGGATCCTCGCGAACCGTGCGTCTCTCGCCGCGTAGGCGCTTCCTTTCGAGGAGGGAGAGGTCCATGCTCGGCGTGTCGTGACGACCTCGTCCGATCTCGACGCGCTCGTGCAGGCGACTCCCTCCTCCCGCGACCGTGCGATGGACTTCCTGCGCGCGGCCTCCATCGTGGCCGTCGTCTTCGGTCACTGGTTCATCTCGATCAATCACTGGGAGGACGGGGTGATCCGTTCGACGAGCGCGATCGGCGTGACCTCCGGCCTCTGGCTCTTCACCTGGGTCTTCCAGGTCATGCCGATCTTCTTCTTCGTCGGCGGCTTCTCGAACCTGGTCGCCTACGACTCCGGACGGCGCAAGGGCCGGTCGACCTGGACGTTCATCCGTGCGCGACTCGAGCGGCTCCTCCGGCCTTCCATCGTCTTCCTGGGCCTCTGGGCGGTGGCGCAGGTGGTACTCCATCTCGCCGACGTGGGCGCGCCCACGGGACCGCGGCTGTGGGGCGAGACGACGCTCCTTCGGGGGATGAAGCCGCCGGGGGCGACGATCCCCTTCGGCCCGTTGTGGTTCCTCGGGGTGTACCTGGTCGTCGTCGTGATCGCTCCGGCCACGATCCGGCTCCACCGCCGGTTCGGGATGTGGGTGCCGCTCGCGATGGCCTTGGGCGCGGCGGTGGTCGACGTGGTGGCCTTCGCGAGCGGCCAGTGGGGATGGCGTTGGCTCAACGTGGCGTTCGTCCTTCTGTTCCCCCACCAGCTGGGCCACGCCTACGCTGATGGCACGTTCGCGCGTTGGCCCCGCCGGCGCTACTGGGCGATGGTCGTGGGCGGCCTCGCGGGGCTGGTGGCGCTGACGACGCCGTGGATCTTCCGGCTCTTCGGCGATGTCCGCTTCGAGTGGTTCCCCGGGATCGGCCACTATCCCAAGAGCCTCCTCGGCACCGATGTCGAGGCCGTCTCGAATGCCTATCCACCGACCGTGTGCTTCCTCCTCGGAGGTGTCTGGACCATCGGTGCCGTGATGCTGCTCAAGCCGAGGCTCGATCGGTGGCTCCGTAGCGAGCGCCCGTGGCGGTTCACGATCGTCGTGAACGCGAGGATCATGACGCTGTTCCTCTGGCACATGACCGCGTTCCTCCTCGCGCTCCTCCTGCTCTGGCGGGTGGGGTTCGGGCGCGAGCAGGACTCGACGGCGCGCTGGTGGCTCGAGCGGCCGCTGTGGTTCCTGGTCCCGGGCGCGATCTTGCTCGGGCTGATCGCCGTCTTCGGACGCTTCGAGCGCGGGCGGACGCCGGACGCGACCGGAACCCCCACCCCCGGCCGTGGAGGGGTCGCCGAGCAGGGAGAGATCGCCGAGCAAGGAGACGTCGCCGAGCAGGGCCGGATCGCCACGCAGGGGTAGCATCGCCGGATGGACCTCGCCTCGCTCGCTACGGGCCACGGGTCGCGGATCCTCCTGGTCGTGATCGACGGCCTGGGTGGGATGGCGGACCGGGAGCACGGCACGGAGCTGGAAGAGGCGGCGACCCCGAACCTGGATCGTCTCGCCGCGGAGGGTGTCACGGGGCTCCTGGAACCGGTCGGTCCCGGGATCACACCGGGCTCCGGTCCCGGCCATCTCGCGTTGTTCGGCTACGACCCGCTCTCGTTCGCGCTGGGTCGCGGCGCGCTCAGCGCCGCGGGCCTCGGCATCGAGCTCCACCCCGGCGACGTCGCCGCCAGGGGCAACCTGTGCACCCTCGACGCCGCCGGCAATGTCGTGGACAGGCGAGCCGGCCGGATCTCCGACGAGGAGGCTCGACGGGTGGTCGCGCGTCTGTCGGCTGCGGTCGATGGCGTCGAGTTCCATCACGAGAAGGGCCATCGACTCCTGGTGGTCTTCCGGGGCGCGGGGCAGGATCCGCGGATCGGCGACACCGATCCCCAGACGATCGGCGTGCCACCGCTACCGCCCTTGCCGCTCGATCCGGCAGCAGCCGCCACCGCGGCGCTCGTCGCCGCCACGCTCGCTGAGATCGACCGGACGCTCGCGGACGAGCCGACCGCGAACGGCCTGCTGCTTCGAGGCTTCGACACTCATCGCGAGCTCCCGCGGTTCGCGGATCGCACCGGGCTTCGCGCCGCGGCGGTCGCCGTCTATCCCATGTATCGAGGGATCGCGCGTCTGATGGGTTTCGACGTCCTCGGACCGCCGACCGATCTGACGGATCAGGTTCGTCTCCTCGAGAAGCATCGGGAAGACGCGGACTACTTCTTCGTGCACGTGAAGGACGCGGACGCGGCCGGCGAAGACGGTGATCGCGGCGCGAAGATCGCGGCGATCGAGCGCGTGGACGATGCGATTCCGGATCTGGCCGCAGCGCTCGAGCCCGGCGTGATCGCCGTGACCGGCGATCACGCCACTCCCTCGCAGATGGCCGCGCATTCCTGGCACCCCGTGCCGGTCCTCGTGCACGGACCTCGGTCCGGGCACGACGACACCGACCGCTTCGGAGAGCGCTGGTGTCGGGCGGGCGGTCTGGGCATCCGCCCCTCCATGGAGCTGTTGCCGATCCTGATGGCGAACGCCGGCCATCTCGCGAAGTACGGCGCCTGAGTATGTGCTTCGACACCGACGCGCTTCCCCCCGACCCGGCCCGGACCGGGATGGGGTCGGGCTCGGAACGGACGGTGCTGGAAGCCGCAGACGGCAATCGCTTCGCGGCAACGGTCGCGCGCACGCGGGAAGCGGCCTCCGCCGGCATCGTGGTGCTCCCCGACGTCCGGGGTCTCTTCCGCTACTACGAGCGGCTCGCCGAGCACCTCGCGGACGCCGGCATCCACGCCGTCGCGATCGACCCGTACGGCCGGACGGCGGGGCCGGAGCCTCGGGAGGAGGGCTTCGACCACGGACCGCACCGGGCGGCCGTGCGCGACGACGGGTTCCGAGCCGACGTCCGGGCCGCCGCCGAGCTGCTGCGAGGCGAGCGAGCGACGCGGGTGGTCTCGATGGGGTTCTGTTTCGGAGGCCGGGCCTCGCTGATGCAGGCCTCACAGGAGAGCGTCGACGGAGCGATCGCTTTCTACGGTCCTCCGACGCAGTCGGAGGAAGGCGGACGCTCTCCTCTCGAAGAAGCGATGGAGGGGCTCGTCCGCGTTCCGGTGCTCGGGCTCTACGGAGGAGCCGACCGCGGGATCCCGACGGACGACGTCGAGGCCTACGACCGTGCCCTGGAGGCCGCCGGGATCACGCATCGGATCGTCGTGTATCCGGACGCACCGCACTCCTTCTTCGACCGATCGATGTCCGAGCACGCCGATGCGTGCCGGGACGCGTGGGTCCGCGTCCTCGGGTTCGTCGACAGCATCCAACGCTGACACGCAGCGGTTGCGGCGCATCGCCGTCCGCGCTCCGACTGACTTGCGCCCGGTTTCACCTCGCGGGTAGCCTCCGAGGAGCGTTCCGCGCGATCGAGAGGGGTAGGAGACGTGGACATCGACCGGGCAATCAGCAGACGGAGCCTCCTGAAGCGGGGCGGCGTCCTCGCCGGGGCGGCGATCGGGATGCCGGCGATCCTCGCGGCCTGCGCCCCCGACGCGCCGACCCCACCGTCCACCGACGGCGAGCCCACGGCGATCGACACCTCGAACATCGCGGGCTCGACGATCAAGGTGGGCACCTACGGCGGGTTCTTCGAGGAGAACTTCCGGAAGATCTACCCGAAGTTCACGGAGGAGTTCGACGTCGAGGTCGAGTCGGTCTCCCAGCCGACCTCCGAGGTCTGGGTCGTCCAGCTCCAACAGGCGATCAGCGCCGGCGGGGCGCCGCCCGCCGACGTCTCGATGCTCTCGGGCGTCGGACTCCAGCGAGCGATCAACGGCGAGATCCTCGCGACGTACCAGACCTCCGACATCCCGACGTCGGAGAACCTCGCGGAGGGCTACATCAAGACCGACGATGCGGAGAACGTCGTGGGCGTCGGAGGCCTTTCCTGGTACATCACGCTCGTCTCCAACACCGACCGCGTGAAGGAGAGCCCCGACTCGTGGACGGCCTTCTGGGATCCGCAGTGGAAGAACGAGCTCGCCCTGCTCCGCAACGCGGCCAACTCGTTCCTGCTCGAGATCACGGCGGCGACCCACTTCGACGGCTACGACATCCTCGAGACCCAGGATGGGGTCCTCGAGGTGATGGGCAAGCTGCAGGAGGTCAAGCCGAACGTGAAGCTCTGGTTCCGTGACGAGGCGCAGGCGCAGCCCGCCTACAACGAAGGCGAGGTGTCGCTCGGGCAGTTCTACCACGACATCACGCTGTTCGCGGCGTCGGAGGCCGGAGGCGGGGCGCCGCTCCGTAGCGTGTTCCCCACCGAGGGCGCGATCCTCGACTCGGGGTTCTGGTCCATCTCGAAGACGACCGAGAACGTCGGCGCGTGCGTCGCGTTCATCGACTGGATGTGCCGACCCGAGATCCAGCAAGAGCTCGCGCTGACGCTCGGGACGATCCCGTCCACGAAGCGGGACACGCTGACGATGACCGACGAGGAGTACGAGGCCGTGGCCGGTCCGGGTCCCGAGACCGCCCTGCGTCCGAAGTACGAGATCTACGACAAGTGGGAGGACTGGATCGACCAGAACTGGACCGAGCTGATCCTTTCCTAGCTCGCCGTCGAGCGAGGGTGACCTCATGAGCCAGGGCGCGGTGGAGGTACGAGGCGGCCTGAAGCTCGAAGGGCTCGTCAAACGATTCGACGACGTGACCGCGGTGGCCGGCATCGACCTCCAGTTGCCGCCCGGCAAGCTGATCTCGTTCCTCGGGCCGTCGGGATGCGGCAAGACCACGTTGCTGCGGATGATCGCCGGGCTCGAGCACCCGACCGAAGGTCGCATCTTCCTCGACGACGACGACATCACCGACCGACCTGCCTACACGCGCGACATCGGCATGGTCTTCCAGAGCCTGGCGCTGTTCCCACACCTGAACGTCGCCGGCAACGTCGGCTACGGCCTTCGCATCCGCGGAGCGGAGAAGGAACGGATCTCGTCCCGCGTCGCGGAGCTCCTGACGCTCGTCTCACTCGAAGGGATGGCCGATCGGCGCATCCAGCAGCTCTCCGGGGGGCAGCGCCAGCGGGTGGCGACCGCCCGCGCGCTGGCGCTGGAGCCGAGGCTGTTCCTGCTGGACGAGCCACTGTCGGCGCTCGACGCGAACCTCCGCGAACAGCTGCAGGTGGAGCTTCGGCTCCTCCAGCAGCAGCTCGGGATCACGACGATCATCGTCACGCACGACCAGCGCGAGGCGATGACGATGTCGGATCTGGTCGTCGTGATGAACGCGGGTCGGATCGAGCAGGTCGGCCCGCCCCTCGAGGTCTACCGGCAGCCGGGCTCCCCGTTCGTCGCCGGGTTCATCGGCCGGACGAACCTGCTGCGCGGCGAGGCGGCCGGCGACGGGTCGGTCACCGTCGCCGGCCGCCCGTTCGACGTCGCCGGGGAAGCGGACCGCACCGGCGAGGTGCGGCTCTCGGTGCGGCCCGAGGCCGCACAGCTGGTCGTGGAAGGCGCGCCGGAGCGGAACGTGCTCCCCGGCACCGTCGTGTTCGTTCGCGATCTCGGCGAGCTCTTCGAATGCTTCGTGGACTGCGGGACGGATGAGCACGTGATCGTCGCGGGCTCGCCTCGAGACTGGGTGCCGGTCCAACAGGGCGCCCAGGTGACGGTGCACTTCCCGGCCGATGCGTGCGTGGTCGTGGTGCCGTGAGCGTGCGGGAGCGGCCTTCGGCCCGGACCTACGGCGTCCTCGCGCTCCCGGTGGCGATGCTCGTGATCTTCTTCCTGATCCCCTTCGGGATCATGGTGGCGACGAGCTTCTATCACCGGATCGAAGGCGCGTTCTACGAGCCGGCGTTCGAGCTCGCGAACTGGCAGCGCCTCTTCCAGCCGGTGTTCCTGGAACGAGCGCTCTTCTCGATCGGGATCTGTCTGCTCGCAGGCTTCGTGTGCATCGTCGTCGCGTTCCCGTTCACGTACTTCTTGACGCGCATGCGCCGCCGCCCGCAGGTCGCGCTCCTGATCGTGGTGCTGTCGGCCCTCAGCCTCTCCGAGGTGATCGTCGCGTTCTCCTGGTACATCCTGCTCGGTCGGGCGTCGGGGGTGTCGAACATCCTCGTCTGGCTCGGCGTCATGAACGAGGCCGCGGCGTACCAGCCGAGCTTCGCGGCCGTGCTGCTCGGGCTCTGTTACATCGCGTTCCCGTATTGCGTACTCACGCTCTACCCGCAGCTCACCCGCCTGGATCCCGAGATCACGGAGGCGGCGCAGACGCTCGGGGCCTCGCCGTGGCGCACGTTCTGGACGGTCGTCGTGCCGATCGCCCGCCCCATCATCGTCGCCGGGTTCCTGCTCGTGTTCGTCTTCACGCTCGGCAGCTACATCATCGCCTTCTTCCTCGGGCGTCCGGAGCACTGGACGCTCTCGGTCTTCATCGCGGACCAGGCGTCTGCGAACGCGAACGTGCCGTTCGCCGCGGCGATGGCGATCTTCCTCACCGTCCTCTCCCTCGCCGTGGTGGGGCTGGTGGGATTCATCGAGTCCCGCACGAGGACGCTGGTGTAGATGCGGACCTGGCGCGCGACCCTCACGGTGTTCGTCGTCGTGTTCCTCCTCGCGCCGCTGCTCGTCGTGGCCGTCGGATCCGTGAACGAGAATCGCTACCTGAACTTCCCCCCCGAGGGCTTCTCGCTCTCGTGGTACGGGCAGCTCTTCACGGACTCGGGCTGGCGGACCTCGATCCGGTACAGCCTGACGATCGCCGCGACGAGCGCCGCGCTCGCCGTGCTGATCGCGACGCCCCTCGCGTACGTCCTCCGTTCCTACCGGATCCGCCTCGCGCCCTTGCTCTACACGCTCGGCATCCTGCCCTTCATGCTGCCGCCGATCATCAGCGCGCTCGGGATGCAGGTGTTCTGGCTCTCGACCGGCCACGTAGGGCGGATCGAGAACGTGATCATCGCCCACGCGATCTTCTTCTCCACCCTGCCGCTCGTGACGATCTCCCTGGCGATGGAGACGATGGATCAGGCGCTGCCGGAGGCCGCGCAGACCCTCGGCGCCGACCAGCGCACGACGTTCCGGACGATCACCCTGCCGCTCCTGGTCCCGTCGATGATCACGGGCTACGCGGCCGCGTTCGTCCTCAGCCTGAACGAGTACATCATCTCGTTCCTGGTCGCGGGATTCACGGTCGAGACGCTGCCGGTGAAGATCGTGAACGGGCTCCGCTACGGGTTCACACCGACGATCGCGGCGGTCGCAGTCGTGTTCATCCTGATCGCCGCCACCACGTTCACGCTCTTCGCGATCTTCGGGAACCTGATGAAGTTCCTGGGCGCCGACCCGGCGATCCTCGAGAAGAACCGCTAGGACCGTTCGGCGCCGCTCGGTGGTCCTACCGAGGCGTGGGGTGCCGAGCGAGCAGCGCGAGCAGCTCATAGGCCACGTGGGCCGCGGCGACGGCGGTCACCTCCGCATGGTCGAACGGCGGGGCGACCTCGACGATGTCCGCACCGACGAGCTGGATCCCCTCGAGGCCGCGCAGGATCCCGAGGAGCTCGCGGCTCGTGAGCCCACCTGCCTCCGGCGTCCCTGTCCCCGGTGCGAAGGCCGGATCGAGCACGTCGATGTCGATCGAGACGTAGACGGGCGCGTCTCCGAGGCGAGCACGGACCCGCTCCGCGACCGCCTTGCGACCCTCGTCCAGGACGTCCATCGCGGTCACGATCTCGAACCCGAACCGGGCGTCGTCCACCAGATCGTCCGGGGAGAAGAGCGGCCCCCGGATCCCGATGTGGGTGGCCTTGTCCTCGAGCAGCAGCCCCTCCTCCCACGCGCGCCGGAACGGCGTCCCGTGCGTGTAGGCGGCGCCGAAATACGTGTCCCACGTATCCAGGTGCGCGTCGAAATGCACGAGCGCCAGCGGCCCGTGGCGGCGGTGCATGGACCGAAGCAACGGGAGGGCGATCGTGTGATCGCCGCCGATCGAGAGGAGGCTCGACGCCGAGTCCAGCACCTCGTCGGCGCCCGCTTCGATCTGCGCGATCGCCTCCGCGATGTCGAACGGGTTGCAAGCGACGTCGCCGGCATCGACGACCTGCTGGGCGGCGAACGGCTTCACGTCCAGCGCGGGATGGTAGGACCGGAGCAGCCGGGAGCCGTTGCGCACGGCCTGAGGACCGAAGCGCGCCCCGGGCCGGTACGTCACGCCGCTGTCGAACGGGATCCCGAGGACGGCGACGTCGCAGCCGTCGACATCTTCTCGCCGAGGCAGTCGCGCGAAGGTCGCCGGGCCGGCGAATCGAGGGATCACGAGCGGGTCGAGGGGACCGACCGGGGAGCGCCTGTCCTGGGGTCGCTCGGCGTTCGGATCGTCGGCCATCGCGGGGAGGATGCTAGCCGCCGGAGGAGGCGGCCGCGTGCGAGCCCCGAACGCGTGAGGACGGTGGCGCCTCCGGCGCCACCGTCCTCACGCGTGATCGGAGCGAACGATCTCAGTCGTCGTCTCCGCCGTGCCCCGAGTCGTCGTCGTCGTTCCCGGAGCCACTGTTGTCGCTCGGCCCGGAGTTGTCGTCCTCGTCGTCGACGCTGCCGGGACCGCTGTTCTCACTCGGTCCCGAGTTGTCTTCGTTGTCGCCGTCGTCATCGCCGTCGTCGAACGGGAAGTCACCGGGACCTTGGTCCGGCGTGCCGTCGTCGTCGGCTCCCCCATCTTCGAATGGGAAGTCCCCGGGGCCATGGTCGGGCGTGCCGTCGTCATCATCGGAACCGACCGAGGGGCTTGGCGTCGCGGTCGCCGAGCCCGGAGCGCTCGATGTCGACGATCCCGACGCGATCGACGCGCTCGGGGTTGGCGAGCCGCTCGCCAGCGCCATCGTGCCGCCGATGACCAGCCCTCCCACCACGAGCAGCGCAACCACCGTGAGCAGCTTCCGCATGATCGATGTCATCCGTCTCCTCCTTCGTGCCTCTCGATCTCGCATCCGAGATCTCCTGGTCTCACCGTAGGGAGGGTCTGGTTACGCGCCGCCCAGAGGGAGGTAAAGGGCCCGGTAAGCCTCAGTCGTCGTCGGACCCCGAGGAGCCGGACCCAGAGCTGCCCGACCCGGAACCGGAGTTAGAGGAACCCGGACCGGAGTTGTCGTCGCCGGGTGGGTCGTCCGACCCGGAGGAGGAACCGCCATGGTCGTCGACCGAAGGGGAGGGCGTCTCCGATCGATCGCCCTGGGAAGGGCTCGGAGTCTCCGATGACGATCGAGACGGTGTGAGAGCGGGCTGGACGACATCACCTACGTCGTCACCGGCCAGCGCCAGCGCACCGAGGGTCAGCGCGACCGCGGCAGCCAACCCACCGATGCCGAGGACGACCATGCCGATGACCTTCTTCACAGCACAACGGTAGCGGTCACCGCATTAAGGCTGTGCTAAGCGAAGGACGACGGGCTCGCCTTCACGCCGCCGGTACCGGCGCCGCCGTCACGCCTCGGGAACCAGACGTCGACGCGAGTGCCGTCGGCGCCTCCACGCACGTCGATGCCGCCGCCCCACCGCTCGGCGAGCTCCCGTGCGATCGCCAGCCCCAACCCGGACCCACCCGCGGGTGCGCCGCGGCCGCGGAAGAAGCGCTCGGTCACCCTCCCCGCCTCGTCCTCAGGGATCCCCGGCCCGTGGTCGACGACGGAAATCGTTGCTCGCCTGCCCTCGGCGGACGCGGTGACCTCGACACGCCCCGGAGCGTGGGTGAGCGCGTTGTCGATCAAGACGTCGAGCACCTGGTCGAGATCGTCGGGATCGGCGACGGCGGAGACGGCGGCGCCGTCCGGCCCATCGTCATCCAGCGACGTCGAGGCCTGCACCGCTCGCTCGCGCCATCGCTGCGCCGCCCGTCCCACCGCATCGCCCAGGTCGGCGTGCGGCGTCCGGCCCTCCTCGATCTGGCTGGCCATCGTGAGCAGGCGTTCGATGATCTGCGCCAGGCGGTCGACCTCCTTGTCGGCGGCGCGCAGCTGCTCCCGGACGGCCTCATCCGGCGCCTCGGCGATCGCCGCCTCGAGTCGCAGCTTGATCCCCGTGAGGGGCGTCCGCAGTTGGTGGGAGGCGTTGGCCACGAACTCCTGCTGCGCCCGCACGGTGCGTTCGACACGACCCGCCATCTCGTCGAACGAGCCGGCGAGCTCGGTGAGCTCGGAGCCACCCTCCAGCTTCCCCGCACGCGTGGACAGCTCCCCCGCCCCGAGGCGCCGGGCGGCGGCGGCGAGACCCGAGAGCGGCCGGGCGAGGGATCGAGCGATCGCGACCGCGAGCAAGAGTCCGGCGAGGAGCCCGCCGAGCGCGACGGCGACGATGGCCGCCGTGGCCCGTCCGACGTTCTCACTCACCGTCTGGACGTCCCGGGACACCCGTACGGCCCCGACCAGCTCTCCCTCGTCGATGACGGGGGCGGCCGCCACGGCGATGTCTCCTCGCTCCTCGTCGCTCCTTCGGACCTCCGCGGTGACCTGCGACTCGAGTGCCCGAACCACCTCGGGACGGCCGGGCGTCGCGAAGGACTCACCCACGTCCTCGCCGTCCGAATCCGCAAGGACGACGCCGCTGCCATCCAGCACGACGACACGGCTCCCGACCTGCTCCGCGTACCGACGCACGTCTCGCCGTAGCGCTCGACGTTCGCGCGGATCGTCGTCGAGGCTGTCCCCGTTCAGGAACGCCGCGATCGTCTGGGCGTTGGTGCGGGCCAGCGCCTCGAGCTCCGACCGCGCGCGGTCACGCATCACGATCGCGAGGGGAACGGTGAGGGCGACGATCACGACGAGCAGGACGTACGCGAACGAAGCGACCAGACGCGTCCGGAGCTTCATGCCCGATCTCTCCCTACTCCGGGGACGCGAAGCGGAAACCGACACCCCGAACCGTCGTGATGTACCGGGGCGACGACGGCTCGTCCTCGATCTTCTTGCGCAGCCAGGAGATGTGGACGTCGAGGGTCTTCGTCGGGCCGAACCAGTGAGGATCCCACACCTCGTCCATGATCTCCTCACGCCCGACCACCTCGCCCGCGCGGGACATCAGCATCGCGAGGAGGTCGAACTCCTTGGCTGCCAGTTCGATCGGTTCGCCGTCCTTCGTGACCGAGCGCGACGACGGATCCAACGTGATCCCGCCGACGGTCATCGGCGCGCGCCGGGCGGCGGGCGCACGACCGCGCCGCTGGATCGCACGGATGCGCGCCACGAGCTCTCCGGCGGAGAAGGGCTTCACGACGTAGTCGTCCGCGCCGAGCTCGAGACCGACGATCCGGTCGACCTCCTCGCCGCGGGCGGTGAGCATCACGATCGGCACGTCGGACCGTGTGCGGATCTCCCGGCAGAGATCACGACCGTCTCCGTCCGGCAGCATCACGTCCAGGAGCACCACGTCGGGCTCGTCGCGGCCGAACGCGTCCCGTGCCGCTGCGAGCGTTCCCGCGACCTCCGGCGTGAACCCGTCCCGCGTGAGGTACGCCGCCAGGGGTTCGGAGATCGACGTCTCGTCCTCGACCACCAGCACCCGCGGCTTCATGGGTTCGATGGTAACGGCCAGCCTCGCATCGACCTGCGGAGATCGAACGACGGGCCCGAGGGCGAGATCGCCCCCGGGCCCGTCGCCGTGATCCGCCTTCCTCAGGCGGTCCACACCGCCCTGCCGCCGCAGACCTCACCGGTGCGGACGTTCACCGCTCGTCCTCGGAAGATGTCGTCCCCTGCTCGGTTCCGCTGCAGGATCCGAACCTCGAACGAGCCGCTCGGCGCCCTCGTGGTCCGCCGGTCGGCGAACACGAGGTCACCGTCGTGACGGATCCGGACGCGCCAGACGTCCCCGACCCGGTTCTGGTCGACCTCGTATTCGACCTCGATCCGGCCGTTCTCCTCGCTCAGCTTCAGCTTCCAGTCACTGGGCCCACTGCAGGCCCCTCGCCGGATGACGTCGCCGTCGCGTGCCAGGGCCGGCGCCATCGCACCACCGATCAGCAGGGTCCCCAGCACCGCCGTGGCCACCATCGCTCGGAATCGCATCGCTGCCTCCTTCTCCCGGGGCACCGACATGGCGCCCCTGCAACTCAACGATGCAGGAGGGTCCATGAAGGGGGTCGAAAGACCCGGTCAAGGTTGGGCAAAGACGACGGCGCGCCGGCGAAGAACGGAGGTCGTGCTGGGATGAACGAGGAGGGGAAAAGAAATAGGCCCCGATCGGAGAGTTCCGGACGAACCAACCTTGCGGCCGGTCCGGGACCTCGGGGTCTCGGCTAGCGTCCCTTGCCTGCTCCCCGCCCCCGGTTCACTCCGATCAGGGCAAACGCAAGATATGACGAAGGGTGGGAGCCGGTCAAGACGGAAGGGGTGGTCTTGTCACACTTTCGTCGCGCCACGGTCGGATCCCGTGCGTCGCCGGCTGCGACGGGTAGCGTCGTGGGGATGACGTCGACGTCCTCGATACGACGTCGTGGCTGGTCCTGGCCTCGGCGAACGGCTGCGGTCGTCGCCGCGGTGATGCTCGCGTGTACGGCGACGCCCGACGAGCGATCGATCCCGACGTCCGGAGCGCCTTCGCGATCGGACGCCTCGTCACCGCCCCCTGCCCCGACCGCATCCGTGAGCCCGGCGGCGTCAGACGATCCCGTGGAGGCGGCGGCGACGCTCCTGCGTCTGACGCCGCCTCGCGGCGGCTCCTTCCTGGTCCGCGGTCGCTATCCCTTCGTCCCCACGAGATGCCGGGACGCCGAGCGCCCCACCCTCACGGGGCGGTTCCCGGGGACCCTGCACGTGAGGCGGTCCGACGACGGCACGATGACGGTCACGGCGGCCCTCTCGTTCGATCGCTACCTCGAAGGGATCGCGGAAGTGCCACCCTCGTGGCCGATGGCGGCGCTGGAGGCACAGGCGATCGCCGCACGGAGCTACGCCCTCGCAACGACCGGCTGGAGCGGGGAGGAAGGACAGGCCCTCGATCAGCCGATCTGCGCCACCACGTCCTGTCAGGTCTATCGCGGGATCCCCGTCCCGCCCGACCCCACGCACCGGCGATGGGTGCGTGCGGTCCGTCGTACGGACGGGGAGGTGCTCTTGCACGACGGACGCCCCGCGACGACCGTCTACTTCTCGACCTCCAACGGCCGCACGTACACCAACGAGGAGGTCTTCGGGAGCGATCCCCTTCCGTACCTGCGATCGGTCACCGAGCGCGACGACGGCGCGTCGCCGACGTCGCGCTGGCGCGTGGGGCTGCCGTTCGGCGACCTCACTCGCTTCCTGCAGGCGGCGGAGCTCTGGCCGCGCGGACGGGCGATCTCCGACGCCCGTCCGCGCGGCACGTCTCTCATCGTCCGCGGTGGAGGAGCGCGTCGATCGATCGACGCGGGCGGCCTGCGGGACGCCGTGAACACATGGGCGCCGTGCCTGCGCCCCGGCCGCTATCCGCCGGAGACGGCGAAGGGGACACTGCCCCTCACCGTTCCGTCACGCTGGTTGCACCTGTCTGCGACGGGGCGCGCGGTGGTGGTGACCGGGCGGGGATGGGGCCACGGCGCCGGCATGGTCCAGTGGGGGGCCTACGGCAAGGCGCGGAGAGGCTTCTCGGCCTCAGACATCCTGGCCTACTACTACGGCGGCCTCCGGCCGGAACAGGCTCCGGAACCGGGTCTGATCCGTGTGCTGGTCGCGAGTGGTCTCACGGTGCTCCGGATCTCACCTTCCGGTGCGGGCGGGAAGATCGGGGCCCAACCGATCGGCACAGGCGTCGTCGTGATCTCAGGAGGCGACCGTCTCGAGGTGCGCGACTGATCCGCGCGCCCTCTACCGGCGGACGTGCAGTCGCACGACGGACCCGGTGGAGAACGTTCTGATCTGCACCAGGTCGCAGAGCTGGTTCGCGAGCCAGAGTCCGAAACCGGAGCCGCGATCCGGGGGCGGCTTCCCGCGGCCGACGAGGGGATCGCCGATGCGGCCGGCATCGCTGACCTCGCAGATCAGCGACGAGCCTTCCTCCCAGATCCGCAGCAGGCCTGCGCCGCCCCCGTGGCGGACGCTGTTGGTCGCGACCTCGTTGACGGTCAGGACGAGATCTCCCGAGCGCGACGCATCGAGGTCGAAGGCGTCGGCCGCCTCTCTGACCCGCAGACGGACGGCCGACAGGCTCTCCGCGTCGGGACCGAAGGGATGCTCGATGGCGCCTTCGGGTTCGGGGAGTGGTTCGTCGAACGGCATGGCCACCTCTTCGAGCCCTCGATAGATCGCGCTCTCGAGTCGATCGCTCCCCTCGACGAGGTGGGGGTGATTGCGTTTCGCCTCTTCGAGCACCGGAGGCGTGAGCGACTCGGTGTCGTACGGACACGCCAGCCACCAGGCGGGCGTGCCGGCGAACGCGAGGTTGAGAAGGGCTTCGTGACGCTCGCATTCGATGAGCTCACTTGCACTCCGTGTGGCCCAGATCGGCTCGCCGATCCCGCGGAAGCGCCGCCCCGACGGCTCTTGCTCGGCGACGAACTCACGCCACGTGGGGATGATCCGCGCAGGGTTCTGGCCCACCTTGGCCATGTCGGCGAACCGAACGCCTTCGGGGTCTCCTCCGAGCTCGTCACGGAGCAGCTCGATCTTCTCAGCGCTCACCACGACCAGGATCGCCTGGCGCTCGACGACCGAATCCCTGATGAAGGCGGCCGTGCGATCGACGAAGTCCGGGGTGCCCGCATAGAAGAGCGCATCATGCCGGAACGTTCCCGCACGTGCGGCCTCCCGTGTCTCCGTTGTCATCCCGGCCCCCAGGGATCGCCCAGCAGCACCAGGAATCGTCGACGGACAGTCCTACTGCGAGACAGTACCCAGCCTGGCCGGAGATCCACTCATCTGCCCATATCCGAGTAGATATCCGTGCCCATCCCTCACGGATCCGGCATCGGACACCCATCTCGGCCGCAACCGCTGGCAGCGGTTTCGACGGTTTCCTCCTCGGGTAGTCCTGCTGGCAAGCAGGCCTTGGAGGGCAAGAGCACGTGGAACTCGACACGACATCACCGCGGGAGATCGCGCCGATGCGCATCGCGATGGTGTCCACCCCTTGGTTCGAAGTTCCACCGAAAGGCTACGGCGGCATCGAAGCCGTCTGCCACGTCCTCGCCCAGGGTCTGACCGCTCGCGGGCACGACGTCACGCTGATCGGCGCCGGTACCGGGCACGGATCGGCGGGATTCGTCCCGACGTTCACAGAACCCGCCGACGGGCTGGGCACGGGCGAAAGCGTCACCGTGGAGGGACTCCACGCGCTCCGGGCGACTCGGTACCTCAGCGACATGCCCGACCTGGACGTCGTGCACGATCACTCGGCGCTCGGGCCTGCTCTCGCCGACGGCCACGGGGCGCCGACGGTCGTGACCGCACACGGTCCCCTCGAAGGAACGACCGGCGAGCTGTTCCGACTGTTCCCTCGCAACGTCGCCCCGGTCGCTATCTCCAGCTCCCAGCGATCGAGAGCACCGGATGTGCCGTGGGCCGCGACGATCCATCACGGCATCGATGTCGACGAGATCCCGTTCCGAGACCAGAAGGAGGACTTCCTGCTGTTCCTCGGCCGCATGGATCCCACGAAGGGGCCGGACGTCGCGATCGACGTCGCGCGCGAAGCGGGATCGCGACTCGTCATCGCGGCGAAGTGCAGCGACCCGCACGAGCAGGCCTTCTTCGAGGACGCCGTCGAGCCACGCCTGGGCCCGGGCGTGAAATGGCTGGGCGAAGCGGACGAGGAGACGAAGCGGGATCTCCTCGCGAAGGCGAGAGCGCTGCTCTTCCCCATCGACTGGGAGGAGCCTTTCGGGCTCGTGATGATCGAGGCGATGGCGGCGGGGACGCCGGTCCTTGCGTTCCGTCGTGGATCCGTGCCCGAGATCGTCGACCACGGCGTGACCGGCTTGATCGTCGATCGACCGGAAGAGCTCGTCGACGCGACCGGGCTTGCCGCCGATCTCGATCCCCAGGCGTGCCGGAACCATGTCCGGCGACGGTTCTCCCTGGAAGCCATGATCGACCGATACGAGACCCTGTTCAGCGAGCTCGCGCGGGAGGGAGCGACCAGGCGGTCTCTCCCGGCTGCATGAGGCGTGCAGGACGCTCGATCTGGGTATGGCGGGATCGGACGCCGATCGAGGCTTCCGGAAGGGAGAGACACAATGACGATCGGAGAGGTGTTCGGTTTCTTGCTGATCGGATGCATCGTGGGACCGCTGGCGCGTTTCATCGTGCCGGGCGACGACCCGATGCCGATCTGGATGACCATCGTGTTGGGCGCCGTCGGCGCGTTCCTCGGTGGCTGGCTCCTTGCCGAGGTGATCACACCCGACAACAAGGGCGTGCCGTGGATCGCAGCGATCCTGGCCGGAGCCGCCCTCGTGGTCCTCGCGCGCCTCGTGCGGCGCGGCTCCACGAGTTCGACGCACAAGCAGTTCTCGTAACCCATGGAGGGGTCGCGGCGGATCGGTGAGCGGATCGAGGTGGCCGTCCAGGAGGTCGAAGACTTCCTGGACTCACCCGCCGGTCGCCGGTTCCGCCGGCTCCTCGCCGGCGCCGCCATCATCGGGGCACCGCTCCTGTTCCGCCTCCCGGTGCTCAAGCGCTATCCGCTCCTGCGGGCGCTCGAGGTCGCCGGGGGCGCGGCCCTCCTCGTGAAGTTCGCCGAGGCGCTCCGCGATTGGGAACCTTCCGCGGAGCGCCGCATCGTCCTGGACGTGCCCGGAGCCTCGGGCTAGACGCTAGACGCCGGTCACCGCGAACCAGGAGCCGCCCGCCGACGTCACGAAGACGATCGGTGCGAAGCACGGATCGGGAAGCACGACCGTTGCCGCGATCTTCGAATCCCCCGTTGCCGTGGCGGGGAAGGGCTCGGTCGAAACGTTCCTGACCGCCGCCGCGCCGTCGGCGATCGTCTGACAGCTCACCGCGGCGCGGAAGCTGTTGACGGGATTCGCGCCGGTGGCAGTCAGCACCAGCCCTTCGACCTTGACCTCGAGGGTCCCGTCCGCACCGAGCACCGCCTTGCCCTCGGCGATCGACCACGGCAGTCCTCCGCCGGGGATCCCGCGGATCGGGTTCGAGACACCGACGTAGGGCCCGCTCACACCCACGAGCGTGTCCGCCTTGAGGACCGTGGCAGGCCCCGCCGAGTTCGCTCCCGAAGCCAGTGCGATGACGATCAGGATCAACGATGCACCGAGCACGGCGACCTTCTTCATCCGCTCCTCCTTCGGTCGAGACGTACCGAAGGACTACGGACGGCGATGGCCGCGGGATGGTCGGAGCAAGGTCCGGTGCGTGAGCGGCGTCAGACCTCGGTCTCGGTGTGCTCGTAGTACTCGTACGCCGACATCGCCTTGCCGGAGGAGGACTTCCATTCGCGCTCCTGCTCCGGCAGCTTCCCGAGGACCTTCGCCATCGCCCGTACGTGCTCCGCGACCGAACCGCAGCACGAGCCGATGTAGCCGACGCCGGCGTCTCTCGCGCTCGCCGCGAAGGCGGCCATCTCCCCTCGCGCGAGGGTCCGCGGCGTGAGCGCGAAGGGGAACGTGTCTCCCGCGGTGAAGTCAGGTTCCTCGTTCGAGGTGGTGTAGGCAACCGGCTGCGTGGCGACCGACACCGCGCCGGCGAGCGCCTCGACCATCTCCGCCGCGATCGGCAGCTGCTGTGCCGGCCCGTTGAGACAGTTCACTCCCACGATGTCGGCGCCGGCGTCGGCGAGCTTCTTGGCCGCCTCGCCCGGGACGTCGCCCTCATAGGTCTTCGCCGGCAGCGCTTCGAACGACATCGTCACCATCACCGGGAGCCCGGTCGCCTTGGCGCGCTCCACGAACAGCAGTGCCTCTCCGAGGAAGGAGAACGTCTCCCCGATCCAGAAGTCCGGCGGCCCGGCATCGAGCTGATCCTGGAGCTGCCGGTCGAAGAGGCCACGGACGTGGTCGTGACTCGCACCCTCGGCCGCGTCGTACGCCCACGTGAGCGAGAGGTTGCCCGCGACCAGCGCATCGCCTTCCGACGCGATCTCGCGCGCGATGCGGACCGCGTTCCGGTTGATCTCGTCGACCGTGCCCTCCATCCCGACCGTGGCGAGCTTGTCGTCGCTCGCGTAGAAGGTCATCGTCTGGAGCACCTCGGCGCCGGCGCGGAGGAACTCGCGATGGAGCTGCGCGAGCGCGTCCGGATGCTCGACGACCACTTCCGGCGTGAAGGGTCCCGCCTGCACGTAGCCACGCTTCTCGAGCTCCAACAGGTAACCGCCGTCGCCCAGGACCGGTCCTTCGGCGAGACGCTCCAGGATCCCCTTCGACATGCGATCGAACCCCCCTTGCGGACCGAGGTGCCCGAGTCTAGGGCCGGTCGCTCCGCGCGGGGAACGAGCCGCGTCGACCCCCGGTCACGCGGGCTTCTCGTGAAGTGGCTTCCTCGATGAGGAGCTCGCGTGTGGCCTCTCGCGCCGCGATCCCTCTGCCACGACCCAGCGATCGATCGTCACGGCGCTTCCCCGGCTGGCGCGGCGATGCGTGCCGAGCACGATGACTCGAGCGACGTGGTGGCCCTGTGCGAGGCCCGAGGCCACTCGGATCGTGGTGAAGCGGCGGGTGGGCGCGTAGAGGTCGATCGTGCGCACGTGCTTCCCGTCGAGCCAGATCTGTGCCCGACCCCTGGCGGGCCCGCGCACGGCCCGGAGCGTGAGGCCCGTCCCAGAGAACGACAGCGTCGCTTCCGCTCCCGGCGCATCGCTCACGACGTAGCCTCCCTCGCTCGCCGAGGGATCGCTCACCGTCGCCCATGAGACCGCCTCCGGTTTGGGATCTCGGTGGAGCCTGCCGCCCCACCTGAGCGCGTCCACCACGACACGCCTGCCCTTCGCCGCCGGGCGCTTCTTCCCGAGCGGGGTGATCGTCAGGGTGTGTGCGCCGCCACCCAGTCCGGAGAACCGGTGTCGAACGTCCGGGCGGAACGTGGACGCGTAGCCGTCGATCGTCGCCACCCGTTCGCCGTCGATCTCGACATGCGCCTTCCCCATCCGGCGTCCTTCCACGGTGAAGAGGGTGACCGCTCCGCCTCTGAACCCGTAGGAGATCGATGCCGACGCGTTTCGCTCCCAGCGGTAGGAGCCGCCGATCGCCCCACGCTCTCGCTCACGGCTCCAGGAATACCGGGTGCCGTGCAGCTCGTCGTCCCCACCTGCGGATGCGGTGGCCGCCGGGCGCCCGAGGAGGGCCGGCACGGCGCAGTCCGGGTCCGTGCCCGCGCAGGTCGCGGGCTTCGCCTTCGGCGCGGGATCGTTCGTAACGGGCGGTCGCCGGCGGCGGCTCGGAGACCGGCGGCTCGGAGACGGGCGGCTCGGAGACCGGCGGCTCGGAGACCGGCGGCTCGGAGACCGGGTGGCTCGGAGACCGGCGGCTCGGAGACCGGAGGGCCTTCGAGGGATGGCGCGCTGCACGGGATCGGACATCCCACGCGCGCGGGAAGTGAGGTGCCGGCTGCTCCCTCCGACCCCGTGACCACCACGTCGATGTGTTCTCCGAACACCGCGGAAACCGTCTTGGCCCCGGATGCGGACACGGTGCAGGTGGGAGCCTGACCCGCCGATGTGCAGGCGCCCGTCCACCCGATCAATCGAGCATCTTCGGCGGGCTTCGCCGTGAGCGTGATCTCGTCGAGGGGATTCGCCAGGCGCGAGCATCGCTGCCGATGTCCTCCACAGGCGATGCGCTCCCCCTTGACGGAACCTCCGACCGCCGGCACCACGGTGAGCGACGCGATCGTCCCTCGCGACAGGTCTCCGTTCACCCAATCGCGGTCGACGTCGCCCTTGATGCCGGGGATCCTGCCCGTGGCCGACCACTGCCAGATCGTGTACCCCTCGCCCGCCCAGCGATCCCCGGGAACGTGGGGCGCGTTCACGTTCCAGTGCGCGATCCAGAGCGGATGCCCTCGGCCCCCGAACCAAGACGAGTTCCGCATGAAGCCGCGCCAGAAGTAGTTGCCCGAGTAGATCATCGCTCGGACACCCGTCCGGGACTCCACGCGGTCCAGCCACGCCTGGGCCCAGGCTCGCAACTGCTGGGGAGAGAGCCCTCCGGTCTCTTCGATGTCGAGGACGGGAAGCACATCCCCCGGGGACACGTGGGCCACACGGAGGAAATGATCGGCTTCGTCGCGAGGATCCCGGGGGGAGAGGTTGGGCTTGGCGAAGTGATAGGCGCCCACGACCAGCCCGTTCTCGGTCGCGCCCGCGTGGTTCCTCGCGTACCGTCCGTCCTGATATCTGTTCCCGAGCGTCGCGCGCATGATGACGAAGCGGACGGGCGAGGTGGCGACCGCCGGCCAGTCGATCCTCCCCTGGTACTTGGAGACGTCGATGCCGTGCACCCCGGAGCTCGCCAGTGCGGGCACTGCCCCGAGGGTTGTGAAGAGCGCGATCGAGGAGACGGCAACGACGAAGACGGCATGCCTCCAGCGTCGCGCGACCCACCCCACGGGTACCCACCCCCTCGATCACCCAGCACCGACCCGTCGTGGCGCGGACGATAACCCCCGCACCCGACCTTGCTGGGATTTCTTCGACCGAACCGACGGTGCACTTGAAGCACGCGGACGCCAGATCGCAAGAGCCGCACGGCTCGACTTCCGCGGTCACGGGTAGGAAAGGATCGATCCCGCTCCGATGGAGGGCCGGGATCTTGGGCGGGGCAGCCAGGATCTGGGGTGGGATGGAGGGATGCCGACCGGCTCCCCCTCGCGGTGCGGCCCCGGAAAGTGAGAAACCGCCGGAACCCGAGGGCTCCAGCGGTCTCTCAAGACGAACCATACGACAGGGGCTGAAGACCTGTCAAATCGAGGGGCGGTCGGCGTCGTCGGATCACGACCGAGCCCGGAGCTCCGCCGCCCAGGCGACGACCTCCTCGGCCGTCCGATAGATCAAGATCCGCTCTCTCGGGATGCCTGCCATCGCCGCCGTGGCGAGCCCGAACGGGAGGAACTCGAGCTCGAACGAGGAGTGGGCGTCGCTCCCGACGGAGTACCACCGGACGCCCTCGGCCACGGCGATCCGCGCGAGCTCCACGCTCAGGTCCTGCCGGGCCGGGGTCGCATCGAGCTCGACCGCCTTGCCGCGAGCCGCGGCCTCGGCGAAGACACGGGGCCAGTCGGCATCGAGGCCGGCGCGACGTCCGTACATCCTCGCCTGGGGATGCGCGAGCACGTGGACGGAGGGGTCCCGCAAGGCCGCGAGGTATCGCTCCGTCTGGTCCTCACGCATCCGCAGCTTCGAGTGGAAGGCCCCGAGCACGAGATCGAGCGGCGCCAGGGTCTCCGGTTCCATGTCGCACGAGCCGTCCGGGAAGACGTCCATCTCGATCGAGCGGAGCACCCGGAACGGATCCCCGGCGGTGCGCAGCTCGGCGTTCAGCTCGTCGATCCGGACGATCTGGTCCGCGAGGCGCTCCTCATCCATCCCGTTGGCGATCTTGAGGCTCTTGGAGTGGTCGGTGATCGCGATGAAGGGCCGCCCGAGGCCGCGGGCGGCGGTGGCCATCTCCGGTAGCGGGAGCCCTCCGTCGCTGTCGGTCGTATGCACCTGGAGGTCGGCGTGGGGCATCTGCTCCCAGGCCGGCTCCACATCCAGCACCCTGCGGACCTCCGCCATCGTCAGGTACCCGCGCCGGGTCTCATCCGGTGCGGGCAGCTCGGGCGGCGCGTCGAGCCAGCCGTGGATCCTCGCGGCCACCCACGGGCCTACCGCCCGGAGCTCCGTGAGCGAGCGGCCCGCGACCGCGAGGTCGCGGGCCTCCTCCCCCCAGAAGCGGGCGGCGCGGGAGGCCTTGTGGAGTGCGCGCCGGCGATGAGCGGTCTCCTCGTCGCCGGCGCGCCACAGGAGCTCGGCCAGATCGCCGTTCGACAGGGTCACGCCGGCGGCGCGTCCTCGCGGCGCCGTTCGTACCGGACGCCGTACCAGACCTCATCCCCTTCGCGATGCTCGAACCGTTCGATCAGGCGCATCCCCACCTTCTCCGCGACGCGGATCGACGGCGTGTTGTCCGCGTCCGCGTAGGCGCGCACGACATCGGCGCCGAGGGTGTCGAACGCGTAGGCGACGAGCGCCCCGACCGCCTCCGTCGCGTAGCCCCGTCCCTGGAAGGCCGGAGACATCGTGTAGCCCACCTTGATCACACCCGGCTCGCCCTCGGCGGGGCTGAGACCCACGTCGCCCACGAGACCGCCGCCGTCGCGCTCCTCGACGGAGAACTGCACCCACCCACCCGGCGCTCCGGGCGCCCGTCCGGCCATCTCCTCGATGTCGCCGCGGACGCTCGCCGGGTCGGTGCGATCCCACCCCTGTGTGCGATTCACCTGCGGATCGCTCCGGTAGGCGGAGATCGCGTCGGCGTCATCGGCCAGGGAGCGGCGGAGTCGGAGCCGCTCGGTGAGCAATGGCTCGAAGGTGGTGTCGACGCGCATCGACGGGAAGCGTACCGAGTAGCCTGCCGCACGCCGTCATCACCGCGAGCCGCGATCGCGCCGAGATCAGCCGAAGGAGGAGCCGTCATGGACCCATGGTCGTTCGAACCGAAGGGACGCTTCGACGAGCACACGGTCGACAGCCGGACGCTCCGAGGGAATCCGCTGGGCGACCCGCACGAGCGGCCGCTCTGGGTCTACGTGCCTCCGGGCTACGACGACGACGAGACGCGGTATCCCTCCGTCTACGCGATCCAGGGCCTCACCGGCCAGCTGGACATGTGGCGAAACCGGTCCCCGTTCCGGCGCAACTTCCCGGAGCTCGCCGACGATCTGTTCGCGCGCGGCGAAGCACCGCCGGTGATCGTCGTCTGGGTCGACTGCTGGACGTCGCTCGGCGGCAGCCAGTTCCTGGACTCCCCCGGCACCGGGAACTACCTCACCTATCTCTGCGACGAGGTCGTGCCGTTCGTCGACGAGCGGTACCGCACGATGGCCGACCGGGATCATCGGGGGATCGGCGGCAAATCCAGCGGAGGCTACGGGGCGATGGTCGTGCCGATGTTGCGACCCGACCTGTGGGGAGGCCTCGCCACCCACGCAGGCGACGCGCTCTTCGAGATGTGCTATCTGCCGGAGTTCCGCGAGTCGGTGCGGGTCCTGCGCGACGAGTACGAGGGCTCGTTCGACACCTTCTGGAAGGACTTCCGGAGCCGTCCGGCGTTCTCGAAGGAGAGCGACGGACACCTCCTCAACGATTGGTGCATGGCGGCCTGCTACTCGACCGACCCCGACGGAACGGTCCACCTCCCGTTCGACACCGCCACCGGCGAGCTGATCCCGGACGTCTGGGAGCGATGGCTCCAGCTCGATCCGGTGCGGATGGTCCCGGACCACGCCGAGACGCTTCGATCGATGCGGGCGATCTACATCGACGCAGGGAAGAAGGACGAGTACTTCCTCGACCTCGGCGCGGAGGCGTTCCGGCGGGAGCTCGAGGCGATCGGCGTGACCGATGTCTTCTTCGAGCTCTTCGACGCGACCCACATGTCGATCGAGTACCGGTATCCGATCGGCCTCAAGTACCTGGCCGAACGCCTCTCGGCCTGACCCGGAATGGACGGGCAACATTCCGTAAGCGTTCACTTACATTCGTGTATGCTCCTGCGGTGGGCTGCACCGGGCGGCCCGAAGGGGGAGATCCGATGACGACTGACTACCTGCTGCTGTACAGCGGAGGGAGCATGCCGGAGAGCGAGGAAGACCAGTCCACGGTGATGAAGGCCTGGGACGCCTGGATGCACGACCTCGGGTCGGCACTGAAGGACGGTGGGAACCCGTTCGCCCCGGGCGCCGCGAAGACGATCTCCGCCGACGGCGCGGTGCGCGACGGTGCCGGATCGGCGAGCGGCTACTCGGTCATCTCGGCCGACTCGCTCGACGACGCCGCGGCGAAGGCGAAGGGCTGCCCCGTCCTGCAGGGTGGTGCGACGATCGAGGTGTACGAGACCTTCTCGATCATGTAGACGAGGTGACGGCCCTGCGCTCGGAAGGGCTCAGGGTGAGCCGGTGAGCGCCGGACCGCGTTCGTCGACCGGGATCACGAGCGCGTCCAGCTCGTGCCCCTTCAAGGAGAGGTGGCGTCGCTCGAGACCCGAGGTCTCGAGCGACGCCGCCACCGGGTCCGTGATCAGGATCTCTCCGGCCTTCGCCTGCGCCGCCAGGTGCGCGGCCAGGTTGATCGTGTCGCCGAGCGCGGTGAACTCGCTCGCCTCCCCGCGCGAGATGTACCCGACGAACGTGTCCCCCGTGTGGATACCCGCGCCCAGCGTGAGCCAGGGTCCCTCCTCCGAGCCGTAGCCCGCGGCGTCGAAGAGGGCGCGCGCGGCCTCCACGGCGACGCGGGGATGGTCCGCGCCCGCCATGAAGGGAAGGAAGAAGCCGACCACCTCGTCACCCACGAACTTGTCGAGCAGGGCCTCGTGGTCGAACAGGACCTCCGTGGCGACCCGGTAGAAGCGCTGCATCAGGTGGGTGAACTCGATGTTCCCCAGCTGCCTGGCGAGCTCGCTCGAACGGCGGATGTCGGCGAACAGGAACGAGACGTCGACCTCGGCCCCCATGACCTCCGCGGACCCGAGGCCGATCACGCATCGACGGCACAGGTTCGGGTTCTTGTCCCACGGCCCGTACTTCTCGGAGAGGTGGCGAAAGACCCAGCCGCCGGGACCCCGGAACGGGATGCTGCAGAACTTGCATCTCGGGTTGGACGGGAACATCCCGAACGTCCGACGTCCCATGACCATGTGTCGGGCGGTCCCCTCGAGGCAGGCACGCCATTCTTCTTCCGGGACCGACTTCGGCACGCTGTTTCCCTCTCGTCGCGGCCTGCAACGATAGCCACACGATGGAGCGGGTGCTGGGCCTCCGGGCCGAAGAACGCAGGACGGTCGGTCTGGCCGCGACCGCGGCCGCGGCCGCTTCGGCCGGGGTGACGATCGCCGCCAGCAGCATCGATGCGCTTCTCTTCGCCCGCGGCGGCGTCGACGACCTGCCCGTGCTGTACCTCTTCCTCGGTGCGACGATGTTCCTCGCGACCCTCGGGGTCTCGGCGGTGCTCGGGCGCCTCGGTCGAGGGCGCACGTTCCTCGTGATCCCCGCCTCGATCGCGTTGATCGCCGGGGCGGCGCGGGTCGCGCTCGCGACCGAGGCGGACTGGATCTACCCCGCGCTCTGGCTGCTCCGCGGGGCGTCGGAGTTCCTCCTCGGCCTCGCCGTCTGGGGGCTCGCCGGCCTCGTCACCGACACCCGGCAAGCCAAACGCTTCTTCCCGATCATCGGAGGCGCAGCGGTGCTGGGGCAGGTGGTGGGCGGCGTCGCCACGAAGCCGCTCGCGGGATGGTTCGGGACGGACAACCTGATCCTCGTGTGGCTCGCCACGCTTGCGATCGTGGTCCTCGTCGGTCGGACGCTCGTCGCGGGCGCGATCGCGGACGTTCCTCGAGGGCGCCGGCGGCGCACGCCCGCGCTCGTCGAGCTGCGCGATGGGTTCCGCTACGCGCTGCGGTCGCCGCTGCTCCGCTGGATGTCGGTGGGGTCGATCCTCTTCTCGCTCCTGTTCTTCTCTCTGTATCTGCCCTTCTCGCGAGCGGTCGCCGAGCGGTACCCGCAGCCTGACGATCTGGCCGGCTTCCTCGGCCTGTTCTTCGCCGTCTCGACCGCGGTGACGCTCGTCCTGTCACTCCTCGTCATGAACCGGCTGCTCTCGAAGCTCGGCGTCCCCACGGTGATGATGGTCCTGCCCGTCATCTATCTCCTCGCGTTCGGGGTGCTCACGATCGCCTCGACGTTCGCGATCCTCCTCGCTTTCCGCTTCGCGCAGGTCGTCTGGCTCCAGGGAGGAGCGTCGAGCGCATGGGAGGCGGTCATCAACACCGTCCCCGGCGAACGTCGCGACAGGATGCGGGCGTTCCTGTACGGCGGACCGACGCAGGTGGGGACGGTGCTCGCGGGGATCGTCGCGCTGATCGGTGAACGCGCCGTCTCGCCTCGCGTGCTCTACGGCATCGGCCTGGTGGCGGCCGCCGCGGCCGTCTATTCGATGTCCCGGGTGCGGCGCGCCTACGCCGACGAGCTCGTCGTCGCCCTCCGGGAGGGCAGACCGCATGTGTTCGGAGCGACGCCGGGCGCGGGCGAGCCCTTCGGGCTCGCGCGCGCGGATCGCGCCGCCGCGTCCGTCGCGATCGGCGGGATGAACGATCCCGACGTGGGCGTGCGCCGGGTCGCGGCGGAGCTCTTGGGCGACTTCGACTCGCCCGACGCGGTGCCGGCTCTGATCCGAGGGGTGCACGACGACGATCCCGAGGTTCGAGCGACCGCCCTGCGCTCGCTCGCCCGGACCGAGGCGTTCGGGGCATCGGACGCGGTCCCCGAGCGCCTGTCCGATCCCGTCCCGGAGGTTCGGCTCGCGGCGTTGGAGGCGCTGGACGCCCTCCGCGCGGACCGTTCCCGTGCTCGGACATTGCTGGCCGACCCCGACGGGCTCGTTCGCGCCCGCGCTGCGGGGATCCTCCTGAACGACGTGCCCCCGGATGTGTCTCACGATGGGGAAGAGCACACAAGGGAAAGGGTGGAAGACGACCCGGAGGCCGAGTCCACTCTGGCGAGACTCACGAGGTCCCCGTACGCCGAGGTCCGCGTGGCGGCGCTCCGAGCCCTCGCAGGGTCGCGCCGACCTGCGAGCAGGGACGTGGCTCGAGGGGGATTGTCCGACCCGGCCCCCTCCGTACGGATCGAGGCGGCTCGCACGCTGACCACGCTGGATCCGATCGGAGGCGTCGACGTCCTCCTCGCGGCGATCGAAGACGGTGGCAACGTGCTCGAAGCCGCGGACGAGGCGATGGCCCGCTCCCCCGAACGAGCGTCGGGACCGGTGCAACGGCTCGCGGCTGGGTCAGCGGCCGAGGCGCTGCAGAGTCGGCGGCTCGCCGACTCGATCGAGACGAGAGGAGACGAGAGGCTCGAGCTGCTTCGCGACTTCCTCCTCGCGGGGTCTCGGACGGACACGCAGATCGCGATCAGGGCAGTGGCCCTGTTGGCCGACCGGGGCGCGATCACCACCGCCCTCGAGAGCCTCTGGGGGGATGATCCGGCGGAGCGCGCCGATGCCCTCGAGGTGATCGAGACGACCGGCGATCCCGACCTCGTGCGACCGCTGCTCCCGCTCTTCGAGGAGGGGCGTCTGCAGCACCTGGAGAGCGACTGGCGGAACCGGGTGCTTCATCACCCGGACGAATGGATCCGAGGATGCGCCGAGTGGGCGATCGGTGCCGGAGAGAAGAAGGAGCGAGGAGGAACGATGACCGAAACGCTCACGACGTTGCCGTTGATGGATCGCGTGCTCTTCCTGCGGCGTGTGCCGCTGTTCGCCGACCTGCCGCCGCAGGACCTGATGCCGATCGCGGCGATCGCGTCGGAGCAGAGCTTCGCGGACGCCGACACGATCGCCGAGCAAGACGAGCCGGGTGACGAGATGCACATCATCGTGTCGGGCTACGTGATGGTGATCCTGCGGCAGGAGGGCGGGCACCAACAGGTGTTGGCTGTGCGCTCCTCCGGCGACGTGATCGGCGAGATGGCGGTGATCACGAGTGGCCCGAGGATGGCCTCGCTCGCCGCGAAGGGGCCGGTCCGGCTCCTCTCCATCGGACGGCGGCAGTTCGAGGCGATGCTCCGCGAGCGGCCGGAGACGTCACTCGCCCTCATGCGCGTGCTCTGCCGGCGCCTGGCCGAACGCGACGCGGTGGTTCCCGATTGAGCGCCTCATCAGGCGTCCGCCCGAAGTTCGCCCTTCCCACCGCTCTCCGACGGACCGGCGTTCGCGACAAGGCCGATCCCCGACAGGAACGTGTGCCTTGACCCTCGGTGGAGGGGCGTCTCGCGGTCGTGGCGAGCACTTGCGAGGGCTCGTCGTATGCGCCACGGGCGTGATCGTGATCAGCCCTGATGCCCTGATCATCCGTGCCGTGCACACAGATGCGTGGACTACCGTGTGCTGGCGAGGGGTCTTCACCGCGGCCGGGACCTTCATGATCCTGGCGGCCCTCGCGCGGGGCCACGGACCCCATGCGTGGCGACCGACAGCCCCCCACCTCTTCGCGGGAGCGCTCTTCGCGGCCGCGAGCATCGCATTCGTCTTCGCCCTGCATCGCACGGACGCGGCGAGCGTGCTCGTGATCATCGCCGCGGGACCGCTGATCGCCTCCGTGATCGGCCGGGTGTTCCTTCGCGAGCCGGCACCCGCTCGGACCTGGCTCACGGGCGGCGCGGTGGTGGCTGGTCTGGCCGTGATCTTCGGCGGAAGCCTCGGACGCGGCGAGATCGACGGCGATCTGCTTGCGCTCGCGGGTGCGTCGTGCTTCGCCGGCTATCTCACGGTGTCGCGGGCGGCCCGCCCCGCCGACATGACGCCGGCGATCGCGATCGGCGGCGTGGGGGCGGCGATCGCCGGGCTGGTCGCCGGCGCCGAGCTCACGATCGACGCCGGCGACCTTCTCCTGCTCGCGCTCCTCGGGATGGTGGTTCTCCCGGTGTCGCTCACGCTCATCACGCGAGCGACGCACTACCTGCCAGCGCCCGAGGTGAATCTGATCGCGCTCCTGGAAACGCTGCTCGGGCCTCTTTGGGTGTGGCTCGCGATCGGCGAGGATCCGACACCCGAGGTCCTCGCCGGTGGGGTCCTCGTGGTCGGCGCCGTGATGATCCACTCGGCACTCTCCATGCGAGCGGGGCTAGAACGGGATGCGAACCCCGCTGTGATCGTCTAGCGAGAGCCGCCGGGTCGACCGAGCACTCGACTCGATGGTGCGGCCGATCCGATCTCGACTCTCCCGGGCCGCTCTGCGTCACCCCGAGGTCCGCGCCGCGACGAAGTCGACCTCGATCCGCCAGTCGGCGTGCGCGAGGCCGGCGACGAACAGCAGGGTGCTCGCGGGGCGATGACCGCTGAGGAACTCCTCTCGGACGGCGCGAGCGGTCGACAGGTCGTCACGATCCACGAGCAACATGTTGAGCTGCACGATGTCGGAGATCTCCATCCCGGCCCCGGCGAGGACCCGCTCGATGTTCCGCCACAGCAGGCGGGACTGCTCCTCGATGCCGTCCCCGATCCGACCGTCGGTGTCCACCCCCGTCTGGCCCGAGCCGAAGACGAGCCGAGTCGGGCTCTCGACCTCGATGCCGTGCGAGTAGCTGCCGAACGGGCCGGCAACCCCGGCAGGGTTGAACGCGCGCATCTACCTCCGTTCCCTTCGTCGCGACCGGCACCATAACGTTCCGCTCCGCATTCCCACCGCCGGCCGGTCCGGCCCTAGCATGCGGAGCGTGCGGATCCTGGTGTGGCACGGCTGGCTGCTGGAGGGCTCGGGATCCAACGTCGCCACCGCCCGCGTCGTCGAGGTCTGGCGATCAGCGGGGCACGACGTCCTCCTGCTCTGCCAAGAACGGCATCCGGAGCGCTACCCGTGGATCGACGCCCACGGCACGGTGGACGGTGACGGACCCTCCGAGCTGGAACCGAACGCGAACGTCTCGAGCGCACCCGGACGATGCGTGCTGCTCCGCCCCGACATCGGCCCGATGCTGCCGGTCTTCGTCGTCGACCACTACGAGGGCTTCGAGGCCGTTCGTCCCTTCGTCGACCTCACCGGTGAGGAGCTCGAGACGTACCTGCGGGCGAACGCCGGGGCGCTGAGCGCGGCGGCGGGGTCACACGACCCCCAGATCGCGTTCGTGGGCCACGGGATCCCGGGTGCGGCGATCGGGCGTCGCGCCCTCGGCCCGGGACGATACGTCGCGAAGATCCACGGGAGCGATCTCGAGTACGCGATCCGGCCGCAGGACCGGTACGTCGAGCTTGCACGCGAGGGGTTGGAGACAGCTCGTGCCGTCGTCGGGCCGAGCAACGAGGCGCTGGCGCGTTGCGCGGAGCTCGTGCCCGAGATGCGGGAGTTGGCGCGGGTCGTCCCACCCGGCGTCGACGTCGCCGCGTTCCGTCCCCGGCCTCGTGCGGAGGCGCTGCGGGAGGTGGCCTCATTGCTCGACGACGACCCGGACACGGCCCGAGGGCGGCCGTCATCGCTGGACGCGGAGGTGGAGCGAGCCCTGGACGCGAGGGACGAAAGTGCCGTTGCGGCGCTCTTCGAGAAGTACGACGAGGACGTTCCCGAGCCGGACGCCGCGCTCCGGCTCCGCGCGCTCGCCGAGAGGACCGAGCCGATCGTGGGATACCTCGGAAAGCTGATCCCGCAGAAAGGCGTCGAGCTCCTCCTCGAGGCGCAGCCGGCGCTCCGGCACCACACCGCGGCGCTCGTGGTGGGTTTCGGATCGGACCGGGACTGGCTCGCGGCGCTGACGATCGGGCTCCGGCGGGCGGACCGAGACGCCCTCGAGTGGCTGCGCGACGTCGGCGGGCTCCCGGTGGATCCGTCGGTCACTCCGCTCCCCGGCGGGAACCGACCGGACGTCACCTTCACCGGACTGCTCGACCATCGATTCGCACCTCGCGCCCTGGCGGCCATGGACGTGCAGGTCGTCCCCTCGATCCTCCAAGAGGCGTTCGGGATGGTGGCCGCAGAGGGTGCTGCCTCGGGCGCGCTCCCGATGGTCGCCCGTCACTCCGGGCTCGCGGAGGTCGCGGCTGCGCTCGAAGCGGAGGTCGGTCGCCCGGCGTTGTTCTCTTTCGAGCCGGGAGACGGCGCCGTGCGACGATTGGCCGCCGGCATCGACCGACTGCTCTCGCTGCCGAACGACGAACGGGACGCGCTGCGTCGCGCGGTGAGCTCGTTCGTCGCCGAACACTGGACGTGGGAACGGACGGCGGCGGGCCTCCTCGCGGCGGCCGAGCCCGTGGCGTGAGGGATGACCGGCAGCCGCCGATCCCTCAACCCGGCTTGCGCGCCTTCCAGGCTTCCTCGATCGGCCATCGCCGAGCCCATGCCGGCGTGGCGAGCGGATCGGTGGGCATCTCGGCGCCCTCCGGCGCTCGCACCTCCACCAGGTCCTCGATCTCGAACCCCGAATCCCGGAGCAGGCGGATCATGTCGCCGTGGGTGAGGGCGAACTCGATCTGCCCGTCTGTCGCTTCCGGCCATTCGAATCGATGCATGCCGAAGTGGTCACGCTGGAGCTGCTCGGTCGCTGGCAGATCGTCGTCGGGGAACGTCAGCATCGCGAGGTAGGAATGACCGAGGAACACGAGTCGTCCGCCGGGGCGGAGCATCCTCGAGGCCTCGGGGATCCACCGGTACGGATCGCACCAGATCGCCGCACCGTATTCGGAGATCGCCAGGTCGAAGCTGGCGTCGCGGAGCGGCGCCCGCTCGGCGTCGGCGTGGATGAGCGGGAAGCCGATCCCGAACTCCTCCTGGAACGCCCGCGCCGTCGCGAGCTGTCTCCCGGAGTTGTCCAGCCCGACGGCGCGGGCGCCGCGACGGGAGAGCCACGAGGACACATAGCCGGTACCGCAGCCGAGCTCGACGGCGTCCAGATCGTGCACATCCGGCAGCAGGCCGAGCTCTGACTCGGGCACGCCCCAGATCCCCCAGGTGACGTCGTCGGCGGCCCAGAGCACCCGGCCGCGCTCGACCCAGTTCTCCGCGTCCGCGTCCCACGAGGCGCGGTTCAACAGGACGTGATCGGCGTCCTCACGTGTGGTCATCGCCGACCACGATACGGACCTTCCGGCACCCGGAGCTCAAGGCGAGCTGTCGGCGTTCTCGGATCTCGCGAGGGGCGCCTCGTCTTCGCTCACGATGCTCGCGAGCCGCTCGACCTGCTCCGCGACCTGATGCACCATGCCCGCCAGCACCCGGATGTCGTCGGCCTCGCCCGGGGGCCCCTCGCCGTTCGCCATCCGTTCGGCGGTCTCCTTGGTCTTCCGAGCCTCCACGAGGATCGCGTCCGTGCCGTGCAGCCGTCGTTCGCCCATCGTCATGTCCCTCCGTCGGTCGTCCTCCGGACTTTCCCCAGGCGTGAGGGGTGCAAACGCCTCCCTCGGCACCCACCGGCCGTGCGCATCGGCCGCCGTTCGGGTATACCGGAAGCGAGAGGAGGTCTGGACATGGACGAGACCGCGACACGAGAGCTCACCGACGAGGACATCCGGACCGTGATGCCCGGGACGAGCGGCGCACCGAAGGCCGAGACCGATCCGGACAAGATGGACGGCGACGGGACCGACGGCGACACGACCGACAAGAAGGACGGGGATGCCACCGACCAGGACGGCACCGACGGCAAGGATGCCGACGGCACCGACTCCGGCGACATGGACGGGACCGACACCACGTCGTGAGCCTGGACACGCTCGACCGCGTCCGTGCCGGTCGCGGGCCGCTCGAGCGCTGCACCGGCGACCCCCGGTCGTTCCTCGAGAACGATTGGGGGAAGCGGGCGGCGGTCCGCCTCGGCGAACCGTCGCCCGCGATCCCCGCGCCCGGCGGCTTCGGAGATCTCCTCTCGCTCGACGACGTCGACCGGTTCCTCACCACGGCGGCGCTCCGCACGCCGTTCTTCCGGCTCGTGAAGGCGGGCGAGCAGATCCCGGAATCCGCCTACACGCGAGCCGGCCGCACCGGGTCGCGAGACGTCTCGGGCATCGCGAACCCGGCGCGCGTCGCCGCGCTCTTCGAGGAAGGCGCCACGATCGTGCTGCAAGGCATGCATCGCTGGTCCGAGGCGGTCGCCCGCTTCTGCCGCGACCTCGAGCTGGAGCTCGGACACCCGTGCCAGGTCAACGCGTACATCACACCTCCCGGCGCGCAGGGGCTGGACCTGCACGAGGATGCGCACGACGTCTTCGTCCTGCAGGCCTTCGGTCGCAAACACTGGGAAGTGCACGCCGCGCCGCGAGAAGAGGCGCGCGATCCGATGCACGTCGAGGTCACGTCGGGGGCCACGATCTACATGCCGGCGGGCACGCCGCACGCCGCCCGGGCGCAGGCATCCTTGTCCGGCCACCTCACGGTCGGCGTCCACGTGACGCCCTGGCGAGAGGTGCTGACCGGCGTGGTCGGACGGATCACGGCGGAGATGGACGACCCCGTCGCGGCGGGATGGACGAACGACATCGACGCGTTCGCCGACGACCTCCATGGGCGGCTCGCGGCGCTCGCCTCGGCGCTCGGCGAGGTCGACGTCCGGACGGAGGCCGGCGAGCGCCGCGAGCGCTTCCTCTCGAACCGGGCGCAGCTGGCACGTGGGACGATCGCGGAGCGCGCGGCGCCGATCACGGTCGACGACACCACCGTGGTGGCGCGGCGCACGGGCGCCGTCTGCGAGACGGCGACGCGCTCCGATCGGCTCGTCGTCCTCCTCGGTGACCGTCGTCTCGAGATGCCTGAGTGGGTCGAGCCGGCGGTCCGCCGGATCGCGGACCTGGACGAGCTCGGAGAGCTCACCGTCGGCGACCTGGCCCCCGATCTCCCCGACCCGGCCAGCCGCGCGCTCCTGGTTCGGCGGCTGATCCGAGAAGGCCTGCTCACCGTCCGCGGCGATCGCTGAGCGCATCGTGCCCGGGGTCGACGATCGATGCTCGTCGCGGAGCTTGGCCGCGGACGAACCCCTCGCCGGCACGGCCTCGACGATCCGGTACTGGTTGCTGATCGAGCATCCGGGCCCGTGGGGACGCGACGGCCTCCTGGATGCGCGGCTGCCCCTCGGTGTGGGTTCCGACCTTCGGGCCCTCGAACGCCGGACCGGCGCGCGCGTGCTGTTGATCCGGAAACCCGACCGCCTCGCCGAGTACGAGGACGACACGCTGATCTGCTTCGCCGTGGATACCGAGGATGCCTGGCTCGGGTTCACGGCGCTCGACCGGATCGAGCACGCCGCGCAGCTGGATGCGCGCGACAGGGCGTCGTTCTCGGGCGATCCGCAAGGGGAGCCGCTGTTCGTGATCTGCACCCACGGCCGGCGCGATCCGTGCTGTGCCGAGCGCGGCCGGCCGCTCGCCGAAGCGGCGGCGGCGGTCGACCGTGAGGTCGTGTGGGAGAGCACGCACGTGGGTGGCGACCGGTTCGCTGGCAACCTGGTCGCTTTCCCGCACGGGCTGTATTTCGGGCGCATCGATCCCGGGGAGGTCGCTGCACTGATGCATGCGTATCGCGAGGACAGGATCTCCCCGCTCCATCGATACCGCGGCCGGTCGAGCCACGCGTTCCCCGTGCAGGCGGCGGAGCGAGCGCTCCGGGAGCGGCTCGGCCTCGATCGGATCGAGGCCGTGACGCCGCGTCGCGCCGACCGTCGCGGGGATCGCGCCGACGTCGTGTTCGCGACCGAGCGTGGACCCCACCGGGTCCGCGTCGAGCGGGTGCTCGGGGCGCCGATGCGACTCACGTGCCACGCGTCGAGCGCGGAGGCTCCCCCCACCTGGCGAACGCTCGAGATCGAACCCTCCGGCGGCTGAGAGCTACACCACGAGCCAGCGGTCGACCGCGATGCCGTTCCCCGCGCTCGCGGCCCGATGCGTGCCGAGCAGGACGATCCGCACGGTGTGCGATCCGTCCACCAGCCCCGCCGCCAGCCGGACCGTGGCGAACGCCTGGGTCGGCGCGTAGAGATCGACGACCCTCGCGAGCTCGCCGTCCACCCACACCTCGGCGCGGCCCATCGCCGGACCGCGGAGGGTGCGGAGCGACGCCCCGGTGCCCTGGAAACGCAGCCGCGCGAACGCATCTCGCGCGTCGCTGATCACGAACGTCCCGCCGCTCGCCGATGCGTTCGCCGCGGGCGCCCATGTCGCGATCGCCTTCGGGTCGCGACGGGTCTGGCCACCCCACCGCAGCGCGTCGACCGCGACGCGCGTACCGGAAGCCGCGGGCCGCTTCGTCCCGAGCACCTCGACGGTGACGGTGTGCGGACCGGCGCCGAGTTGCGAGAACGTTCGCCGCACGCCGGTCACGAGGCGGCGCGCGTAGCCGTCGAAGGTGTCCACCGGCGTCCCGTCGATCGAGATCCGGCCCCTGCCCATCACCGGTCCCGACACCGTGAACAGCGTCACCGTGCCACCGGAGAAGGCGTACGTCGCGTCGGCACCCGTTCGCCGCTCCCAGCGGTAAGAGCCGCCGATCGCCCCGGCGAGGGTCGCTCGACCCCAGCCGTAGGCGGTGCCCGCACCGTCCTGCTCCACGCTGACCACGGAGTCGAAGGTCGCGACGACGTCGATCGGCGCGGAGACGGTCACCTCGCACGTGGGATCGATACCTCCGCATCCGCCGCTCCAGCCCACGAACGCCGAAGCGGAATCCGCGTCGGCCGCGAGGTCCACGGTCGAGTCGACGGGGAACGAGGCCGTGCACGTCGCGCCGCAGTCGATCCCCGCCGGGGTCGACGAGACGATCCCCGCCCCGGTCCCCTGCAGCTCGATAGCCACCGGATAGGTGAACACGGCGGAGACCGTCTTGGCGCCGAGGGCGGTCACGTCGCACGTCGGAGAGGAGCCCGCCGCGGCGCACGCTCCCGTCCATCGCAAGAACGAGGCGCCCGGATCGGGGGTGGCGGCGAGCGTGAGCACCGTGTCCGGGTTCGCGAGCCTGCCGCACGAGACGGCGGCGCCGCCGCACGCGATCCGGGCGCCGGTGATGACCCCGCCGGCCGCGGGCGTCACCGTGAGTGACGCGATCTTGCCGCGCAGGAGGCTGGCGCCGTTGAAGCGATCTCGATCGACGTTGGTCGAGATCCCCGACACGCTTCCCGTCGAGGTCCATTGCCAGAACGTCCACCCGCGCCCGCCCCAGTTCGCGGCGGGCACGTTGGGCGAGGAGACACCCCAGTGCGCGATCCACAACGGGTAGCCGTGATCGGCGAACCACGTCGTGTCGCCGAGGTACGTCCGCCAGAAGTAGGGACTCGCGTAGATCATCGCGCGCACCCCGGTTCGCGTGAACACGCGGGCGAGCCACGTGCGGACCCAGTCCGTCAGCTGTGGAACGGTGAGGCCGCCGTGCTCCTCGATGTCCAGGACCGGCAGCACGTCCCCGGCCTGGATCTGTGCCACGTCCACGAAGTGATTCGCCTCGACCCTCGCATCCCCTGCCGCGAGGCCGACCTTGGCACGGTGATACGCCCCGACGACGAGTCCGCTCGCGGAGGCTTCGGCCAGATACTCGGCGTACCTCGGATCGACGTAGTCGTGGCCGCGTGTGGCTCGCATGATCGCGAAGCGGGTCGGCGTCGACGCGACCGCCGGCCAATCGACGTCGCCTTGCCACATCGAGACGTCGATCCCCGGCACCCTCGTCGTGGCAGCCGCCGCGGGAGGAGCCGGCACAGCGATGAGGATCGCCGCGACAGCTGTGAGCGCGCACGCGAGACCGATGCGTGCGCGCCGTGCACCCACCCCCGTTGCCCCCATGCGACAACCTTACGGCCGGTGACGACCGAGACGACGTTAGGCTGGACCCGATGTTGGGCGAGGAAGACGCGGTGGTGCTCGAGGTGACCCCGTTGGATCTCCACGGTGTGCGGTACTACGACATCGCCGTGGGTTTCCCCGATCGCTCCGTCCAGCAGGCGAGGCTCGGCGCGGAGAGTGTGCCGCACGATCTCAAGAAGGGCGACCGCGTCCTCGCCACGCGGGTGGCGAACATGGTCATCTCGGTCCGCCACCCGTAGCGGCGGTCACCTCTTCAGCGTGAGCGCGGCCCCTGCCGCCACCAACAACAGACCGGCTGCCCTCGTGAGCGTCACCGGGATGCGCGGCGATCCCATCCACCCGAACGCGTCGATCATCGCGCCGGCCGCCAGCTGGCCGGCGATCAGCAGCGCCACGGTCGCGAACGTGCCGATCCGGGGAGGTGAGTACGCGATCGCCAAGACGATCACCGCACCGAAGAGGCCACCGAGCCACAGCCAGCGCGGCTGATGGATCGCATCGACGATCGAGCCACCGCGTCCCAGCGCCAGGGCGAGCGCCACGACGAGGATCGCCGCCAGCACCACGCCGAACCCCGCGGAGCCGATCGTGCCCACCCGACGGCCGAGCGCTCCCGATATCGAGGCTTGCGCGGCGCCGGCGATGCCCGCTCCCAGGGAGAAGGCGATCGCGATCCGGGTGCCCGTCACGCCGGCGAGGCTAACTGAACGTCAGCGCTCTTCGCGTTCGATGTGCAGCGCAGCCTCCTCTGCGCTCTCCGCCGGATCGGAGGAAAGCTCCCCGACCTCCTCCGAAGTGCGGTCGAGGTCGGCCTCCTCCGGGAGGACGTCAGATCCTTCCGTCGCCAGGTCTTCGGTGGCGACGTCGTCGTCGAGGATCGGACCGACGGGCTCCCGGGGGCCCCTCGAGCCTCTCCGTGACGACACATCCGGTTCATCCATGGCGAGGCGACGCTCGAGGGAGCGCTCCCGTTGCTCCTCCGCCGTGGTCCCGGGCTCGTCGACCGCGACGGGCTCGTCCGCAGGCATCTCGAACGGCTCACCCGGAGAATCGCCGACGTACTCGCCTTCCTTGTCCACTCGGATCCTCCTTAACGAGTCCTGCGGGAGGCGGTCTTCCGCCGCGCGGGAGCGGTCTTCCGCTTCCGGGAGGTCGCGGCCTTCCTGCCGGCAGCCACACGCTTCGGTGACTTCCGCGTGGTGCTCTTGCGGGCGGTCGTGCGCTTGCGGGTCGCCGCAGCCTTCTTCCGCGCGGGAGCGGTCTTCCGCTTCCGGGAGGTCGCGGCCTTCCTGCCGGCAGCCACACGCTTCGGTGACTTCCGCGTGGTGCTCTTGCGGGCGGTCGTGCGCTTGCGGGTCGCCGCAGCCTTCTTCCGCGCGGGAGCGGTCTTCCGCTTCCGGGAGGTCGCGGCCTTCCTGCCGGCAGCCACACGCTTCGGCGATTTCCGCGTGGTGCTCTTGCGAGCCGTCGTGCGCTTGCGGGTCGCCGCAGCCTTCTTCCGCACGGGAGCCGTCTTGCGCTTCCTCGAGGCCGCTGCCTTCTTGCCGGCAGCGACGCGCTTCGGCGCCTTCCGCGTGGCCTTGCCAGCAGCGGGCCTCGTCGAAGCCGTCTTCCTCGCAGCGGCTCGCTTCCTCGTCGCCGCCTTCGTGCTCGCGGCGGTCGCGGCCTTCCGCGCGGCGGTCGATCGGCGGGTTCGCGTGGTCGCCGGGTCGGTCGCCGCCCCGTCCAGGGGGCCGCCGAGGGGCATCGCCGTTGGTTCGGTCCTCGGCGTCGGCCGGTCCCACGCAGGAGTCTGAGGCTGCCACGACGGTTCGGGGGCGCTGGGCGCATCGATCGTGCTGTCCTCACCCTCCTTCGTCGGCTCTGAACCTCCGGCTGAGTCCTCAGTGTCGTTCCACCGCGGTCGTTCCTGATCCCAGGTGCGCTCGTCGGATGACGGCATAGAAAAACCTCCTCTGCTCGAGATGCTCGAGGGTCTCCTTGACCCGTACCCCATCGAGCTCGGAATGATGCATCCATCCGCATCCGTCACCTGGATGGGGGTGAAAGGTTCATCTCTCGAGCATCCCGGGTACTGCGAGAGCAACCGACAAGACGAGAGAGGTGCGGAGCCAGATGAAGAGCATCGAGGAGTCCATCGAGATCGACGTTCCTTTGAACGTCGCGTACAACCAGTGGACACAGTTCGAGGAGTTCCCTCGCTTCATGGAGGGTGTGGAGAAGGTCGAGCAGATCGATGACCGCCGCCTCCACTGGATCGCCGAGATCGGCGGCCAACGCAACGAGTGGGACGCCGAGATCAGCGAGCAGCGGCCGGACGAGCGCGTCGCCTGGCACAGCACCAGCGGCACGCCCAACGGTGGCGCGGTGACGTTCCATCGCCTGGACGACAACCGCACCAAGGTGATGGTCCAGATCGACTACGAGCCCGATGGCGCCGTCGAGAAGGTGGGCGACGCCCTCGGCATGGTGGAGCGGCGCACCAAGGGTGACCTCGTGCGGTTCAAGGAGTTCATCGAAGGCCGCGGATCCGAGACCGGCGCCTGGCGCGGCGAGGTCGACCGCCCCGGATCGAACAACTAGCTCCGGAGGACGGGCGGGCGGTCCGGTACGGCAGCACCGACCGCGGGCCATGGCCGGCCGGGAGAGATCATCGCGCTCCCGGTCGCCATGGCCACTCGCTTCCCGTCGGCGTCGTCCACGCGGCACGTCGTGACCGCGATCGTCCGCCCACGCTGCTCGACCGTCGCACGCGCGACGAGCTCGCGCGAATCCGGTGTCACCGGCCGCAGGAAGTTGACCTTGAGATCGAGCGTGCCGAACGAGGTCCCGGGCGGCAGGGTCGTCGTCACGGCCGTGTTGATCGCGGTGTCGGCGAATGCGGTCACCACGCCGCCGTAGAACGTGCCGAAGCCGGTGCAGAACCAGAGCGAGGCGGGCATCGCGAGGGTCACGCTCCGCTCCGCGACGTCGACGAACCGCAGGCCGAGCAGCGAGCAGTTCGGCGGAGAGGGTCGCTCGCCCTTGTGCCAGAGCTGCGCGAGATCGAGTCCGCTGGTCTCGTCCCACACGGCCTGCGGGATGACCTCCCCTTCTGCCGGACGGAGGTACGGATCGGGCGTCTCGAACCGTAGCGGCTCCACCGGCGGGAACTCCTCGGGCGGGTCCGGCGGATCGAACGGGAGCGGCTGCAGCACGCACCGCGACGTGGCGTGCGCGAGGAGGGTGCCTCGAGGATCCTCGACGCGAGCCTCCGACAACGCCTGCCGCCGTCCCGAGTGGATCACCGTGCCACGCGCCACCAGACGCTCGCTCGACGGCGATGCCGGTTCGAGGAAGTTGATCGACAGATCCGAGGAGAGCAGCCCGATGCCCTTCGGAAGCTCGGTGAAGACCGCACCGGCGAGCGCCGCGTCCGCCACGAAACCGAGCGTTCCGCCGGCGAACACGCCCGCGGCCGTCTGCCACCACGCGCTCGCGGGGATCGACCACGTGGAGGTGCCGGGAGCGGCCTCGTCGACGACCAGACCGCTCAGATGCGTGAGCGGCGGCGCGGGCAACTTCTGGTCGATGAAGAGCTGGAGTTGATCCACGCCCGGCATCCCGAAGAGACCGGGCTGCTTCAGGTAGGCGAAGGACCCCCTGACCGGCTCATGGACGATCACGGGCCGAGGATATCGGTCCTGCGCAGCTCCTCTATCGTCCGCGCCTTGCCGGCCGTGGTCGCGACCGCGGCCGCGGCCGGCGAACGTCATCGCGATGCTTGGGCGCGTCCGCGCGGAGTCCCGCATCTCCGAACTCGGCGTGAAGCTTCAGGACCTTCGCGATCCGCCCCACATCTCGTGTCTTGTCCGGCGTCACGAACGTGATCCCCGTGCCGCTCCGGCCGGCGCGCGCGGTGCGGCCCACCCGGTGCAGGTAGTCCTTCTCGTCGGCCGGCGGGTCGAAGTTGATGACGTGGGTGATGTGCTCGAGGTCGAGGCCGCGCGCGGCGACGTCGGTCGCGACCAGCACGTCGTTGGCCCCCGCGGCGAAACGCCCGAGCGCTCGCTCCCGTGCCGACTGCGTCATCCCACCGTGCAGCGCGCCCGCGTGGAAGCCCTCGGCCTTGAGGGTCCTCGCCAGCCGATCGACACCGCGCTTGGTCCGAACGAAGACGAGCGTCAGCCCGCGGTCGGCGGCCAGCTCGCGCACCAGCGCTCGCGACCTCCCGGCCTGATCCACCGCGACGAATCGATGGCTCGCCTCGGTCACGAGCGGGCCGTCCTCGGCGGCCACCTCGTGGCGAACCGGGTTCTGGATGAAGCGCGCCGCGAGCCTGCCGACCTCGCCGTCGAGGGTCGCGGAGAACAGCATGGTCTGGCGCTCGGGTCGGAGCATCTGAAGGATGCGCGTGACGTCGGGCATGAAGCCCATGTCGAGCATCCGGTCGGCCTCGTCGAGGACGCAGATGCGCACCCGGTCGAGACGGAGGAGCTTCCGCTGCACCAGGTCGATCAACCGGCCGGGTGTGGCGATCACGATGTCGGCGTGGCGGGCTCGCTTCGCTTGCGGCCCGAGTCCGACGCCGCCGTAGACGGAGGCGATCTTCAGATGCTTCACGTCGGCGATCACACGGAACTCTTCGGTGACCTGGCTCGCGAGCTCCCTCGTCGGGGTCAGGATCAGCGCGTTCGGGCTCCCGCCGCCGGGCGTCAGCCGCTCGACGATCGGCACCGCGAACGCGAGGGTCTTCCCGGAGCCGGTGCGCGAGCGTGCGAGCACGTCTCTGCCGGCGAGCGCATCCCGAAGGACGAGGGACTGGATCGGGAAGGGCTCGCGGATCCCGCGCATCCGGAGTGCTTCGACGATGGGATGCGAAACACCCAGCGTCGCGAAGCTCGGCGTTCGGGTCGGTTCGGAACGGGTGGGCACGACGGCATCGCGCCGTGCATCGGCTATCTGTGACATGACTGCTTCCTCTCGGAATGTGTGGGGACGATCGACTGCTCCGAGAAGAAGGAGGGGAGGCGGCCTTCACCACGTGGACGTCGAGCGAGTTCGCGTCGACGCGTGACTGTCACAGTGTACGCGATATGCGGGCTCGTTCGAGCAGCGAGGCGGTTCAGACGCTCCCGATGCGCTCGAGCCGAGCACGGATGCGGGCCGCGGCGGGGACGTTCCCCTTCCTCTCGTATCGTGCGAGCGCCTCGTCGAGCGCCGCCCGCGCGTCGTCGTGGCGGCCGGCCGCTTCGAGCACCAGCCCGCGAACCTCGTAGCTGTCCCCTTGGTAGACGACGTAGTCGGTGCGTTCCGTGATCGCGACCGCCTCGTCCGCGAGTCGGAGCGCTTCCTCGAACGCGCCGGACGCCGCGAGCACGCGCGCCCTCGCCATCCGCCAGAGCGCCTGCGAGGCGAAGTCGTCCTCCGCGGAGAGCGCTCGACTCTTCTCGGCGAACACGTCGGCCTCGTCGTTGCGTCCGACGTCGCACAGCGTCAGCGCGATCAGACCGCAGATCGTGGAGTTGAAGCCCGTCTCCCCCATGGACTCGTAGACCGCATGCATCTCCCGGAAGACCGCCTCCGCGTCGTCGAAGCGTCCCTCCAGTCGCAGCGTCTCGCCGGTGGCCTGATTCGTGGCGATCACCGAATTCGGGATGCCGAGCTCTTCGAACACCGCGACCGATCGATCGACCGCCGCCTGCGCCTCCTCGAAACGGCCGGCCATCCCCAACAGCCCCGCCCGGACCCGGAGGTCCTGTCCCTCGCCGGTGGGGCTGTCGCCCTGGAGGACGTAGACGCGGTCGAGCGCGGCGAACGCGTCGTCGATCGGGAGCGAGCCGAAGTACGCGCAGATGCCGAAGAGCCCGGCGATCTGCTGCCGCGCCCGCCGGGACACCGTCGGCGCCCGGTCCATCAGGTCGTCGAGGATCCTCACGGTCTCGCCTGTCCTCCCCTGGAAGAAGGAGAAGAGCGCCAACACGAGGAGCGCCCGGTCGCGCAGCTCCACGTCGCCGAGGCGTTCCGCCTCCTCGAGGGCTGCCGTCACCTCCGCGTGAGAGGTCGCCATCGTCTTGGCCGGATCGACCTGGCCCTGGCCGATGATCTGCAGGAGCTCCGCCCGGACCGCCAACAGACGATCGCCGAGGGTCTCCGCGAGCGTCGTCGCGCGGGTCGCGGCGGCGAGCGCCCCCGGATACTCCGCGAGCTCGTCGAGGAGCTCGGAGAGCAGGACGAGCGACCGCAACTGCACGGCGCCATCCGAGAGGTCGACGCTCCGCTCGAGGAGCGCCTTCGCTCCGTTCAGATCCCCGCGCTCGTCGGCCCGCACCGCGGACGCGTAGAGGTGCTCGGCCGCATCACCTGCGAGCTGCTTCGCCCGATCGTCCGCCACGCCCAGCTCGATTCGGTACCGGTATGCCTGTTCGAGGTGATAGCCGAGGATCTCCTCGTACTCGGCGATCCGCTCTGCGGCGGCGGCCCCGAGCCAGGCGGCGAAGCGCTCGTGCAGGTCGGCCCGCTGCTCTTTCGGCATCGCTTGATAGGCGGCGTCCCGGATCAGCAGGTGGCGGAAGCGGAACGCGTCCTCGCCCGCGAACTCGGCACGGTCGGGCCGGATGAGCTCCTTCCGCGCGAGCGTGAGGAGGCGGGAGCGCACGTTCGGCCGAACGGACTCCGGGCTGAGGGTCGTGACGGCGCCGGCGTGGAAGACCTTGCCCTCGACGGCGCCGCGCTCGATGACCGCACGCTCGTCGGCATCCAGTCGGTCCAGGCGTGCGGCGAGCAAGAGGTGGATCGTCGGTGGGACCGTCACGTGCGCGAGGTCCTCGACGGAGCGCCACGAACCCCCTTCGAAGCGAAGGAGGCCGTCGTCGATCAACATCGCGAGCATCTCCTCGACGAACAGGGGGTTCCCCTCCGCGGCCTCCAGGATCCGGTCGCGCGCGGCCTGCGGTATCGCCGCCTCCCCCAGGAGGTTGTCGACCAGCAGCGAGGCCTCGTCACCGGGGAGGGGCTCGAGGAGGATCGAGGTGGCGTTCATCTTGCCGCCACCCCAGCCGGAGCGCATGTCGAGCAGCTCGGGACGAGCGACACAGACGAGAAGGACGGCCGCGTCGCGCGTCCAGTCGGCGAGATGCTCGATCAGGTCCAGCATCGTGGGCTCTGCCCAGTGGATGTCGTCGAAGACGACGACGACCGGACGTTCGCGCGCGAGATGCTCGAGGACCTTCCGGACGGCCCAGAAGGAGTCCTCCGTCGCGCCCGGAGGACTCCACCCGAACAGGCCTCCGACGAGCGACGCGATCCGCTCCCCGTCGGCGGTATCGGCGAGTGATGCCGCGAGCTTCGCTCGCGCGGCGTCCGGCGGCTCGCCTTCGAGGATGCCCGCGGCCTGATGGATGACCTCGGCGAGCGGGAAGAACGTGATGCCCTCGCCGTAGGAGAGGCAGCGGCCGCGCAGGACGGTCGAGGACGCAGCCGGTCCTCCGAGGAACTCGCCGACGAGCCTCGACTTCCCGACCCCGGCCGACCCGAGGAGCGTGAACAGGTGTGACGTGCGTTCGGTCACCGCTCGCTCGAGGGCGCGCTCCAACATCTCGAGCTCCTTGCCGCGGCCGACCATCGGTGAATCCAGGTGCCGCTCGTGGCCTGCGACGTCCGCGAGGACCGCCACCAGGCGGTACGCGGGTACCGGCTCTTCCTTGCCCTTCAGATCGAGCGGGGCGACCGGCTCCACCTCGACCGCGTCTTTCACGAGCCGATACGTCGTCTCGCCGAGGAAGACCTCGCCGGGCGAAGCGGCTTGTTCCAGCCTGGCGGCGACGTTCACCGCGTCCCCCGTGACCAATCGTTGGCCGGCAGACGGGTCGCCGGCCACCACCTCTCCGGTGTTGACCCCGATCCGCGCCGCGATCCCGACACCGTGTTCACGTTCGAGCTCAAGGTTGAGCGCCTCCAACGCCTCGCGCATCCCGATCGCAGCGCGGACCGCGCGGAGCGCGTCGTCCTCGTGCAATCGCGGGATCCCGAAGACGGCCATCACAGCGTCCCCGATGAACTTCTCGACGGTCCCCCCGTGGCGCTCGATCACGGCCGACATCTCGTCGAAGTAGCGACCCATCACGCGGCGGAGCGCTTCCGGGTCGAGGCGCTCGCCGAGGGACGTGGATCCCGTGACGTCGGCGAAGATGATCGTGACGACGCGTCGGACGTCGCCGAGGGATCCATCCGTCTCGGCGAGCGGCGTGGCGCAGTTCTGGCAGAAGCGCGCCTTGTCGGCGTTCTCGTCTCCGCAGGAGGGGCACCGCTTCACGAGCGAATCCTAGAGGGTGCTGTCGGCTACCTCGTCCAGGGTGGCGACCCTCTCGGTCAGGTGCGAACGTACCCGCCGCGAGCGAGCTCGAAGAAGGTGGTCCCCAACGCCACGAGTGGTGCCATCTCGTCGCCGAGGGACGACGTCTCTTCCGGCGCCGACGGTGTGCCGGTGTTCTCGACTTCGGCTCCGCCGCCGGGCTCGAGGAACTCCTGGAGCGACGACGGATCGAGCGGGCGGATCCGATCCTTCAGGATCGACATCAGGTGCCTCGCTTTCGTGTAGGAGGAGGGAGTCCACCGAGGTGGACCCCCTCCCGACACAGCCGCGCTCGTGCAGCGGCACGGCGCGGCCGTGAGGAACCGTTCTCTAGACCTTCGCGGGCGTGCCCTCGAAGAAGGCCATGTCCCCGATCTGGGTCGAGCGGAGCTCCACGCGGTTCGCGATGTGCTCGCGCACCCAGCGCTCTGCCACCGGCACGGCGGCGTCGGCGTCCTTGCGCGTCTCCCAGAAGCTCAACGACACGACCTTCCTGTCGCCGAGGTCGGCGAGGCCGTACCGGAGGAAGCCGGTCTGCTCCTGGAACGTGCGCAGCATCCCCTGACGGGCGATGTCGGCGAGCTCCTGGAAGTTGCCGTCCTTGATCTCATACGTTGCGATGCGAACGTGCTGCATATGTGAGTTGCTCCTTCGATGGTTCGGTCGATGTGCCGGGTATTTCGGACCCGTGACCGTCAGACCGGCGTGAGGCGGATCGAGAGCGAGATCGCTCGGGATATCGAGCCTTCGCCGGGACCAGCGATGGGACGGGATGGTCGGAAGCGACCTCCGTGACTCCTGCTTCTCCCCTCACATGGATGGGGATCGCGTCGTATCGAGTGTACGTCTTCCCTTCGACCGCACGACCGGACGGCTCCTGACATCCCGGAGGAGGCGCTCCGAAGCGATGTCTGTAGGCCGCACGTCTGACAGCCATCCGCCCGGCAGAAATCGCTGTCGGCTCGGCGTACAGTCACTGACCGCGACCGATCGAGGGGACTCGCGGCCCGAGGGACTGTTCGCAGATGGGTCAACGGCGCAGAGTGCAGGTCGTCCTGGGTGAAGCGGAGCGTACCGATGGGCTCCTTCGTTTCATCTTGGAAGGCGAAGGGTTCGACATCGTCGGGCTCGCCTCGGATGACCACGAGCTCGCGCGGGTCCTTCGGGGGGCTCGACCCGATGTGGTCGTCTTGGATGGCGGCATCTCCGCGACCGCCGCCCTCGAGGCTCGCGAGCGAAACGAGGGAGCTTCCCTCGTCGTGGTGTGGCCGGACGGAGTGGCAGCGATCATCGCCGAGGAACGTGTCGACCCGTCTTCTTGCATCTCGGACCTGGGGGACGCGGTGCGAAGGGCTGCCGAGTCCGCCCGGGTCAGCGACACGATCGTCCGGGTCCCGGAGGTGCAGGCCACGGACGAGGACCAGGAGCGTCGAGCCGAGGTCCCATATCCAGACGTCCGGCAGGACCCACCCTCGCCCGGACGATCTCGAGGACGCCGTGCTCAGCTCCTCGTCGCGGCCACCACCTGGATGTTGGCCCTCATGGCGCTCGCGACGATCGCGATCGCTGTGCCGAACGCCCTGAAGGTCTCTTCCCGCCAAGGCGGGCGCACTTCGCCGAGCGTGTCCGTGAACCGCCCCGCCGAGCGGACGACGACGCCGCAACGGCGTGGAGACACGGGCCTGCCACCGGCCTGCGACGGCGCCACGCCGCAGGACCGGACGAGTCGCTCCCGGGGAGCGACCTCCGCCGAACCGGTTCGCGCGCAGGGGTGCCCGCCGGATCGGGCCCAGGGCGATGCGGCGAACGAGGGCAAGGGTCGTCCCGACGATCCAGGGAGCCAGGCGAACGGACAGGGTTCACCCGGCCAGGTGCCGATCGACCCTCCCGGAGGGACCGGCGGATCGCAGGAGACCGACGGCGGGGGGACGGATCGGGGGAACGCCGGGAGCGGCGGCGGCGGCGGGAGCGGCGGGAATGCCGGAAGCGGGGGGAACGCCGGAAGCGGGGGGAACGCCGGGGGCGGTGGCAAGGGACAGGAACGAAACGCCGGGGATGCCGGCCGGACCGATACCGGCCACCCTGGCTGAGCGGCGTCGACGGGCAACGAGCTCATCGGAGCAGCGGGTCGTCGGAGCGACCTCATCCGGTCCGGGGTCGCGCACATCGCGTAGGATGGAGTCGTGGAGGGCGAGCGGAACGTCTACAAGACTGAATCCGGAGTCATCTTCCGGGTCTCCGAGACGCAGGAAGGCCACATCTCCGTGGAAACGCTCGCCGACGCCGCCTGGGTTTCCGGAAGGATCGGGATGGTCGGTTTGCGTGTCCTCCCGACCACCACTCGCCTCACGGCTCGCCAGATCCTCGCCCTTCCGATCTAGCGCTGTTCCGGTCGGAAGCTCCTTCTCACCTCTTCTTCCGACGTTCGCGCTGTAGCCCGGTCGCCGACACCCTGGCCGGATACACATCGGCTCGGAGGGTTGGCAGCGACCTCCCGAGAGATGTCGGGATCCCGGCATCCGAGTCGGAGGTCCCCGATCCGCCGGAACCAGGGTCGGCGCCGTCGCGCGGGCCTGTCCGCACGGATAGCCGAAAGTCGTAGCCACCCATCCCCCGGAGTTGCCTCGCGCCTTCCCCCGAGTGCCCGATGACGGCGTCGGCCGTGCACGAGGCAAGATTGCGACATTCAACTGATAGCGCTGTCGCCCCATGGGGGGCCAAAGTGACCCTTCGTCCGGCCGACGCCGAGTGCCGGTCACCAGAGAGGACCAAGGATCACCGTGATCGACACCGGGAGCCAGGCCATCGAGTTGACCCCGAAGCGCGGAAGGACCACCGTCGTCTTGGGGCTCGTCCTCAGCGCCCTGCTCGCCCTCGCTCTCGTCCCGCCCGCGCCGGTTCGAGCGGAGACCTTCGTCCCCGTCGTGGTGCGCGAGCGGTCGCCTCGCACGGACTCCGCGGAAGCGTTGATCGATGCGGTCGGCGGCCGCGTGACCAAGCCCCTCCCCTTGATCGGCGGGTTCGCCGCCGATGTCCCGGCCGACGGCCTCGCGATGCTCGACGCAGATGGTCCGATCTCCGACGTCTCCGTCGACGGCCCGATCCATATGGCTGCCGTGGGAACGGAGGCGTACGACGATCTCGAGCCGAACCTCGCCTGGCGGAAGACGATCCGGCTCCCGCAGGTCCCCGTCGGGATCGACGGCAGCGGCGTGACGGTCGCCATCATCGACACCGGCGTGGCACAGGTCGAGGATCTCGGGGCTCGCGTCCTCGCTCGAGTGGACTTCACACCCGGCGGGAACGGCGAGGACGCCTACGGACACGGAACGCATCTCGCGGGCGTGATCGCCGGGAACGGTGCCGCGTCGGGCGGCAAGTGGCGCGGGGTGGCGCCGGGTGCGCAGCTCGTCTCGGTGAAGGTCGCCGGGCCCGACGGCGCAACCGACGTCTCCGTGGTGATCGCCGCGCTGCAATGGGTCGTCACCCACCAAGCGCAGTACGGGATCAAGGTCTTGAACCTCTCCTTCGGGACGGACAGCGTGCAGCCGTACGCGGTCGACCCGTTGAACGCCGCCGTGGAGCGCGCATGGGCTGCAGGGATCACCGTGGTCGTTTCCTCCGGCAACCGAGGCCCGGGAACGATCAACAAGCCCGGCGACGACCCCTTCGTGATCACGGTCGGAGCGGCCGACCTCAACCAGACGGCGGACCGGAAGGACGACGAGGTCGCTCCCTTCTCGAGCAGCGCGATCACCCAGGACGGGTTCGCGAAGCCGGACCTCGTCGCGCCCGGCACCACGATCGTGGCGACGCGCGACGCGGGCAGCACGATCGACGGACTCCATCAGGATGCCGTCGTCGACGGCGACTACTTCAAGGGTACGGGCACCTCCCAGGCGGGCGCGGTCGTCTCGGGCGTGGCGGCGCTCCTCTATCAGGCCAACCCGTCCCTCCGTCCCAACACGGTGAAGAGCATCTTGCTGGGAAGCACCTTCAGGGCCGGCCAGTACCGGACCGGCGGCGGGGCGGGGCTGATCGACGCCGCAGGCGCCCTCCAGGGCATCGGCAGCGGCGACTGGGCGAACGTCGGATTGGCCCGATCGCTGGGTGCCGGCTCGCTCGAGGGCAGCCGAGGACGGTTCCACGTCCACACGGATCTGAACCACGACGGCCAGCCCGACCTCGTGACGGGGGAACAGGACGTCCTCGGCGCGCCGTGGCACGCGACCTCGTGGTCGTCGACGTCGTGGTCTTCGACGTCGTGGTCCTCCACCGCCTGGTCGTCGCTGATCTCCGAGAACAGCGGATGGTCCAGCAACTCGTGGAGCTCGACGTCGTGGAGCGGCATGTACTGGAGCTCGAACTCGTGGAGTTCCAACTCGTGGAGCTCGAACTCGTGGAGCTCGAACTCGTGGAGCTCCACGAGCTGGAGCTCGGCGGCCTGGAGCTGAGGAGAGAAGACATGAAGACACTTCCTCGTTCGGTCAAGCTCCTGATCGCAGGAGCCACGCTGCTCGGCATCGGCTGCATCGCGATCCGGCTCCCGGAGATCGCCGGGTGGGACGTGCGAGACGTCCTCGCCGTCGTCGTCATCGCCGGGCTCACGCTCGCGGCCGAGCGATGCTCGATCCCGTTGCGCCGCGGAACCGAGACCGTGAACTTCGCGCTCACCGACGGCGTGTGGGCGGGCGCGCTCCTGCTCGTCACGCCCGGGGTGCTGACGGTCGCGGTGCTCGTGGGCGTGCTCGTGGGCGAGGCAATGAACCGCTGGAAGCCGTTCAAGATCGCCTACAACGTCTCGCAGTTCCTGATCGGGTTGACCCTGGCACAGCTGACGTTCGCGATCCTCGGCGGATGGGGCTCCGGGCCAACGGATCCGGCGCGCTGGGCCGCGGTGCTGATCGCGATGTTCGTCGCCTTCGCCGTCAACGCGACCGCGATCATGCTCGTGGTGTCGATGGTCGAGGGCACTCGATTCATCGACGTGTTCCGTCTCCCCCTCGCGTTGAACCTGATGCACTGGCTCGGTAACGTCTTCCTCGGCATCCTCGGCGCCTTGGTCTGGGCCGCCGAGCCCGTGGCCCTGATCCTGATGATCGCGCCGGTCTCCCTCGCGTACGTCACCTACCGGCGCTGGGTCGAAGGCATCCGGGAACGCGACCAGATGCGCAACCTCTACGAAGCGGGTTCCGCGCTTTCCGCCCCCCTCGCGGACGCGGACACCTTCAGCGACTTCCTCGGACTGCTCGAGAAGCTCCTCCCGGCGGACCGAGTGGAGATGGTCGTGGTCGACGAGCACTCCGTGTCCGTCCACACCGGCACCGGGATCCGCCATCTCACGGTCGACGAGGTGGGATCCGACCCTCTCGACGCGTTCGTCGCGGTGCGGAGCGGCATCGCTCCCCAGATCGCGCTGGTCGAGGACGGGGACGACGTTCGTGGGGTTCTCGCCGTGTACCGGAACGAGGTACTCACCGCGACCGAGCGGGTCCTGCTCGACGGGTTCGCGACCCAGATCGCCGCTCGGCTCCGGGACCATCGCCTCTACGGCAAGACGCTCGAGCGCGCGCGCCTCTCGGAGATCGTGACGCACACCTCCGACGGCGTCTTCACCGTGGACATGGACGGTCGGATCACGACGTGGAATCCGGCGATGCACGCCCTGGTCGGCTACTCGGAGTTCGATGCGATCGGCCGCCGATGCGAGGAGCTCCTCGGCCTCGGGCTGCTGACGGCCCTCGCGGATGAGAGCGTCGGGAACGAGGGACCCGGGATCACCACTGCCACCACGAAGGATGGACGCCTGAAAGAGCTCCAACTCCGCACGAGCACGATCCGCGACGACGTGGGTGCACCGCCGGCCCGGATCGTCGTCGTTCGCGACGTCGGCGAGGAGATGAAGGCCGAGCAGATCAAGCGCGACTTCGTTTCGATGGTCTCTCACGAGCTCCGATCACCACTCACCCCGCTCCGGGGGTTCCTGTCGAGCCTCGTCGAGGGCACGGTCGAAGACGCTCCGGAGAAGCTGCAGGAGTACTACCGGATCATGTTGCGCCAGGCGCAGCGGCTGGAGCGGGTCGTGAACGACATGCTGGACGTCTCGCTGATCGAAGCCGGCGGACTCGTGGTGGACCTTCAGCAGGTGTCGCTCGATCACGTGTTGAGCCGGGTCGTGAAGGAGTTCCGGGAACAGCACCCGGATCGTCCCGTCGTACTCCGCGACCCCGATCCTGCGCTCATGGTCTTCGCCGACCCCTTCCGGGTGGAACAGGTGGTGCTGAACCTCCTGTCGAACGCCCACAAGTACACCCCTCCGGCGCTGCCGATCAGGGTGAGCACCGCGGCCGTCGAGGGAGCCGTGACCGTTTCCGTGCGCGATCAAGGGCAGGGCATCGCGGCGGAGCACTGCGACATGATCTTCGACCGGTTCTACCGCGTGCAGGACGACCCTGCCTCGCGTCAGCCGGGCACCGGCCTCGGGCTCTACATCGCCCAGACGCTGGTCGAGGCGATGTCCGGGCGCATCTGGGTGGACTCCGAGGTCGGCGCCGGCACGACGTTCTCGTTCAGTCTCCAGACCGTGCACGTGAAACCGCCGGCGGAGCTCGCTCTGGACGAGCTGTCGCAGCCCGCGGACATGCACCTCGTCCGCATGCCGTAGCGGAACGGCAGCAGCTTCGAGCCGTTCTAGGGCCTCGTCGGGACCGGGGCAGACCGGAACGCATCGAGGACGATCCGGAAGGTCGTTCCCCGGCCCTCCTCGCTCTCCACCTCGATCGATCCACCATGCGCCTCCACGATGGCCTTGGTGATGGACAGACCCAGCCCGGTGCCACCGTTGCTCCGGGCGCGATCGGTCTCCACGCGAGTGAACCGATCGAAGATCCGGGGGAGATCCTCGGCGCGGATCCCTCTTCCCTCATCCGACACCTCGATCACGAGTCCGTCGGCGCGCGACCGACACCCGACCTCGATGGTGTCGCCGTCGTCGGTCGCCTTCACGGCGTTCTCCAAAACACCGTCGAGAGCGGTCCCCAACCGTTCACGGTCCGCCCGGATCGTCCCTCGCGCCTCGACGCGGACCTGCCAATCGCGCGCGGCCGTCGGCATCCATCGGTGGACCAGCCCGTCGACGAACGTCTCCACCTGAACAGGCTCGGTCGACAGGAAGCCCGGATGTCCCGCCGTCGTCAAGATCAGCAGCCGTTCCGACAGACTCGAGAGATGGCCGAGCTCGTCGAGGATCACCTCCGCATCCTTCGACACTTGCCCGTTGAGCCCCGAGTCGCGGATCAGCTCCGCGTGACCGCGCGCCACGGTGATCGGCGTCCGAAGCTCGTGCGACGCATCGCGAACGAACTCGCGCTGCCCCAGCAGCAGACGATGCTCGGACTCGGCGAGCCGTCCAGCCTCCTCGGTCGCGGTCCGCCGCCGCTCCGCGTGCCACACCATCGCGAGGAACATCGACGCCATCAACGGGACCTCGGCGAGCTCGTCGGGACCCTCGTGGCCGCGCGCGATCGACAACGAAAGCGCCGCGCCGGTGACCATCATCACGACGAGCAGGAGGAGCATCGTCGTGCGGAGGCGCCACAGCCGGATGCCGTAGACGAGCGTGAGGCTCACCCACACGAAGTGGAACGGGATCGTCTCCCAGTGGCTGAGCTTCAGGATGACCGCGACGTTGGCGGCCGCGAACAGCCCCCACGCGACCTCGACCCAGCGTCTACGGAGCGTTGAACCGATATCCGACATTCCGCACCGTTTCGATGACGTCGCCACCGAGCTTGGCCCGGAGGCGCCCGACACATACGTCCACCACGTTGCTGCCCGGGTCGAAGGAGTAGCCCCAGACGTCGGCGAGCAGACGCTGGCGACTGCGCACCTCTCCTTCCTGGCGCATCAGATGCTCGAGCAGGAGGAACTCACGCTCGCTCAGGGGTACGTGTCGCCCGTGCACCTCGACGACGCGTCGGGTGAGATCGAGCGTCAAGTCACCTCCCCGGAGGAACTGGTGGCGGGGCCCGGCGCCCGGCTGCCGCAGGCGCGCCCGGACCCGGGCGATCAGCTCGGCGAGCGAGAACGGCTTCGAGAGGTAGTCGGAGGCACCGAACTCCAGGCACCGGACCTTGGTCTCGACGTCGGAGAGCGCGGAGAGCACCAGGACGCGCTGGTCCGGCCTGCTCTCCATCAGCCCCTGGAGGACCGACATCCCGTCCAGTCGAGGCAGGAGCAGGTCGAGGACCACCAGCTCGTAGCTCCCGGTGCTCGCGAGCTCGAGCGCGCGGATCCCGTCCTGGGCGCCGTCCACCTGGAACCCTTCGGCCGTGAGCGCTCGGGACACGAAGCTGACGATCCTCGGCTCGTCGTCGACGACCAGCACCTTGGCCACGGAGCGGATGCTAGGCCGGACGTGGCCGGCGCGATACCCCACATGACGGAACCGTCATGAGGGCAGCGCCGGCCACGTGACCACTCGATGACGGTCCGCTGACGGCTCCGTCATGGAGGGTCCGCTGCCGGGTGCCCGCGCCCTACAGTCCTTCGCGAGCCGGCCACCCGGTTGTGGCCCGCCGACCGAGAGGGGGAACCAGCTGTGGCGTCACGCCTGCAACGGGTGTTGGTCGTACCTGCCGCCATCGCGATCGCGTTCGCCGTCGGGAGCTGCGGAGGAGGAGGCGGGATCGGCGTCACGCTCGCCGACTTCACGATCACGCCGGATGAGTCCAGCGCCTCGGCCGGGGAGCTGACGTTCGACGTCGCGAACGACGCCGAGCAGACCCACGAGTTCGTGATCTTCAAGACCGATCTGGCCGCCGACGCGTTGCCGACCGACGACGAGGGCCTCGTGGACGAGTCGGGCGAAGGGGTCGAGCTCGTGGACGAGATCGAGGACATCGAGGCGGGATCGACGCAGTCCCTCACCGCCACCCTGGATGCGGCGAACTACGTCTTCATCTGCAACCTCCCCGGCCACTACGCGCAGGGGATGCACACGAGCTTCACCGTGAGCTGAGAACGGCTCTAGGCGTAGCGACCGCACTTGATGCAGGCGTACCAGCCGCCGGCCGGGTCGTCGAGCACGAAGATGGTGTGTTCCCCGCACCGAACGCAGGTCCGGTTCTGATACGGGGCCAGCGTCGGTCTTTGGCCGAGCGACGTCGCGATGCCGCGCATGTCGTCTCCCCTGTGCGTTCCCGCCACGATCCTGGTTCTGCTGATCATCTCGAGCTCCCCTTCCACCCGGGCATCGTTCGATGCAGGGACGAGACGCTGCCTTACGCTCCTGCGATCGCTCTCCGAGGATCCGATGCCAACGCGAGCCTCGCCGGAAGCCCAGGGAGCTTCCGGATGATCGCGAACCCGACACGCTCGGACACCATCAGGTCGAGATCGGGGCTCTCGTGGTCCATCGCGATCGCGAAATGGGTCCCGTGCGCTCGCACCTCCTCGTACTCCACATGGGTGAGATCGATCGTCGACGTGCACGATCCGTCGCTGCACTCGCAGACGAAGGGACTGGATGCATCGGCGCTCGATTCGTTCGATTCGTCGATCCACTCGTTGATCTCACGGGACCGGGTCTCGTTCTCCACCTCTTGCTCGCGCCAATCCGTCATCGTGGCTCCCTGACGACCCGCAGTCGCCTGATCTTCCGTTCCCCTGGGAGCGGCGGTAGCGAGGTCGGAGACCATTCCCCGTCCCCGGACGCGAGGACCTCCGAGACGTCCGTGTCGCTCAGGAGCATGTCGACGCCGGCTCGCTCGAACGCATCGCGAACCAGACTGCGGGAGTTGACGATGAACAGCCACCACCCTTGCTGACCCGCGTGCATCGCCGTGTCTTCGAGCGCGTGCACGCCCTCGTCGTCGACGGAATCGAGCTCTCGGAGGTCGATGACGAGGGCGCCACCCGCGTGGGCGACGGCCTCGAGCTCGTGTTCGAACGTGGAGAGGTTGTCGCGATCGAGCTCGCCGACGAGTGAGAGACGGTCCACGCCGTTGCGACGGTCGCTACGAACGGCGAAACGGGATCCTGAAGCCTCGATGCGGTTCTGCACCCTCGATCTCCTCGGTCCGACCGCATGGTTCCCCGCGTGGGGAGCGGTGCTTTCTCGGACCGGGAGCTGGGGTTCGCGAGGCGGAAACCAAGAGCTGGGGATCCCGCGAAGCGAACCCTAGCACACTCCCCGTACGTTGCGGAATAGGGCAACGGCTATAGGTAAACTAGGCTGTCGGAGGGACACGAAGAGCCCCATCGGAGCACCAGAATGACGCCCGAGATGACGAGGAAGCTGCGGGTCCTCATCGCGGACGGCCGGGGCGTCCGCGAGGAAGAGGTCGTGAGAACCGTGACCTCGCTCGGGCACGAAGTCGTCGGTGCCGGGGCGCCCCTGGAGGCCGTCGGTCACGCGACCGCCGTGGAGCTACCGGACGTGGCCCTCGTGATCGTCGGTGAGAACTCGGATGAAGGCCTCGAACTGATCCGCTCCATCGTCCACGAGGCCGCGTGCCCGGTCATCGCGATCCTCGACGTGCAGGATCGCGCGTTCATCGACCGGGCCGCACGGCTCGGCATCTTCTCCTACATCGCCCATGCAGGCGATCTCGAGGAGATGCAGAGCTCGATGGACATCGCCCTCCAGCGCTTCGCCGAGTACCACGCCCTCGAGGGCGCGTTCGGGCGGCGGGCGATCACCGAGCGGGCGAAAGGCATCTTGATGGAGCGTCACTCCCTCGACGAGCAGCAGGCCTTCCATCTGCTCCGCGAGCACGCTCGCCGGACCAACAAGAAGGTCGTCGACGTCGCCGGATCGATCCTGGAGAGCCATCAACTGCTCTCGAAAGCTGCTGATGAGCCCAGGGTCATGGATCCGGAGTTGCTCACGCGAACGGACGACGAGAGCTGAGATCGGTCAGGACGAGAGCTCGGCGTCCCGAGCGGCGAGCATGTGGCGCGCCCGCAGGAGCTCCTCGACGCCCTCGATCGGGAGCGGCTTGGAGAAGTAGTACCCCTGACCAAGCTCGCAGTGGAGCTCCAACAGCTTGTCGAGCTGATCGGCGCGCTCGATGCCTTCGGCCACCGGACGGAGGTTCAGGATCCCGGCGAGCTCGATGATGGCGGCCGTGAGCGCGGATTCCTCTCCTCCTTCGCTGACCCCGTCCACGAAGGACTTGTCCACCTTCAAGATGTCGACGGGGAATCGGCGGATGTAGTTGAGGGACGAGTAGCCGGTCCCGAAGTCGTCGACCGCGAGCATCACGCCGAGCTGCTTCAACTGCGTGAGCCGCTCGTTGGATAGGGCCATGTCCTGCATCATCACGCTCTCCGTGATCTCGAGCACCAGACACTCAGGCGGAAGTTCGGTCTCGAGGAGGACCTTCGCGATCTCCTGCACGATCTCCGGGCGCTGCAGCTGACGAGCCGACAGGTTCACGGCCATGTGCAAGGGAGCGGCATCCGGGACGGTCCGCTGCAAGATGTCACCTTGGCGGCACGCCTCCCGGAGCACCCAGGTGCCGATCTGGACGACGAGACCCGTCTCTTCCGCGAGCGGGATGAAGTCGAGCGGCATCACCAGGCCACGCGTCGGGTGGTTCCATCGAACGAGCGCCTCGAACCCCTCGATGTCACCTGATTCCAGCCGGATCACCGGCTGGTAGTGAAGGACGAACTCCTCGTTCTCCACCGCGCGCTGGAGGTCGGCCTTGAGCTCGAGCCGGCGCAGCGCGGTGTCGTGCATCTCCGGCTCGAAGATCTGGAAACGGTTCTTCCCCGCCTCCTTCGCGATGTACATCGCGACGTCGGCGTTCCGAAGCAGCTCCTCCGCGCCCTCGGGTCCGGTCGTCCTGCCGACGCCGGAGGTCGCGATGCCGATGCTCGCTCGCACGAAGACCTCCTTGCCGTCCAGGAGGAACGGGCCGTCGAGCGCCTGCAGGATCCGGCCGGCGATGGCCGCGGCGCCCACGCTCTCGCCGCCATCCTCGATCAGGATCGCGAACTCGTCCCCGCCCAGTCGAGCGGCGGTGTCGGGGGTCCGTAGACAGGTCCGCAAGCGCTCGCCCACCTCGCCGAGCAGGCGGTCGCCGGCCGCGTGGCCGAGTGAGTCGTTGATCGTCTTGAAGTCGTCGAGGTCCATGAACAGGACCGAGACGGGGTCGGCGTCGCGGGTCAGCCGCTCCAACGCGTGCTCGACCCGGTCGCGGAACAACGCGCGGTTGGCGAGCCCGGTGATCGAGTCGTGGAAGGCCTGGTGTGAGAGCTGCTCCTCGAACGCCTTCCGCTCGGAGACGTCTCTCGAGTTGAGAACGATCCCCTTCACGTTGGGGTCGTGCAGCAGGTCCGTGCGGAGCGTCTCGATGTGCAACCAGAAGTCGTCGCGATGGCGCATCCGCGACTCGATGAGCCCGGTCGAGGTTCCCCCGTCCCGGCCGCTGAGGGTGAGGAACTGGAGCACCTGCGTCTTGTCCTCGGGGTGGATCAGTCGGGTGAGCTTCGTGTTCTCAAGCTCCGTCGGGTCGTACCCGAAGACGCCCTCCACGGAAGGGCTCACGTAGCGGACGGTCGAGTCCGCATCGACCACCATGACGACGTCCGTCGAGTTCTGGACCAGGGATCGGAACCGGGCTTCGGTCTGCTGGCGGAGCAGGTCTTCGGTCAGGGCCGCGCTGTCGAGCGCGAGGGCCACCTGGGACGTCAGCGCCTCGAGGGTGTCTCGGTTCGCCCTGGGGAGCGCGGAGGTGCTGCCCACGACCAGCAGACCTCGCAACTCGTCCTTCATGAACAGGGGGCCGCTCATCAGGAAGAGGGAGTCCTCCGGGAATCCGAGGGGGCCGGCGATCTCGGACTCTGTCACAGCCACCTCGTAGGAGCGGTGCGTCTTGAGGCGGTCGCGCTTCCACTGGGGGAGGATCGAGAGCGAGAGCGTGAAGCCCACGACATCCTCGCGTCCGCCGGCGGCGGCCACCACGGTGTAGTCCTCGTCCTCCTCGCACACCAACACCCGGATCACGGAGCTCTCGCCGGCGATCGAGCGAGCCGCCTGGAGGGTCGCTGCGTAGATCCCGTCACGGTTCGTCGCGGTCACGAGTGCCGTTCCCGCCCCGCGGAGGGCGCGCTCACGGACGGCGGATTGCTCCTGTTTCCGGACCAGACCGGCGATCCGCACGACGACCAGCAGGAACAGCGCCGCCGACGCGCCGATCAACACCGGCAGATCGCCCGCCACGTTCCGGAGATGCTGGATCATCATCACACTCGGCGCGAGGAGGGAGGCGAACGCGAGCAGCCAGAGGCGGCCGCGTGACAACCGCGGCTCGTTGTCGGGGGTCCGCTCCGACAGGGCGCGCATCGAGCCGTGGAGCGCGGCCGCGCCCCACAGGATGTAGAAGGTCGCCCATCCGGCTTCGAGGTATCCCGACTGGTCGTACACGATCCCTTGAACCGACAGGTAGCTGTAGGCGAAGTCCGTGACGAACAGCGCGAGCGTCGCCCCCGCCATCAGGTAGAAAGCCGGAGCTCGCCGGCCGCCGCCGATCGCGAGGCGGACGACGACCGTCAGCAGGATGAGGTCCATGACGGGGTAACCCATCGCGGTCAGCTTCTGGAGCAACGTGACCTGAGGGTCGTGCGCGAGCGGCGAAAGCAGGAACACCCACGAGATCGTGCCGACGCCGATCGCGACGATCAGCGAGTCGATCACGCTATCCCGGTCACCACCGGGCGTGCGGAGGCGGATCAACCAGAGGATGCCCAGGATGAGGCAGGGATAGACGGAGAGATAGAAGACGTCGCCGACCGACGGGAAGGGGAGCTCCGTTCCGAAGAACCGGTCGTAGTTGTAGGTGATGACGTCGCCGGCGACGAAGAAGGCCTGGCCGAGGGCGAACAGGTACCAGGGCAACCGGGTCTGCGGCTTCCACACGCGGACGGCGATCACGATCACGATCGGCGAAGAGATGGCGATCACGTTGAACAGCGGTCCAAGCCGAAGCCCGGGCACGAACAGGAACGCGGCCGTCACGAGGACGCCGCCACAGACATAGAGGAACCACGCTTTCCGGCTCACAGGTTCGATATCGGTTCGAGGGGAACCCGACCTTAGGAGGCGTCGGACCTGCTCAGGCCGATTGGACAGGGACCTGGCGGGGCTCACAGGGGAGCCGGGGCACGGCTGGGGAGCAACGGCTCCTCGATCGGGGGCAGGGGTCTGTCGGGATCCTCTCTCGAGGCCTCGGCGAGGTCCCCCGTCCGCTCGATGTCACGCATGCCGGGGAGGAACAGGAACGCCAGGGTCACGACACCACCGACGACCCCCGCACCCACCAGGGTGGCACGAGCACCGAAGATGCCCGCGACCGGGCCCGTGAGGGCGAAGGACACGGGCACGAGACCCGTCGAGATGAACCAGTCGAAGCTGGACACCCGCCCCAGGAGCCTCGCGGGCACCAGCCGGCCTTTCGTGGTCGCCCAGACGATCGTGCCGGCACCTTCTAGGGCGTTGAAGACGAAGCTCGCCACCATCAGCTGCCACGGGAACGACGCGAGGCCGTAGCCGGCGATCGCGACCGTCGAAACGGTCCAGACCCCGTACATGAACGTGATGTGCCTGCGGGGCATCTCCCGGTTCCCCATGACGATCGCGGCGAACATCGCCCCGACGCCGCCGAGGGCGAGGATGAACCCGAGGTCGCTCGCCGAGCCGTGCAGATGGTTCTTCACGATGAACGGCAGCAGGACCTCCGACGGTCCCCAGAAGATCAGGTAGGCGAGGGTCGCCGCGAGGAACGTGCCCCACAGCCACACCCGCGACCTGACGAAACGGAATCCCTCGCGGATGTCTTGGAACGCGCTCCTCCGCTCTTCCGCAGGACGTTCGACCTCGTGCGACCGCATCAACGCGACGCACACGATCGAGACGAGGAACGTGAGGGCGTCGATCAGGAACGCCGGTCCGGGATGGCCGCTCCACATGGCGATCAGCCACCCACCGATCGCGGGGCCGATCATGCGCGCGGCGGCCGGGCGGATGAACTGGTCGAGCGAGTTCGCCTGGTTCAGGTCGGCGCTCGGGACGAGCTGCGGGACGATCGCGTCGAAGGCCGGCCCGAAGAATGCGGTGCCGGCCCCGAAGCTCGCCGCGACGATCAGGATGTGCCAGAGCTCGAGGTTGTTCGTGATGGACAGAACCCCGAGGATCGCGACGCTCACCGCACGCAGCGCGTCGGCCGCGATCATCACGCGGCGACGGTCGAACCGGTCGCTCACGACGCCGCCGACCAAGAGGAAGACGATCTGGGGCACGGTCATCGCGACGCCGACGATCGACAGCGCCGTGGGGGCGTTCGACAGCTCGTAGACCTGCCACGCCAAGGAGACGAGGAAGATGCCGTCGCCGATCAGCGACGCTGTCATCCCCGTCCAGAGCAAACGGAAGTCACGGTGCCGGAGTGGCCGGAGGATCCGGACGCGCTTGACCAGACCGTTCACGGGTTCACGCCGTCTTGGAAGCCACTCGAAGGGTGGATCGGAGGAGGTCGCGGGCTGCGATCGCTTCCCGCGTCCCCGCCAAGGCGGGGCGTTCGGCCAGGCACTCCTCGAGGTCGTCGAGGCCCATGCGGACGACACCTCGCAGGCGTTCGACGCCTCCGTTGACGGCTTGGTGGATCCCACGCTGGTATTCGAGGAAGGCGCGACCGCGATCGCCCTCGCACATCAGGGCGAGGGCGAGGTCGAACCGGACGGCCGTCCACCGGCCGTCGAGCTCGAGGGCACGGCGGAGCGTCGCGACGGCCTCCGGGTACCGACCGAGTCGCAGCTGGCACCAGCCGATCAGCTCGAGGAGGTCTATCTCCTTCTCGGCGCGGGGGGTTCCCTCGCCGATGACCGCTTCGGCGAGCCGGTTGGCCTCGTCGACGTCACCCATCCGCCGGTAGACGTTGGAAAGGCCCTCCTTGGCCCACAGGGCGGTGGGGTCGAGCTCGAGCGCGCGCGCGTAGGCGTCGCGCGCGGCGACGAGGCCCTCGGCACCGAGGTTCTCCAGCGCCCATCCGCGCGCCGTGTGGACGGCGGGCTCGTCCGGGTGCTCGGCGACCTGCCGATCGAGCTCTTCGAGCGCCGCTTCGTAGTGGCCGGCCTCGGAGAGCTCCTCCACCTTGCCCAGCCCTTCGGCGACAGGACCCTTCGTCATCCCGTGTTCCCTCCTACTCGGGCGGCTCGTTCCCGGAGGAGCTCGCGGTGTCCGTCGTGTTGCAGTTCGAAGCGTTCGTTGATCTCACCGAGGACCTCGCAGAGCCGCTCGATCTGCTCGTCGCCGTTGGCCGCGGTGATCTGGATCCGGAACCCGACCTCGTCCATGGGCACGAGCGGGTAGGCGGCCATCGTCACGTAGAGCCCGCTGTCGAAGAGGTAGCGACCGACCACGTCGATGTCCTCGTGGTCGGCCAGGGGGACCTCGATCAGCGGGTAGCCGGATCGATTGGGCGTGTAGATGTCGAGCTCGTGCAGCCGGTCGAGGACCCGCTGGGTCTTCCGGTACATCTGGAGCCGGTTCAGGTCTCCCCGCCGCTCGTTCACGTCGAGCCCCGCGATCGTCGTCGCGAGCGACGCGATCGGCGAAGGACCCGAGTAGAGGTACGGAGGTGCGGCGACCTTGAGCACGTCCTTGAGGCGGGTCGGCAGGGTCAGGAACGCGAGGAGCGACGAGTACGCCTTGGAGAAGCCGGCGATGAAGATCACGTTCTCGTAGGTCTCGCCCTGGTGGCGGATCACGCCGTTCCCTCGCTTGCCCCACGGGCTGAGCTCGTCGAAGGCGCGCTCGCCGACGACGCCGAACCCGTGCGCGTCATCCACGTACAGGAGCGCGTCGTACTCGCGCGCCAGCCGCGCGAACTCGCGCAGGTCGGGCGCGTTGCCGAGCATCGAGTTGACACCGTCGAGCGCGATGACGCGAGGCGTGATCGCGCTCGAGCGCAGCAGTCCCTCGAGATGCTCGGGATCGTCGTGACGGAACCGTTGGACGGTCGCGCCGTGGCCGCGCGCGACCATCGCACCGTCGTAGATCGTCTTGTGCGCCCGTCCGTCGAGGAAGACCGTGCCCGCGCCCGCGAGGATCGGGATGACCGACATGTGGATGTGCGTGATGGTCGGGAACAGCAGCGTGTCCTCGCCCCCGACGAGCTCCGTGACCTTCTCCTCGATCTCCTCGTACAGCACCGGGCTCCCGAGGAGGCGGGACCACGACGGATGCGTGCCCCACTTGTCGAGGTACGCGGGGACCGCGTCGATGATCTCGCGGTCGAGGTCGAAGCCGAGGTAGTTGCACGACGCGAAGTCGAAGAGCCACCGGTCGCCGATCCGGATCCGCCGGCCGTCCTGCTCGTCGATCACGGCGTCGAGCATCGGATGGGAGTCCTTCAACCGAGCGAGGTCGGCGACGGTCTCCATCCAGCGATCGAGCCATCCGTCGCTCTCGCGCCGGAGCGGCTGCGGTCCGATCGCGCCGGTCACGACCGTATCGGTCGCGCGCCGGCGCGGGTCATCGGACTTCCGGCGAGCGAACATGGGTGCGCGGGAGGCGCGGTCGGCCATGGAGGACATGAGACCCGTATCGGCCGTATGGGCGAGGGGCTTTACACCTACAAGGGGGTATCTCCTGCCGGAGACCGAGCACGGACGCAGCACGGACCCGCCGCTCCGAAGGGAGGTTGAGCCGAGGATCGCAGGTCTGTACCCCATATGGGGGACACTGAGCTCTCGCCGGGGGCCCCTCGGTGCGGGTTGGCGTCAGGCGTCTCAGTGCCCCACGAGCGTGGCGCCGGGGCCGCGCCCGTTCCCGACGGGCAGCGTTCCCGCCACGGTCGTGCCGGCTCCCGGGGACGACCTCACCTCGACCTCCCCGTCGAGCGCCGCGAGCCGGTCCGCGATCCCTTGGAGCCCGGTGCCGTGGGAAGACGTGGCCGCGTCGAAGCCCACGCCGTCGTCGGCCACCTCGAAGCGGAGGCGACCGTCGCCGTCGGTCAGGCGCACGGTGGCGCGCGAGGCCGAGGCGTACTTGGCGACGTTCTGCAGCGCTTCCAGGCACGAGAAATAGACCGCCGCCTCGGCCTCGCGCGCGTACCGCCCGACACCGTCGGCCTCGATGATCACCGGCACCGCCGACTTGCGAGCCTGCGACCCCAGCGCCGCGACCAGCCCCTGATCGGCGAGGAGCGGCGGGTAGATGCCGCGGGCGAGGTCCCGGAGCTCCTCGAGCGCCTCCGTCGCATCCCCCTGGAGCTGCCCGGCGATCGACGCCGCCTGGGCCGGGTCGCGCTCGACCAACCGCTCGAGCAGCCCGAGCTTCACGGTGAGCGCCACGAGCTGCTGTTGCGCGCCGTCATGGAGGTTCCGCTCGAGCTTCCGGCGCTCCTCGTCCTGCGCGGTGACGAGGCGTTGGCGCGACGTCCGGAGCTGTTCGATCGTGTCCAGGAGATCCTCGGTCAAGGAAGCGTTCCGCATCACGAGCCCGGCCTGCGCCGCCAGGTCGTGGACCAGCTTCTCCTCCGTCGCCGTGATCGACTCCCCCGCCCGCTTCTCGAGTGAGAGTGCGCCGAGCAGCTCGTCCCGATGGCGGACCGGCTCGAACAAGGCGGCGCTCGTCGCGACGCGTTCCTCCGACGACGACGTCGCTCGCGACGGCGGTGCCTCCGCGTCCGCGGGCCACGTCGCCTCCGGCCGGAGCTCCTCCCCGACACGCACCCACACGTCGGCCCGCGCCGCGCCGGTGCCCTCGCCCAGCGCCCGCGCCATCCTCGGGAGCAGCTCTTCGTTCGCGTACGTCTGCCCGACCCGCTCGGAGAACTCCGACAGCACCTCGTACGGTGTCGCCCGCTTCCCGTAGACGAGCCGGTCGGCGAGCCGCTGCGCCCGTCGCCGGAGCGGTTGGAACGCCAAGGCGACGACCGCCGCGGCCGCGGCCGACAGCACCGGGCTCGCCCGGCTGCCGACGAGCGCCCCCACGCCGACCACGATCACCACGTACACGATCGTGATGAAGACCGCGAGCGCCCCGAACAGCACGGCCCGGTTGATCACCACGTCGATGTCGAACAGCCGGTACCGCAGGATCGACACGCCGATCGCGAGCGGGATCAACACGAACGAGGGGATCACGACGTTCTGGAGCACCGTGACCCAGCCAGGTTGGCTCGCCTCGCCCCAGGAGTACGGGATCGACGCGATCATCGCTCCGGCGTAGAGCAGCGCCACGAAGGCGGCCGCGGTGAGCAGCCACCGCAGCTGGAGACGCTCCACCCCGCTCGACCGCCGGAAACGAAGGACGAGCGCGGTCAGCGACGCGATCACCCCGATGGGGATCACGAGGATCAGGGCCTGGGAAGCGTTCAGGAGCGGACGGAGCGCCTCGATCCCCAGCGGGTTCGGCTCCTTCGGCGCGATCGACTCGGTCATGGGAGCCGGGTCGAGCAGGATCGAGAAGTAGATCACCACGAGCCCGAGCCCGAGCGACCACGCGAACCATCGCCAGCGCGGTGACGGCAGATGCCCGTCCGGGAACACCAGAAGGAGGAACGTGACGGGAAGCACCACGATCGGGACCCAGCTCGGCGAATCGAACGCGACCAGCACCAGGCCGGTTCCTCGATCGCCCGAGTACAGGAGGTACTCGCCGACCGAGGTGAGGAGCGCCGTCGATCCGAAGAACGTTCCGATCCCGAGCATCAGCCACCCGATCGAGTTCTCCGGACGGCGGGTCGCCAGCACGTACCCGATCACCGGGAACATCGCGAACGAGAGGACGAAGGTGATGTCCCCGAGCGGGTCGCCGGCGCCCGGAGGTCGGACGGAGGCGGCGAGGAACGTGAAGACGAGCCCGATCGCGAAGCCGACCAGCGTGAGGACGGCGAGGACGCGGGCGAGCAGCAGGAGACGGCCGCGGTGGGCCTCGGTGGGAAGGGCGTGTTCCTCCAGCACGGGAGGATGTTCGCACGGCCGCAGGCCGGCGCCCAAGGGCGCCGACCTGCGGATGTGGCGGGAGGCAGGCCCCGATCCGCCCGGGGTGCCAACACCCGGCCTCGATCAGGACTCGCCCGTTCCCGACGCCTCCTCCCGGAGACGCTTCCATCCCTCCCGCTCCAAGAGCAGCGAGACGGCGGTTCCGAGGACGAGCGACCAGAAGAACGGGCCCAATCCGAGCAGCGTGAGCCGGGAGAGCGCGATCGCGAACGCGAACAGCGGGCCGAGGATCAGCGGCCCGTTGGTGATCTCCCGGAGCGCGCTCACGAGGGCGGGGATGAGCGCCAGCCCCGCCATCGCGAGGAGCAGCACCGGGGGGACGAGGACCGACAGATCGGCCGCCGTGCCCGCGAACAGCGCGATCAGCACGCCCGTCGCGACCGGGAGGAAGACGGCGCGGTAGCGCAGCGAGCGATCGCCGGCGCCCGGTCCCGCGGCGAACAGCAGGGGCGGCAGGGCCAGCGACATCGCGATCGGACCGAACCACGAGCCCACGACCGTGCCCACCCCGCTCACGAGGTTGATGAGGCGTTCCGGCGGCCGGAACCCCTGGGCTCGCAGATAGATGACGGAAGGGACGTTCGACTGCACGGTGAGCAGCGCCACCAGGACGGGCGTGGCGGTGACGATCGCGGTCCAGGAGAACCCCGGTCGTACGAGCTCGAGGCTCGGGAACTCCAGGGAGGAGGGGATCTCCCCAAGCTGGGCAGTGACGGCCGCCGCGATCAGCCCGGCGATGAACGAGGGGAGGATCGCCGGAACCTTCGAGCCGAGGAACCGCTGACTCAACAGGTACACGACGAGCGCCGCCCCGACCATCAGCGGGATCTCGGCGGGGATCGCCACACCGCCCGCCGACGTGCTGAGCGATGAGAACAGATCGACGACGAACGGCATCACGGCGCCGGCGATCAACCCGTGGACGATGGGCGTCGGGATCCAGGTCGCGATCAGCCCCGTCAGGCCGAAGACGGCGGCGAGGAACACGAGCGCCCCGGCCACGAGGGAGGCCCCGGCGAGATCCGCGAACGCGATCTGGTCGCCCAGCGAGACGAAGAAGATGATCGCGAAGATGTTCCCGGTCAGGATGAGTGGCTGGCGGTACCGGATCGAGAGCACCAGCGTCGGCAGCATCGGGAGTCCGTAGACCACCGCGATCCAGCCGCCGGTCTGCTCGTCGGACAACGCCAGTCCATCGGGCCCGGCCGCCGTCAAGATGATCCCGAGGACCGCGAAGAACACGATGGCGATGGGGATCGAGGCGATCAGGGCCGGCAGCGTGCGCCGAAGCTCCAGCGAGTCGAACACCATCGATCCCCTCAGTCGCCGGCCTCGACCGCGCGGCCCAGATAGACCCACACGGTGCCGGCGGCCTCGTCGACACCGACACCGAACACCTCTGCGCCGATCGCGAACGATTCGACCCCCAGGGTGGAGGTATCGATGCGATACAGAGACCCGTCGCGATCACCCACCCAGACGGCGCCGAGACCCACCGCCATGTCGGTGGGCTCGTGACCGACGCGCGCGGACCCTCGCTTCGTCCCCGAGGCCGCGTCGATCCGCGTGACGACGCCCACTTGCTGGTCGAGGATCCAGACGTCGGTGTCGCTCCCGACGATCTGATCGATGTTCCCCTCGATCTCGACACGCTCACCCGCGGGACGGAGCGAGAGCGGGTCAAGTGGGATCACCTCACCGGCGAACGCGTCGGCGGTCCACAACGAACCCCGGGTGGCCGCGAGCCCGTCCACCGTCGATCCGACGTCCCGCCGCTCGCGCGCTCCCGTCCGGGGATCGAGCCGGAACACGATCCCGTCCGTGCCACCGATCCAGACGGCGTCCCTCACAGCGAGGCTCGGGCGAGCTGCGGCAGTCACGACGCCGACGGGGACGGGCAGGACGAAGAACACCTCTGGTTCGTCCGTGCCGGGGTGGATCCGGTAGATCGTCCGGTCCGTCAGCACCCAGACAGAACCCGCTCCTGTCACGACGGTCTGGTCGAAGGCCGCCCCCACCTCGATCGTGCGGGACCGGATCTCCTCCCGCAGCGGGTCGATATGGATGAGGGAGGGCGGGCGCAGCAGCCACACGCCTCCTTCTCCCACAGCGATCGGGTGATCGATGAGGCTGAGATCGTCGAGCCTGTCCCCGCCGGGGTTTCCGACGAACACGGTCGCGTCGACGTGGCCGTCCTCGGCGACGATCCTCGCCACCGACTCCGCCACTCCTCGCGTGACGTCGCCGGCCGGGGGTGATCCTCGCCCGAATAGCAGCCACGCGGCCACGACCACCGCACAGAGACCGGCCACCACCCCGGCGATCAGAGCTCGTCGCCTGCGGCCCGCCGGAAAGATCTCTCGGCGTCGTTCGGCCGCCTGTCCTGCGTCCAGCGGCGGCACGACGTCGGTCCCGTCCACGCCCGTCACGAGGAAGAGTCGGAGATTTTCCTCGAGGCCCTTCATCCGATGGATGCCGTGGTCGGCGAACGTCATGCCTGCGCCGGAGACGATCTCCCGCACCGAGGCGGGCACCAACACCTCGCCGGGACTGCCGACCGACATGACGCGGGCGGCGGTGTTGACGACGAGGCCGCTCGGCTTCGCCCCTCCCGTCTCGAGTTCCCCGAAGCTCACGCCGGCGCGGATCTCGATCCCGAGCTCACGAACGGCCTCGGTCGCCGCAACCGCGCACCGGATGGCGTCGGCAGGGCGCTCGAACGTGACGAAGAATCCGTCGCCCGCGGTGTCGACCTCCCGCCCGCCGAACCGGCCGATCTGCCGCCGGACGATCCGGTGGTGCCGGGCGACGAGCTCGCTCCAACGGGAGTTGCCCATCTCCGCAGCGATCGCGGTCGAACCCACGATGTCGGTGAACAAGACGGCTCCGAGCCGCTGGCCCGCCGCGCGCCGCTGCATCGCCGGAGTGTATTCGCGCCCTCCCCGGCGGAGAAGGCCCGCTCGATCAGCCGCCGGCGGGGGCGAGAGCCCTGCCGACGTAGACCCAGACCGTTTCGGCGTGTGCGTCCACACCGACGGCCAGGATCTCGGCGCCGACCTTGAACTCCTGCACCTCGCGGGTCGAAGCGTCCACGCGGTAGAGGGACCCTTCACGATCGCCGATCCAGACGGCGTCGCTGCCGAGGGCCATGTCGGTGGCTTCGTGGCCGACGCGGGCCGAGCCCCTGACCGAACCCGCAGCGGTATCAACCTGGGTCACGACCCCGACCTGCGTGTCGAGGATCCACAGATCGTCGCCGCGGCCGACGAGCTGGTCGATGCTGCCGGCGATCTCGATCTGCTCGCCCGACGGCTGGAGGGACGCGCGGTCGACACGGTGCACGACTCCCTCGAGGATGTCGGCGACCCACAAGCCGCCGCGCGTGACGGCCATCGGACCGATCGAGAGACCCGTTTCCGCCTGGTCGCGCGCGCCGGTCGCCGGATCCATCCGGACGAGGGTGCCGTCGCTGTCGCCCACCCAGAGCTGTCTTTCGACCGCGAGGCTGTACGTCGCGATTCCCGGCGCGAGCGGAAGCACGAGGAACGGACGGGGCTCGTCGGTCCCAGGATGCACGCGATAGAGGGTGCGGTCCGTGAGCACCCAGACGGCATCCAAGCCGGCCGCGACGGACTGCGACGTGCCGACACCGACCTCGATCCTGTTCGATCGCAGGTCTCGATCGACCGGATCGATGTGCAGGAGTCGAGGGGGTCTCATCAGCCACACGCCGCCTTCACCGACGGCCAACGGGTGATCGATGTACTCGAGCTCGGTGAAGAAGCGATTGTCCGCCCCGCCGATGAACACGCGTGCCCCGACCAGCCCCGTGTCGGGGTCGATCCTCACCACCGAGTTCCTGAGGACGTCATCGTCGGCCTCCGGTTGCTCGGCATCTCCTCCCCACACCAGCCACGCGCCCACGAGCAGGGCGAGCACCCCTGCGGCGACACCCACGAGCAAGGCCCATCGTCGTCCGCCCGCCGGGAAGATCTCTCGCCGCCGCTCGGCCGCCTCCTCCTCCTCGAGCGGCGGCACCACCTCTCGGCCGTCGATGCCGGACACGCCGAACAACCGGAACTCGCCGTCGAGCCCCTTGAGCTGGTGGACCCCGTGCTCGGAGAACGTGATGCCCGCGCCGGGCACGATCTCTCGGACGGACGCGGGCACCAGGACCTCCCCCGGCCCGGCGACCGACATCACCCGGGCGGCGGTGTTCACGACGAGGCCACCGGGCTTGCGGCCGACCGTCTCCAGCTCGCCGAAGCTGACGCCCGCCCTGATCTCGATCCCGAGTCCCCGGACGGCCTCCGTGGCCTCGACGGCGCACCGGATCGCGTCGGCCGGACGTTCGAACGTGACGAAGAACCCGTCGCCTGCGGTGTCGACCTCGTGTCCCCCGAAGCGGCTGATCAGGCGCCGGAGGATCCGATGATGCCGGGCCACCAGCTCTCCCCAGCGGGTGTTGCCCATCTCGGCGGCGATCGCCGTTGAGGAGACGATGTCGGTGAACAGAACGGCGCCGAGGCCGCGCCCGCCGGTGCGCCGCTGCATGTGCGGGAGTCTAGGTTCGCCCCGGTCCCGGGTCGAGCCACGGGCCGGTCAGGCGTCGATCGGCTCGGTGCGACGGCAGGTCGGATACCGGGAGCATCCGAGGAATCGCTCGCCGTCGCTCCTCCGGGTCCGCGGAACCATGAAGCCCCCGCAGCCGCAACGCCCCTGACCTGCCGCGGCCCGGTCGATCCAGGTGCCGGGCTTCGAAGCGGCAGCCGCCAGTTCCAACACCTCGTGCGCGCGGAGGGTGACGGGTTGCCGCAACATCCAGTCCTTCACGCCCCTCGTCGCATCCACGTACACGTCGGCCGGCCGCTGCTTGATGGTCCAGTCGTCGCAGAGGATCGCGAGGACACCTCGAACCTCGACCGGCCGGCCGACCGCTGCCGAGAGGAGCCGCGACGCTCGGGTCGCCTCGGCGGACGCCGCGGGGAGGAAGTCCGTGCGACGTCGGTCGTGCAGGATGCTCTTGGGACCCACCCACACCTTGCCGGTCAGGGTCTTCGTGTTGATCGTGAAGACACCCCTCGGCCCGACCACGAGGTGGTCGACGTTCGTGTCTGCGTCGCCGACGGGGACATCGTTGATCACGCGCCAACCCTCGGGGAGTCGACCGAGCCACCAGCCGGTCACGAGCTCGCCGTTCGCGCCCCTGTTCGGTGCACGCTCGTCCTGGTGCAGGCCGAGGAAGCGTGCGAAGCGAGACCGGACGGGCTCAACGGCACGGAAGCCGCCGGCAGGACGTCCCACCAACGTGTCGCCGGGTTCGGCGCTCGCCCACCGCTCGTGCGGATCGGTCTCCATGCTGGTGTCGTCGGCTTCCGCCGAAAGAAACCTGAGCCGTCCGGGGCGCTACGCTCAACGGCCATGCCCGATCCGACGGACACCCGGTTCGCGAAGGTCGGCGACGTCCACATCGCCTACCAGGTGGTGGGTGACGGCCCGATCGACATCCTGTTCATCGACACCTGGGTGCACCACGTCGAGGCGGTCTGGGACTTCCCCGAATTCGCCCGCCTGCTCCGCCGGCTCGCGTCGTTCGGCCGACTGATCCACTTCGACCGTCGGGGCACCGGGCTCTCCGACCCCGTCCCGCTCGACGCCCTGCCGGACTTCGACACGCAGGTCGAGGATGTGATCACGGTCCTCGACGCGGCCGGCTCGGAACGGCCCGCGGTCGTCGGCGCCAACGACGGGACGATGGTCGCGATGCTGCTCGCGACGGCCCATCCCGAACGGGTCGACTCGCTCGCGCTCTTCACGCCCACGGCCAAGCATGTGTTCGGAGAGGCCCAGTCGACCCAGAGCGTCGATGACGTCGTCTCCCTGATCTCGGAGGCGGTGGACGACAGCGGGCTGGACTGGCTGGCGCCCAGCCGCGCGGGCGACGAGGACTTCGATCGACGGCTGCTGAAGCTGCAGCGCAACTCCGTCCGCCAGGGCGCGATGGGGCACTACTACCGGCAGACCCTGACGTCGGACGTCAGCGACACCGTCCCGAAGATCGCGTGTCCGACGCTGGTGATGAACCGCAGTGGCAACCGGATCGTGCCGATCGAACTCAGCAGGGACGTAGCGGCGAGGATCGACGGCGCGACGTTCGTCGAGCTCCCCGGCGAGGATCACCTGATCTTCTCCCAGGGCATCGACCGGATCGCCGACGAGATCGAGGAGTTCCTCACGGGCGCGCGAACGGGCGCGGACCCGGACCGCATGCTCGCCACGCTCCTGTTCACCGACATCGTGGATTCCACGAACCGAGCCGCGGAGTGGGGTGACCGGCGCTGGCGGGATCTGCTCGATCAGCACCACACGGTGGTCCGCGCCCAGCTCGAGCGCTTCGGTGGTCGCGAGGTCACCACGACGGGGGACGGCTTCTTCGCGTCGTTCGCCTCACCGACGCAGGCCGTGCGATGCGCCCTCGAGGTCACGGACGCCGTCGAGACGCTCGGCGTGCAGATCCGCGCCGGCGTCCACACCGGCGAGGTCGAGGTCCGAGGCGACGACCTCGGAGGGTTGGCCGTCCACATCGCCGCGCGTGTGAGCGCAGCCGCGGAACCCGGCGAGGTCATCGTCTCGAGCACGGTGAAGGATCTGCTGGCGGGATCGGCAGTGACCTTCGACGATCGAGGCGAACACGAGCTGAAGGGCGTCCCGGGATCCTGGCGCCTGTTCGCGGCGAGCGAAGCTCACCAGTAGCGCGCGGTCGCCATCGCCGTGACGGCCAGCAACAACAGGACGAGGTCGATCTTCCCCGCGCGCTCGAGCGAACTCGAAAGACGGTCTACCCGGGCCTGCTGCTCCGGCGTCGGCGGACCTCCCGAGGCCGCGATCTCCCCCCCGAGCTCCACGAGCCGCTCGACGCCCCGTCCAACGCCGATCGAGCCCACGAATGCCGAGATCGTCGCGAGCACGCCACCGATCGTCAGCACCAGTCCGAAGCTCGAGCTCACCCAATCGCCGAGCGAGGGGTAGAGGCTCATGTTCTTCAGCCACATGATCCAGCCGGCGATCACGGTCACTCCTCCCAGGCCGGTGATGACCTTCGCGACCTTCCGCTTCTTCACGACCGCGGTGAGCAGGGGCCCCGCGGACGGTCCCACCTCGTTGGCGGATGGACCGATGAACCCGACGAACAGGAACGCCGACCCGACCCACAGCACCCCCGCCAGGATGTGCAGGAACCTGAAGACGAGCATGAACGACTCCGCCGCGACCATGTGCCTCCCTCCCGTGTCGAAGACACGAACGATAGCCGGGCGTTCACTTCGGCTGACGGGATCGAGCGTCGGAGGGCGAGCCGCGGTCAGCGGGCGTGATCCGGTGGATCGTCCAGCCCGTAGAGGCGGCGACCGGCAGCCGACATCCGCGCCGCCTCCGCGGGGCTGATCGACCACGCGGGATCGTTCGACTTCCCTTTCCGTTTGCGGCGACGCCAGCTGCGTCCCTCGGGCTCGGCTTCCGATGCCGGCGGCCTCGGAACCGAGGAGTGTCGCGCGTATGCGGGCCTCACCATCCGCACCTCCGTTCGATCGAAGCCGACCGCGTGCGCCTGTGCGCCGGACTCCACGGGGCCCGACAGACCGGTCCGAGAGAGGGTCGTCGTGTCGGCCGAGGGCGTGTACGGCGTGGTGCCCGATCGAGCGGCCACCAGCCACCGCTCCTCGAGGTCGCGCCGATGGAGCTCGGCGGCGAAGCGATCCGCGCCCCACTTGGTCGCCCGCTGCTGCGCGTACCGCAGCAACGCAGTCTCGACGAGGTCCTCCTCGGTCAGCACACACTCGTTATCGGCATACGAGGGTCCAGAACTTCAGTCAGTGCTACCCACCACGGGAGGAGTGGGGTTCTCACGCCCCTGCGGTAGGGCGCCCTGTGGGGTTGCGCCGGTCCCGCGAAGCTCCCAGGATTCCAAGGGCAATCACTTATCGGTGCCGAACCCCCGAGGAGGCATCATGCGCACCCGTACGGTTGTCCTGGCAGGCACGGGAGCTGCCGCCGTCGTCTACCTGTTCGAGCGGAACGGTGGGAGGGCGAGGCGCGAACGCATCCGTGCCTCGATCCGGCCGCTCGCGCGTGAACGCCCTGACCCGGTGGAACCGATGTCCGCACCCACGCCTGAGGCGTTCCACGAGGAGCCGATCGCCGAGCCGGCCCGGACACCGTTCCGGGACGAGCCGATGCCCGTCCCGAGCACCAACGTCGGCGTCGACGACGCCACGATCATCCGCAGCGTCAGGACGAAGCTCCAGGACCGGCGAGACCTCAGGACCGACGATCTCGTGGTCGACGTGGTGAACGGCGTTGCATACCTCTCGGGCGATCTGCAGGACCGGCAGACGTTCGGCGAGGTCGTCGACCTTGCCGCGGAGGTCCCCGGCGTTCGCCGGGTGCAGAGCCTGCTGCACCTCCCGAACAGCGAGACGATCCTCAGGACGATCTCCGCTCGGCGAGCCGACGAGGGTCGCCGAGCGTGAACAACGCTTAGCCGTCAGGATTCGCGCGGACGGCCTTGTTCTTCGCGCTCGATCACCACTCTGTGCAGAGCGCCTTGATCCGCCAGCCCTGCATGCCCGGAGGTCTGGGCGATCACCGTGAGGAGGGCGCCGAGGGCCCCGTGCGGACTGGGAGCATCGATCCTGGCCATGAAGCGAGCGTCCCCGCTCTCCCGATCACGAGTGGCCTGCACCTCGTCGACGATCGCATAGGTGTTCGCGAGCACCGCGATCTCGTGCAGGTCCTCGTCGTCGACGTCCGCCCGAACCAGAAGGTCAAGTCGATACCACATCGGTCTGGGCACCGTAGCGCGATGCGCCGATCCCGTATAGCTGAGCGCTGCCGTCACCGAGGCGGTTCGAAGCGCGCGTCATCGACCTGATCCGACACGCGCGCGACCTCGATGATCGTCGGTGCCCGCCCCTCGGTGAGCAGACGGAGCGAGAGCAGCGCCCCCTCGTCGGCGAAGCACCAGCGCGCGGCCGACGTTCCCGACCGCCGTTCGAAGCAGCGGACCGGGACGCCGGAGACGACTCCATCGGTACCGGTGACCGGACCGCCGGTCGAGAGGCCGACACTTCGCAAGGTCCCGGTCACGCCCGCGATCAGCTCGCGGAACGGGACGTCCCGAAGGATCGCCTCGACCGCACGCGACCGACACGAGACGCCCGCGCCGTACGGCCGTTCGCACATCAGCCCGTCATGCGCCACGACGATCGCGGTGGTGGTGATCCCGCCCTCGGCCACGTCGAGCCGCCAGCGCTTCGGCGGATCCCAGATGAGCGTGACGACGCCGCTCGGATCGCACATCCGCAAACCTGCCTGGATACCGGTCCGCTCGCTGACCACGGCGCGCAGGCACTGATGAGCCGACTCCGCGAGCCCCGGGCGCTGTCGCTCGGTCCGATACGTGATCGTCGCGGGCGTCCGGTGCCACGCCGCGACGGCGGCGCGGAGCTCCGCGATCGTCGTGACCGTCGTGACGGCCGTGGGTGTCCCCGTCGGAGCGATCGGCCGGCCATGAGACGCGGACGTGCAGGCGGACAGCGCGACGGCGGCCATCAGCAGCGGCGCTATCACAGGCCGCATCGGCGCCTCACCTCCATCCCGAGGCAGCGTAGCGTCCCGGAGATCGCCCGATTTGACCTCGTCGATCCCAGCGGAGACGCTTCTCCGCGATGAGATGGGATCGGGTGATCATGGGCGCGACCCTGATCGCGATCGGCGTGCTCTTCCTGCTCGATCGCGCGGACGTTCTCGACGCCGGCCAGGTGATCGGCGATTGGTGGCCGCTCACGCTCGTCGGCTTCGGGTTGGTGACGCTGTCCGAGCGACCGGTCTCACTCCTCGGACCGGTGCTGCTCGTCGCCGTCGGTGTGCTGCTCCTCCTCGTCACGAACGACGTGCTCGAGACGTCGGCCTGGAACGTGATCTGGCCGACCTCGCTGATCGCGTTCGGGGTGACGGTCCTCGTTCGCAACAGCAGGCGCGGGGACCGCCTCCTCATGGGTGAGGGACACGATCAGGACCTGGTCCGCACGACCGCGTTCCTGAGCGGTTCCGAGCTCGCCTCACAGTCGAACGCCTTCCGGGGGGCCGTCCTCACGGCGATCATGGGAGGCGTGGAGCTGGACATGCGCCACGCCACGCTCGCCGCAGACGGTGCGGAGATCGACGCCACCGCGATCATGGGGGGCGTGGACCTGATCATCCCCCGCGACTGGCGGGTCACCGTTCGAGGGACACCGATCCTCGGCGGCGTCAGCAACCGGGCGGAGGGATCCTCGCTCCCCGACGACGCACCGCGACTCCGGGTCGACGCGCTCGCGATCCTCGGTGGCGTCGAGATCAAGCACGACAAGTAGCCAGAGCCAAGAGCCAGAGCCAAGAGCCAGAGCCAAGAGCCAGAGCCAAGAGATGGACAAGAACGACCCTTCCTACAAGGGCCAGCGCGGTTACAACCGCTTCCTCCTCGCGATCTACGACCCGTGGGTGATCGGCTTCATGACCCGCGCGGTCTGGAAGGTCCCGGTCCCGCCCGCCGTCGAGCGCTATCGCCGGCTCATGGGACGCCGGCACCTGGACGTCGGCCCCGGCACGGGCTACTTCCTGGAGAAGGCCGCCCCCCCGGACGGGACCGAGATCACCCTGCTCGATCCGAACCCGAACGTGCTCAGGAAGACGTCTCGCAGGCTCGCGGCGATGCACCCGACCACCGTCGAGGCGGACGTGATGAAGCCCCTGCCGGTCGAGGGTCCGTTCGACTCGGTGGCGCTGACCTACGTGCTCCACTGCCTGCGTGGACCGCAGTCGAACAAGGCAGTGGCGATCCGGAACATCGCCGATGTCCTGGCGCCCGACGGTGTGCTCTTCGGCGGCACCGTCCTCGGCCTCGAGGAACGACACCGGCCGCAGGCTCGTGCCGTCCTGCGCGCGTTCAACTGGCAGGGCGACTTCGACAATCTCGGGGACACCGCCGACGGGCTCCGTCGGATCCTGGAGGAGTCCTTCGAGACGGTCGAGGTCGACGTGGTGGGATCGACGGCGGACTTCACGGCCACAGGTCCGCGACCGAGATAACGGACCCCGCGTCCGGTCAGCCGGCCGAGACCTCGTCGATCAACGCGCGTGCCGACGCTGCCCCCGGCTCGTGGCCCTTCCGCTCGTAGGCCGCCAACGCGGCGCGCGCCGCGTCGGCCGCCTCCTCGCGGAGGCCGGCCGCGCGTGAGACCTCCGAAAGCACGATCAGCACGTCCCCGTGGAACCAGGGACTCTGTGCCCCGGCGTAGAGGTCCACGGCCTCCTGTGCGAGTCGGCGCGCCTCTTCGTGCTCACCTCGTGCGGATCGGACCCACGCCTGGGCGGAACGGGCGCTCGCCTGCGTGGCCAGGTCGTCATCGGCGCCCGTGGCGCGCGCGATCGTCGCCAGCTCCTCCGCCTCGTCGAACCGACCCAGACGGCAGAGCGCGGCCGCGAGGTACGCCGCGGACGTCGACCCGTGCCCTTCGTCGCCCATGCGCCGGTGGAGCTCGTATTCCTCGCGGAACGATCGCTCCGCCGCCGCCAGATCGCCTGCCATCTCCTCGATGTGACCCCCGAACTCCAAGACCGCCGCCTTCCACAGCGTCGAGCCGAACCTCTCGGCGAGCGCCTCCGATTCACGGAGGCGTTCACGGGCGCGAACGAAGTCACGGGTCATCGCGTAAAGGCACGCTCCGTGCACCAGGACGACGTGCCCGATGAATCCGTCGCGTCCGAGCTCGGTCACCGCCTCGTCGAGCGACGGCCATCCCTCGACGGGCGACGTCGATCCGAGCAGCTCGGACGCCAGCTTCAAGGTCATCGCATCCACCACGAGCGACCGATCTCCGGTCCGGCGTGCGTGCTTCACGGCGTCGATCGCCGCTTCCCTCGCCGCGTCGAAACGGCACGGGTTCCATTCCACCTGCACGAGTCCCACCCACAGGACGGTGAGCGCCTCGGCGTCGCCGCCCGCTTCGAGCTCCACTCTCGCCGCAGCCAGTTCTAACCGGAGGTCGTCGCTGGTGAACTCGAGTGGGTCCGTCATCATTCGCACGAGCCCCCGGTCGATCCTGGCCATCCACTCGATCGATCGCAGTCCGCCCGCGGCGGCGGCCGCCACGGCCTCATCGAGCGCGGCGACCGCCACGGGCGGGTCGAGGCCGCGCAGGCTCGCGCGCCCGACGTCGTAGAGGGCGCGCGGTCGATCCGGATGACCTTCGGGGAGAAGGTCGGCCGCGTGCCGGAACAGGGTCGCTGCCGCCCGGTCGTCGCTCCGATCCGACGCGCGGCGGCCGCTCGCCGAATAGTGCCCGGCGGCCCGGAGCCCCAGCTCGCGCCCGGCGTCACCCAACGGCCCGAGCTCTGAGAGGAGCCGGTGGGCCTGCTCCAAGTGGTAGGCGAGGATCTCCTCGAACTCCTCGACACGGGCCTCGCCGACGTCCTCCAACCAGTCGGCGAACCGCTCGTGCAGCTCGGCCCGGAGCGCCTTGGGCGCGGCCTCGTACGCGGCGTCGCGGATCAGCTGATGGCGGAACCGGAACGCGTCCTGGCCCGCGAGCGAGGACCGGTCCGGTCGGATGAGGTCGCGCCGGACCAGGCTCATCAAGGCCGGCCGCACCTCCCGGCCGTCCCCGTCCAGCAACGCCGCCAACGCGCCCACGTGGAACTGTTTGCCGCACACCGCCGCCCGCTGGATCGCCGCCCGCTCGTCGCCGGTGAGCTGCTCGAGCCGCGCGGCCAATAGCGCCTGGATCGTCGGAGGCACACGCAGGTCGACCAGCGGTCCGGTCGCCACCCATCGGTCGCCGTCGCGAGCCAGCGAACCATCGTCGATCAACATCGAGAGCATCTCCTCGACGAACAACGGCGTGCCCTCGGCCGCGGCGAGGATCCGAACGCGCGCCTCGTCCGGGAGCGTCGCGCGACCGAGCATGTTCCCGATCAGGTCGCCGCATTCATCGTCGGAGAGCGGCTCGAGGGAGATCGTCGTGGCGTCGAGCGCGCCCCTGCCCCAACCCGCCCGCTCGTCCAGCAGCTCCGGCCGCGCGACGCAGAGCACCAGGATCGGGGCCTCTCGCGCCCAGCCCGTGATGTGTTCGATCAGGTCCAGGAACGTGGGCTCGCCCCAGTGGATGTCATCGAACACGACGGCGAGTGGTGCCGTCTCGGCGACCGCCTCCAGGAACGACCGGACCGCCCAGAACGTCTCCTCGACCGAGCTGTCGCGATCGGCCGCGCCGAAGAGCTGCGCGAGCGTCGAGCAGGCGGGGCCGTCCGTGCCCAGCACCGCGCAGATCTTCCTCTCGATCTCGTCCGGCGCGTCGAAGTCATCCAGGCCGGCCCCCTCCTTCAGGACCTCGCCCACGGGGAAGAACGTGATCCCCTCGCCGTACGGGAGGCAGCGGCCTCGAAGGACCGTTGCCTCTCCGACCGATCCCAGGAACTCCTCGACCAGCCGGGACTTTCCGACCCCCGCGGTGCCGAGGATCGTGAACAGCTGACACGAGCGGTCGGCGATCGCGGACTCGAACGTCTGCCGGAGACGGGCGAGCTCACGCTCGCGACCGACCATGGGCGAGTCGAGGCGACGCGCGATCCCGGCGACCCCGGCCGCTACCTGCATCAGACGGAACGCGGCGAGCGGCTCCGTCTTGCCCTTGGCCTCGAGCGGCGGGACCGGCTCTACGATCACGGCGTCTCGAACGAGACGGAGGGTCTCCTCGCCGATGAGGACGGTGCCCGGCTGCGCGGCCTGCTCCAAGCGGGCGGCGACGTTCACGGCGTCGCCGGTGATGAGCGTGTCGCCGTGGTCACCCGCCACCACATTGCCGGTGTTGACACCGATCCGGGCGGCGAGGGAAACGCCGTAGTCGCGCTCGAGCTCCTTGTTGAAGACTCCGAAGGCATCTCGCATCTCCGCCGCGGCACGAACCGCCCGGAGGGCGTCGTCCTCGTGGATGGCCGGGACCCCGAATACGGCCATCACCGCGTCCCCGATGAACTTCTCCACGGTCCCGCCGTGGCGCTCGAGCGCCGCCCGCATCTCGGTGAAGTAGCGGGACATCACCCGACGGACCGACTCGGGGTCGAGGCGCTCGCCCATCGCGGTCGAGCCGGTCACGTCGCAGAAGACCACGGTCACGATCTTGCGCACTTCCTGGGGGGCAGCAAGAGCGAGTGGCGCCGAGCACGCGGGGCAGAAGGCGAAGTCCTCAGGAGATTCCCGCCCGCAGTTGGCGCAGGTCAGCACGTGTGGAGCCTATGCCACTCGCTTCCTGAGGACGAGGCGAGCCGGGGAGCGGCGAGTGGCTGAGGTCAGAGCGGAAGTGACAGCTGTCGACGTCGTGCGAGGGCTCGGGAGGTGCAGTCGACCAACAGGAAGCGAACGAAGTGCTTGTTGCTCAACGCCATCGGCCCTCGCGCACGACGCACCGCCTCGATCGCCTCCTCGGGCGTGTAACCGAGTTCCACGAGCGCACGCCCGACGAGGAGTCCGGACCGATTCACGCCGCTCATACAGTTCACCGCGACGTGCTTCCCCTCCCTGACGAGCGACGCGATCCGCTCCCCCACCGTGTGGATCATCTCGGCATCCGCGATGAACGGAACGTCGTCGAGCGGATGGAAGCGGTACCGAGGATCGGGCTCGCCCTCCCAGCGATCGCGTCCGCCGACGTCGACCAGGACATCGAACATCGACAGCATCTCGGCGGGCGAGTGCGCGGCGCTCGCCGCGGAGAGGCCCGGGATCACCTCCGAGTACGGCTCGGCCGGGTACTCGTACGTCACGACGCTCTCCGGCTCCATGACCGCATGGTCGCCGCGACGGCGTCGTCCGTCAACGGCTCAGTCGAGCAGGGCGTCCACCGCTCCGCGCGTGTCGGTCAGTCGCTCCGCGAGCGTCGTGGCGAGCCACCGGTGCAGCGTCGCGGCGAGCTCCGGCTCCTCGGCTTCCAGCCGCTCGATCGATTCCCGGCTGATGCGAAGGACCACCGACGGGACCTCGGCCACGACGTCTGCGGTGCGAGCCACGCCGGTGTAGAGCGTGACCTCGCCGACCACGACGCCCGGTCGGAGCGTCCGCAACCGGATCCGGCTCCCCTCGGCGGTCGTCGTCTCCACGCCCAGGCGCCCGGACTCGAGCACGTAAACATCACCGGGCGGGTCGTCTTGGTGCAGCAGGACCTCGCCCTCGGGCAGCGAGACTCGCTCGAGGTGGGCGGCGAGACCCGGGGGCAGGCCCTCAGCGACGGCCGGCCGGATGTTCAGCCATCGCCTCGGGCAGGCCGGGGGCGGAGAGCAGCGCGTCCTCGCAGCGCTGGAGCCCCCGGTCCAGGTCGGGCTCGAAGGCCACGAGCCCTCGGTCGCGACCACGCCTCCGCGCGCGAGCTGCGCGCGCACCGGATCGGAGGCGCCGGTGAACACGATCTCCGAGCCGGCTGTCTCCGCGAGCCGCATCACCTTCACGAAAGAGACGACCGCCGAGGAGTCCACGCCGGTCACCCGGAGCAGATCGATCACCATGAATCTGGGCGGCGTGGCACCTTCGATGCGACGGCGGATGCGCTCCAGCACGCGGTTGGTCGATCCGAAGAAGACGAAGCCAGAAACCCGGAGGATCTGGACCTGCTCGGAGTGTGAACGGAGCTCGGCGCGCTCGGAGGCCGGGCGATCGACGTTGGAGCGATAGGTCTCCCCGAAGGCGACCTCCCTGACCAGCTCGATCCGCCCGTAGCTGATGGCGAAGAGCACCACCGCGAGCACCAACCCGATCACCACACCGATCAGGAACGTCCACACGATGATCCCGGCAAGGATCACCACCACGACGGCGTATTCCAGGGGCGGCAGCAACCGCCGCTTGTCCCAGACCCACTCGACCATGAAGGACAGGCCGAGGTACACCAGCACGCCCCCGACGATCATCCGCGGGATCAGCGCCACGACCTCCGCGCCGACCACGACGGCCGCGAGGGGGACCAGCGCCGCGATCAGGCCGGCGGCCCGGGCGTCGACGTTCATCCGTGTCGCCAGGGCCGTGAGACTGAGGGCGTGGTAGCCGGGGATCCCTCCGAGCGCACCCGACACGACGTTCAGGACCCCCGCGTCTCGCATCTCCTGGTTCGTGTCGAGGTCGCGGTCCAAGACGAGCTCGGTGCCGGAGATGTTGAACAGGATCGCGATCGTGGCGATGAAGACCCCGGCGACGATCCTGGGCCACGACGCGAGGACGGATGCCCAGTCGGCGCCCCCGAGCGCGCGGAACGCCCACGGCTCCCACGGCCGCGCCGTCTCGCCCGGTCCGAACAGCAGCCACCCCTCGTCACGGACCTCCTCGATCGAGGAGCCCGTCGCGATCATCCCCGCGACGAACACCACGAGACCGATCGCGATCACCGCCGGGATCACGAGCGGCCGCTTGACCCTCCGCACCGCGATCAGCAGGATCACGCCGAACGCGAGCGCCGGGACCCAGTGGACGAGATGGTGGTCGCGGATCATCGAGGGGACCGTGCGCAGATGCAGGATCGCCCCCGTGGAGACGTAGACCCCACCCTTGAAGAGCAGCCATCCCGTCCCGGCCAGGAACCCTCCGACGACCGGATACGGCACGAACCGGATCAGCGCGCCGAGCCGGAACCTCCCGATCACCACGAACAGGATCCCGCACAGGACCGTCACGACGAGGGTCGCGGCGACGACGGTCAGGAAGATGTCAGGACGGTCGTGGACCTCCAACCCGGACTGCCTGGCGATGAGGTCGAGGTCGGCGGCCTTCGCCGCCGCGGCGGAGGCGACGAGCCCGAGGACGACCGCCGCCGCGTCTTGCACACTGCCGACGACACCCCGCGAGCCGGATCGCCACGCGAGGAACGCGAGCGTCAGGGCCGCCGCTCCGAGGTACAGGCCGATGCCGTCCGGAAGGCGGGCTCCGAGCAAGCCACCGAAGACGAGGGCCGCGAACGCGATCGCGAGCACACACTCGACGGCGCCGACGATCAGACCGGCGGCGACAGAGGCGAACCACTTCGTCGCCCGTCGCTGTTCGACCATCCGCGTCTTCCCCTTCCCCATCAGTCCAGCAGCACGTCGAACGTTCGCATCGTGTCGGTCAGTCGCTCCGCGAGCGTCGTGGCGAGCCACCGGTGCAGCGTGGAGGCGAGCTCCGGCTCCTCGGCCTCCAACCGCTCGATCGAGGCGCGGCTGATGCGAAGGACCACCGAAGGGACCTCGGCCACGACGTCTGCGGTGCGAGCGACGCCGGTGTAGAGCGTGACCTCGCCGACCACGACGCCGGGGCGGAGCGTCCGCAGCCTGATCCTGGCGCCCTCCGCCGTCGTCGTCTCCACGCCCAGTCGCCCTGACTCGAGCACGTAGACGTCACCCGGCGGGTCGTCTTGGTGCAACAAGACGCTGCCCTCGGGCAACGAGACGCGCTCCAGGTGTGCTTCGAGTCCCGGTGGCAGACCGTCGAGGCGACGCCCCGCGGGGTGCTCGGCCTGTGCCTCGGCCAGGCCGGGGGCGGAAAGGAGCGCGTCCTCGCAGCGCTGGAGCCCCCGGTCCAGGTCGGGCTCGAAGGAGACGAGCCCTTGGGTCTCCTCCACGCCTCCGCGCGCGAACTGGGCGCGGACCGGATCGGAGGCACCCGTGAAGATGACCTCGGATCCGGCGGCCTCGGCCAGGCGCATCACCTTCACGAAGGACACGACCGCCGAGGAGTCCACGCCCGTCACGCGGCGGAGATCGATCACCAGGAACCGGGGCGGCGTGGCGGCCTCCACGCGACGGCGGATCCTCTCCAGCAGGCGGTTGGTCGATCCGAAGAAGACGAAGCCACTCACCCGGAGGATCTGGACCTGCTCGGAGCGTGAACGGAGCTCGGCGCGCTCGCTCACCGGGCGATCGACGTTGGAGCGGTAGGTCTCGCCGAAGGCGACCTCGTGGACGAGCTCGATCCGGCCGTAGCTGATCGCGAACAGCACCACGGCCGCTACCAGGCCGATCACCACCCCGATCAGGAACCCCCACACGATGATCCCGAGCAAGGATCACCACCACGACCGCGTATTCCAGGGGCGGCAGCAACCGCCGCTTGTCCCAGACCCACTCGACCATGAAGGACAGGCCGAGGTACACCAAGCACGCCCCCGACGATCATCCGCGGGATCAGTCGCCACGACCTCCGCGCCGACCACGACGGCGGCGAGGGGGACCAGCGCCGCGATCAGACCCCGCGGCCCGGGCATCGACGCTCATGCGTGTCGCGAGCGCGGTGAGACGGAAGGCGCGTGATAGCCGGGGATCCCCCCGAGCGCTCCCGACACGACGTTCAGGACCCCTGCGTCGCGCATCTCCTGGTTGGTGTCGAGGTCGCGGTCCAAGACGAGCTCGGTGCCAGAGATGTTGAACAAGATCGCGAACGTGGCCACGAAGACCGCGGTCACGATCCCGGCCCACGACTCGAGCACGGAGAGCCAGTCGGCGCCGCCGAGCGCCTCGAGCGTCCAGGTCTTCCAGAGGATCACCGAGTCGAACGATCCGAGCAGCCACTTCCCGCCGCGGACCTCATCCATCGAGGAACCGGTGACCACGATCCCCGACCACGAACACCACGAGCCCGATCGCGATCACGACCGGGATCACGAGCGGGCGCTTGATCACCCGCACCGCGATCAGCAGCATCACGCCGAACACCAGCGCCGGGAGCCAGTGCCGCAGCGCCTCGGCATCCCCCAGGTCGCTCAGGGGCTTGAAGAACGGTGAGACGTTCGACGCGACGTAGACCCCACCCTTGAACAGCAGCCATCCCGTCCCGGCGAGGAACCCTCCGACGACCGGATACGGCACGAACCGGATCAGATCGGCTCGCCGGCGAGACCCGAGCCACCAGAAGAGGACTCCGATCAGGACCATCGCCACCACGATCGCGGCGACGGAGCTGAGGAAGATATCGTTCGGGCTCCCGGCGCCGTGCACCACGACGCTCGCCGAGACGACGGCCATCATGGCCGCGCCCGTTCCCTGGAGGCTCCCGACGATGCCTCGGCGGCCGGCCCGCCAGGCCATGAACGCGAGCGTGAACGCGGCCGCCCCGAGGAACAGACCGACCCCGTCGTCCAGGAAGTAGAACTCGAGATAGCCGGCGAAGACGAGCGCGGCGAAGGAGACCGCGAACACGACCTCGACGGCTCCGATCACGATCCCGACGACGACCGTGCCGAAGGTGACCGCTCGTTGCCCGGGAACGGTTTCCTCGGTCACCCCCATGCGGGAGGACCCTAGCCGGGGCGCCCGAACCGCGCTAGTCGGCTCACGGACTGGGCTTGAGCGGTCACCAGAGGGTCCGATGCTGTCAGAATGAGGGTCCGGGCTACTCAAGCGATCGTGCCGGCCATCTTCGCGCTCGTCCTCGGCGCGGCTGGTTGTGCCTCGGCAGCCCGGACCGAGCGCCGCCGAGGACCGCGAGAAAACGGCGTGATCGTCTTCGTGGCCAGCCCCCTCCCCGATTACGGCCCCATCCAGGTGTACTCGATGGAGCAAGATGGCAGTCAGCTCCGGCAGTTGACCGACGACATCAGCTACAAGACCGCAGTCGCTGCGTCGCCCGACGGAATCACGGATCGCGTACGCGGCGTTCGACAGCGAGCTGACGGAGGAGTCGCCGTCGCCAGAGCCATCGTCGATCTTCGTGATGGAATCGGACGGGAGCAGCCGCAGAGAGCTCTGCGAGGCATGCGCTCGGACCGCATACACGTACGAGCCCGAGCTCGGCACGTTCGAGGGCGACCTCTACGACGAAAGCATCGATGCCGTCCCCAACTCGCTCGTCTGGTCACCAACCGGTTCGACGCTGGCCGTTCCCGCGCTGACCCCGGGCGTGACACTCATCGACATCGAGACCGGACACGCGACGACGATCCCGACGCCCGAGCCAATCACCGCCATCGCGTGGGCGCCGGATGGGAAACGACTTGCCCTGAGCCACACGTGGTTCATGGGCGTCGGGACGTCGCTCGGGCTCATGGTCCCGCCCGAAGGGACCCAATTGGAGCGGGAGCCACGACAACTCCCCGGTGGCATCTATGTCCTCGACCTCGATAGGAGCGATATCGATGAGGTGGTGTCGACGCCGGGGCTGGCGCAGGTCCACGGTTGGTCTTCGGATGGAGACCGGATCGCTTTCACGCAAGTGCTCGGGTCCAGGCGAGCCGGAGAGATCGCGGTGTACTCGGTATCTGAGGATCGGATGTGGACGGTCGTTCCAGGCGAGCTAGGCGGTGCACCGCTCGGGGTTGGTTGGTCCCCGAGCGACGATTCGATCGCCGCGTTGATCGATCAGTACGACGAAGAAACCCAAACGGCGAAGGATCTCTGGGTGACGCCGGCCGACGATGCGGATCTCCAATCGCTACCGGTCTGCAGCTTCGAGGACGCGTTTGACGGCGACAACTGCGCCAGGGCATCGCTCGTTTGGTCGCCGGACGGGTCCACGGTGGCGTATCGCGCGATGCTCCATGGCACGCCGGTGAGATCAGCTGTGATCCTCCAGGGGGTCGACGATGGGTCTACAGATGTGATCTTGCTCCACGGGGCTTCGTTCGACATTGGAGAGGGCCCGTGCTGCCTGGCGTGGCTCCCCGCGGCCTGATAGGAGTCGCGCTACGGTGAGCGTCTGCACTCAGGTCAAGGGCTTCCTTAGGTTCCATAGGCCGAGTGCCGTGATGGCACCCGTCAACGAGCTGGCTGCGATGACGGCAAGGAACAGCCCCAGGTAGTCGCTCCAAATGCCAAAGGTCGCGTTCGGCACGTAGTTGGCCGCTACGACGGTCACCGCAGCGAGGAGCGCGAACACGAGGACCGTGCCGATGACGGCCGCGCGACCGATGGCCTCGGGAGACGGGAAGACGATCGCACCTGCGGTCTCGATCCCGGCTGCAGCGATCGCCGACTCATGTTGTTGGAAGTCGACGATGCCCCTATCGCCGCGCCATTCGTCGATCGTGTCGGGATCAGCGCCCTCCACGGCGGCTTCATAGGCTTGATGTCGGAGCTCCTCCAGCGTTGCTTCGACTTCAACAAACCCTTCTTCCGAGTCAGCCTTCCCAAGCATCCCGCGGGCATGAGCCGCAAGTCGCACGAGAACATCCTTCTTCGGCCCTGGCACGACTTGCTCGATGAACGTTTGAAGCCGCAACAGCGCGCGTTCGGCGGCGGCGACTCGCTCAATGGACGCTGTGAGCTTGTCGAGCGGATGGACCTGAATTGGGTTACCGGCGTCGTCGTAGAAGTCATCGATCCGAGTCATGCGAGCAGTTCCGGTCTCAGCCTCGGCTTTCGACTTGATCACGTAGCCGTCGGGAAGTGCAGCGGCCGTGATCGCCGCCGTGAGCCGCTTCTTGGCGGCCTCTGTCTGGCCCCGCCCAAGCCTCATCACGGACTCGGCCATTTGATACAAGGACTTTGCGGAAATGCGATTTGCGAGACCGTTCACCCACGTGGTTGTGAGTCCTACGATCTTCGTCTCGTCATCGGGTTCCTTCAAATCGTTCTTTGCCACAACCGTCTTGAGATATCGCTGGGACACATAGACCTCGAGTTGGCGGGTGGTCCACCACAGCCAGACACCGGCGAGCAAGAGTGCCGCTACGACGACCAACAAAGGCAAGCCCCAGAAGTTGTCCCGGACCGAGTACTTGATCGTCAGGATCTGCTCATCCGTCACGATCTTGCCTGTCATCGGAGCACCCGCGTCAAGACCAGTTGCAGCAAGGCACCACTCGAAGTCACCTGTTCCGGTGTAGGCAATGGTCGCATCACCGCATTCGGCAACACCCTCGATCCTCCCGACCCGCGTCCCAGACTCATCCACGGCCTGCGCCACGCCGAGATACGGCTCCGTCGCGCCAAGGAACACTTGGAGATCGATCGAGTGATTTGCGACCTGGGTCCACGGATCCGACTCATCCTTGACAGTAAGCGCGGATTCGATCGGCTCTTCGGGCTTGGATGTTGGAAGAAGATCGGGGGCCGCATCTGGTGCCTCACCCCAACCCTCGACCGAGGAAGTCACGATCACGAAAAGCGCGACGACAGCGAGAGCCTGCCCGACTTTGCGCGGTCTTAGCGGTGGCATCGAGTCTCCTGTCGGCCGTTGACAGGGTTGCCCATGACCCAACGGAACGCAAATCGTGCCGGTGCCGTCCGACCTGACTAGTCGCTGACGGATTTCGCGAGGACGAAGGGCGAGACGGGGCCGCTGCCGGCCTCCAGGAGCACCGCGCCTACCACCGTGAGCGTCCACCTGCGAGTCGATTAGGTCGTCGACAAGCAGCACCGGCTCCCCCGGCGGGGCGCCCTCGACCGCGAAGGCGCGCCAGACGTTCGCGAACTGTTGGTGCGAGTTCTCGAGCTCGATCTGCGGCTTGGTCTCGCGCGTCTTCACAACGATCGGACGGAACGGAAGCCCGAGCGCTGCCGCCAGTCTCTCGGCGAACTCCGCTACCTCCGGCCGTGACGACGGCACACACGTCACCCACGTCGGCGGTGGATCCGGCCGCCAGCGCTTACCGACGAGCTCGGCCGCCGCATCCACCAGCGCATCGCTGAACTCGCCCGCCGCGAGACCCTTCTTCACGAGCCCGCCCCACCCGCCGTCGTTCAGCACGCTCAACGCCCGCCCGGGCTGGAGCCGCAGCTCCTCGGCGATCCGGCCCTTGGGCTCAGTCATGCCGCTCGGCCATTGCAGCCGGGGCTCGACCATCAGCTCCGCCCACCGGAGGTGCTCGCGCGCCTTCGCCACCACCGCCGGATCCAGCGACACCGCGGGCGACGTCCCCGCACACACCATGCACCGCCCGCACGGCTCGGCGCCGGGGTCGTCGAGCTGCTGCAGGAGGAACTCCATCAGGCACTTCCCGGTGCGGCCGTAGGTCTCCATCGCGGCCTGCTCCGCCCGCCGGACCTCCGTGACGCGCACGAGGCGCTCCTCGTCATACGTCCAAGGCGAAGCAGTCCGCCGCCACTTGCTCCCGGCGCGTTCGATCGCGCCCTCGACCTCCAGGATCTTCAGCATGTTCCGCAGTCGCATCTGGCCGACGTTCACCGTCCGGAGGATCTCGCTCTCCGCGACGGGTCCACCCACAGACTCCAAGAGCGCGACCGCCTCCTCGGCCTTCGCCCGCGAAGGGAACGCCGAGCCGATGAAGTAGTCCTGGATGTCGCGATCTTCCGTCCCGCGCAGGAGCACGACCGGCGCGTGCGGCAGCGCACGCCCGGCGCGACCGACCTGCTGGTAGTAGGCGATCGCCGACCCGGGCGCCTGGTAATGGATCACGAAGCCGAGGTCCGGCTTGTCGAAGCCCATCCCGAGGGCGGAGGTGGCCACGAGCGCCTTCACGTCGTTGCCGATCAGGGCGTCCTCGAGCTCCAGCCGGCGTTCGGACTCCGTCTCGCCGCTGTAGGCGTGCGCGTCGATGCCCTGCGTGCGCAGGAACGAGGCGACCCGCGTGGTGTCGGCGATCGTGAGCACGTAGATCACGCCGGAGCCCTCGAGGCCGGGCACGACCTGGGCGAGCCACGCGAGCCGGTCGGGCTGCGAGCTCGTCTCGAGCATCGAGAGCGCGAGGCTCTCCCGGGCGAGCGGACCGCGCTGCGTCACGAGCTCGGCGCCGAGCTGCGCCTGGATGTCCTCGATCACGCGGTCGTTCGCCGTCGCGGTGGTGCAAAGGACCGGGACGCCTTGCGGCAGCAGCTCGAGAACGCGGACCAGCCGCCGGTAGTCGGGCCGGAAGTCGTGACCCCAGTCACTGATGCAATGCGCCTCGTCGATCACGAGCAGGCCCGAGCGCGCGGCGACCGCCGGCAGGACGTCTGCGCGGAACGCCGGGTTGTTGAACCGCTCGGGCGAGACGAGGAGCAGGTCGACCTCGTCGCGCTCGATCGCCGAGGTGATCTCCTCCCAGTCGTCGCGGTTCTCGCTGTTGATCGTGAAGGCCCGGACGCCGGCGCGCTCGGCCATCCGGATCTGGTTGCGCATCAGCGCGAGGAGCGGTGAGACGAGGATCGTCGGCCCGGCGCCGGCGTCGCGGAGCAGCCGCGTCGCGATGAAGTACACGGCCGACTTGCCCCAACCGGTGCGCTGGACGAGGAGGACCCGGCGACGTTCGGTGACGACCGCCTCGATCGCCTCGCGCTGGCCGGCGCGGAAGGTGGCATCAGGTCCGGCGATCGCATGCAACAGCTCGAGGGGTCGATCGGTCACGCCCGGCACGCTACCGAGCGGGGCCGACATCCGCTTTCGACGTGACCGGACGACCGGCCGGGCTCCTCCTTACATAGGTGTGAGCAGATGATGGCGCTCTCGTTCTGCGAGGCCGGCCTGCATCCCTGGAGCGCCTGACTCATGAGGGACGAGGTGCGACCAGCATCCGTCGAACCACCCCATCCGCCCGGGGCGCGGTGGTAGTGCTTCTTCCGTATCCGGCCTAGGCTCCGCTCGTGAGGAGTCGCTCTGGCGGCGAGGTTCGCAAGACCGTCACCGTCGTGTTCTGCGACGTCTCCGGTTCGACGGCGATGGGCGAGAGGCTCGATCCGGAGTCGCTCCGGCGCGTGATGACCCGCTACTTCGAGGAGATGCGATCGGTCCTCGAAGCACACGGCGGGACCGTCGAGAAGTTCATCGGCGACGCCGTGATGGCCATCTTCGGAGTCCCTACCGTCCACGAGGACGACGCGCTCCGCGCGGTCCGCGCGGCCAACGGGATGCGCGATCGACTCGAGGAGCTCAACAAGGAGCTCGAGCGCGACCTCGGCGTGACGATCCAGGCGCGGATCGGCGTCAACACCGGCGAGGTGTTGGCCGGTACAGGCGACCCAGCGAGTGGGGAGAGCCTCGTGACAGGCGATGCAGTGAACGTCGCGGCTCGTCTCGAGCAGGCGGCCGAGCCCGGCCAGGTGCTGATCGGCGACACCACGCTCCGGCTCGTCCGCGACGCCGTCGTCGTCGAGTCGGTCGGACCGGTCGAGGCGAAAGGCAAGGCCGACCCGGTTGCGGCCCATGCGCTGATCGAAGTGCTGCCGGGCGCCGAAGGGGTCGCGCGCCACCTCGAGGCGCCGATCGTCGGCCGCGGCGAGGAGCTCGGCTCGCTCCGCGAGGCGCTGGATCGGGCCCGCGGCGAGGGCACCGCGCTCCTCGTCACCGTGATCGGGCCACCAGGCGTGGGCAAATCACGCCTCGTCGACGAGTTCATCTCCCTGCACTCGAACGACGCCCTCGTCGCGCACGGCCGATGCCTCTCCTACGGCGACGGGATCACGTACTGGCCGGTCGTCGAGATCCTGACCGCGGTCGCCGGCATCGCCGATCTGGACGGTCCGGAGGAGATCCGCGGGAAGATCGGCGGCCTCCTCGGAGGGACGCCCGACCGGCTCGTCGTCGTGGAGCGCCTCGCGGAGTTCCTCGGTCTGTCGGGCGCCACCGCCGCGCCGGAGGAGACGCACTGGGCGATCCGGAAGCTGTTCGAGTCGCTCGCTGCCGAGCGACCGCTCGTGGTCGTCCTCGAGGATGTCCATTGGGCGGAGCCCGCCCTCCTCGACTTGGTCGAGCACGTGGTGACGTGGACGGTCGGCGCGCCGATCCTCCTGCTCTGCACCGCGCGGCCCGACCTGATCGAGGAACGCCCCGACTGGGGAACGGGTCTCGCGGACGCGATCAGGATCGCGCTGGAGCCGCTGACGCAGGAGGATGCCGGCCGGCTCGTGGAGAACCTGATCGGCATCTCCGCCCTTCCTGTGGAGGCGAGGCCGATCGTCGAGGCCGCGGAGGGCAACCCGCTCTTCCTCGAGCAACTCGTCGCGATGCTGGTCGACGAGGGGCAGCTCCGTCGTGAGGGGGACACGTGGGTTCCGGTCGACGGTCTGTCGGTGGCCTCGATCCCCTCGTCGATCTCCGGGATCCTGGGCGCCCGGCTCGAACGCCTCACGCCCCAGGAGCGCGCGGTCCTCGAGTGCGGCTCGGTCGAGGGACGCGAGTTCCACTGGTCGAGCGTGACCACGCTGTCGGACGGCCTCGACCCGGCCGAGGTCGGTCGTCACCTGCTCACGCTGGCCCGCCGTGGGTTGGTCGGACCCGCTCGGTCGATGTTCGGCGGAGGCGAAGCGTTCCGGTTCCGCCACGCGCTGATCCGCGACGCGGCGTACGCGCGGCTGCCGAAGGCGGCGCGGGCGGACCTGCACGAGCGGCACGCACGGTGGATCGAGCGGACCGCCGGCGACCGCGTCCCCGAGTTCGAGGACGTCCTGGCCTACCACCTGGAGCAGGCGTCGCGACTCCGGTCGGAGCTCGGCCCGCTCGACGAGAGGGGGCGACGGCTCGCGTCGGAGGCGGCGAGCAGGCTCACGTCGAGCGCCGGGCGCGCGACGGGCCGCGGCGACGCACGGGCCGCGAACACGCTGCTCGACCGGGCCCTCGCGATCATGGACCCGGAGGATCCGGCCCGACCCGACGTCGCGCTGCGGGCCGGACAGGCGATCGTCGAGGCCGGGGAGCCGGAGCGGGCAGCGGCCGCGTTCGAGGACGCGCGAGCGCAAGCCGCCCGGCTCGGAGACGAACGTGTCGAGATCCGGGCCCGGCTGCACGCCGCGGATATGAGGACCCTGCTCGAACCGGAGGGAGCGACGGAGGAACTCGAGCGGTTGCTCGAGGACTCGATCCCGACCCTGGAGGCCCTCGGGGACGAGGAGGGCTTGGCGGTCGCCTGGAAGATGGCCGGGGTCGTCGCCCTCACCCGGTCGAACGGCGAGCAGATGACCACGGCGTTCGAGCGGGCCGCGCTCCATGCGGAGCGGGCTCGCGCCCCGGGATTGCTCACGGAGGCCCTCAGCTGGCTCCTCTCCGCAGCGGTCGTGGGGATGGTCCGGCCGGACGACGCGATCGAGCGGATCCGGCTCGTCCTCCTGCGCGCCCCCGAGGATCGCAAGCTCCAGGCGTTGGGTGCGATCCACCGGTCGATGTCGCTCGCTGAGCTCGGACGCTTCGACGAGGCGCGGGAGAGCTACCGACGTGGGCAGGGGATCCTGATGGACCTCGGCGCCACGCTGTGGGCGTGGGGGACGAGGTTCGCCTCTGGCTGGGCGGAATACCTCGCCGACGATCGGGCGGCCGCGGAGCGAGAGCTCCGGGATGGGATCGAGGCGCTTTCGGCGATCGGCGAGCATGCCTACCTGTCCACGCAGGCGTCGTTCCTCTCCCAGGTGCTGTACGAGCAGGGGCGGTTCGACGAAGCCGCGGAGATGGCGGACCTCGGCGAGCGCTCGGGCGCGTCCGACGACCTCGCGACGCAGGTGCCGGCCCGAGGCGTGAAGGCGAAGCTGCTCGCTCGGCGCGGTGACGTCGCCGGCGCGATCGAGGTCGCCGAAGGAGCGATCGAGATGCTGACAGGATCGGACTTCGCCGATCTCCACGGCGGCGCTCGCGTGGATCTGGCAGAGGTGTACGAGCGGGCCGGCCGCCGGGAGGACGCGATCGCGGCGCTCCGCTCGGCGGTCGACGTCTACGAGCGCCGAGGGCTGCGACCGCTCATCGAGCGCACACGCGCGCGGCTCGACCAGCTCTCATCGTCGATCAGCTGAGACCGAAGGACCGGGCTCGATCAGCTCCCGGACGGTTCCGTCGAACGCTCAGGGATGAGGTAGCCCCACTCTTCCAGGGCCTCGGGGGCGAGGTTGCCACGTTCTGCCGCGCGTCGGGCCAACTTCTCGCGGAACTTCCGGATCTTCTTCGGGTCCGTGCTGTCGAAGAGTGTGACGAGGTTCGGATTGAATCCGACTCGTGGGCTGTGCGGCATCGGCGCCTCTTCTCGGTCGGTGGGTCCGGTCACTCGTCGCTCCTTCAGTCTAGGCCGCGAACCCGAGGAGAACACCGGCTCGAGAGTCGATGGTCTGCAGCAGCGTCAGTTTGGCAGTGCGCTCGTACGTTGCAGCTTCGAGGATCACTCCCGCGGACGAGTCCGAACCCATCGCAGCAGGATGACTGTCACACCCCTTCCCTACTGTGAGGTGCGTCACATCGCGCGGTCGGGCCCCTGAACGTCTCAGCCCCTGAGACGACCGACCGCCGCGGGAAGGAGCACCGACCCATGACCACCGACGACCTCAGCGCCAGCGTGCGCTTCGACCATCAGCTCCTCGCCGTGGAACGCGAGCATCGCGTCCACTGCATGCTCGAGCTCACCGCGCCCAAGGCTCCGGCGACCGAGCGCCGCCCGCTGCACCTCGCGCTCGTGATCGACCGCTCGGGCTCGATGGCAGGCGACAAGCTCGAAGCCGCGAAGGCCTGCGCCGCCTACCTCGCGCGGCGCCTGGGGCCCACCGACGAGCTCGCCGTCATCACCTACGACGACGAGGTCCGCCTCGAGCTGCCGCTCGGCCCGGTCGGCCACGAACAGCTCGCCCTCGAGCAGGCCCTGCACCGGATCCAGCCCGGCGGCATGACCAACCTCTCCGGCGGATGGCTGAAGGGCGTCGAGCAGCTCCGCGCCGTCCCCGGCGGCGACGGCCCGAAGAAGGTGCTCCTGCTCACCGACGGGCTCGCGAACCAGGGCGTCACCGACCCCGACGCGCTCATCGAGATGGCCAAGCGCACCGGCGACGACGGCGTCGGCACGACCACGATCGGGTTCGGCGACGGCTTCGACGAGGAGCTCCTCACGGCGATGGCCGACGCGGGCGCCGGCAACGCCTACTTCGCCTCCTCCCCCGAGGAGGCGCCGGGCATCTTCGCCCAGGAGTTCGAGGGGCTCGTGGCGCTCGTCGCGCAGAACCTCTCGGTCGAGATCCGCCCGAGCGACGAGGTCCAGATGCTCGGCGTGCTGAACGAGTACCCGGCCGTGCCGGTCGAAGGCGGCCTCCAGCTCCAGCTCGGCGACGCCTACGCCGAGGAGCGCCGGCGGGTCGTGTTCGAGCTCGCGGTGCCGACGCTCGCCACGCTCGGCGTCGTCCCGGTGGCCGAGGTCGTCGTGCGCTACGTCACGCTCGGCGAGGGCGTCGAGGCGCACGAGCTCCGGCTGCCGATCACCGTGAACGCGGTCTCGGCCGAGGAGGCGCAGCAGGCCGGCCCGGACGCAGGTGTCGTCGAGGAGATCGTGGTGATGAAGGCCGCGAAGGCGCAGAAGGAGGCGAGGGAGCGCGCCGAGACCGGCGACTGGGACGGCGCGAAGCGGCTGCTCACCGAGGCCGCCGAGGAGCTCCGGAAGGTGGCGCCGGGTTCGCCTCGCGCCGACGAGCTGCTCGCGCAAGCCGAGGAGACCACGGGGTTCGCCGCCGAGATGTCCGAGGCGAGATACGACGCGAAGATGAAGAAGTCCTTGAAGTACAGCTCGTGGCAGCGACAGCGCGGCCGCCCTCGGAACTAGTCGAGCCCGACGAGGAGGTGGAGGGGAACGATGCCGCAGCGAGGACAACCATTCGATCCCGAGGACCCGGAGGGGGAATCGACGTTCCAGATGTCGATCGACCCGAAGTTGCTCCCGAAGCCTGACTACCCCACCATCGTGGACGCGAGAACCGCGACGGACTCTTGCGGCAACACCTGATTGTGAAGGACAGCGGGAAGGAGTCGCCATGGTGACGATCCGGATAGGTAGCGATAGCAGGTCACTCGAGGATGCGGACGAGTCCTGGATCAATCAACAGATTGGGAATCGCCAACAAGAGGGACTTCCCATTTGCGTCGAAGTGACGATCAAGACCGAGACGCTCGACGTAATCTTGGCGACGCCAGCGTGCGGCTCGGGCCGTGGGGGCGGTCGCGCGCCACGGCCCGATGAGGCCAAGATCATCGAAGCCTGGACCAGACTCCACCTTGGATCCGACGATTTCTCCGGCGGCAACGTGGTCGCGTTCACCAAGCAGTTGCGGCGTCTTCTGTAGGGAATAGAGCCGAACCGGATTCCTGCGCGTATCCGGTCAAGGCATGGGCACCCAGGAATATCGGACTGATCGCACGCCTCGTCCTACCGTCCCAAGCGGACCATGCCTTCGATCCGTCGGCGCTCCGGATCGACGCTCTCGTACGGGCGCAGGGCCTCCCATTCGAGTTCGAACCGCCGGCGGCCGGCCACCGGCAGCCCGATACGGAGGCGCGTCATCCGCGCGGCTCGCCCTTGGCCGACGAGGGCTTCCGTCAGCAAGAGGTGGATGATCGGACGGATCGATCTCCTCCGAGAAGATCCATCCCGGCGATCGGCGCTAGCGGGTCGTCCATGGTCGCCATGTGCCCCGTGAAATCGTCGAGTTGGACCGCCTCGCCGAAGAGCAACCGGCGTAGACCCATCTCGGTGAAATCCTGCGCGGTGAAGGTCCTGCCTCCGCCGGAGACGCTCATCTCAGAGAACGTGTCGAGAGTGACCTCGCTCGTCGTGAGCAAGAGTCGGAGTCCTGCGCCTGCGCCGGCGGTCGTCGTCACCTCGACCTGTTCGACACGGCTTGGGCGGACGCGCCCGGAGTATGTGAACGTCCCTTCCATGGTCCTCCCCCACCGGTCCGAGCGCATCCCCTCGAGCTGCGCGAGTACGTCCCGGTCCCTGATGCGTGCCACCACGTCCACCTCTCCCGCCCGCTCCGTGATCGCGCGTGCGCGGAACACGACCGGGCCTAGCTTCACCCACGGCGCGAGGTCCTCCAGTCCGATCCGACGGACGCGTCGCTCCACATCGTCCGCGAGCTCTTCCGGCGTCCCGAAGGTTCCCGTCGTGTGGAAGACCCTTACGTCGTCGAGGAACGACTGCGCATGCCCCTCGCGATCGTCCATGTCCTTGGCCCACACCGCCACCCGGAGACCGTTCTCCTCCGCGGTGAGGTACTCCGTGTGGGTCGCAGAGAATCGCGTCGCGAGCTGTCGGCCGTACCGGCGACCGAGGATGCCGATGTAGATCGAGGAGGAGGCGACCTCGTGGACGTACGCAGCCTCGGCATCATCTCGCGTCCTCCGAACCGTTCGAAGAGAACGGGCTCGCTGCCGAGTTCTTCCATGCGGTTGGCGACGACCCTGCGCTCGTCTCGTAACTCGTCCATCACGCTCGAGATGAAAATCCGCTGCTCGCGCGCCCACGCACGAAACTCCTCGTCCGCGAGCGGTTCGCTCGCGGCACCGCGAACCACGATCAGTCGATGGCTGGCAGGTTGCACTGCCTCGAACATACGACCGTACTGCGACCTTTCAAACCGTAGGATCGACCGTTCCCTCAGCAGGCGGGGTTCCTATGCCAAGTGAGATGAGAGCATCTATCCTCCACCCACATTGGCTTGCGAGTTGTCTGAATAGCGACCAGCGCGGCATCATGCGTGCAGCCCGGATCGAACGGAGACTCGATGAAGGCCGAGACCCTCACGCTGACGCAGCTGTTCAACAAGCCCGTCACTTTCGTGGTTCCGCTTTTCCAGCGTCCGTACGTCTGGGAAAAGGGAAAGCGCTGGATTCCTCTCTGGGAAGACGTTCGCGCCATCACACAGAGACTCCTAGCCGAAAGAGCGACAGCTGCGACGGCCGGTCTCGAACCATCGACCGCGGAAGACAAGACAGCCGCACATTTCCTTGGCGCAGTCGTTCTTGAACAAGTGCCGGTCGGGGCCGGCATGATCGACATCCGCAGCGTGATCGACGGCCAACAGCGTTTGACCACTCTCCAACTGTTTCTCGACGCGGCTCACGACGTGGCGCTGGAGTTCGGCGACGAGAGCGCCAAGCTCTTCGCCAAGCTCACTGAGAATGACCCAGACCTTGTGAGGGAGACAAACGATCACTACAAGGTATGGCCGACGAACCTCGATCAGGACGCGTTCCGGCTGACGATGGGGCGCGATGCCTTACCTGGCGACAGTGAGCTGGATGTGTCGGGCACGCGCATGTGGCAAGCGCACGACTACTTCTGCGACGCGTTGAGGGAATGGCTGGCTGATGAAGATGACTCCGTGGAGACTCAGCTCGACGCACTGAGGACCACGGTGTGGCGGCTTGTACGACTCGTCGTGATCGATCTGGAACCAACCGACAACGCGCAGGTCATCTTCGAGACGCTCAACGCGCGCGGAACACCGCTGCTCGCCTCGGACCTCATCAAGAACTTCGTCTTTCGGCAGGCCGCGAGTCAGCAGCTCCCGATCGCTGAGCTCTACCAGAACCATTGGCGGTCGTTGGATGATGACTGGTGGCGCGAGATCGTCACTCAGGGAAGACTCTACCGACCGCGACTCGATGTGTTCTTCTTCCATTGGCTCACGATGCGTCTCGGGATGGAGTTTGGTGTGCACGAGCTCTTTCCACAGTTCAAGCGACATGCCGCGACCCAGGACGTTGACGCAGTTCTCGCAGATGTTCATCGACACGCCAAGGTGTACCGCGACTTTGACGTCCAGCCTGTCGGTACGTACGAGAGAACCTTCTTCTATCGACTGCGGGCGATGGAGACCGCGACGGTCACGCCTGCCTTGCTGTTCGTGCTCGGCCATGCGGACGATCAGGTTCCGCGTGAACAGAAGCTGCGGATGATGCGAGCGGTCGAGAGCTGGCTAGTACGTCGTTTGCTGTGCCGCTTGACGACGAAGAACTACAACCAGGTGTTCCTCGCTCTTCTAGGCGCCCTTCGCGAGGATCCAGAGCACGCTGGCGACGTCACCGTCTCGTTCCTGCGCGGCCTCGGCGGGGAAAGCCAAGAGTGGCCGACGGACGAGGAGCTTCACACGGCCTTGCTGTCCCTACCGCTCTATCGTGTCGTCAGCCGGGGACGTTTGCGGATGGTCCTCGAGGCCCTCGAGGATGAGCTCAGGACGGACTTCGCGGAAGAGGCCCACACGAGCACCGGGTTGAGTATCGAGCACATCCTGCCTCAGTCTTGGGAGATCCATTGGCCACCCCCTG